>CALIBQ010000034.1 GCA_938049385.1 uncultured Anaerolineae bacterium
CCAGCTCAAGCAGACGTGATCGTTGTTCCCCGGTCAGCTCGACTGCGTACACCTTGGGCCTGGGCATGATTCCTTCCCTCCACATGAATGTCATGGAGAGAAGGATACCGTATGAAACCAACGTGGTCAAGTACTAGTCTCCGAACAAGAGGTCTACGGTGTGAGCGGGCAAATCTGCGTGACCAACGGCGGGGACAGGACTACCGAGAACCTGAAGCTGGTGGACCAGGTGGAGTACAAGACCGGCGCCGGCCAGTTCCAGCCCCTGCCGGGCGCCTCGCAGACCATCATCCCCGCCGAACAACTTGCACCGGGTGAGACGAAATGCTACCCGTACTCCATCACCTTCACCCCGGTGGCCGGCGCACAATACCGCAACTCCGTGAAGGTCACCATCACCAACCACTCGGGTCATCTCGGGGAAGAATGGGGGCCGGAGCCCAAGGCGGATTTCTCCCTCCCGTCCGCGCCGACCATCATTGAGACCGATGCGGAAGCGGATGTGACCGACTCGCTGAGCGTGCCGGCCGGCTTCACCTATCAGTACACCTGCTGTACTGACCCCTGCGGACCGACGTGGCCGTATCACCTCACCGGCTCCGCGAGCGGCTCGTACTGCGTCGTGATCACCAACGTCTCGGCCATGTGCGACACGTATTATCAGATCTCGAACACCGCCACGCTGACGGAGAAGGACTCCGGGCAAACGCGCACAGCTTCGGCCAGCGTCATGGTCTACACCGGGCCATGCGAGGAAGGGTGTACGCTGACCATCGGTTACTGGAAGACGCACGCCGGCTTCACCGGCCGCAATCCTGACCGTGTCTCGCAGTTCTTGCCCATCTGGTTGGGCAACGCTGGCGGGGCCAAGTCTGTGCCGGTGACCACTGCCGCGCAGGCAGTGAACATCCTCAGCATGAACCTGGGCCATCCATCCAACGGCATCACCAAGCTCTACGCCCAACTGCTGGCCGCCAAGCTGAACATCGCCAACGGCGCCAGCGGCTCCGCTGTGGCGGGCGTCATCACCGCCGCGGATAACTTCTTGGCCATGTACGACTACACCGCTTGGTCCAGCCTCACCAAGGCTCAGCAGAAAATGGTGCTCGGCTGGATGACCACGCTGGATTACTACAACAACGGCTACATCGGCCCGGGGCACTGCAACTAAGCCTTATACCCAGAGGGGCCGCTGGCATTTGCCAGCGGCCCCTTTTTCATGCCTGCGGATGTCCTGGCCCCTCAACCCACCACTCGCCGCCGACCGCTACCTCTTTCTTCCAGATGGGAACGATTTCCTTGATGCGTTCAATGGCGTAGCGGGCCGCGTCGAAGGTATCGGCCCGATGGCCGGCGGCCACGGCGATAACCACGCTGATCTCCCCCGGCTCCTGATGGCCGATGCGGTGCACGATGCTGACCTCCTCGATGGCCGGCCAGCGCTCCCGGATTTCCCGCCCGATCTGCTCCAGCATCTCCTCGGCCATCTCCGGGTAGGCCTCGTACTCCAGGTAGCGGATCTGCCGGCCGCGGCTGTGATTGCGCACCACGCCAATGAACGTCGTCACCGCCCCGTACTCCGGCGCCATGACCCGCCCCACGACCTCGTTGACGTCAATGGGTGTTGTGACAACCTCGAAGCGCTTCTTGCCGGCGCCGCCCATGGCCTCATCCTCCGCTCACCGGCGGGAAGAGGGCGATCTCGTCGCCGTCCGCCAGCCGGTCCGCAGTGGTCACATAGCGGCGGTTGCGCGCCAGCATGATATGCTCCCGCCAGCGAGCCAGTGCGGGATACTGGGCACAAAGCCTATCCAGCGCCTCCCCGACGGTAATGTCATCGGGTAGTTCCAGTTCGGCGGCCTCGATGCCGGCCGCATCGCGCAGTGACGCGAAGAGACGCAGACGCACGCGCATAGTCCCTATTCCTCCAGGATGATTTCCCCGCTTTTGCCGCCGGCCTTGCGCACCAACCGGATATCGGTGATGCGCATGCCGCGATCCACGGCTTTCGCCATGTCGTAAATGGTCAGCGCGGCCACTGACACTGCCGTCAGGGCCTCCATCTCCACACCGGTCTTGCCGGTGGTGCGCACCGTGGCCTCAATGTCAATGTACGCCGGCTCCTGCTCCGCCGGCCCGGGCATCAGCTCGACAGCCACATGGGTGAGCAGGAGCGGATGGCACATGGGGATAAGGGTGCCGGTGTGCTTGGCGGCCATGATGCCGGCGACACGGGCTGTTGCCAGCACGTCTCCTTTCTTCATCTGGCCGGCCTGGATGAGGCGCAGGGTCTCGGCGCGCATATAGACCCGTCCGCGCGCTACCGCCTCACGCTCGGTGTCCGGCTTGGCGCTCACGTCCACCATGCGCACCTGCCCTTGTGCATCCACATGGGTCAAAGATGGCTTTTCGGTGCCGATTGGTGTATCGTCCATTATCTCCTCGTAACGATTCGGTTGGGAGCGGCCGCATGACCAGCCGCAAGGGCGCCCGGACGGTCCGTGGGCGATGGTCAGAGATTCATCCGCCGATCTGCGACATGAGCCGGCCGGTGGCGGTGATGTCCTCCGCCAGATGATGGCCGGCGGGTTTCTGTTCGACGGCCTGCCGCAGGATGGCCTGCAGTTCCTCCAGGCCGGCGCCGCGGCGCAGGGCAGCGCGGATGTCAATCTCTCGGTCCGAGAGCAGACAGGAGCGCAGTTTGCCGTCGGCGGTCAGGCGCAGGCGGTTGCAGTGGAAGCAGAAATGCTCGCTGACCGCCGAGATGAAGCCGATGGTGCCAAGGGCGTTCGGGAGCCGGTAGTAGCGCGCCGGCCCAGCACCTCGCCCCGCGCCGTCCGAAGGCTCCAGCGGCCCGAACTCCGCCTCGACGCGGGCGCGGATTTCCGCCACTGGCACAAACCCCACTTTAGCCAGATCGGCGGTCTCCCCCACCGGCATGACCTCGATGAAGCGGATATGCCAGAGCCGCGTCAGCGTCAGCCGGGCGAAGTCAGCGATTTCGTCGTCGTTGATCCCCCGCATGACCACGTTATTGATCTTGATGGGATGCAGGCCGGCCTGTTCCGCGGCCTCGATGCCGGCCAGCACATCCTCCAGTTCGCCCAACCGCGTGACCTGGCGGAAGCGGGCCGGCTGAAGGGTATCGAGGCTCACGTTGACCCGGTGCAGGCCGGCGTCCTTCAGCTCCTGGGCGTGGCGAGACAGCAGGATACCGTTGGTGGTCATGGAGATGTCGTCTATGCCCGGGATGGAAGCGATCATGCGCACCAGCTCTGCGATGCCCAGACGCACCAGCGGCTCCCCACCCGTCAGGCGAATCTTGTTGATGCCCAGGCCGGCGGCCGCCTCCACCACCCGCGCGATCTCCTCATAGCGCAGAATCTCCTCATGGGAGAACTTGTGTGGGATGCCCTCCGCCGGCATGCAGTAGATACAGCGTAGGTTGCACCGATCGGTGACCGAGATGCGCAGGTAGCTGATGGGCCGCGCTAGCGAATCGAGGCAGGGCATAGACCCTCCTTCGGTCGGGCGCGGCCTAAAGCACACTGCCGGCGGTAGCGCGGGGAAATAAATGCTCGCAGGCCAGAGGGGATATGCCGGCGAGCCGATTCGACAGGATGCAGTTGCATGGACCGTTCTCCTTTCCAAGCACGGGAGGCGAAGGCGTTTCCGCCATCACCCTTGAGACCGCTTCGGTCTACTGCGGCTAACCGCCATGGGCCTTGGGCCGATAGGACAGTTAGCTCGGAGAACTCGCGTGCTTTCAATATTCAAACATATTATAAACAAACGCCGCTGGCCGTCAAACGCGGCATTTTATCGAGGGCGTTGAAAAAGGCTCATCGCCTGGCAGTTGAAACTGCGGGCCGGCGCCGACTTCGTGAAGCCTGCGCCGGCAGGTTTCGCAGTTGCTGTTGCGGCTTCAGCCGCCAGGCCGCGCTACCAGTGCTGATAATGCACGCGCGCTGGGTCGTACTGGGTGCGGGCCGGCGGGTGCTCGGCTGGGTGGCCGATGGCGATGAGGCACAGAGGGACAAGGCCGGCGGGGATGCCCAGCACCTCGCGCACCATTTGTTCCCGCTCGGCGCGCGGATGCACGCCCAGCCACACGCTTCCCAGCCCCATGCCGGCGGCCGCCAGCAGGATGTTCTCCGTCGCGGCCGAACAGTCCTGCACCCAGTAATCGGAGACGGCAGGGTTTCCAACGACGGCGATGCACAGCGGCGCTTCAAAGAGCATTTTGGCGTATGGGTGGCGTTCGGCCAAGGTGTCAAGCGTGCCGCGTTCCGTGACCACGATGAAGTGCCACGGCCGGCGGTTGGCCGCCGATGGCGCGGCCATGGCCGCTTTCAGCAGGGCGGTGATTTGCTCCTCGCTGACCGGTTCTGAGGTATACCGACGCACACTGCGCCGCGCCAGGATGTTCGGGACGGGGATGGTTTCCATAAAGTTCCTCCTTTGACAGTGAACAGGGGCATTCGTCGGTTCATGCTACCAGTATATAGTGGTGCCAGGCATTCTGTCAATGATGGGTGTCGCGGGTATGGGCATTTCCCCTGCTTACTGCCGGCGGCCGTACTCCAACGCCTCGTCGCACATGGCGAGAATGTTCTGCGGCGGCACACCGTGCTGGATATGATGCACGGCCGCCAGGACGTATCCGCCTCCTTCGGCCAGGTCATCAATGCGCCGGCGCACTTCGTCGCGCACCTCCGCCGGCGTGCCGCGCGGCAGTACCCGCTGGGTGTCCACCGCGCCCCAGAAGCACAGGTGTCGGCCGAACTCCCGCTTCAACACGGCGGTGTCCATGCCTGCGGCGGAAACCTGCACCGGATTGAGGATCTGCACGCCCATGTCAATTAAGCAGGGGATCATCGGCACGACCGATCCGCAGGTGTGGTAGAAGAGCGCCGCCGGCGCGGCGTCGCGCAGGGCGCGGAACAGCCGCTTCTGACGCGGCGCGATGACCGCATCGTAGAGCGCCGGCGAGACCATCGGCCCGTTCTGGAAGCCAATGTCATCGCCGATGGCCACCAGGTCCACCTTATCCCCGACCAACGCCAGGGCGCGGCGGAAAATCTCGAGCTGGATCTCGATCACCGCGTCCATCAGTGCCTCGATGAAAGAGCGGTTCAGCAGGAGGTCGGTCAGCCAGGCCTCATAGCCGCGCAGGAACTGCGTCTCGTGAATAAAGCCGACCGGCAGGCTCAGGCAAACGGCGTAATCGCCCAGCCGGCGGGCTTGTTCCACCTTCTCGACCAGGCCGGCCGTCCAGACCGCATCGGTCGGGTCCGGCCAGGGATAGGTGTGGATATCGTGGGGGCTGGGCTCGCCGGCGAACGGCTCCCGGATGGTGTAATAATGCCCATCGGGTGGACAGGCCCACCATACCCCCCATTCATCCTCGTAGCAGGACAGCGCACCGTTCTGCCAGACCCGGCGCGGCGCCGGCCCGGGCAGAGGCACGTTCACGACGTCGGCATGCAGGCGCCGGCGCACCGCCTCGGAGACCCGGGCGGTGCGGCCGCGATAGGACTCCTGCTCCCAATCCTCTTGCATGCCGAGATAATTCAGCAGTTCCTGATAGGCCTGCACGTTGATGCCGGTCGCCATGGTGCCGCCCACATCAATGGGCACCCGGTCCGGCTGGCGGTGATAAATGGCGGAGAGAACCCGCTGGCGAGAACTCATGGTCTGCATCGTCAAGCCTCGTGTGAGATGCTGTCCGCCGGCCAGCCGCACCGGCGGGTGTGCTCGATGAGGATGTCCACATGTTCGGCCGGCGTGTCCAAGGGCAGTGGGCTTCCGATGCCCATGATAAAGGCGCCGTGCGTGCCGGCGGCCCGAAGCTGACGCTCCACTTCCTGGCGTATCTGTGCTGACGTCCCCATGCGCATAACCTCATATGCGTCAATGTTGCCGAAGAGGCAAAGCTGGTCACCGACGGCGGCGCGCACCTCCCCGATGTCAATGCGGAAGTCCTTCTTGCTTTCCTCCACCATGAGGGCGTCGATGGGGAGCTGGGTCAGGGCTGGCAGGCGCGGCATGACATCCCCGCAGAAGTAGAGGATTACTTTCAAACCCATCCGCCGCAGGCCGGCACACAGCTTTTCCTCGTACGGCCAGACATACTCTTCGTAGAGCCGAGGGGAGATAAGGTCAGCGGAAACCATAAGTTCCTCGATGCGGATGCCGTGGCCGCCGGCATCACGGAAGCGGCCGGCCCTTTCCAGTGCCAGCTCCAGCGCGGTGTCCATGATGATGCGCGCCTCGGCCGGGGAGTCGTAGCAGGCTGTCATCATGCTTTCGAAGCCAAACAGCTCGAACAGTGCCCAAAAGGGGCCGCTAAATCCTGTGTAGATGAAATAGTCCTGCCCCTGGGAAGCGATGAGATGGCGGGCGACCGCCATGTTCATCCGCTGGGCGCGCATGTCAGTGACATATTCATCCAACAGGGGCTTAATCTCCGAGCGCCGGTGTGCCCGCTCATGCTTGCGGGCGTAGTAATCGCGGTAGAATTCTTGCTTGCTCTGCTGGGCCGGCAGAAGAAGCTGTCGGCTCCCATCCCGCAAATCTATTTGGTAGACCTTTTCGCCTTCCAACGCCAATGCACGCTGTTGCACCACCTCCGGCACAGGGTATGCCGGCGCATACAGCCAGTCATCCCGTTCACGAAAGCGGGCGTATGCTCGCAAGATGGCCTGGGCGCGTATCCACGCGTCCTCGTCCGGATCCAGCCGTACCTGTTGATAGCGGAGCAGACGTTCGCGGTAGGCAGAGACATACTCCTGTTCAATACGCTCCGCCAGGTATAAGAACAGATAATCCAGGGCGATCGGGACCGGTTCCGGGCGCCCGCCGGCCAGGGCCTGGAATATGCGTTCCTTCCCCGTCATTGCTCCAGCTCCTTGCCGCGCTGGTCATGCACGATTTTCCCGTCTTTCAGCACCAACTGCACCTTGCGCACGTTGCGGATGTCCGACAGCGGATCACCGTCCAGGACCACGAGATCGGCACGCTTGCCGGCCTCAATAGTGCCGATCTCGTCCTCCATGCGCAGGAGCTGGGAGGCAACGCGGGTGGCAGCCAGCAGGGCCTCCGCCGGCGTCATGCCGTTCTCGACCAGGCGCGCCAGCTCGCTGGGCAGGTTGTCCGCCGTGTTGAAAGGCGTCCCGCCGTCGTTGCCGGCGGCGATGGGGACGCCGGCCTTATATGCCCGCTGGAAGCTGGCGAGCTGGGCATCGCGCGCCCGCAGGGATTTCTCGACCATGAAGGCGGGGATGCCGGCCGCCGTGCCGGCCTCCAGGATATGGTACAGCGCGGCCAGCGTTGGGACGAAATAAGTGCCGCGCTCCAGCATCAGCTCGATGGCCTCATCGTCCAGGTAGAAACCGTGTTCGATGGAGTCAATGCCGGCCCGCACGACGGCTTTGATGCCGGCCGCACCCTGGGCGTGGGAAGCGGTCAGCTTGCCGGCCTTGCGCGCTTCCTCCACGGCGGCGCGCATCTCATCCTCGTTCAACTGCTGGGAGCCAGGTTCCACCCCAAAGGTCATCACGCCGCCGGTGGCCATGATTTTGATGATGTCAGCGCCGGCCTTCAACTGCTCCCGTGCCGCTTTGCGCACCTCGTCCGGCCCATCGGCCTCGCGGCCGCCCGGCCCCCAGCCGTGGCCGCCGGTCATGCAGATGACCTTGCCGCTGACCTTCATGCGCGGGCCGAGGATGAGGCCCTCGTTGACAGCGTCGCGCAGGGCGATGTCCACGTATTCCATGCCGCCCAGGTCGCGCACCGTGGTGATGCCGGCGCGCAGGGTGCGCTCGGCATGTTTGGCCGCCACCAGCACGTTCTTGGTGATGGTCTGGCGTTCCCAGGCGCCGGCGGGGTCCGGGCTTCCGTCCAGGCACAGATGCGTGTGGCAGTTGATCAAACCGGGGATGACAGTCCTGCCGGCTAGGTCCAGCACCGCTTCTTCCGGCGGGAGATGTTCGGGCGCTTTCTCATACACCCCCTGAATCCGCTCCCCTTGGATGCACACTGCCGCTGTGGGCCACACCCGCCCCGTCCCATCAAACAGCCGCACGTTGGTCAGCCACATGTTACCGCTCCTTTCGCCTCACGGTCTGTAAAGTTGAACTGGTCTGATGATCGGTCAATAATCTACACGAAAACGGTCGGCTGTGCAAATCCATCCCGGCCTCCGGCCGGCAAATTGGTGAAAGCGCCCGGACGTGATATAATTTCCGCTGAGGACGATCGCATAATTGTTGAGGTGCACCATGAAAATCCTGCTGGTAAGCCCTGCCTCGCGGGTGTGGAATTCTCGCCGGCATATCCATATGGGCCTCGGTTACCTGGCCGGCAGTATCCGTGCCGCCGGCTATCCCGTCCAGCTTTACGACGGCGAGGTGGAGGATGAACCTCTGGCCGACTTGCTGGCGCGGGAGCATTTCGATGTCGTCGGCATCTCCAGCCCCACACCGCTGATCTATGAGGCATGGAAGGCGGCCGAGACCGCCAAAGCCCACGGTGCTGTTACCATCCTGGGCGGTCCCCATCTGACGCTGATGCCGGCCGAGTCCATGGAGCGGCCCGAGGTGGACCTGGCGGTGCGGGGCGAGGCGGAGGACACGATTATCGAGATCCTGCACGCGCTGGAGGCGGATCCCGGCCGGCCGATGGACGGCCCGACCGGGCCGCGGCTCTTCACCCACCCCGCTTGGCGGGAGATCCTCGGCCTTTCCTACCGCAACGCGGCCGGCGAGGTCGTGCATAATCCCAACCGGCCCCTGCGCAAAGACCTGGACAACATCCCCTGGCCGGCGTACGACCTGTTCAAGATCGAACGCTATACCAATCTCCAGCCGCTCACCGACGGCTTGGACCCCCATGCCCGCTCCTACACCCTGCTGACCTCGCGCGGCTGTCCGTACCAGTGCATCTACTGCTCCAAGCCCATCACCGGCCATACCTGGCGCCCGCGCCAGCCGGCGGAAGTGGTCAAGGAATGGGCGTACTTGGTGCGGGAGCTGGGCGCCACCGAGATCGGCGTGACCGACGACGTCTGGAACCTGGACGTGGAGCGCGCCAAGGAGATATGCCGCCTGCTCATCCGCGAGAAGCTCAACCACGTGCCATGGATCACCATTCACGGCATGCGCGCGCCGCAGACCGACCTGGAGCTGT
Source organism: uncultured Anaerolineae bacterium (assembly GCA_938049385.1). Lineage (GTDB taxonomy): Bacteria > Chloroflexota > Anaerolineae > JACIWP01 > JACIWP01 > JACIWP01. The sequence continues at coordinate 9,190 of CALIBQ010000034.1, forward strand.
TCCAGCTCATGAAGGCCGCCGGCTGTAAGCGGGTCGGCTTCGGCGTCGAAAGCGGGAGCCAGCGCGTGCTGGATTTCATCAAGAAGAAGCAAACCATCGAGGAAGTGCGCCAGGCGTTCGCCAACGCCCGCGCCGCCGGCCTGGAGACCATGGGCTTCTTTATCTTCGGCCTGCCCACCGAGACTGAAGAGACCATGGATGAGACCATCAAACTGGCGCTGGAGCTGGACCCCGATTTGGGCAATTTCATGATTGCCGCGCCGTATCCCGGCACAGAACTGTACGAGATGGTGCGCACGCAGGGCCGGCTGTTGACGAATGACTGGGGCGATTTCGCCATCCATGACGAGAAGGCGCGCTTCGAGATCGGCGAGGTGACGGCGGAGCTGGTCGAGCGCAAATGGCACGAGGCCTACCGGCGCTTTTACCTGCGCCCCAGCCGCATCTGGCGCCGGCTGAAGAACCCCGATACCTGGCGCCGGCTCCCCTCCCTGGTGGGAGATTTCGTCCGCTTTTTCGTCGGGCGTAAGCACGAGAAGAAAGCGGCCTGAGCGTGCTTGCGCCAGCCGGAATAACGGCCATGACAGAGAGCGCACCGTCATTGATCAGCATCGAGGAAGCTAAGGCGCTGTACCCGGAGGCCGGCGGCGCCCACGGCTTTTCCCATGTACTGCGGGTACTGCGGCTGACAGAGCGTATTGGTCAGGCAGAGGGCGCCGATATGCTGGTTCTGCGCACCGCCTGTCTCTTGCACGACATCGGCCGGCCGGCGGAAGCCGCCGCCGGCGTGTGCCACGCGCAGTGGGGCGCGGAGCGGGCGCGCCAGCTTCTCGCCGGCCATCCGCCCGAACTCGTCGAAGCCGTCGCCCACGCCATCGCCGCGCACCGCTTCCGCAACGACGTCGAACCCCGCACCCTGGAGGCGAAAGTGCTCTCGGACGCGGACAAACTGGACGCGCTGGGGGCCGTTGGTGTGGCGCGGGCCTATGCCATGGCCGGCGAGCGGGGGTCAGACCTCTGGGTGCCAATGGACGCGGCGCGGCAGGGGGACGCCGGCGGGAAAGAACACACGCCGGTGCACGAATTCCTGTACAAGCTTTCCCGCCTGCCTGAACACCTTTATACCCCGACGGCGCGCCGCATGGCAGAGCACCGCCTGCGCTTCATGCAGGTTTTCTTCGAGGAGCTGGAAGCGGAGATGCTCGGCGAGCGCTAACACTTGCAATCTTGCGCGGGTTGGAAAAGTCACATGGCGTGGGAAAAGCGTTGCTGGCAGGTTTGTCTCCTGCATCCCTTCCCCGTGCACGGGGAAGGGGTCGGGGGTTGAGGTTTCCGCTCCCTTTATTTATCCACCAGGTATGGGATTGACCCGCTGAAGTGAGAGTGAAGCACGTATGGAAGTCTCGTCGTCGCGCAATCGCAGGTTGGGAAACGGTTTGATCGCGGCCGGCCTGCTGGTGCTGGCACTGGCCGCCAGCTTCCTGGTGCGGGATATGCTCCGTCAGCGTGAGGCCATGGCGCAACTGCAGTCCATCTCTGCCACGGCGACGGCCCTGGCCGCCCTGCCGACGGCGACCGCAACTCCCACAGCGACATATACGGCCACTGCCACCTTTACACCGGTGCCGGCCACGTATACCCCGATCCCGCCTACATCTACGCCCACCGTCACGCCTACCCCGACGGTGACACCCACGCCGACCCCGCGCAAGATCGTGCGCATTGCCGCGCCGGCCATCAAGCTGGATGCCCCGGTGGTCGAGGTGGGCTGGGTGTTGGTGGAGAAGGACGGCCAGATGCGCAGTGAATGGGAGACGGCTTCCTATGCCGCCGGCCATCACAAGAACAGCGCCTACCCCGGCCAGGGGGGCAATATCGTCCTCTCCGGCCACCACAATATCGAGGGCGAGGTGTTCCGCTACCTGGTGGACCTGCAGGCCGGCGACCTCATTACCCTGTACACCGAGGACGGCGGTGAATTCACCTATCAGGTCGTGGAAAAGCTTATCCTACCCGAGGCGAGTGCCACGGAGGAACAGCGCCGTGCCAATGCTCAGTACATCGCTCCCACTGCCGAGGAGCGGCTGACCCTGGTCACCTGCTGGCCGTACTGGACCAACACCCATCGGCTCATCATCATCGCCAAGCCACTGCCGGCCGCACGAACCCCATGAGGTGGGCATGAACGAACGAGGTTCTGGGCTGACAGCGTCGGTGATTATCCCGGCGAGGAACGCCGGCGCCACCCTGCCGGCCTGCCTGCATGCGCTGTACCGTCAGACCGCCGGCAAGCGCGTGGATGAAATCATCGTCGTGGACGATGGCTCCAGCGATGACACGGCGGAGATTGCTCGGCGGGCCGGCGCGACCGTGCTTCAGCTCCCCGGGTGCGGAGCGGCGGCCGCTCGCAACCTGGGTGCCCGGCAGGCGCGCGGGGATATCCTGCTCTTCACCGATGCCGACTGCGAGCCGGCGCTTGACTGGGTCGAGGCCATGCTGGCCCCCTTTGCCGACAGCGAGGTTGTCGGGGTCAAGGGCACCTACTGCACCCGCCAGCGAGAGCTTACGGCGCGCTTCGTGCAGTTGGAATATGAAGACAAGTACCGGCGTATGGCCCGCCGGCGCTACATTGATTTCATTGACACCTACTCCGCCGGCTACCGCCGCGACGTCTTCCTGCGCTACGGCGGCTTCGACGAGTCCTTCCCCCGCGCTAACGTCGAAGATCAGGAATTCTCCTTCCGCCTGGCCGCCGACGGCTGTAAGATGGTGTTTCAGCTCCGCGCTGTGGTATGCCATCAGCATGCGGCAAGCCTGCCGGCCTACGTGCGCAAGAAGTTCTGGATCGGCTTCTGGAAAGTCAAGGTTCACATCCGCCATCCCGGCAAGGCCGTGGACGACAGCCATACGCCCCCCGTGCTGAAGCTCCAGATACTCCTGCTGGGGCTGGCCGGCGCGTCAGCGGCCGCCGGCTTTTTGTGGAGGCCCGGCTGGATGCTGGCCGGCGCATCCCTGGCCGGCTTCCTGGTCTCCGCCATCCCCTTCTGCGTGCGCGCATGGCGTCGGGATCGAGCGGTTGCCCTGCTGGCTCCTCTTTTTCTCCTGGCACGCGCCGGCGCGCTGGGCTTCGGCCTGACGGCCGGCATCCTCACCAACCTGCTCCGGGTGCTCCGCCGGTGATTACGGCATTCGGATCGCGGATTGCGTAATGCGAGTTTCACAACCCTAATTCCGCAATCCACAATTCCCCAGGCTGTTTACAAGCTGGCCGGTTTGTGGTATCATGAACATAGAATACGGTTTTAACAATCCCGGCTGGTGACCTCGCTTCGTGTTCACGTCAGCGCTGACGCCCTGCTAGGGGCAATTATTCCACAAAGAGAGGAGGTGAGCAATGAAAGCGGTTGTCATGGCAGGAGGAGAAGGCTCACGTTTGCGGCCTCTCACGATCGGCCGGCCTAAACCGATGGTCCCCGTTGCCAACAAACCGATTATTGCCCACATTCTGGACCTGCTCAAGCGCCACGACATTACCGAGGTGGTGGTGACCCTGCAGTATATGGCGGAGACCATCCAGGATTTTCTGGGAAGTGGTCAGCAGTGGGACATGAATATCCATTATTCGGTGGAGGAGGTGCCCCTGGGCACTGCCGGCAGTGTCAAGAACGCCCAACAGTACCTGGACGAGACCTTCATTATCATCAGCGGGGACGCCCTCACCGATTTCGATTTGCAGGCCATCCTAAATTATCATCGGCAGAAGCGCGCCCTGGCTACCATTACCTTGTACCGCGTGCCCAACCCCCTGGAGTACGGCGTGGTCATTACCGATGAGGAAGGGCACATCCGTCAGTTCCTGGAAAAGCCGAGCTGGAGCGAGGTGATCTCGGATACGGTCAACACGGGCATTTACGTGCTGGAGCCGGAGGTGCTGGATTACATCCCCGCCGGCCAGGCCTTTGACTTCAGCAAAGACCTGTTCCCCGTCATGCTGGAGCGTAATGACCCGCTGTTCGGATATATCGCCGACGGATATTGGTGCGACATCGGCAACATTCCCGAGTACATGCGCGCTACGGCGGACCTCCTTTCCGGCCGTGTCAAGGTGGAGCCGCTGGGAGAGCATATCGGGGGGGACATCTGGGTGGAGCCTGGCGTGGAGATCGCGCCGGACGCCAAGCTGTACGGACCGATATATCTGGGGCAGGAGGTGAAGATTAAGGGCGGCGTCACCATACATGGCCCTACGGTCATCCGCGACTATTCCATTGTGGACAATCGCGCCCATATTGACCGCTGTATCATTTGGCGCAACTCGTACATCGGGGAGGCCTGTGAACTGCGCGGCACCATTGTCGGCCGGCAGTGCAACCTCCACACGCGCGTCATGACGTTCGAGGGGGTGGTCATCGGCGACCGCACGATTGTGGGACACAATGCGGTGATCCATGCCAACGTGAAGATTTGGCCGGAGAAAGAGATCGAGGCCGGCGTCAACGTGTATTCCAGCCTCATCTGGGGGGCGCAGAGCCGGCGCACCCTCTTTGGCCGCTTCGGCGTTACCGGCATGGTCAACATTGACCTGACGCCGGAATTCGCCGCCAAACTGGGGGCGGCCTTCGGCGCCACACTGCCGAAGGGCAGTACTGTGACTATCAACCGAGACCCACACCGCAGTCCCCGCATGTTGAAGCGCGCCACGATTTCCGGCCTGCCGTCCGCCGGCATCAACGTGCTGGACCTGCGCACCATGCCCATCCCCGTCGCCTGTTACTATACCCGCACCAGCGACGCCGTTGGAGGGGTGCACCTGCGCGTCTCCCCCTTCGACCAGCGGGTGGTTGACATTCGCTTTATGGACAAGGACGGGTTGAATCTGAGCAAGTCGGTCGAGCGCAACATCGAACGGGTCTTCTTCCGCGAGGATTTTCGCCGGGTGTATCTGGACGATATCGGCACAATTTCCTATGCCCCAGGGGTGGCGGAGCGCTATATCGAGGGTTTCCTGAAGGTGGTCAACATGCCGGCCATCCGCGAGCGCCGCTTCCGCATCGTCTGCGACTATGCCTACTCGCCCGTGACCTATGTGATGCCCAATATCCTGAACCAGCTTCATGTGGACACGGTTCCTCTGAACGCTCACATTGATGAAACCAAGATGGCCATTGGGCAGGACGAGTTCGAGAAGGCCCTCTGGGAAATGGCGCTCATCACCGGTGCATTGAACGCGGACCTGGGGGTGCGCTTCGATGTGGGCGGGGAGAAGTTGTTCATCGCCGACAATCGCGGTAAAATCCTGCCCAACAGCGTCGCTCTGGCGGCGATGGCGGTGCTGGCCTGGGAGACGATGGGGCCGGGCGTCATCGTGGTGCCGGTGCACCAGTCCTATATCTTGGAGCGGTTGGCTACCCGCTACGAGGCCAGCGTGCGGCGCACCAAGACTGACCTGCCGACCCTCACCCGCGCCGCGCTGGAAGAGGGGGTCATTATGGCCGGCGACGGCACCGGCAACTTCATCTTCCCGGCCTTTCAGCCGGCGGCCGACGGTATGATGGCGGCGGCCAAGCTCCTGGAGTTCTTGGCCGTGCAGAAAACGTCTCTCTCGCGCGTGGTGGATTCCCTGCCGGCATTTCACATCGCCCACGGCCGGGTGGAATGCCCCTGGGAGATGAAAGGCACCGTCATGCGCAAGCTCAACGAGCAGTACAAGGACTACGGCGCTGATATGACCGACGGCATCAAGATATACTTCTCGGAGGAACAGTGGGTCCTGGTACTGCCGGACCCGGATACCCCCGAGTTCCATATCTACGCGGAAGCGAATTCTATGGAGAACGCCCGCGAGCTGGTGCACAAGTACGAGCGCATCATCGCCAGCCTGCAGGAATAGCGCCATGCCCACTGTGCTGTTTCATGTTGGGAGCCGCCCGATCTACACCTACACCGTACTGGTGGACGCCGGCTTGCTCCTGGGCCTGCTGTTCATATGGCGGCTGGGCCGGCGCTGCAGCATATCCGTGTATGAACTGATGGATGTCCTCAGCGTCGTGCTGACCGGCGGACTGCTGGGTGGACGTCTGCTGTACGTTCTTCTCAACCTCGCATATTTTTCTCAGCATCCTCTGGAGAGCCTGGCCATTTGGCGGGGAGGCATCTCGTTCCATGGTGCGGTAATCGGCGGCGGCATCGCCCTGTTCATATGGACGGCTGTGCGGCGCCGGCCCATCTGGGATTGGGCCGATCTTTTCTGTCCCGGGCTGGCGCTGGGGGGCTTTTTCGGCTGGCTGGCGTGTCTGGCCGGCGGCTGTGCCTACGGCGAGGCCGGCCGGGGCGCGCTCTACCTGCGCCTCCCCGACATCTACGGGGTTGTGGCGCGGCGCTTTCCTACGCAGTGGTTCGGTATGGTGCAGTGTCTCCTGCTCCTGGGGATACTGCTGTGGGCGCTATCCCGCCGGCGTGCTGGCTTCCCCACCGCGCTGTACCTCATCGGCTACTTCGGGGCACAGTTCGTGCTGGAGTTCTGGCGCGGCGATGAGGTATCGCACCTATGGGGCCTGCGTTTGACGCAGTGGCTGGATCTCCTGCTGGCCCTGGCCGGCATCGTTCTCCTAGTGATGGGGAGCAGACAACGCCAGCCGGCCACCCCTGTCCCTGATGAGGCTTTTCCCGACGCATAACCTTCATCATCAACGTTCAGGAGGCTTTCCCCATGGCGGTCCCATGGCATGACATTGACGCGGCGCTGGAGCTCGACGTGGAGGCGGCGCGCCGGCACCTGACCGCGTGGATTCGCGACCAGCTCCAGCAGGCCGGCTTTGACCGCGCGGTGCTGGGTCTTTCGGGCGGCATTGACTCCGCTCTCGCCTGCTTCCTGACAGCCGAAACCATCGGTCCAGAGAATGTGCTGGCACTGTGGATGCCGTACCGCACATCGAACCCGGTCCACTTTGCCGATGCCCGGCAGGTGGCGGAGATGCTGGGCGTGACGCTGAAGACGGTGGAGATTACCCCGATGGTGGATCCCTATCTGGAGCAGTATCCGGACATGCCGGCGCGCCGACGCGGCAATATCATGGCGCGCATGCGCATGATTGTCCTGTACGACCATTCGGAAATCTGGCACGGGCTGGTCGTGGGTTCCAGCAATAAGACGGAGTGGTGGTTGGGCTACGGCACGCTGTACGGCGACATGGCCTGCGCCCTGAACCCGCTGGGGGATTTGTACAAGACACAGGTGCGTCAGCTCGCCAGGGCGGTTGGGGTGCCGGCGCAGATCATTGCTAAACCCCCAACGGCGGACCTATGGCCTGGCCAGACCGATGAGGGGGAACTGGGCTTCACCTATGCGGATATGGACCGCGCACTGTATCTGCTGATTGACCGTGGGCTGAGCGTGGAGGAGGCGGTGCGGTGCGGCCTGCCGCCGGCGCTGGTGCAGGGGGTGTGGTCGCGCGTGCAGGCCAGCGAGTTCAAGCGCCGGCTTCCGCCGGCGGCGAAACTGCCGCCCGAGGCGTTTCCCCGCCGCTGAAAGGGTGCGAGGCCGTCCCCTGTCATGAGGACGGCCTCGCTGTGTGGGCACAGGCAGTGGAACGGATGTGGATTACTTGATCTCGACGGTAGCGCCTTCCGCCTCGAGCTTGGCTTTGGCCTGCTCTGCGGCCTCTTTGGAGACGCCCTCCAGCACCTTGGCCGGCGCGCTATCTACCAGGTCCTTGGCCTCTTTCAGGCCCAGGTTGGTGAGCTCGCGCACGACCTTGATGACCTGGATCTTCTTGGCGCCCACTTCCTTGAGGATGACGTCGAACTCGGTCTTCTCTTCCTCAGCGGGGGCGGCCGCTTCGGCGGCGCCGGCCATAGGCATGGCGGCCATCATGGGCACGGCGGCGCTCACACCGAACTTCTCTTCCAGCGCTTTGACCAGCTCGGCCAGTTCCAGCACGCTCATATTGGCGATCGCTTCAATAATTTCCTCTTTGGTCATTTTGCTCCTCCAGTTGATATGTAATCGGTTGTGGTTCTACGGGACAGTGCCGGCGTCACGCCGCCTTCTTGTCGGCGTACGCCTTCAGCACGGTGACCAGGCCGCGCATGGGCGCGGACAGCACGGTGACCAGGCCGCTGAGCGGCGCCTGGATGGCACCCACCACCTGCGCCAGCAGGACCTCGCGCGGCGGCAGGTCGGCCAGAGCTTCCGCGCCGGCGGCATCCAGGACACTGCGCCCCAGGATGGCGCCTTTGATCTGCAGGACCTTGGTCTCCTGGGCGACGGCCTTGAGGGCCTTGACCGTGGCGGCCACGTCCGGACCGCACACGGTGATGGCGGTCGTTCCTTTCAGCAGATCTTGCGGGACAACCAGGCCGGCCTGTTGTAAGGCGAGGCGCGCCAGGGTGTTCTTGACCACCATAAACTTACTGCCGGCCGGCCGGATATCGGCGCGCAGTTTGTTGATGACCGACATGGGCAGTCCGCGGTAGTCCACCACGACCAGGGCCTGGCTGTTGGAAAACAGGCGGACATATTCCGCCACCATCTGCTCTTTTCTCTCACGTGTTAGCGGCAAGGGCTATCACCTCCTTTCAGTTTCATCCGTTCATATCCGTTACGTGCCCACGGGAGTGGGGTTGGACTGCTGGTTTGTTCCCGCCGGCTTCCAATAAAAATGCCTTTGCCGGGGTATGCCGCGGCAAAGGCGCGAGAATTCATCTCTCACGATGATGCTTGCTCGGCCCTACCTCGGCAGGCCCCAATGGGTTTCAGCGCATGCACCTGCTGTCTGCGGTACGGCGGGAAATATGCGGTTGTCAGAAACGCATGATTACAGCGATGGCTTCAATGCCAGGGCTTCGTTGACATCCACCTTCACGCCAGGTCCCATACTGCTGGCCACAGTGACGCGGCGGATATACTGGCCTTTGGCGCTGGCCGGCTTGGCGCGCACGATGGCGTCCATGACGGCGGCCATATTGTCCAGCAGATGCTCCACCGGGAACGAGACCTTGCCAATGGGGACGTGCACGTTGGCCGTCTTGTCCACGCGGTATTCCACGCGGCCGAGGCGCAGTTCGTTGAGCACTCGCGGCAGGTCTTCCGGTGGGACGATGGTGCCGGCCTTGGGGCTGGGCATGAGGCCGCGCGGGCCGAGGATTTTACCCAGCCGGCCGACCTTGCCCATGACCTGCGGGACCGCCACCGCTACGTCAAACTCCAGCCAGCCGTTTTGGATCTTCTCAATGTACTCATCAGTGCCGACGTAATCGGCGCCGGCTTCCTGCGCGATGCGGGCCGCTTCGCCCTCGGCGAAGACCAACACGCGCACCTGCTTGCCCAAGCCGCGCGGCAGGAGGACGACGCCGCGAATCTGCTGATCCGCATGGCGCGGGTCCAGGCCAGTGCGCAGGTGGAGCTCCACGGTGCCGTCAAAGTTGGCGTAGTGGGTCTTCTTCACCAGCTCCAGCGCTTCGCGCGGCGAGTAATACTTCTGACGATCAATTAGTTTGGCGGCTTCGAGATACTTTTTCCCGTGCTTCGGCATGTATGATTCCTCCACAGTGGTATTGGCGGGGACTGCTCCCCTCCCACAGCCGGCGTCCCGCGGACGCCAACGCATGGTCATGCTTGTCAGTCAACGATGGTAATGCCCATACTGCGGGCTGTGCCCTCCACCATGCGCATGGCCGCTTCCAGGTCGGTGGTGTTCAGGTCGCGCATCTTGATTTCGGCGATCTCGCGAATCTGGGCGCGCGTGACCTTGCCGGCCTTGACCCGGTTGGGCTGGCCGGAGCCTTTTTCAATGCCAGCGGCTTTGCGCAGAAGGTCAGCGGTGGGCGCGGTCTTCAGCACAAAGGTAAACGAGTTATCCTGATAGATGGTGATTTCCACCGGCACAATACTGCCCACCATGGAGGCGGTGCGGGCGTTGTATTCTTTGCAGAAGGCCATGATATTGACCCCATGCTGGCCGAGGGCCGGGCCGACCGGGGGCGCCGGGTTGGCCTTGCCGGCGGGAATCTGCAGTTTCACAATCGCTTTGACTTTCTTTGCCATGTTCGCTCTCCGTGCTCTCAAAGAGACATCAATGTCAACCGCGTGCGGTTAGACCCTTTCTACCTGCAGGAAGTCCAGCTCAATGGGAGTTTCCCGCCCAAAGAACGAGACCAGCACCTTGACCTTGCCCTTGCTCTCGTCCACCTCATCCACGGTGCCGACAAAGTCGGTGAAGGGGCCGTCTATGATGCGCACCTTCTGGCCCACGCGGAAGCTGACGCGAATCTTCGGTGCCTGGGCCTGGATGCGCTTCAGGATGCGGTCCACTTCCTCCTGGCTCAGTGGGGTGGGTTTGTTGCCGATGCCCACAAAGCCGGTCACGCCGGGGGTGTTGCGCACGACGTACCAGGAGTCATCGTCCATGATCATTTGGACCAGGACATACCCGGGGAAGACACGCCGCTCGACAGTGCGCCGCTTGCCGTCGTGCAGTTCGACCTCCTCGACCGTTGGTACCACGACCTGGAAGATTTTATCGCGCATGTTCATGGACTCGATGCGCTGTTCCAGGTTGCGCTTGACCTTGTTCTCGTACCCGGAGTAGCTGTGCACGACGTACCAGCGGCGCTCGTCCTGTGCCGGCGCGCCAGCCTCGCCCTCCGGGGCCTGTTCCGCGGAAGGTTCGCCGGCCTGCGCTTCTTCCTGAAGGCGCGCTATAGCTTCCTCGTCGGTAGGCGAGGTTGTCATGCCGGCGGCCATCTCTTCGGTTGTATCCTGCTTCCGTTTGCGTGGTGCCACTTCAAATTCCCTGTATTAACTGGTTCGCGCCGGGCGCTCTCTCACAGGAACAGGGCGAACAGCTTGGTGAAGATAAAGTCCACCAGGCCCAGGAATACTGCCATGACGATGGTCATGCCCAGGACGATGGCGGTGAGGCGAATGGCCTCTTCGCGGCTGGGCCAGGTGACTTTGCGCAGTTCGGCGCGAGTCTGTTTGAAATAGCGCACAATGCGGTTTTCTTTTTTCGGCTTGGCGGCCGGCTTAGCCGCCGGCTTGGCGGCTGGCTTGGCTGCCGGCTTAGCTGTCGGCCGTGCTTCTTTGGTTGCTGTTGCTTGTTCTTTCGCCATGCAACACCCTTTACGCCTGTACTTGGCTTATACACACAGAAGGGGGCCTCAGCCTTTCAGGCCCCTTCTGTGCTCCGCTCCTCGCTATCTCTTGCCTGCTCAGGCAGGCCAGGCAGGACTCGAACCCGCAACCTACGGTTTTGGAGACCGTTGCTCTGCCAATTGAGCTACTGGCCTGCAATCCGCCCGTGGGCAGGAGCTTGCTCATGCACTGCCGTCAGCGGGTCTCGCGATGCAGGGTATGCGTGCGGCAGCGCGGGCAGTACTTTTTCAGCTCCATGCGCCCCGGGTCATTATGTCGGTTCTTCTCCGTCGTATAGTTGCGCTCCTTGCACTGGGTGCAAGCCAGCGTGATAATCATACGAGCCGCTTTCTTCGCCATGTCGCAACCGTCCCGGTATCAGTGATTATTCGACGATCTTGGTGATGACGCCGGCGCCGACGGTGCGGCCGCCCTCGCGGATGGCGAAGCGCGAACCCTCTTCCAGCGCCACCGGCGCGATCAGCTTCACCCGCAGGTTCACCCGGTCGCCCGGCATCACCATCT
>CALIBQ010000035.1 GCA_938049385.1 uncultured Anaerolineae bacterium
CCTGACCAGCTCAAGCAGACGTGATCGTTGTTCCCCGGTCAGCTCGACTGCGTACACCTTGGGCCTGGGCATGATTCCTTCCCTCCACATGAATGTCATGGAGAGAAGGATACCGTATGAAACCAACGTGGTCAAGTACTCAATGAACATTAATAAAAATATTTTACCACACGTTGGCCGGCATGTCCACTGGGTGGAAGGGTCAAAAAGCCAGCGCGGGCGTCCCGATGACACTGCGTAGAGAGGGTGTTGAAAAAGCTTGGCAGTTGAAACTGCGGGCCGGCGCCGACTTCGCGAAGCCTGCGCAGACAGGCTTCGCAGTTGTTGTCGTGGCCTCAGCCGCCGCTCTTTCACAGACTGTATGTGTGGACTTTTACCACACCCTCAGCAGAGGGGGTTGACAAATTCCCAAGATGTGGTAAAATGAATGTGTAAAACGCGTATTTTGACCTTTTCTTTCAGCCCACTGTTGGTGAGAATGACTTGACAGCGCGAGGCTTTTGTGGTATTCTATTAATATACTTGCGATATCCATTTAGTACACTTCATCACAATTATTGGCGCATTCCCTTTGCCTCTGTCCGCAAAGGGGGGCGTAATCGGCTTCATTGGCGAAGTCTAGCCAAGGGAAAATTGTCCCCGTCATCGCCGCAGCATGTACGGTCGGTATATCGGATCGTCTAGGACAACTGTTCGTCCCCGAAAGGAAAGGAGGTGATGCCGGCAAGCCAGACAGATTACCTCTGCCTCTCATTGGACGCTGATCAATGTGATGCGTTATCCGCAAATCGCCTTTCACAAACCCTTAAGGGAAAGAAGAGGAGGTAGCTATGTACCGCAAGGTTGTCCCGCTGTTGGTGATTGGCCTGGTGCTGGCGATGGTGTTGGGTGCTTGTGCACCAAAAGCCACTCCTGCCCCGACCCAGCCGCCGGCCGCCGCTACAGAAGCCCCGACCCAGCCGCCGGCCCCCGAGACTAAGGTCCTTAAGATCGGCATCCTTGGTCCCTTCAGCGGACCGGCCGCCCGCACAGGCGAGGAGTTCAAGGGCTCGGCCCAGATGGCCCTCGATGAGATCAACTGGCAGGTGGGCAACTACAAGATCGAGGTGGTCTGGATCGACTCGCAGTCCGACCCCGCCAAGGCCGCCCAGGCCTATGAGCAGGCCGCGGTGCAGGACCAGATCCAGGCCGGCGTCCTCAACTGGCACAGCTCTGTGGCTGTGTCCTGTATGGATGTGGCCGCCAAGTACAAAATTCCCCATTTCTTCGGTTTCGGTGCTACGGAAGTGGTAAACGAGAAGTTCGCCTCCGACCCGGAGAAGTACAGCTACTGGATGATCAAGGGGTGGCCCGCGCCGGCCAAGCTGAGCATCTCCTACGTCCAGGCCCTGGAAGATGCTATTAGCAAGGGCATCTGGAAGCCGGCGGAGAAGACCGTCGCCATCTACGGCGAGGACACCGACTGGGGCCGCTCCTTCGGCGGCGCCATCAAGAAACAGCTCCAAGATGCCGGCTGGAAAGTGGTGGCGGAGGAATACTTCCCTATCGAGCAGACCGAGTTCTATCCCATCCTGAACAAGTTCAAAGAGCTGAACCCAGCCCTGGTCGCCGGCACCAGCACGGCCGCCCCGGTGGCCTCCGCCTTCATCAAGCAGGCCGATGAGGTCGGGCTGAAGAGCCTGATCATTATGGACGGCCTGGGATGGGTGGGCGAATGGTATCAGCTCACCGGCAAGTCCTCCGACTACGTGCTCGACCAGATTCCCGGCTGGACCACGCCGGAAGCCAAAGAGTTTGCCGAGAAGTTCAAGGCCCGCTTCGGCATCGAGCCCAGCCCGTCGGCCGCCGGCCTGTCCTATGACGGCATGCATCTCTTCATTGAAGTGCTCAAGAACACCCTGGCCGAGTACGGCGAGCTGAACCGCGAGACCATCTACAAGTGGGCCCGCGAGAACATCCACACCGGCAAGTGGAGCTACAAGAACGGCATCGTCATGCGGGAGTACAAGTACACCCCCGAGACGATCCCCGACCCGATCGTCGGCCAGGGGTACTACATCTTCCCTGTGCTCCAGTACTTCGACGGCGTGGGCAAGGTCATCTTCCCGCCGGAATGGGCGGAGCAAGAACTTAAGCCCAAGCCCTAACACAGTGTGCCTGGTGGGGGGTGAGGAGGTCCTCACCCCCCAGCGGTATTTGTGTTGGCGGCCGGCCGCGGCCGGCGACGGTTATTCCACAACCGCAAAGGTGGGAAGAGGTATGGTCATCCTTGAAACACAAGAACTGGTGAAAAACTTCGGCGGGCTGACCGCCGTCAACCACGTCTCCCTGAAAGTGTATGAGGGAGAGATATTTGGCCTCATCGGCCCCAACGGCGCCGGCAAAACGACCTTCATCAACTGCATCACCGGCACCTACCCACCCAGCGCGGGGCGCGTCTTTTTCGCCGGCGAGGAGACCACCGGTCAGCCGGCGGAGGTCATGTGCCGCAAGGGCATGTCGCGCACTTTCCAGATTTCCCAGCCCTTCCCGCGTCTGACCGCGCTGGAAAACGTTATGGTGGGGGTCATCTTCGGCTCGGATTATCACTGGAACAAACCTCCTGAGAAAGTGGCGCTGGAACTGCTGGAGTTCGTGGAGTTCCCGGTGGACCCCCATACGCCGGCGGAGCAACTGAACACGGTCCAGCTCAAGCGCTTAGACCTGGCGCGCGCACTGGCCTGCCGGCCCAAGCTCCTGCTCCTCGACGAGCTGGCGGCCGGGCTTACCACCGGCGAGCTGAGCGACCTGATGGACATCATCCGCCGTATTCGCGACTCCGGCGTTACTATCTTCATGGTCGAGCACATCATGCGCGTCATCATGGGCCTGTGCGACCGGCTGGCGGTGCTCCAGTACGGCACCAAGATTGCCGAAGGCTCAACTGTAGAGGTCTCGCAGGACCCGAAGGTTCTGGAGGCCTATCTGGGCGTGGAGCATGAGCTGTAGTTCCCCGTCCAAGCATCTGGCATGAAGGAGCATACAGGATGGCGGCATTACTGGAAGTAGAACATATAAATGCGGGATACGGCTTCCTGCAGGTGCTGTGGGATGTGTCCCTGAAGGTGGAAGAGGGGGAATTTGTCTGCCTGCTGGGCGCCAACGGTGCCGGCAAGACGACTACCCTGCGCACCATCGCCGGCTTTCTGAAGCCGACGGCCGGCGACATCCGCTTTGAGGGCAAGTCCATCGCCAAGACGCCGGCCTATCAGATCAGCCAGATGGGCATCAGCTTTGTCTCCGAATCCCTGAACCTGTTCACCAACATGTCGGTGCGCGAGAACCTTCTGCTGGGCGCTTACCGGGTGCTGGATAAGAAAAAGCAGTTGGAGGCGCTGGATTTTGTGTTCAGCCTGTTCCCCCGGCTGAAAGAGCGTGAGAGGCAGTTGGCCGGCACCATGAGCGGCGGCGAACGCAAGATGCTGGCCATTGCGCGCGGCATGATGTCCATGCCCAAGCTCCTGTTGGTGGACGAGCCTTCCCTGGGTCTTGCACCGCAGGTGGTGGTCGCCGTATTCGAGGCGCTTCAGACCCTGCGGAAAGAGGGCGTCACCATCCTGCTGGTGGAGCAGAATGTGCCCAGCACCCTGCGCATCACGGATCGCGGCTACGTTATGGAATACGGCAAGATTGTGCTGGAAGGCCCCAGCAAAGAGCTTATGAACAATGAGCATGTGCGGGTGGCCTATATGGGTATCTGAGTGTCTTGACCATCATTCCATGTGAGGAAGGTTGTGATGGAAGCGACAAGGGTTCAACCTTCATTTGGGGAACGCCTGATGCTGAACCTCCGTTCCCGGCCGGCGGCCTGGATTATGATCGCCATGACGCTGGGCTTCTTGGTGATCATTGGCATCTTCGCCGGCCCCTCCCAGCTCGTCAACACCATCGTCACCGGCGGCATGTGGGCGCTGATGGCCGTCGGCCTGGCGCTGGTCTTCGGGGTGATGAACATCCCACACTTTGCCCACGGCGACTCCTTCATGATCGGCGCGTACGTCGCCTATTTCGTATTTACACCCATCCAGGCATCCCTGCGGGATAACCCCAATCCGGTATTGAGCGCGGTGGGGCCGCTGATCGCATGGGCGGCCGCGGCGCTGGTAGGGTTTGTAGTCGGCGCCATCATGGAGAAGCTTGTCTTCTATCCCCTGCGTCAGCGCACCCGCAAGGGATGGGTGATGAACACCTTCCTGCTCACGGTGGGCATCTCCTTCGTGCTGGTCTACGGCACCAACCTCATCTTGGGACCGAACTTCCGCGGCGTGCCGAACTACTGGAACATGCCTCCCATCGTTATCGGCAGTGTGCGGCTCACCATGGAGCGCATCGCCGCATTTGTGGTAGCCATCGTCGCCATTGTAGCTTTCTGGATCTTCTTAAGCTCCACCCGCACCGGGCGGGCCATTCGTGCGGTGGCCCAGGATGAGATGGGGGCGGAAATGGTGGGCATCAACCTGAACTTCATCTATACGCTCACCTTTGCCCTGGCGACGGCGATGGCGGCGCTGGCCGGCGCTTCCCTGCTGTTCATGTTCCCGGCGTATCCCACCGTCGGCCTGAAGCCCCTCTACTTCGCCTGGTACGTCGTCATGCTGGTGGGGCTGGGCAACGTGCAGGGCGCCATCGTGGGCGGCTTTATCGTAGCAGTTCTGCAGACGTTGACCCAACAGTTCTTCGGCGTATCCTATGAAGACGTGGTGCCGGTGGTGGTCATGATCCTGGTGTTGTTGCTGGTCCCCAACGGCATCTTCGGCAGTGAGGTCAAGGGAATCCAGGAGCAGTAGCCATGAGTATGGAACGCACAGTTGCGGAAACCCAGGCGGAACGTGTGTCCGGCGGGTTGTGGCAGGGCATTAAAGCGGCTCTGGCGCGCATTGGCTTCTCCCCCATTGGGGTGGTCGCATTCATCATCATTGCCCTACTGCCGCTGGTGCCGCCGTTCAATCAGGAACACATCACGCGCTGGCTGGTGATGGGAGCGTTTCTGGGGGCGCAGGCGGTCGCATTTGATTTTACCGCCGGCTATATCAACGTCGTCAACTTCGGCTTTGCCGCCATCCTGGGCGTGGGCGCCTATACCTCGGCGGTGCTGTCCAACACCCTGCCCATCCTCATCGTCCAGCCCGGTCTGCCCCCCTGGCTGACCATCTGGATCGGCGCGCTGGCCTCCGGACTGATCGGCTTCTTGCTGGGCATGCTGACCCTGCGCCTGCGCGGCATCTTCGCCGCGGTCATGGCCTGGTTCGTGGGCATCGCCTTGATGGGCCTAGCAACCAACCTGCCCAAACTCACGCGCGGCTCGCTGGGCTTTGCGCCTCCGCCGCTGTTGAACACCACGAATAACTTGCCGTACTATTACGTGGCATTGGGCATACTCCTGCTCACCTACATCTGCCTGCGCCTGGTCACCAATTCCCATATGGGCCTGGCGTTCCGCGCCATCGGGCAGAACATTGACGCGGCGCGCGCCTCGGGCATCAACCCGACCCGCTACCGGGTCATCAACTTCACCCTTTCCTGCGTGTTCGCCGGCCTGCTGGGCGGCTTCTACGCCCACTACATCGGCAGTCTGACGCCCAGAACCGTGATGCACACCTCCAAGACGGTGGAAGTGCTGGCCCTGGCCTATATCGGCGGGCGCGGCAGTATGTGGGGCGGCGCGGCCGTGGCCTTCCCCTTCGTCTTCTTCATCGAATTCCTGCGCTCCAACCTGGCACAACTGCCAGGCCTGCACATGGTGATCTACGGCGTACTGCTCATCATCGTCATGATCTTCTACCCGGGCGGGGTTGCCCAATTGTACAGCGCTATCGCCCGGCGGGTCCAGCGCCGCGCCAAGGGCGGCTGAGCAGGAGAGCGTAAGATGGGACAGATTTACGTGCCGACGGCGGCGGATTTCCCCAAGACGGCGGATGTGGTGATCATCGGCGGGGGCATTGTGGGCGTGGCCACGGCCTTCTGGGTGTCGCGCGCCGGCCTGGACACTGTCCTGGTCGAGATGCGCGACGGCCTGTCCACCCTCACCACGACCAACTCGGTGGAGTGCTTCCGCGCCCAGTTCCTGGAACAGCCGCTGGTGGAGCTGGCCAAGCCCAGCATCGAGATATTCGACAACTTCGCCGACGTGATCGGCATCCCGGGCTATGACATCTCCATCCACCACCAGGGCTATCTGTTCATGACGGATGATGAGGGGATGCTGGACGCCTTGCAGAAGGCGGTCCAGCAGTACCATGCCTACGGTGTGACCGATGTCGAGTTCCTGACGGGCGATGAGGTGCGCCGGCGCTTCCCCTTCGTCGCCCCCACCGTCGTGGGCGCCACGTTCCGGCAGAACGACGGCTGGCTCTCGACCCATGAGGTCACCCAGGGCTTCGCTAAGGGAAGCACAGCGAAATTCCTGATCTCCACCAAGGCCATTGGCATCCAGGTGGATGCGCAGGGGGTAAAGGCGGTGGAAACCACGCGCGGCACGATCGCCACCCGCGTGGTAGTAAATGCCGCCGGCCCCTTCGCCCGCATCGTTGGCAAAATGGTGGGGTTGGACCTGCCCCTCGAAACGGTACGCCGGCAGAAGGTCTTCATCGCGCCTCAGCCGGAAATCCCACAGGATGCCCCCTTCACCGTGGACCTGGTCAACGAGGCGTACTGGCGGCCGGAGGTAGGCGGCGCACTGCTGGGTTGGGTGGACCCGGACGAGCCGCCCAGCGAGCCGGCGGAGACGCTCCCCGTGGATTGGGACTTCCCGGCCATCGTGCTGGAAAAGGTCTTGCGTCTGTCCCCCTTCTGGGAGGAAATCGCCGATCGGCTGAAGCGCGAGGAGGTGCATGTCAGCGCCGGCCAGTACGTGTACACGCCGGACAATCAGCCGCTGATCGGGCCGGTGCCAGAGGTGCCGGGCTTCTACCTCAACTGCGGCTTCTGGGCCGGCGTGATGCTCTCGCCGGAGGCCGGCCGGCGCGTGGCCATGCTCATCACCGGCCAGATGAAACCGGAGGATAACCTCCTGCGGCCGACCCGCTATGCGGAAGGCATCTATCATCCCAGCGGAAGCTTCCTGAGCGGCCATTGATCCCCGATGCCAGAGAGGAAAGACCATGCCGACCGATGCCGCCCGAGCCTATCGAGCCATCAAGGAAAAGATCATCACCCTGCAGTTAGCCCCTGGCTCGGTCATCCAGGACGCGGAACTGATGGATGAGCTGGGTATCGGACGCACCCCCATTCGCGAGGCGCTGAAACTGCTGGAGGCCGAGAAGCTGGTGGTGACGGTGCCGCGGCGCGGCATTTTCGTCGCCTCTATCTCTATCACAGACCTCCAGCAGGTGATCGAAGTGCGCCTGGAGCTGGAAGGGCTGGCAGTGCGCCTCGCCTGCGAGCGTGCCAACTCGGAGGATATGATGCGCCTACAGAGATATCACGGCCAGCTCGCCAGCAATGATATCCAGACACTGCCGACCCGGGAACGCCTGGAGCTGGATCGGGAGATTCACATGGCGATGGCCGGCGCGGCGCACAATGCCTTCCTCTCCGTGGAAGTGGAACGCTTCTATGACCTAGCGCGTCGGCTGTGGTACTACACCATCGGGCGGGTGCGGCCTTCGGAAGTCAACCTCCAAAGCCATCAGGATATCATCCGGGCTGTGCTCCAGCGCGATGCCGGCGAAGCGGAGCGTTTGATCCGCCAGCATATTCTGGAATTTCAACAGACGGTGAAGGAAGTGATCTGAGCCCGGAAAGGGCGCTTATCAACGCAGAGGACAATGCAGAGCAAAGATCATGTCAGAATCTACGGTATCGGCATCGGCTGAACGCCGGGGCCTGGGCTATTTCCTGGTCATCCTCGCCACCGCCGGCTGGGGCACCTCGGGGCTGTTCCTCACCTTCATCGTGCGCATGGTTCCCATCTCCGCCCTGGCCCTGGCGTTCTGGCGCGACCTGACCACGTTTTTATGCCTGGTCATCGGGCTGGCCATTCTGAAGCCGGCCCTGCTCCGGGTGGCGCGGCGCGACCTTCCATGGCTGATCGGCCTGGGGGCATTCAGCATCGGGACGTTCCATGTGCTGTGGAACCTGAGCGTCTGGACCAACGGTGTAGCGGTTGCCACGGTCCTGCAAGAGGCGGCGCCGGCATTCGTGACCGTTATGGCGTGGCTGATTTGGCGCGAGTCCATTGATGCTATCAAGATTGTGGCCATCATCATCACTTTCGTCGGCTGTGTGCTGGTAGCGCGGGTGGACATGCTGGGGCAGGCATCGGTCACATGGTTGGGGGCACTGATCGGACTGGGGAGCGCCATCACCTACGGCAGTTTCAGCCTGTTCGGCAAGAAGGTCGCCGGCAAATATTCCACATGGACCATCTTGACATACGGCTTCGGTTTTGGTATGTTGATATTGTTTCCACTGCAGTTCCTGGCACCGGGGCCGTGGCCACTGCTGACGCCGGCGCGCTGGTGGTTCACTGCGCTGATCGCGCTGCCCACCATTATTTCCTTCAGCATCTACACGCTGGGTTTGCGCTATCTGCCGGCCAGCATCGCCGCCATTGTCGCCATCTCTGAGGTGGTGTTTGGGGCGGTCTATGCCTACATCTTCCTGCACGAGCGCCTGGAATGGCTGCAGATCGTGGGCGCGATACTGGTCATCGCCGGCGTGGTCTCGCTCTATCTGCCCGCCCTGCGTGCCAACGCGCAGTCCCGGCTTCAGCCGGCGGGCGGTGCGAATGGCCAGACCTGATGTCCTCAATTTCCTAAGGAGGTTGCGCTATGTTTGTCCGAATTGAAATGACGGCCCATCCTGTGACCATTACCCCTGACCGGCCGCTTTACGAGGCCCAACGGGTAATGAAAGAGAACAATATCCGCCACCTCCCCGTGGTAAACACCAAGGGCGAGCTGGTGGGACTCATCACCCGCACCAGCCTGCAGGAGGTCATGCCCTCCAAGCTGACCACCCTCAGCATCTGGGAGCTGAACTATGAGCTCAATAAGATCAAGGTTGAGCAGGCTATGGTGCGTGATGTCATTACCACGACCGAAGACACGCCTATCGAGAAGGCCGCTCGCATTATGCTCGAGAAGAAAATCGGGTGCCTGCCGGTGATGCGCGGCAATCGCCTGGTGGGTATCATCACCGATATTGATCTGATGCGCATGATGGTGGAACTGCTGGGTGCCCGGGAGCCTGGCATCCGCATGACCCTGCGCATCCCGGACTGCGAAGGTGAATTGGCCCGCGTGACGAGTGCCATCGCCAAAATGGACGGTTACATCGGCGCGCTGGGCACCTATCCGACCGATGACCCCGACAAATGGTGGCTCCTGGTCAAGGTGCGCCATGTCGACAAGGACCAGCTCGTGAAAGAGATTCAACAGCTCGAGGGCATTGAGATCGTGGATGTGCGTGAGGATTAACGCCCAATCAACTTCCATATGGCACAGCCGGCGCGGGACAGCCGGGTAACACTGTCCTCGCGCCGGCTTGCTGTATCGCATGCCGGCGGGGAACCCCCGCCGAGTTGTCCCACAAAAGGATTTGTCAATCTCCGATCACTCGATATAATAAGGTTTGTGAAATATCGCACGGTTCAAACCAATATATTGATCTGCACCATTCGATATGACAGGGATATGAGAGCGAGGGTCTATGTGTCCGACGGACTACAGCATCGCACGGGATAAAATTCGGGAACGCATTATATCTCTACAACTGCCGCCAGGCTCCGTCATCAGCGAGGCCCAGCTCATGGAAGAGCTGGGGCTGGGGAGAACCCCCATTCGTGAGGCACTGAAGCTCTTGGAAGCGGAGAACCTGGTGGTCATCGTGCCGCGGCGCGGCATCTTCGTCTCCGAGATCGGCCTGAACCATCTGCACCAGATATATGAAATGCGCATGGCGCTGGAGCCATTGTCCGCCCGCTTGGCGGCTATGCGCATCACTCCCGCGCGCCTATCGCAGTTACAGCTTTGTTCTGCCGAGATGGGACACACTGATAACTTAGATATCCCGACGGTGTTTCGCGTGGACCGGGCCTTTCACCGCCTCTTGGCGACCGCATCGGGCAACGAACTGCTGGTGCGGGATGTGACGCGCCATTACAACCTGGCACTGCGCCTGTGGAACCTGGTGCAGAGCCGGCTGACGCCGGCGGACTTGGCGGTGGATACCCATGTGCGCCTGATTGAAGCGGTGGCCAACCACAACCCTGACGAGGCGGAAGCGGTGATGCGCGAACACATTGACCGCTTCAACCGCCGCATCCGCGAGCTGTTGTGAAAAGGGCCGGCGGATTTCCTCCCCCTGACCATCTTCCCCCAAAAGAGAACCACTATGGATGAGCCTCCCATGCGCCGGCTCGCCGACGGGTGGTCCTTCACGGTCGCGCGCCGTGCTTCGACTGCCCAGCCGCGGCGTATGGAAATTTTATCCTCGTAACAGCCCTGAAGTGGGGTAACACAGCATTATAATTTGGGGATGCTGTGGCTCTACTCCATCTTTCTTTCGCCTGGCGCTGAAGCACCAGGCCCACGATGCCAAGCCCCTTCGGGGCTTCGCTTCCTGAGCCGGCGGCTTCCAGCCGCTGGTGGACTTCCGACAAGCGGATGACCAACCTCCTGGGCCAAGTTGAGAGCGGCCAAGACGGTACTGAGACGCCAACCCCTGTCCCCTTCCCCGCGTGCGGGGAAGGGGTGTAAGGGATAGGGTGTTTTTGGCCATAGTCACCAACAATGCTTTCCCAGCACCCTTCAATAGGGGCATTTGACAGCCGGCCAGAATGCGGTAGAATGTCGTTGGATGAATACGGTATTCCGTATGCGAAAGGAGGAGGTGGGCATGAACGAATGGGATGAAGAGGAGGAATTCCAGGAAGAATCCCCCCCGCTGGAGCTTATGATGTTGCGGGAAGCGCCGGCACGCATCATCCGCCAAAGCCTCAGCCAGCAGGCCGGCGAGGCCATCAAGAAGCGCATCCTCTCATTGGACCTTCCCCCCGGCACCCGGCTGGTGGTAGACACGCTGGCTGAAGAGTTGGGCGTCAGCCGCACACCGGTGCGGGAAGGTCTGCGTGAGCTGGTCAATCAGGGGCTGGTCACCTATGACGGCAACAGCTACATGGTCACCCGCTACAGCCGGCGCGATGTGGAAGAAATCTTCTCGATCCGCCGAGCGCTAGAGGTGCTGGCGGCCCGCCAGGCGGCGGAGCGCATCTCCCAGCACGCCCTGCAGGAACTGCGCGCCCTGTGCGAGGAAGGGGCACGCCGGCTACGTGAACGCGACACCAAATTCTTAGTCGAAATGGACTCCCGCTTTCATGAGATCATCGCAGAACAGAGCGGCAACGCTCGGCTCCAGTCCATGTTAGCCAGCCTGCGGGATCAGGCCTGGCTGATCCGCCGTTGGGGCTTCATGAACCGGCTGGCGGAATACGTCGAAACCGTCACGGCGGCCGAACATCTGGCCATCTTGGAGCGGCTGGAAGCGCATGACCCGGACGGCGCCGCGGCGCGGATGGAGGAACATCTTTCTCGCGGAGAACAGCGCACGCTGGAGTGGTTGGGGCTGTGAAGCCCGCCGGCATCCGCCATGTACTCTTTCGCACCAGGGGGAAGCTATGATCACTACCGAAGCTGTTGAAACCGATCTGCGCGCCCGGATCGCGTCGGAACGGGAGCGCGAACTGCGCCTGCCGGCGGACGGCATTTATCAGCGCATCGCCGCCGGCGATATCCTGCGCGCCACAGGCAAACTGCTGTTCCACACCCCACCCCCTCAATTCCCTGCCGTGCTCAAATCCGTCCTGGACACCATCCTGGACTTGTATCCCGGCGCCGATGACGTCTTGCGCCGGCATATGCTGGAATTCCTGGTGAAATTGGGCATAGACCTGCGGAGCTTCCTGCCCAACTGGCACCTGGCCCAGGGACTTCCCCCGGGCGCCATCGTCGAGGCCGCCGATCGCGTGCTCAAACTGCTTTCCCAGCTTGAACACTGGGACGGCCCGCCGCGCAACGCTTTGCTGAATGCGTTCCGGCAGGAGACCCGCGCGCGCCTGAAAGCGGAGGGCGTGTCGGACGCCGGCGAGCTGGAAGAGATGGTCTGCCGGCTGGTCGGCGATTCGCTCTCCCACTACGTGATCATGATCGGGGAGGAGATCAACCGCAGTAACCTGATCGAGGTCGCACGGGCGCGCTTTCGCGGGGATACCATCACCCAATTGGGCAATGATTACGCCGCCTTCCTGCAGTACGCTATCTGGCTGGGGGCCTCGTTCGTCACGACCAATCCGGTGCTGGTGAAAATCGCGTGGGACACAGACCCTGATTTCTGGAACCGGCGCGTGGACGAGCTTATCCTGTCCCGCTGTACGCCAGCGCGCCTGCGTGAGCTTCTAGCTGGCCCAGCGGATGAGCTGGCCCGCGCCGTGGCCGGCATCAACTCGTTAGTCACCATGGCGGTGGTGGAGGAAAATTGCCGGCTCCTGCGCGACATCTTCCTGGTGACAGAGGGACGCGAAGGGTACGTCAGCCTGCAGGTCAACCCGAAGAACCATCGTGATGCGGAGGTCATGATCCAGGAGGCGCTGGAGCTGTACGCCGGCCTGGAGGAGCGGCTGGACGGTGTGCCCAACGTGGTGTTCAAACTGCCGGCGACCGCCGCCGGCAAGATCGCGGCGGAGGCGCTGACCTCGCGCGGCATCGGGGTCAACATCACTGTCAATTTCGCCGTGTTCCAGGAAGTGGGCTTCGGGGAGGCGCTCCAGCGGGGGCATGCCCTGGTCGCCTACCTGGCCCTGATGAACGGCCGCATGGCGACCCCGGTGCGGGATGAGCTGAAGGCAAAGGGAGTGCCTGGCGGAGTGGAGGCGGCGCGCTGGGCCGGCGTGGAAGTGGCGCGCAAAGCCTTTCATCGGCTGTATGACCCGCCGAGTGCCGGCGGCCTGGGCGTTGATGTCGAACGCGTGAAACTGCTCATCGCCTCCCTGCGCATTTACGAGGACTGGTTCCCCGACATCTCGGAGCTTTGGGGGTGTCCCGTCATGACCATCTTCCCCAACGTGCGGCGTGCGTATGACGCACACCCGCGTCCCTTCGACGGCCGGGCGGTATTGGGAGAGACGCCGGCGGATGTGCTCCAGACGCTCCTGCAGAGCGAGATATTTCGGCAGGCGTGGTGGATGCCGGGGGACGCGGAGGAGCAAAGGCCGGCGCGGGTGCTGACGCTGGAGCCGGCGGACGCCGAAGCGCTGGCACAGTGGCCGCCGATGGCGCAGACGCTGGGACAGTTCATCCAGCTCTACGACCAGATGGGCGAGATGGTGCTGGGCAGGATGCGTCGCCTCGCGGCATGACCGCCGCCTCCCGCAGAAGGTGCCCGTGAAAGTTTTTCAGCCAAGTTCGAGCTGGCGCATGCCCTCCCAGATTGTAGTGAACTGCTGTTGCAACTCGCGCCATATTTCCAGGGCTTTCAGGCCGTGCTTGTCCATAGCGCGCTGATAGAAATAGAAGCACTCTTCATCGCTGGGGGTGGTCTCCGCCGGCGTGGGTCCTTGGCAGTGGATGAGGAACAGTGCGGTGTGGTTGCGCAGGTGGAAGACGTTCTCGGTCGCCGTGTTGACTGTTTTAGCCAGCTCAGGGAAACGCCGGCGCAGGGTCCGGGTTACTGGCGGCGGTTGATCATTCAGTCGGAAGATAGTGCGATCAATCTGGTCCAGGATGAACCCTGCTCCTCTCTGTCCCACCTTCTCATTGCGCAGAGCCTGCCCGCATAAATCCCATATTTGATAACTCAGGGAGTACCAAGTCTCCAGCCGTTCCAACGCGCGCTGTTGCTGATAGCGCTGCCACCAAGTGCGTAAGCTGTTTAACATCCTTTTGCCCCTTCTGTCGAATGCTGTCCCATAGGCCGGCACGCAACATACATTCATTATACCGGAAAGCAGGCGCCGTTCAAGGCTGGTCTTCCCGGAGACCATCTGGCAATTCCTTCAAAAGTGGTCTACATTGCTTATACCGTTTGTCGGATCGTTATCGCTCGTGCACATTTGTTTTCTTTTGTGTACCCATATATGCAGTTCTTAATTCATTTATACTACTATATGTAGTAGCTATTTTTCTATCAAAAAGCGATCTCGTAAAGGTATTGACATCTGCGCCGAAATGTGCTATATTGGTTGTGTGTATACGCTCATACCACTATATCACCTACCACTTTTGCAAGTTGTCGGGCCGTATAAGGATTGGGCACGACGTAAAGGTGTAAATTACCACATATGGCCAATGAGCTCTATAAGCCACTGTATGTGCAAATTCAAGAATATCTTGCTGAGCAGATTTTCTCCGGACGTCTACCTCCTGACTCACGGTTGCCCTCGGAGCGGGATTTGAGCGAGGAGCTAGGGGTCAGCCGTATGACAGTGCGACGGGCGATCACCGAGCTAGTGAACGATGGCTTGCTGGAGCGTCGGCATGGTTCTGGCACTTACGTCGCCAAACCCAAAGTGCTGTACGATGCGCGCGAGCTCATTGACCATGCGGAATCCATGCGGCGGCGCGGCCTAGCGTATACTTCACAGCTACTGGAATTTATCCAGGTGCCGGCCAGCAAACGCCTCGCTGAAATCCTACATGTGGATGTTGGGCATCTGCTCTATCGCGTGGTCAAGCTTCATCTCGCCAACCGGATACCTACCGTGGTGGAAAGCTCGTTCGTCCCTTGCTCATGTTGCCCCGAACTGGAGGAATACGACCTGGAAAAGGTCTCGATTTACGACGTGCTGGTGCAACGCTATCACTTGCCTATCACCCACATCGCCCAGACGGTGGAAGCGGACATCGCTCGGGACGAAGTCGCGCAGCAACTGCGCGTGGAGCCGGGCGCACCGCTACTGCGCATCACGCGGATCATGTACCATGAAAAAGATAAACCCATCCAATACAGCCGGGATCTGGTGCGCGGTGATTACGTGCGCATTCAGACAGAATTCGACCTGTAAAGGTCACGGAAAGGAGGTGATGGTCCTACAACATCCACGGTGTGAGATTCCATGACCGGTAGGTTGTTCTGATCCGCGTGGCATGTATCGAAAGGAGGGTTGCACAAGATGGCAGGAGTTGATGTCACCGCCGGCGTGAGCGATCGCAAACTCTATGCACGCAAGAGTTCGGGGTTGATTCGCACCATTGGGGTTTTTGGTGCTATGGTCTTCGGCGTCCACTGCATCAGCCTATCCTCCTCGGGGCTGATCCCATACTCATGGGTGGCCGGCGTATGGCCGGGCAGCAGCATCATCGGCGTGCTGACTGTGGCCATGATCCTTTGTCTCTTCCACGCCTACACCTATGCTAACATCGGCGCCGCTATGCCGCGCTCCGGGGCTGATTACACCCTTGCCAGCCGCGTTCTTAGCCCACCACTGGCCTTTGCGGCAAGCTGGACGTTGGTGATCTTCAGCGGCATGGTTGCTGGCTCCCTTATCGCCTGGATCCCCTCTAGCGTTATCCCCACATTCTCGCAGACTATCGGTATTGTCTTCCAGAACGAAGCGTTCCTTCGCTTTGCCGAATGGTCTGCCAGCACCACCGGCATCATCGTCGTGGGGACCATCTGTACCGCCATCACCTTTGTTTTGATGATCCTCCCTACACGCACCATTGTGCGGGTGCTGGAGGTCGGATTCTTCCTGGGCCTTCTGGCGTGGGTGATCCTGTACTACCAGCTTCTCAGCGCGCCGGTAGGCTCCTTCCCGGCCGCCTGGGACCGCTTCATGGGGGCAGGGAGCTACGAAGGGCGAATTGCGCTGGCTCAGCAGTACGGCATGAAGTTTGAATACAGCCCTGCCATCATGACGTTGGCCGGGTTGATCATGGGCTTCTGGATCTTCTACGGCTACTACATCCCGACCTTCTTCGCCGGCGAGGTGAAGCAGACCGAGCGTACCCTGCTTATCGGTAGCTGGGCCTCCCTCATCGTAACCTGGGCCATCTTCGTCCTGGGTGCCATCCTGCTCCAGCGCCATGTCCCCTTGGAGTGGATTGCGGCGGAGAGCTACCTCAGCCAGAGCGATTACACCGGGATGACTATGCCGTGGATCACCTTCTACGCCGCTATCCTGAAGCCTATCTTCCCGCTGGTGCTCATCGTGGCCTTCGCCTGGCTGTACACCCTTATCAACCTGGCGCAGACCTACTTCTTCTACTGTAGCCGCATCGTCTTCGCCTGGTCCTTCGACCGCCTGATCCCAGAGGCTGTCTGCTCCATCCATCCCAAGCTCCACAGCCCAGTGGTGGCGATCATTATCATCACTATCTTGGCGGAGATCGGTGTCATCGACGCAGCGACCGGCGGCGTGATGGGTGCCCAGCTCAACTTCGTGTTCTTCGCGGTGTGTACGCAGCTCATCCCGGTCACGGCTATGACCCTCTTCCCATTCCTGAAGCCGGACCTGTTCGAGGTCGCTCCAAAGCTGGTCAAACTGCGGCTTGGCAAGGTGCCTGTCATCACCATTATCGGCGCCATCACCCTTGCCTATCTGCTGTGGATGATCATTGCATCCTTCCTGTTCCCGGCGGTGGGCGGCCGCATTGGAGCCGGCACCTTGCTCACGCTGTTTGGTCTGCTGCTGAGCGGAATCGTGGTATTCTATGTGGCACGCTGGTACCGACTGCGCAAGGAGGGCATCGATATCTTCTGGACGTACCAGTCCGTTCCGCCTCTGTGATGGGCGTTAGCAGTATGCAGGTGCGGGGGATGCCCCGCCGGCATCCCCCGCACCTGCTTTCGGGGGCAGTGAACGTTGAAAGTGCTCTGCCCCTTTCCTGAAACCAGCATCCTGCTAGTGAGGAGCATTATATCATGGTCAAGCTATTTAAATCTGCCGGCGAAGATAAAAAAGTCACCCGCATCCTGTTCGCGTCAGACCTTCACGGCTCCAATGCCTTTTTCCGCAAGCTAATGAGCGCCGCCGTCCAATACCAAGCCAACATCATCATTATCGGCGGTGATGTTACGGGCAAAGCCATGATTCCCATTATCCATCAGGGCAAAGGCCGATACGAGGGCTATCTGTTCAACGTGAAGGAGGAACCTGCCACCCCCGAAGAGCTGGAGCGCTTCAAACAACGCATCAGCAACGTGGGGTTTTATCCTATTGTGCTGGAGAAAGACGAAGCAGAGGATCTGGAAGCACACCCCGACAAAATGGCCCACCGCTTCGAACAAGAGATGATTATCCGCGTGCGCCAGTGGCTGACAGAATACGAAGAGAAGCTGGCCCCCCGAGGTATTGCGCTCTACTTCATGCCCGGCAATGATGACCCTTACGTCATTGACTCGGTCATTGCGGAGTTCCAATACGTGCGCAACCCGGACGGCCAGATCTTTTGGTTGGACGATCACCATGAGCTCGCCGGCATCGCTAACGCCAACATGACCCCCTGGCACTGCGCCCGCGATGTCGAGGAGGATGTCCTGACAGAGCGGCTGGAAAAGCTGGCAGGGCAGATTCAGCATCCCGAACGGGCGGTGTTAGCCATCCATGTTCCACCATACGATTCCCAGATTGATGTCTGTCCCGAATTGGACGAGAATTTGAAAATTAAGACGATGGGCGGCCAGGTGCTGATGAAACCGGTTGGGAGCACTTCGGTACGCAAATTCATCGAAACGCTACAGCCTATGCTGACCCTGCACGGGCACATCCACGAAGCCGCCGGCCACATCCGAATTGGCCGCACACTGGCCATCAACCCCGGCAGTGAGTATGCGGAAGGCATTATGAAAGCCGCCATCATTAACCTGGAGCCTGACCGAGTAAAAGGGCATATACTCATATCAGCATAACATGCGGTCAACTATCCTGTTGGTAGGAGAAGAAACCAATGGGCAAATATGGTGATATCCAGAAAGACTTTTATGCGGAACGAACCCGTATCCTGAATGCCCTCCAAGAGAAAGAGAACGCACACATCATCATGCGGCTGGTGGGAGCGCTGGCATTCCGCACACACTGTCCCCAGTTCGGGTATATTCAGGACCGTCTGGGGCGCCAGTTCACCGACATAGACTTTGCCTCCTACCGCAGATTCTTTAAAGATATTGTTCGCCTGCTGACCGAGCTGGGCTATCGGGAAGATAAAACAGTCACCCAGCTTTTCGGTGAACACCGGCTCCTGTTCCACGACCCAGCATACGGCCGGCATATTGATGTTTTCTTCGACCAGATGAAGTTCTGCCATACCATTCCGCTGGTCGGCCGGCTGGAAGCCGATTCCCCCACCCTCCCACTGGCAGAGCTGTTCCTGGAAAAGATGCAGATTGTGAAGATCAACGAAAAGGACATCATCGATACCATCATGCTCCTGCGGGAGCATCCGGTCGGCCACAGCGATCAGGAAACCATCAACCTGGACGTTATTGGCAAACTTACCTCCAATGATTGGGGGTGGTGGCGCACCTTGATCCAGAACCTAGATACTGTGGACCACTTTCTGGGTCGGTATAACCAGTTGACGGACGAGGACCGTCAGGTCGTGCGGGAACGCTTGCACCAGATCCGAGAACATATTGATCAACAGCCGAAGTCTATGCGCTGGAAAATGCGCGCCGCCATTGGCGATAAGGTCAAATGGTATGAAGATGTGGAAGAGCTTTCCGGAAGGGGGACCCTCTCGTAAAGGTCCCACCTTCTGACAATACATACCTTGGACGGAAACGGAGGCTTTCAGACATGTCTGCTGACATTGACAAATTCATTGTGCCCTGGGTAAAAGCGGCCGCACCGTACAGCGACCGGCATATGGAATTTGCATGGTCGCATCCGGAAGTACTGCGCATGATGTCGAACGAAAACCCTATCCCGCCGTCGCCGGCGGTGCTGGAGGCCATCCAGCGGGCCGCCCAACTGGGGAACCTCTACCCCGATTCCGGGCCGGCCCTGCGGCAGAAACTCGGCGAGATAGCCGGCGGCTTCGGCAAGGAGAACGTTATCCTGGGCAACGGTTCCACAGACATCATCGACATTATCATCACTACGTTCGCGGCGCCTGGCGATGAGGTGTTAATCCCTGTGCCCACCTTCTCGATGTACGAAGCACGGGCGAAGATTCGCGGGGCGGTGCCGGTGTTTGTGCCCTTGCGGCCCGATTTCTCGTGGGATGTAGATGCCATCCTGCGTGCTATCTCATCAAAGACCAAGCTGATTTTCCTCTGCAGTCCCAATAATCCTACCGGCATCCAGATTCCCCTGGACGATTTGAAACGCATATTGTCCGCCGGCATCCCCACTGTGGTGGATGAGGCATACTATGAGCTGGAGAACGAACCGCGCACTTTAGCGTACCTCATCCGCGAGTATCCCAACATGATCATCTCGCGCACCTTCTCTAAGGCGTACGGCCTGGCCGGCCTGCGGGTGGGATACGCTATCGCTGATGCCAAAGTGGTGGACTACATGATGCGAGTGCGCATCCCTTGGAATGTCAGCCTGCTGGCGCTGGCCGCCGCCCAGGCCGCTCTCGATGATGAAGCTAGCTTTATGGAAAAGCGGCGCACCATTATCGAGGGCCGGCAGTACCTCTGCGAAGAGATCAACAAAATCCCCGGCCTGCGCGCCTTCCCTTCCGAAGGCAATTTCGTGCTGATTGATGCCAGTTCGCTGGGTAAAACCTCGGAGCAAATTCGCGACGAGCTGATCGAGCGCAAGGTCTTTATCCGCCCTATGTCCCCCCACCATATGGGACAGGGCTTCGTGCGTGTAACAGTGGGCACGCCAGAGCAAAACGAGTTCTTCCTTCGGGTGCTCCGGGCCTATGTAGCAGAAATCCAAGCCCAGAGGTGAAAATGGCCGCTGACAGCTGACGCTGACATATGGAGAGTCTCCCATGAGCAAGCGGTACATTATCGCCCATGATACGGGCACCGGGGGTGATAAGGCGGTACTCACCGACTTGCGCGGCCGCATCCTGCACTCGTACTATTTACCCTACGGACTGCGCTATCCCAAGCCACAGTGGGTGGAGCAAGACCCCGAAGAACTCTGGCAGGCCGTTGCCCTGACCACGCGCAAGGTTATCGAGGAAGCCGGCGTCTCGCCGGCCGACATCCTGGGCGTGGGCATCTCCGCCCAAATGTTCAACCTCCTGCCGGTGGATGTCGAAGTGCGACCGGTGATGCCCATGATAAGCTGGCTGGATGTGCGCTCTGTCAAACAGGCGGACCGCATTGCCGAAATGGATGGCGGCCAAGGCATCCGCCGGTTGTTCAAGTACACTGGCAATATCCCGACCGCCAAGGATATCATCCCCAAGATCCTCTGGCTGAAGGAAGAATGCCCTGACCTGTGGGAGCGCACCGCTTGGCTCCTCGACTGCAAAGAGTATATCATTTATCGACTGACCGGGAAGGTCGCCACGGATTGGCATGGCGCCTCAGTGTACTTCCTGTTCGACCCCTACCGCAAGGAATGGTCCAGGCCGGCCTGCGACCTGCTGGGTATTCCGCTGGAAAAACTGCCGCCGGCGTATCCCTGCACTTCCGTCATCGGGGAAGTCACCCCAGAGGCGGAGCAGGCTACAGGCTTGCTCGCCGGTACCCCGGTGGTGATCTGTGCCGGCGATGTGGCGGTCGCACAGTCTGGCTCCGGCGCCAACCACGACGGGGAAGCCCATCTGTGTGTAGGAACAGCCACCTGGATCGGTCTTTCCAGCAGCACCTTCCTCAACGACCCGGAGAAACCCTTCTGGGCACTGAGCCACATAGACCCGCAGAAATGGATCATCGCCGGCGAGATGGAAACCGGCGGTGGCTCGCTGATGTGGTTCCGCGACAATTTCTGCCAGGCGGAAGCGGAAGAGGCCGCCCGCCAGGGTATCTCCACCTATGAACTGCTCAGCCGTATGGCAGAGGAAGTGGAGCCCGGGGCTGATCGTTTGCTCTTCGCCCCCTGGCTTTCCGGCGAGCGGGCACCAGTGCTGGACCATTATGCGCTGGGCGCCTTTATCGGGCTTTCACTGAGTCACACCAAGGCGCACATGGCGAGGGCCGTCATGGAAGGGGTGGGTTTTCACCTGCGCTGGATATGCGAGGCGCTGGAGAATCTGGGCCTGCGGGTGGGAGCCATGCATGCTATTGGTGGGGGCAGTACCAGCCCGACCTGGACCCAGATTATCAGTGACATCACCGGACGTCAGCTCAAAGTGCTGGCACATCCCCAGGAGGCCGGCGCCGTGGGGGCCGCTCTCACAGTAGCGGTGGGGTTAGGGGTGTATCCCAACATGGAAGCCGTGGACGAGCTCATAGAGATCGCCCGTATTGTCGAGCCTCGAGATCAATACCAAGGAAAGTACGATGCTCTATACAGAGAGTATCGGGCAGTGTACGAGGCGCTGAAACCCATTAACCGCCGGCTTCATGACATTGCCTAACAGAGTGAAAACCGCCGCCTCCCGCAGGGGGATACCCTCTGCGGGAGGCTTTTTCACAGCTTGCGCACCTTTGCCAAGCTGACCGCCAGCTTCTTCACTCCCTTGCCGGCAAAGGCCACCACAATCTCCTCGTCCCCGCCGACAACCTGACTGCTGATCACCGTCCCAACACCGAACACCGGATGCTCGACCCTATCGCCGGGAGCAAACTGCTGTCGAGGCGGCGCGGCCGGCCGTGCTGAACCCCACCGCCCCCCGTTCCCCGCGGGTGCAATGCCCGCACCCGGACGCTCCCACATCGCCGGCTCAGGCTGTGACCGCACCGCAGCGTGCACAGGAGCGCCGGCCGGCGCGCCGGCGATGAGCTGGGACGGTATCTCTCGGAGAAATCGCGACGGCTCATTGAGCTGATCCACCCCGAAGAGCGTTCGCCGAAAGGCGTGCACCAAGTACAGCCGATCCTTGGCGCGTGTAACCCCCACGTAAAAGAGCCGGCGCTCCTCGGCCATCTCCTCGGGATCATCGAAACAGCGGCTGTGCGGGAAGATGCGCTCCTCCAGGCCGGCAATGAAAACGACCGGAAATTCCAGTCCCTTGGCCATATGCACCGTCAGCAGGGTAGGCGCGTCCTGGCTCTCGTTCAGGTTGTCAATATCGGAGACCAGGGAGACCTCTTCCAGGAAGCGGGCCAGGCTCTCCACCGGCTCCATGTCCTGATACTGCTGGGCGACGGTGCGCAGTTCCATGATGTTAGCCCAGCGGTCCTCCCCTTCCTCGGTGCCGTCGCGCACGTAGTCCGCGTACCCCGATTCCTCCAGCACGCGGTCGAGCAGGCCCAGCACCGAGGTATGCCGGCGGGCTTCGGCCCATCCCTCCCATAATTCGAGGAATCCTTTGAGGGCGGCCTCAGCGCGCCGGCCCAGTGCCGGCGGCGCCACCGCTTCCCGCCCCCCCTCTGGAGCGAGCAGGAGCTGGATGGCCGGCAGCATCGCTAGCCCATGCACCTGCGCCCACTGCCCCAGGGTCTCCAGCGTCTTGGCGCCAATGCCTCGCGGCGGCAGATTAATAATGCGGTAGAAGCTGACATCATCGCTGGGATTGTGGATCAGCCGCAGATAGGCCAGGACATCCTTGATTTCCCTGCGGGCATAGAAGCGCGTGGCTCCCACCAGGCGGTACGGCATGCCGTAGCGCACGAAGGCGTCTTCTATAGGGCGGGATTGGGCGTTGGTGCGGTACATGACGGCGCAGTCGCCGGGCCGGCACACCCCCCGGGAGACCAACCGCTGAATCTCCTGGACGATGTAGCTTCCCTCTTCCTGTTCATTATAGGCCTCATAGACCACCACGGGAGTGCCGCCGCCGCGAATGGTGTACAGCCGTTTGGGCGTGCGGTGGGTGTTGCGCGAGATAATGGCATTCGCCACATCCAGGATAATTTGGGTGGAGCGGTAGTTCTGTTCGAGCAGGATGACCTTCGCGTCGGGGAAATCTTCGCGAAAGCGGGTGACATTGCGCCAATCCGCGCCGCGGAAGCGGTAAATGGACTGGTCCTCGTCTCCGACGACGAAAAGGTTGCGCTGATCGCCGGCCAGCAGTTTCAATAACTCGTACTGCACCTGATTGGTATCCTGAAACTCATCCACCAGGATAAAGGGAAAGCGCGTCTGGTACTTGCGGCAGACCGCCGGCTCCCGCTGAAACAGCCGCACGGCCTCCAACAGCAGGTCATCGAAATCGAGTGCGTCACTCTGCCGCAGGATGGACTGATAGCGCTCGTAGATCCGGCGCACGATCTCATGCCAGTAATCCGGCGTGGGGAACTGCTCCGGCAGTATCATTTCCGCCTTGGCATGCGAGATGGTGGAGAGGACAGCACGCGGATTGAAGCGCTTGGGGTCCAGGTTCAGCTCCTTCAGCGCCCGGGTAATGGTCTCCACCTGGTCGCTCTCGTCGAAAATCTGGAAGCTGGCGGAGACCGGCAAGTGCACCGCCTCGCGCCGCAGGATGCGCGCGCAGGTGGCGTGGAAAGTGCCCACTGTCAGATAATGGGTCTCCGGGCCCATAAGGGACTCCAGCCGGCCCTTCATCTCGCGCGCCGCCTTATTGGTGAAGGTCACCGCCATGATATGGTGAGCGGGGACGCCGGCCTCCCGCACCAGATACGCCACGCGATGGGTCAGCACGCGTGTCTTGCCAGAGCCGGGGCCGGCCAGCACCAGCACCGGGCCGTGCACCGCGGTGACGGCCTGACGCTGGGCCTCGTTCAACCCCTCGAGGGCAGAGACCATATTGGGACCTCCTGCTGGGGAGTCACACTGCATAGGTGCATGCGCAGTAGAAAAGTGTATCATGAAGGGCAGAAGGCGTCAAACCGGCGGCGCTACCGACACTTCAGGGCTTTTCAATGCTATAACATGCTGGGCAACTGAAAGTCGTAGCAACGATGACGAAGCTTACCTGCGTGGGCTTGTCAGTCGGCGCAGGCCGACTTTGTAGCCGTTGGTGCAGTTTCAACTGCCATTTTGTTAGAACATTGAAAGCCCTACCGACGCTTTCGCAGGCCTTGAAACCGTCCATGCACATATGGTATAATAAGGACACAATACGTAACGGAAAGGGTCTGCAAGTTCAATGCCCCCTCAGCGAGGGCCCAGCGGCTTGCTTTGATGGACAAGCGACCATGAATCCCGCGACCCTGTCCTACACCCTGCCGGCCATGCTCCTTTCCGCCGGCCTGCTGGCGCTGGCGCTGACCGCCTGGCGCCGGCGTATGATGGCCGGCGCGATCAGCTTTACCGTGTTTATAGGCGTGGTCGCGGTATGGACATTCTTCTCCGCCCTGGAGGTCGCGACCGACTCCCTGCCGGAAAAGGTCCGCTGGGCCCAGGTGCAGTACATCGGCATCACCGTGGCGCCGGCGGCCTGGTTCGCCTTCACGCTCCAGTACCTTGGTCTGGGCAAGTTCCTCTCCCGCCGGGGCATCCTCGCCCTGGCCATCGAGCCGCTCATCATCAACATTCTAGTGTGGACGAACTCGTACCATCGCTTGATATGGGCCGAGATCGGGCTGGTCCAGGCCGGCGGCATCACCCTTCTCGCCCTGCGCTACGGGCTGGGGTTCTGGGCGCATGTCGTGTATGCCTATGCCCTGCTCATTTTCAGCGCCATGATTTTGATACAAAGCTACCGCCGTGCCGCCTCTCCCCTGCGCCAGCAAATCCTGACCCTGCTGGCCGGCCTGGCCGTCACCATGGGCAGTAATCTGCTCTATGTGATGCGGATACTGCCCGTGCTGGTGGACCCGACCCCGTTGAGCTTCGCCGTCGGCGGGGTGCTCATCAGTTGGGGTTTGTACCGCTACCGCTTCCTGGATGTCATGCCGACGGCGTACAGCACCATCGTCGAGCAACTGCAGGACGGCATTATCGTGCTGGACGCCTATGACCGAGTGGTGGACATGAACCCCCTGGCCCAGCGCGTGCTGGGCTGTTCGCCGTCCCGGGTCATCGGCCGGCCGGCGGACGATGTCTTCCGGGGCCGTCTCGAACGCTTTCACCCAGGGCGGCTGACCCCTGGGCTGGCTCAGGAAGTCACGCTGGGCAGTGGCCCTGCCGCGCGCTGTTTCGAACTGCGCGTGACCCCCATCTATAACGACCGCCGGCAGATCACCGGTCGGCTCGCCATGCTCCACGAGATCACCGACCGCAAGCAGGCTGAGCTGGCCCTGCGCCGGCGGCTCGAATTCGAGCAGTTGGTGATGACCATCTCCACCACCTTCCTCAGCCTGCCGGCGGCCGACCTGGACCTGGGGCTGGCCGAAGCCCTGCGCTGGATCGGCGAGCTGACGGGCGCCGACCGCTGTACCCTGATGCATCTGGTCGAGAACGACAGCTTCCTCTCCGCGTCGCACGAGTGGCTTTCTCCCCATGCACCCTCACGGATGGAATTTCGCCGGCGCCTGCCCTTAAGCCGCTTCCCCTGGTGGACCGGCCAAATCCTGCGGCTCCATTCCGTCCTGCTGGAAAGCGCCGAGGACCTGCCGCCCGAGGCTGACCAGGAGCGCATGTTCTTCGAACAGCACCAGCTTCAGGCCTTTCTATCCGTTCCCATGAGCGCCGGCCAGCGCGCCATGGGCGTCATTATCCTGGAATACCTGCGGCCGGATGCGGAACGGCCGTCCGAGGACCTCATCGCTCTGCTCCGCATCGTTGGGGATATCTTTGCGAACGCTATTCAGCGGCGCAAAGCCGAAGAGGAACTGCGCACCGCCAAGGAGGCCGCCGAGGCGGCCAATCGGGCGAAAAGCACCTTCCTGGCCAACGTCAGCCATGAACTGCGCACCCCCATGAACGCCATCCTGGGCATGACGGAGCTGGCACTGGACACACCCTTACAGCCCGAACAGCGCGAGTATCTGGAAACGGTGCACGCATCGGCCGAGTCCCTGCTGGCCCTGCTGAATGACCTGCTGGACCTGTCGAAGATTGAGGCCGGCCGGCTGGAGCTGGAGCAGGTGCCGTTTGACCCGCGGCAGATCGTGCAAGAGGTGGCGGAAATGATGCGCGGGCGCGCCGAGCGAAAAGGCCTCCGGCTCCACCTCGAGCTTGACCCCAAACTGCCGGCCGGCGTCATCGGCGACCCGACACGCTTCCGCCAGATATGGGTCAACCTGGTGGATAATGCCATCAAGTTCACCCATCAGGGTGTGGTTACCATGAAGGCTTTACTGCTGGAGGAGGCGGAGGACCGGGTTACCTTGTGCGGGGTGGTCAGCGACACGGGCATCGGCATCCCACCCGACAAACAGGATATCATCTTCGAAAGCTTCTCTCAGGCGGATGCCAGCATGAGCCGGCAGTACGGCGGCACAGGCCTGGGATTAGCCATTTGTAAACAGTTGGTCGAGATGATGGGCGGCCGCATCGAGGTGGAGAGCGAGGTCGGCCAGGGAAGCACCTTTACCTTTACGGTCCGTCTGGAACGCGCGGCAGAACTGGCTCCCGGTGCCGCAGAGCCGGCCCTCGTCGAAGCTCCGACGACGGTCGGCGCCCATATCCTGCTGGTCGAAGATAACCCGGTGAACCGGCGTGTGGCCGAGGCACTCCTCACACGCGCCGGCTATCAGGTGCGATCGGCGGAGAACGGCCGGCAAGCCCTGGAGGTGCTGGGCGCGCACCCGGAAATCAACCTGATCCTGATGGATGTGCAGATGCCGGAGATGGACGGCTACCAGACCACTGCGGCAATACGCGCGGACCCGCGCTGGCGCGACCTCCCCATTATCGCCATGACCGCTCACGCCATGAGCGGGGACCGCGAGCGCTGTCTGGCCGCCGGCATGAACGACTATGTGGCCAAGCCCATCCGCCGGCAGGAGCTGATGCGCGCCGTGGAATCTGCTCTGCGTCGGGAGCCTTCCGCTGTGGTATCTTCTGCCCCCGCATCAGCGGAAGCATCCCCGCCGGCCATCTTAGATGCCGAAGGCGTCATGCGCGATTGGAGCTTGGACCACACTATGTACGCCGGCTATCTGCACATGTTCCTGGAAGACCTGGAAGGCCATCTGGCGCGCCTCCGGGAGGCATACAGGGGCAGTGACCTGGAAGCCCTGCGCACCACCGCCCATGCCCTGAAAGGAAGTGCCGCCACAGTGGGGGCAGAGCGTTTGCACAGAGCCGCCGCCCAATTGGAGACGGCCGCCCGTCAGCAGGAAACCGCACACATCCAGCACGCCCTGCAGGTCCTCCTGGATGAGGCAGTCTTGCTCCAGGAATACGTGCGCGATAACGGGATTTAATCCGCCGGCAGGGTGCCGAACACCCAATCCCACAGCGGCGAACTGACCCCGAAGCGCTGGTCCGGCGTCTTAAAGTGATGCCGCATGTGGTGCAGTTTCAGGAAGCGGAAGTAGCCGCGCACGGGGAAATGGTGCGTGGCGTAATGGACCATGTCATACGAGATGTAGCCGGCCACAAAGCCGGCGAACGTCGGCGCAAACCACGCGTACAGCCCTACCCCGTAGAAAAACGCCCGGAAAAGCAGATAGAACAGCACCGCCAGCGGGATGCTGACCGCCGGCGGCATCACCAGCCGCGTCTTCACCATCGGCTGGGCATGGTGCACTCCATGAAAGAGGAAGGCCATCCGTTCCTGCCAGGGCGCCCGCGGGTGAAAGTGGAAGACAAAGCGGTGCAGGGTGTACTCCGCCAGCGTCCACAGGAAGACGCCGAGCGCCAACCCCGCCGGCACCACGGCCAGCGAGACCCCCACCGGCTTGTCCTGGGTGCCGCGCACCAGGAAATATAGGAACACCGGCACCCAGATGACCAGCACCGTGACAGGATGCACATGCGTGAAGAATTCCAGAAAATCGGAGCGAAACAGGCGGATGGGTTCTTCCTGCCGGCGGGCACGAGTTCCTTCCATAAAGCATCTCCTGAAATTATACAGAAAAGCTGACAGATTTTTGCACAATCATCATACTATACCTCGACATTTTCCGCAACAAGCGCTCCCCCAACCCCAGGGACAGCGGCGGCGCCGGCCAGGGTGTGCTTGCACTGGCGCTAAAACAGGCCCCGCCGGTTTGACAGTACCCAACATTGCGGTATCCTGTGTGAGGCATGGCTTTGCGTGAGAAGGAGGCATGTAGGCTATGTGGCTGGTCGGAGATGTAGGCGGCACCAAAACGTCCCTCGCCATCGTGGATCCATCCGCCGGCCCGCGCCGCTGGGTGCGCGCCGCCACCCTGCCCAGCCGGGATTTCCCCGACCTGGTCAGCCTGGTGCGGGCATTCCTCGCCCAGGGAAACGAGCGCATCGAACGCGCCTGCTTTGGCGCGGCCGGCCCGGTGCGCGCCGGCCGCGTCCACCTCACGAACTTGAACTGGCTCCTCGACGAACAGGAACTGACGAGCACCCTTCAGCTCAGCGAGGCTGTCCTCATCAATGACCTGGAGGCCATCGCCGCGGCTGTTCCGCACCTTCTGCCCGATGAACTGCGCACCCTGAACGCCGGCCGGCCAGAACCGCACGCCGCCATCGCCGTCATTGCCC
Organism: uncultured Anaerolineae bacterium; assembly: GCA_938049385.1. Taxonomy (GTDB): domain Bacteria; phylum Chloroflexota; class Anaerolineae; order JACIWP01; family JACIWP01; genus JACIWP01. The sequence continues at coordinate 28,523 of CALIBQ010000035.1, forward strand.
CCGGCACAGGCCTGGGAGAGGCTTTCCTGACCTGGGACGGCATGCGCTATCGCGCCCACCCATCCGAGGGCGGCCATACCGATTTTGCGCCGCGAGATGCGCAGGAGCTGGAGCTTCTGCGCTTCCTGCTGGAACGGTTTGACCACGTCAGCTATGAGCGGTTGTGCTCCGGCCAGGGAATGCCCAATATCTACGCCTTTTTGAAGGAGACCGGCCGAGCAGAAGAGCCGGCATGGCTGGCCGAACGGCTCGCCGGCGCCCCAGACCCCACTCCGATCATCGTGGAGGCCGCGCTGGGAGCAGACCCTCCGCCGATCTGCCAAAACACTCTGGAGCTTTTCGTCTCGATACTGGGTGCGGAAGCCGGCAACCTCGCCCTGAAAATCCTCGCCCTGGGCGGCGTGTACGTCGCCGGCGGCATCCCCCCGCGCATCCTGCCCAAGCTGAAAGACGGCACGTTCATGCGTGCCTTCCAGGCCAAGGGCCGGCTCTCCGACATCATGGCCGGCATCCCCGTGCATGTGGTGACCCAGCCGCAAGCGCCCCTTATCGGCGCCGCATACCGGTTGATGTAACCATGCCCCTTCCCTAACACGCATGAAGGGATAAACGCATCACCTCGAAAGGAACCCACTGCGCTGTGGACAGCGGTGGGTGAAAACAGGGGGATCGAAAAAGGGCCGGGTTATTATTCTTTCCCTTCCTGAGGCTCTCCCGCTTCCTTCAACGCATACCCGGCGGCCTTCAGCAGATTGCGTTTGACGCGTGGATTCAGCGCTTCCAACTGCCGCAGGATGCCGGCCAGGTGCGCGCGCCGCGTATCCTGCCCGCGCGCGCAGGTGCTGAGCCGAAACGTAAGCGTCAGCGACTGAACAAATGCCGCGATCTCCCGCTCCTCCAGCAGATAGAGAGGGCGAATGAGGACGATTTCCCCGCCGAACATCTCAAGCGCCGGCGCCATGGTCTCGCATTTGCCGTGGTACACCAGGTTCAGGAGCGTGGTCACCGCAACGTCATCGGCATGATGCGCCAGGGCAACCCGCCGGCATCCCAGCTCTTTCGCCGCGAAGAAGAGGGCCTTGCGCCGGCGCCATGCGCAGTGGAAGCAGGGACCCATATCCGCCCGCGCCGGCTTCCCGGACGGCGGTTCCATGGGCACGATGCGGTAGGGAATGTCTAACTGCTGAAACCATGCCTCCAGGCCGGCGGTATCGGTCTGTCCATCACAGCCGGCCGCACCGGCCGGCGCCACATGCACCGCCGCCAGCTCCAGACGTGGAAGCCCCTGCCATCGGCGCAGAAGCTCCAGCAGGGCCGCGCTGTCCTTGCCGCCCGATACGGCCACCGCGATGCGCTCGCCGGGCGAGAACAAATGATACAGCCGGTTGGCCCTGGCAACGCCCTTGAGGAGATAAAAGGCCAGGCGGTCCGCATCCTGCCGGCCGGCATTATCCCCCATGCGTTCGCATCCCTCCGGTATGGGTCACGTCAAGTATAAAATGGCGTATGGTCGGCGTCAAATCCGTGCCGAGGCAGGTTGCCCTCCGCACCAGCCTATGCTATACTGAGCCGGCAGGCGAACAGCCACGAAGGAGCAGTGCCCCATGCTCATCACACACGGCACACTGATCACCATGGACCCCGAACGGCCGCTGGTCTCGGACGGTGCTCTGCGCATCGCCGGCGACCGCATCACGGACATCGGGGCCAGCGCGGAACTCACGGCGCGCTATCCGAGCGACGAGGTGCTGGATGCCGGCGGCATGCTGGTCATGCCCGGTTTTATCTGCGCCCACACCCATTTCTACGGCGCGCTGTCGCGCGGCATCCCGCCGCGCGGCATCGAACCGCCGGCAGACCTGCGCGCCAAACTGGAGAACCTGTGGTGGCGGCTGGATAAAGCCCTGCGGCCAGAGGATATCCGCTCCAGCGTGGAGGTCTGTCTGGTTGACGCCGTCCGTCACGGCACTACTACCTTGTTCGACCATCATGCCTCACCAAAGTTTATTGACGGCATCCTCGACCTGATCGCGGAGACAACCAGCCGCGCCGGCGTGCGCGTCTGCCTGTGCTATGAGGTATCCGATCGGGACGGCCCTGAGGCGGCCGCGGCCGGCATCCGGGAGAACGCCCGCTTCATCCGGCAGTGCCAGACCAACCCATCACCGCTGTTGGCCGGCATGATGGGCCTGCACGCCTCTTTCACCCTCTCGGACAAAACCCTGCACGAAGCGGTCGAAACGGCGCGCGGGCTGGATGCCGGCTGTCATATCCACGTCGCGGAAGGAAAGGTGGATGTGTCCGAGACCCTGCGCCGCACCAGCAAGCGGGTGGTGGAGCGTCTGCACGCCGCCGGCGTGCTCGGTCCCAAGACCATCGCCGCGCACTGCGTCCACATTGACGACTTCGAGGTAGACATCCTGCGGGAAACCCGCACCATGGTGGCGCATAATCCCCGTTCCAACATGAACAACGCCGTGGGCACCACGCGCGTGCCCCGTTTGCGGCGCGCCGGCGTCGTCGTTGGGCTGGGCAACGATGGCTTTTCCAACAACATGCTGGCCGAGATGCAGGCCGCTTTCCTGGTGCATAAGCTGGCGGCGCTGGACCCGCGCGTCATGCCGGCGGAAGAGGTGCTGGACATCGCGGTCACCGGCGGCCGCACCATTGCCGGCGCATACTTCTCCACCCCGCTCGGAATCCTCCGGCCGGGGGCTGGTGCGGACATCATCCTCGTCGAGTATCATCCGCGCACGCCGCTGACCGCGGACAATTACGCCTGGCACCTCATCTTTGGCCAGGATGACATACGGGTGCATACGACCATTGCCGGCGGGCGGGTGCTGATGCGCGCCGGCGAGCTTCTCACCCTAGACGAAGAACGCATCACTGCCCAGGCGCGGGAGCGCGCCGCCAAACTCTGGGCACGATACTGATTGCTGGGAGGCAGGTCTTTATGAAATTCCCTTCCTGGTGGAGCAAAGTGAGCGGGCCGGCTAAAATCGGCCTGGCCTTCGGCTTGCTGGGAGCGGTGCTGGCCGCCGTCGGCATGTTTCGCGGCTTCGCCCCCTTCACCCTGCGGGCGTTCCTGATGGCGGTGCTTATCTCTGGGGTGAGCTGGGGACTGGTGAGCTGGGCCATCGCCGCGGCAGTCGTCGAGGTGGAACAAGACGTTTCCAACGACAACAACTCCTCCCGATCCACAGATTGACTTTACGGCGACCTGGAACGGCTGTTGACGCCGGCCGTCGTCGTTCTCTTGTGATCAATTAAGGAGATTGTACAATGGCTGACCTCAGCGTCCACTTCCTGGGGATGAGCTTCCGCAATCCGGTGCTTCCTGCCGCCGGCCCGCCGGGCTGGAACGGCGAAGCCCTGCGCAAATGTGCGGAGGGCGGCGCCGGCGCCCTGGTTACCAAGACCATCTCCGACACCGCCGCCCAGGTGCCCCACCCTAACATGGCGCAGGTCCCCGGCGGCTTCCTCAACACGGAACTCTGGTCGGAGCTTCCTCCTGAACAGTGGTTCGAGAAGGAACTGCCCCTCGCACGAGAGCTGGGACTGCCCCTTATCGTCAGCATGGGCTACACCGCGCGCCAGATCGCCGCACTCGCCCCAAAAGTGCGCCCCTTCGCCGATGCCATCGAGCTTTCCACCCATTACCTTGGGGATGACTCGCGCCCCATGATGGAAGCGATTGACGCGGCTAAGTCCGGTGCCGGCAAGCCCGTCATCGTCAAGCTGTCCCCCATGCGCGACATGAAAGCCGCCGCGCAGGCCGCCAAAGAGGCCGGCGCGGACGCCATCGCCGCCATCAACTCCTTCGGCCCCGCTATGGGCATCGACATCGAGACCGGTCAGCCCTGGATGGGAAGCGCAGACGGCTACGGATGGCTTTCTGGGCCGGCGCTCCGCCCGCTGGCAGTGCGCTGTATCTTCGACATTGCCCGTACCGTGGACCTGCCCATCCTCGGTGTGGGAGGGGTGTCCAGAGGGACCGACGCTATCGAGCTGATTATGGCCGGCGCCTGGGCAGTGCAGGTCTGCACCGCCGTCATCCTGCAGGGGCATGCGGTGCTCGGCAAGATTGCGGGCGAGATCAACCAGTGGCTGGACAGCCACGGCTATGTCAACGTCCAATCTGTGCGCGGCCTGGCCATCGAGCGCGTTTCCGGGCGCGCCGGCGTGCGCACCCAGGCGCGCCCGCCGGAATTTGAGCCGGAGTTGTGCACGGGATGCCGGCTGTGCGAGCAAAGCTGTGTCTATGATGCCATTCACGTCGTAGATGGGCTGGCGCAGTTGGACGAGGCGCTTTGCTGGGGGTGCGGGCTGTGCGTGACCCGCTGTAAGCCGCGCGCCCTTTCCATGCGCTATGACTGAACGGGAAATCTCAGCCGCGTCTCCGGGCCTCCGTCAGGCGTGGATCGCCGGCCTCCTCGGTCTGCTGGCCAACATGACGGCCGTGCTGGTGCTGGTCGTCCTGCACTCCCGTCTGGCCGGCACCAGCCCCATCGTGCGCGCGTTCCCCTTCCTGGGGCAGGAACCACTGCGCACGTGGTGGTTGTGGGGCTGGTTCGCGTTCTTCCTTCTTCTATCACTGATCGAGATACCGATCATGGCGCTGGCCCTGCGGGCGCTGTCGCGCTCCTCCGCGCGCCGGCCCTTGCTCCTGACAGCGGCCGCCTTTGTCTTTTTCCCAGCGGTGTATGCGTGGATGAACTGGCTGTTCAACGCCGGCCTGGTTCATTCGCTTATCACTGCCGCCGGCGCCCTGGTGCGCCTGCTGATCGTTCACTTCTCAATCCAATAAGGCGTTCGATGAAGCGGCTCGGCGCCGCCGGCGGTGATAAGGTACCCATTTTCGACCCGCAGTCCGCCCCACGGCGCGTGGAAAATGGGGATGTCCACCGAAATCACCATGTTCTCTTCCAGCACGGCGCCACTGCTGGGACCAAAGATGGGGGGCTCAAATTCAATCACCCCCACGCTGTGGACGCCGGAATACAAGAAATACTGGCCCAGGCCGGCTTCCGCTACGATGCGCCGGCCAACCGCCTCGACCTGCCGGCCCTCGATGCCGGGGCGCAGTGCCCGGAAACATGCTTCCTGCGCCTGCACCGCCGTTTCCAGCGCATGCCGAACCTCCCCGCCTGGATCACCCACCAGCACGACCCGGCCGATGGCGGCATGATAGCCCTCATAGCGCGGTGCAACGGTCAATACTACCAGATCATTCTTCTCAATGCGCCGAAAGGTGGAGCGCGCCAGGATGGGCCGGCTGTTAGGCCCCGATGCCACAATGGTATCAATCCCTGTGCCCTCGGCGCCGGCACGCCGCATCGCCGCCTCAATCTCTGCCGCCACCTCCCGCTCGGTCACTCCGGCTTCGACCGCCGCGACGCCGGCCTGCATACCGGCTTCTGCAATGCGGTACGCTCTGCGGATAACCTCGATCTCCGCCGGCGACTTTCGCGCCCGCAGATCGCACAGGGCGTTTTCCACGTCCACAAACTCCGCGCCGGGCAGGGCGGATTCCAGGGCCTGCAGAATATCTGCGCTCATGATTCCCCGTCCGCCCAATCCGACCCGGCGCACCGCAGACGTGCTCGGCACGAAGCCGGCGATGATTTCCTCCAGCCCCTGGGGATGGGAGTACGGGTAATCCTCATCCGGATGGGTCAGCTCCTTCAGGACGCGGACGTCGGGCATCCGCCCGATGAGAAGGGCATACTGTTCGCTTTCCGGGCCGACCAGCAGTGCCGGCATCCCCTGCCGCGGCATCAGCACCAGCGCCGGCTCAAAATGCACCGGGAAATTCGCCAGCCAGCGGGCATGGGCGGGGCCGGCGGTTGCCCGGTCATCGGCGTACGCCGCCACCAGGTCAAGCCCTTGTTCGCGCATCATGCGCTGAACCTTTTCCCAGCGCAGAGGATACTCTTCCGGTGGAATGATTGGCCTTTCCTGCTCCGACAGCATGTTATCGCACCTCCTATCCCATGTGCCGGCGGTTTCCTCCGCATTGTAGCACATCACCTTTAGCAATCAAGGCCCGCCCAAGCCGGTCACAGCTACCCGCCTCACGGCCGGCGGTATCCTCGCTTCCAGCGGCGTGCGATTTGCCTCTTTCATCCAGGCCTCATACAATATTCTTCATGTGCATTACGGATATCAGGAAGAAGAAATGACTGACTCTTCATCTCCGTTCGGCAAACGTTGCTACGGTATCGCCGCGTTGACGCTGGCGGTTCTGCTGTGGGGTTCGACATTCATCACCACCAAGCTGATCCTGAACGCTATCGGTCCTTTCGCCCTGACCTTTCTACGCTTCGTCGTTGCGTTCCTAGGCCTACTGCCGTTTGCGCTGCGCCGGGGGTTTCACCCGCGGATTATCTTTCGGCCGGCCTTCCTGCTCTTCGGCCTGACCGGCATTGCCCTGGGCTACTCCCTCCAGAACGTGGGCCTGGCCTACACCTCCGCCGGCAATGCCTCGCTCATCATGGCCGGCCTCCCGGCCATCACTGCTCTGCTCTCCATTCCTATCCTCCATGAGCGAGTTCCCTTTTGGCGCGTCCTCGGCATTGGCCTGAGCATCGCCGGCGTCGCGCTGGTCAGCCTCTCCAGCGGGTCCGTCGGCGGCGGCTCCCTCCTGGGCGATGCCCTGGTCCTCGGCGCGGTGCTGAACTTCGCCCTGTACACCGTCCAGGGACGTCTGCTGGGGCCTCACCATCCGGCGTTGGTGACGACAACCGCCGGCTTCGGCGCCGGCTTGCTCTTCCTCTTTCCAGGAGCGGTATGGGAATGCACGCGCGCTGGCATTCCCCCGCTGAGGGCCGCCGCATGGGGAGCGATCATCTATCTCGGGCTGGGTGCCTCCGCCTTGACGCTGTTCCTCTGGAACTTTGCGCTCCAATCGCTGGACGCCTCCGAGGCGGCGCTATACACCAGCCTGGTGCCGATCGTCGGCCTAGGCTTCGCTGTGCTTTTTGGCGAGGGGATTCGTGCGCTTCAGCTTCTGGGCGGGGCCATGGCTGTCGCCGGCGTCTGGATGGGTCACCGCCGTGCCGGGGAGCATCTGCCATCGCCGTCGGTAGAACCAGCCAGGAAAGGAGCGCTCGAATGAGCGAATCACCACTACCGCGCCAGAAGGTACTGTGGATCAAGCCAGAATACCTGCAGGAAATCCTGGCTGGGCGCAAGACCATCGAGGTGCGGGTCGGTTACACCAACATCCGCCGGCTCCAGGCCGGCGACATCCTTCTTCTGAATCAGGAGCATCCCTACCGCATCCGGCGCATCAACATTTATCCTGACTTCGATGCTTTGGTAGCGCAGGAGCCGGCAGACCGCATTGCTCCAGGGCTTTCCCCCCAAGAGCTGTTAGCCGCACTGCGGGCATTCTATCCTCCTGACAAAGAGGCGCTCGGAGCGGTAGCCATCGAACTGGAACCCATCTCTCATGCCGGATGACAGGTACCTGCGAGGTAACTGTCATTTAACTGTGCGCTCAACGCCTGGAGAGTGTTGGAAAGAGTCCGAACATACAATCTGTGGAAGCGGCCTAGCGGCTGAAGCCACGGCTACAAGAAGCCTGCCTACGCAGGCTTCGCGAAGTCGACGCCGGCCCGCCGTTTCAACTGCCAGGCGATGAGCCAATACCCGCTTTTTCAACGCCCTCTGCCCAAGCAATTTGCCAGATTTCCCCGCCTATGCTAGACTTTTTGAATAATACTTATTCTACCAGAACGGGCATCCCAACGCAATATTCTCTAGGAGAGGTCATGCGCGTCCTGTTCGTCGTGGATCAGATAGACTACGAGCCTCACGGCATCATGCATCTATCCAGCGCCCTCAAGGCCGCCGGCCATGAGGTTCGTCTCGCTGTTGCCAAATACCAGGACCCCGTGCAGGTCGCCAAGGAGTGGCGGCCCGGCATTGTCGGTTTCAGCGTCATCACTGGCTCCCATCAGAAATACCTGGAGCTGAGCCGGCGCATTAAACAGGTCGTACCGGCCTTTTCCGCCTTTGGCGGCCCCCATCCCACGTTTTTCCCCGAAATGATCGAGGCAGAGGGTGTGGACGGCATCTGCATTGGCGAGGGCGAAGAGGCGCTGGTGGACCTGGCCAACGCCCTGGACGCCGGCACGTTCGAGCCTACTATCCCCAATTGGCACTTCAAGTGGAACGGCGAGATCGTGCGCAACCCCGTGCGCCGGCTCCAGGCGGACCTGGACGCGCTCCCTCCACCGGATCGCGCTCTCGTTTATGATGCGGACCCGGTCTCGCGCACTAGCCGCATCAAACACTTCATCGCCGGCCGCGGCTGTCCGTACCGCTGTACGTACTGCTTCAACCATGCTCTGCTGGAGCTGTACCGCGGCAAAGGCCCCTTCGTCCGCATGCGCTCGGTCACCAGCGTGCTGGAAGAAATCAAGCTGGTGCGCGAGCGCTACGGGCTGGATTTCGTCATTTTCCTGGATGACACGTTCATCGTCATCCGCAAATGGCTGCGCGAGTTCGCCGAGCGCTACCCACGCGAAATCGGCCTGCCGTTCTTCTGCAACGTGCGCGCCAACCTCGTGGATGAAGAAATGATTCAGCTTCTTTCTCGCGCTGGCTGTCACTCCGTCAGCATGGGGGTGGAAGTCGGCAACGAACGGGTGCGCAATGAACTGCTCCAGCGCGATATGACGCGCGAAGAGATTTTGAACGCGGCGCGCCTGCTCCGCCAGGCCGGCATCCAGTTTACCACCACGAACATGATCGGCCTGCCCAACACCACGTTCGAGAACGACCTGGAGACGCTGGACCTAAATATTGAGTGCAAGCCGGCCTACGCCCACGTCATGATCTTCCAGCCTTACCCGCGCACCGCCCTCGGGGAATACACCCGCGAACACGATCTGATGTACGGCTCCTTTGACGATTTCGGTGAGGTTGCCTGGGACGATTCGGTGCTGAAATTCTCGCCCGCACACAAGCGCAAACTGCGCAACCTTCAGCGCTTCTTCGCCATCTTGGTGGAATGGCCGGCCCTGCGGCCTTTCGTCGAGCGCTTCCTGCTGAACCTGCCCACCAACTGGCTCTACTGGCTGATCTATAAGCTCTGGAAGGGCTACGCACTGAAACAGCGCGTCCATCCCGTGCGGCTTTCCTTGAAAGAGACCATTCTGCTGGCCTGGCATTACCTGCGCATCAAATCATAGGCGGAAAGGGCCTGTGATGAGCCTGGCCGGTCCTATCTCCGTTGCCGCCCGCCGCATATCTACCCTGCTCCCGGAATGGGCATGGGGGTTGGCCGGCGTCATCCTGCTGGGACTGCCGGCGGTAATCCCATTGTGTCGGGCCGGCTATTTCGCCTCGCACGACGGCATGCTCCACCTGTACCGCCTGATGGGATTGGACGACGCCCTGCGCGCCGGCGTGCTCTACCCGCGCTGGTTCCCGGATTTTGCCTTCGGCTACGGACATCCGGTGCTGAATTTTTATGGTCCGCTGTCCTATTACATTGCCGCTTGGTTCCGGGGCCTTGGCCTGGGACTGATTCCCGCCATGAAAACGGCATACGCTTTCGCCGGCCTCTCCGCCGGCGCCGCCATGTACGCCTTCGCCTATGAAAGCTTGCGCGGGAAAATCCTCCCGGCCGTCGCCGCCGGCGCGGTCTATATCTACATCCCCTATCACCTGGCAGACCTGTACGTGCGCGGCGCCATCGCCGAATCGCTGGCCTTTGTCTGGTTCCCTCTGATCCTGTGGGGGATGGAGCGCATCCTGGATGGGCGCCGGAGCGGCATTCCGCTGGTTTCTGTGAGCCTGGCCGGCCTTATGATCACCCATAGCCTCTCGCTGGTCTTTTTCGGCCCATTCCTGGCCGCGTACATGGTCATCATGCTCCTGATCCGCCGCCGGCAGGCCACTGCCTTCATCCGGGACTGGCTCACCGCCGGCCTGCTGGGCCTGGGCCTCAGCGCTTTCTACTGGCTGCCCGTCCTGCTGGAAGGCCAGTATGTGGGGCTGGCCGGCGGCGCTTCCGCCGGCTATCAGCGCCACCTTGCGCCGCTCGCCGGCGCTCTCTCGCCTTACTTCCTATACCGCTATTTCCCAGCCCAGGGAACGCCGGCCGAGCATCCTGCCGGCCTGGTGACATCCTTGGTCGCTCTAGCCGGCCTGCTCCTCGGCCTGTCGCGCCTCCGGCGCGTTTCCCCGCGCATCCTGGGGCTGATGTCCCTGGCCGCAGTCGGCGGCTGGTTCATGACTACAACGCCCTCCCTTCCCCTCTGGAAGCTGGGCGAAGCCCTACTGAGCTATCTGCAGTACCCTTGGCGGTTCATGGCACTGCATGCCTTGGGTGCGGCCTGGTTGGCCGGCGCCGGTACCTTAGCTATCCAAGACATATTTCCCCCTCGCTCCGCCAGTCGGTTCGTCAGCGTCATCTCGCCGGCGGTGATAGCCCTCGTGGCCGCATCCTCGCTGGCTCGTCTGCCGTATCAGACACTGGAACTGCGCGATGATGGGCTGACCTATCAGCGTATGTGGGCGGAGGAGCGCGAGGTGGGACAGATCGGCACGACCTGGACCGGGGAATATCTGCCCATCTGGGTGCGGGAACAGCGCTGGGCTATCGGGCGCTCCTGGCGCGACGCCGGCGGGCCGGACCTGGCCGAGGCGGCCGCGCTCCGGCCCCCGGACTCTGTACGCCTGTTGGATGCAGGATATAACCGCCTGGACCTCATGGTCGAAAGCGCATCGCCGGCCAGCCTGATAATGCACCAGTTCTACTTCCCGGGCATGGCAGCGTACCTGGACGGCCGGCGCACGCCGGCCTATCCCTTCGGCACCCTGGGTCTGGCGGCGGTGGACATCCCCGCCGGCGCGCATCAGGTGCGCTGGCGCTTCACCCCCACCCCACCCCACCTCTGGGGCACGGTGATTGCCCTCGCGTCCCTCATCATCGGGATCGTATTGTGGATCAAGCCGCGCTCCCCCTTACTCCGCTGGAGATGGGGACTTCTCTATCTCGCTGGCATCATCGCGGTGTCCTTCCCGCTCTTCCTGCCGGCGCTCACCTCCCGCACCCGGACGCTTTGGGAAGAGGTGCAGGCTGATTTCGAGGGCCGAGCTGTACTGCTGGCGATGGGCCGGCCATCCGCCTCCGTCGCCGCCGGCGCCCGCCTGTCGGTAACCCTTTACTGGCTCGCACGGGCAGGCTTCGCCGAAGACCTGGTAACCTTCGTGCACCTCACGACGCCGGACGGCGCGGTCCTGCTGGCGCAGTCCGATCATGAGCCGGACGGCGGCTTCACCCCGACCACGCGCTGGCTGGCCGGCGAAATCATCCCCGACCGGCACTTCCTGGATATCCCAGCCGGCCTTTCCCCTGGCCGCTATGCCCTGTACGGCGGGATATACGCCTATCCATCCGTACAGCCGCTGGCAATCCTTTCGGCAGGAAAGCCCGTCAGCAGTGGGCGCGTCCTGCTGGGCTGTGTGGAGGTCGTCGCGCCATGATCGCGCAGGAACCGCGCCGGCCATCACCCCTTGTTTTCATCCTGCTGGCCTACTTCATCCTGGCGGCCGCGTACAGCGTCGTCGTGCCGCTGGGTGAGGGGCCGGATGAGGCGCCGCATTTCACCGTCATCCGCTACATCGTCCAGCACCGGCACTTGCCGAGCACCGCGGAAGAGCATGAGGCTTTTCAGCCGCCGCTGTATTATCTCCTGGGCGCCGGCCTGACCCTCTGGGCAGATTACAGCGGTTACACTATCAAGGCCAACGCCGATTATTCGCTGGAACCCGGCCGGCCGCACAATCTCTTGCTCCACACCTCCGAGGAATCCTGGCCGTACCGTGGGTGGGCGATGGCCTGGCACATCCTGCGCCTGTTCTCCGTGCTCTGCGGCGCGCTCACGGTCTGGGCGGTGTACGCGCTGGGTCGCGCGGCCTTCCCAAACGAGCCTGCGGTGGCTGTGCTCATGGCCGGCATCACCGCCTTTACCCCCGGCTTCCTGTTCCTCTCCGCCATGGTCAACAACGACAACCTGGCCGCGGCGCTCAGCGCCTGCCTGCTCTGGCAGGCCGCCCAGGTCATGCGCGGCCGGCATGAAGGCTGGCGTATTGCCGGCCTGGGCATCGCCCTGGGGCTGGGCGTGCTGTCCAAGGCCAACGTGGGGCTGACCGCCGTGCCCATCGGTGCCGCCCTGGCCTATGCCGCCTGGCGGCGGGAAGGTAGCCTGCCGGGCACTATCCGGCGGGTACTGCGCTGGGGGGTAACAGCGGCCGGCCTGGCGCTGGCGGTCTGCGGCTGGTGGTTCTGGCACAACTATCAGGCACACGGCGACCTGACCGGCTGGTCGTTCATCCTGCAGACCAACGCCCTGCGGGAAGGCCCGCTGACGCCGGCGGTGCTCTGGTGGCTGGCAAAGGGCCTGTTCACCTCGTTCTGGTTGCGATGGCAGGGGCTGGTACTGCCGGGCTGGATGTATGCGCTCCTGCTGGCGCTCTGCCTGACGGCGGCCGCCGGCTGGATTCGGCTGGTCCTGCGCCGGCGGTCCATTTTCCCCGAAACCTGGGCCATCCTGGCCATGCTGACCCTGCAGTCGCTGGTGGTGCTGGCCGCACTGCTCAAGTGGACCGCCACGGTGCTGGGCACCGACCAGGCGCGCCTGATATATCCAGCACTGCCGGCCATCGCTCTCTTTCTGGCGAAGGGTTTGCTGGCATGGGCGCCGGCGCGCTACCAACAAACCGCCGGCGGCGGCCTGGTTACCGCTTTCGCCGTCTTTGGCCTGTTCACCTTGTTCGCCGCTGTCGCGCCCACTTTCGCCCCTCCGACCCCCATTACCGTAGAGGCACTGCCGGCCGATACGGTGAAACAAGCCGTTCGGTTCCAGGGAGGCGATTCATCAGCGTCCATTGAGCTGATCGGATACCGACTGCGCACGCCGAAGGTGCGCGCCGGCGGCTGGGTGGTCTTTGACCTGTACTGGCGCGCCAGCGCGAGGATTCCCGGCGATATCTGGCTGTCCATCGCCCTGGCGCAGGATGTGGATCATCCGCTGGTGGTCAAGGATGGTTCGCCCTCCGCCGGCCGCGACACCACCGACCGCTGGCCGGCCGGCGTCATTATTCCCGCCGAGCACTGGTTGCGCGTGCCGGAACATGCCGCGCCCGGGGAATACACCCTCTGGCTGGGGCTACATCCATTCGGGAGCTGGGACTGGCTAAGACCATCTCCATCGCCCGACCCGTACCGCCTGCCGCTGGCCGCTGTCACTGTAACGCAGTAAAATAACAAAGGGGTGCAGTGAATTGTCCTGCACCCCTTTGGACTGCGCATGGAGGCGGCCGGCTATTCGAGCTTGTCCTCCCAGCGGATGGGAGAGAAGGTCAGCCCGGTCAGCACCTTCGGGTAGAAGTCGGTGGACTTCTGCGGCATCTTCTCCCCTTTCGCCGCGCAAGCGGCTACCTGCTGAGGCTTGGTGGGGTTCAGCAGGAAGAGGAAGTTAGCCTCGCCGGCGGCCACCGCGGTGTAGCCCGGGCCGGGATCGCGCAGGTAGTCAATGTTCTCCTTGCGCTCGATGCTCTCCTTGGTCAGCCCCATGATGTGCTCCAGGATAAGCTCATGCAGGATAGAGACATCCAGGGCCTTCCACTCCGGCGCGCGCGGTTCCTTGACCACCTGGTCCATGGCCGAGAGGTCGCGCAGGGTCAGCAGGTAATACCCCTTGCCGTCGTAGAAGCCGATGACATGCGCCTGATTCGCCAGCTCCCGCATCCGGGCTTCCAGCGCCTCGCGGCTGGGCAGTTCCTGCACGTCGAAGTACTGGCGGGCCTTGTCGAGGATTTCGCCGGCGCTCATGTGGGTGTACGAATGGATCAAACGGTGCGTCGGCAGGATCACCAGGCCGGGGTCGCTCATGCTGACCAGCGTAGCCATGACGTAGTTGAAGGCGTGCTGTTCAGTCCAGTCCGGATGCTTGGCGCGCATCTCATCGCGATAGGCCAGCGCCGTCTCGTAGCGGTGATGGCCGTCCGCAATAATGAGATTGCGCTTGGGTGCCATCTCCTGCTGGATGGCCGCCAGCACTTTCGGGTCATCAATCACCCAGACCTTGTGCCGCACATCCGACTCACCCACCGCCACCGCGTCGATGTCCGGCTCCCGCGTGATGTATGGGTCCAGCAGTTGATTGATGCGGTTCTCCGGGTCCGGATACAGGATGAAGATCTGTCCCAGGTGAACCTCCATGGCCCGCAGGAGGTTCAGGCGGTCCACTTTCGGCCCGGAAAGGGTGCGTTCGTGCGGCAGGATGGTGCCCTCGTCAAAGGGCACCAGCTTGATCATCCCGATGATGCCGCGCCGCGCCAGGCGGTCGTCCGTGCCCGGGACGGTGAACTCCTCGGTGTAAGCGTAGAAGCACGGCTTGGGGTCCCGGGCTAGCACGCCCTCTTTCAACCAATCGTCGAAGTACTTGCGGGCGCGGGTGTAGACGTTGTTGGTCTCGTTGTCATCGGGGAAGCGCTTGCCCAGGCTCATCCGCACGACGTTGTACGGGGACAGGTTGTAGTATGTCTCCTGCAGTTTCTCGTCAATGCGGTCGTAGGGCAGGGCAATGACTTTGTCCAGCGGCCCGACTTTGGCGGGATTATAGCGTACTGCTCGGAAAGATTTTACAACGGCCATGAGCTACTCCTCTGGCGAAAGATATCAGGCATCAGCCGGCATGCGCCTTGGCGAACTCGATGACGATGCTGGCCACTTCATCGCCCACCCGGTCCTGGGCCTCTTTGGTCTGCGCGCCGATGTGCGGCGAGCAGATGACATTCGGATGGGAGACCAAGGCCATGTTGTTGGTCGGCTCTTCGGCGAAGACGTCAAGGGCCGCGCCGGCGACCTTGCCGCTGTTCAGCGCTTCCAGCAGGGCTTCCTCATCCACGGTGCCGCCGCGCCCGCAGTGGACGATGTACACGCCGTCCTTCATCATGGCGAACTGCTCCCGGCTCAGCATGTTGGCCGTCTCCGGGGTCAGCGGGACATGCATGGAGATAAAGTCGGAGGTGCGGAGCAGTTCCTCCAGCGGGACCTGGCGGGCACCCGGCATTTCCGTGGGCGTGCGGCGGTAGAAGATGCAGTTCATGCCCAGGGCATTGGCGCGTTTGATGAGCTCCGCGCCGATGCGGCCGGCGCCGATGACACCCAGGGTCTTGCCGGCCAGCTCGATGCCCTCAAACTGCTTCTTCTCCCACTTGCCGGCCTTCATCGAGGCAGTGGCCTGCGGGATACTGCGCGCCAGCGCGAACATAAAGCCCAGCGCCAGCTCCGCCACCGAGGCCGAGGAAGCCGCCGGCGTGTTCATGACCTTGATGCCCTTCGCCTCGGCATATTCGACATCAATGTTGTCCAAGCCGACGCCGCCGCGCACGATGAGCTTCATGTCCGTCGCGGCGTCAATGGCCGGCTTACGGAACTTGGTGGCCGAGCGGACAATGGCCACGTGGAAGCCGGGCACCGTAGCAACCAGCTCCTCCGGGGTCATGCCGGTTTTGACGACGACCTCCAGGCCGGCGTCCCGCATGGCCTGCACGGCGCTGTCTGCCAGCTTATCACATACCAGAACCTTCATCTCGATCCCTCCTTATCCCGTCACACCTTCAGCTCAGCTTGAGGATGTCTTCGATCTGGGCGGTGAGCCAGCGCAGATCGTCCAGGGTCAGGTCGCCCATATGCGCGATGCGGAAGCACTTGCCCTTCAGCGGGCCGTAGCCGTCGGAAATCATGGCGCCGCGCCGGCCCAACTCGTCGTTGAGCGCCTTGATGTCCACCTCGCGGGTGTTGACGATGTTGGTGACGGTGAGGGAGAGATAGCGCTCGTCGGAGAACAGCGCCCAGTACTTGCGCGCCCAATCCTGGACGAACTTCGCCATGTCCTTGTGGCGCTGCCAGCGGTTCTCCAGGCCTTCCGCCAGGATGTCGTCCATCTGCTTGTTGAGCGCCTGGATGAGGCTGATGGCCGGCGTCGCCGGGGTCTGATTCTTCTGATAGAATTTGTACATGTCAATGAAGTCGAAATACAGGCCGCGATACGGCACCGTCTCCGCCTTCTTGAGCGCCTTCTCGCTGACCGCGCAGACGGTCAGTCCGGGCGGCAGGGCAAAGCACTTCTGCACGCCGGCCAGCAGGACGTCGATGCCCAGCCGGTCGAACTCGATCTTGACGCCGGCCATGGAGCTGACCGAGTCCACCAGAAACATAACGTCAGGGTATTTCTTCATCACCTCGGCGATTTCCTCGATGGGGTTCATGACGCCGGTGGAGGTCTCGTTGTGCACCACGGTTACAGCGTCATACTGGCCGGTGGCCAGCTTCTCGTCAATCATCTCGGGCAGGACGGCTTTGCCAATGGGAACTTCGAGGACATCGCAGTCCTTGCCGTTGGCCTTGGTGATCTCATGCCAGCGGCGGGAGAACTCGCCGCAGACGGTGTTGAGGCACTTCTTGGCCACGCAGTTGCGGATGGCCGCTTCCATGACACCGGTGGACGATGAGGCGAAGAGGAACACCGGTTGGGTGGTGTAGAGCAGTTTCTGGAGCTTCGGGGTGACCGCGGCCTGCAGGTCGGAGTACTCTTTGGCGCGGTGGCCAATCATCGGGACGGCCTGCGCCTGCAGGATTTCCTCACGCACATGGGTTGGGCCAGGGATAAAGAGCTTCTTGTACATCGGAACCCTCCTTGTGTGAAATAATCAGGAAACGCCTCGTGTTATGGCTGAACCGGCAGGGTATGCCGGCGAAACCCCTCGGCCGCTCCAAACAAAAAGTGGGAACAGGAAACCTGCACCTGTATCCCACTCTGTCCCTGGACCTGAGAGATTTCCCCAGAGGTGGTATGCGGCATGGGAAACTGGGGTTGCCCCTTCGGTGTGGCGTCCACACTGCGTGGCGCCAGCTCTCCAGAGTGCGCCTCAACGCGATCCTTTTGCCTGAGAGTTTAGCAGGTGCGCTTGCCATTCCCCTTCGGCGGCCGGCCAGGCCGGCACTCTCTCGCGCTGAGGTGTAAATATGCACTTGATGAGATAAAGCTTCAACTAACCCACTATAAGTGTACCACAACCTGGCAAACTTGTCAACGTCGGGTCTGGGATAGTTTTGTGCCCCTCCCGACACCCCCTCAATGCAGACATTGACATACTTCGGAAAAGCCCATATACTGTATATTGACATGCGAGACGCTCCTCGCTGTACATAGGAACAATCACTGAGTGCAATAAGGTATCTGGCCGGGCCGGCCATCCACGCGCGGGGAAGGTCTCCAAGGAGATCCCTTCATATGAATCTCGCAGTGCTCCTCGAGGAACAGAGGAACGCCATCGCCCAACGTTGGGCGGAGCTGATCCAGCGCGAGATGCCGCATACGCGATACGGCCAATGCGATATCGAACAGATCACCTATTTCAATCACGTCGCCATTGACCTTATCCTGTCGCTGATGCGTTCCCCCAATACCCTCCCTTCCTGGATCTTTGATGAACCGCGTCGAAAATATCTGGCGTTGGGTGTTCCGCTGAGCGATGTGATCGAATCTGGCCTGCTCCTGCAGGAGACGTTGTGCAAGGAGGTACTGCAGGGCGCCGGCGAAACGGTGTACCGCGACATCCTCCCCGAACTCCAGTATATGGTGCGCAAATTCGTCACCCTGGTCGTGGATTACTACGCCGGTCAGCTCAATCTCCAGCTCGAGGAGCAGCGCGCCCGCTTGGCCTTTCTTCTGGACATCATCCGCCGTGCCAGCCGCACCCTCTCCGTCGAACAGCAGATTGACCTCGCGATTCAGAGCCTGAAGTCGGCGATAGGCACCGAGTACGGCATGCTCTATGTCATGAACGAGGAGCGCACCGCCGGCATCTTGCGAGGCGATATTGACGCCTTCCCTCCATCCCGGGACCCCAGTGTTCGAGAATCGTTCCGCTATCCGCTTCCCCTTGCGAACACCGTCTTCACCCGCAAAGTGGCTGCTACCGGCCGGCCGGTCATCTATCAGGAAGAAGCCCCGGAGCGGGCGGATGACGAGATCGTCCAAACCTGTAGAAGATGGGATGTCCGCGCCATGCTGGGCATCCCATTCGTCGTGGAAGAGCGTATAGTCGCGGTGGGCCTGCTGTTTTCCACTGCCTCATCCGCTCTCATTTCTGACGAAAGGGTCGACCTGGCGGTGGATATCGCCAAGGCATTGGCGCCGGCGCTGGCCAATGCCCTGCTCCACCAGCGTGTGAAGCAGTTGGCCATCATTGAGGAGCGGACCCGCCTGGCGCAGGAGCTTCACGATGACCTGGCGCAACTGCTCGGTGTCATGCAGTTGAAGGCCTCTCTGGCGGAACAACTGCTTGTCGAGGGCGATCTGAACCGGACGCTATCGCTACTGCTGGAGCTCCAAGAGACATTGAGCAAAGCGTATATTGATATGCGGGAGATCATCTTCAATCTGCGGGTCGCCGGCGCCGGCGGCAAAGCTCCGCTCCTGCCGGCGCTCCAGGAATACCTGGCGGACCTGAAGCGCTATTACGGCATTGATGTCCTGCTGGAGGTCCGAGGATCGGTCACTGCCCAGCTCTCCGACCAAGAGCGCCTTCAGGTTATCCGCATCATTCAAGAGGCGCTGACCAACGCCCGCAAGCATGCCAGCGCTACCCAGATCGGCCTGCGCCTATCCCAGGACCTGCATGCCTTGAGAATCTGCGTTAAGGACAACGGTCTGGGGTTTGACCCGACCCAGCTCGAGGATATCGGCAAAGAGCGGTTCGGACTGCAGGTCATGCGCGAGCGTGCCGCCAGCATCGGCGCCTCCATCGCCCTTTACTCACAGCCCGGCCAGGGAACGCGGCTCACGCTGGAACTGCCGCTGACCGCCGGCCGAGGAGGTCCGCAGTGAGTGCATCCATACGAGTTCTGGTGGTGGATGACCATTTGCTGTTCCGCCGCGGTGTCCTGGCGGCCCTGGCTTCACGCCCTCACATCGAAGTGGTCGGGGAGGCCGGCGACGGCGAGGAAGCCGTCCGACTGGCGCGCCAGACCCAACCCGATGTCATCCTCATGGATATCGCCATGCCGGTATGCAGTGGGTTGGAGGCCACCCGCCAGATCAAGCGCGAACTGCCGCGGGTGAAGATCATTATGCTCACGGTTTCCGAGGAAGATGAGGCGCTCTTCGAAGCGATCCGCGCCGGCGCCGAGGGCTATCTGCTCAAAGACCTAAAGGTCAACCAGCTTTTCGACGCCATCGAATCCGTGGTGCGCGGCGAGGCCCCGCTTTCCGGCGCCATCGCCGCCAAAATCCTGCGGGAGTTTCAGCGCTCGGCCCCTGCGCATGCCGCCGCATCGGGGCTTCCCGAGGCTCTCTCCGACAGGGAGATCGAAATCCTCACCCTGGTCGGTCAGGGCTTGTCCAATAAGGAAATCGCCGAGCGGCTGTACATTTCCGAGAGCACGGTGAAGAATCATCTGCGTACCATCCTGGACAAACTGCATCTCCGCAACCGCATCCAGGCCGCCATCTACGCCGCACGCATCGGCCTGGTCAAAGACGTGCTCTGACCTTCCGCCATCCCTTTTGTCCAAAAGTACTATTGCGATTTGTCCATTTGGGCAATCAATTTGGGCCGGCAGGACCTTCCCAACGGCCTGCTACACCGCTACAATATCCGCAGACGCAGAGGTAATCCCCATCGTTCTTGCTTCGTCCTGCCCGGGCGTTGGTCCGTTACAAGCGTGGGGTGATTGGAATGGTCCTTGAGCCGGCGCCGGCTAACCATACACCCCAACCTCCAGCACGACCGCGCGTGTTACTGCTGGCGGACGAGACCGTGCTTACCACGGGGCTCCGCGACCTGCTCAAGGAACGGGTCGAGCTAAAGGTTCTGCAAGCACACCAGCCGGAAGAGGAAATCACCGCCCACGTCCTGGATTGGCAGCCCGATGTTATCTTGCTAACCTCACTGCCGGCCGCTTCCCTTCCATGTCCATGGGAGTGGGTGCGCCGGCTGAAGCACAAACACTGCTACCTGATTCGACTGCCGCTACAGGACAATTCTATCGACGTTTGCGATGTCCAAACCCTGACTATCACCGACCTGGAGGCGCTGGTGCGGTTGATCGCCGCTAGGCCGGCCAGCGATACAAACCCATAACCAACATGCTCAGGAGACAGTGCAGTGGACTCCGTACTGGCAGTGACCGCTCACACTCACGCTTGTTGTGAAGATCGGACTATACCGCCGGCACGGCATCTGCGTAAGCCGGTGACGTTCGTTACCGGCTTTCTGGGCGCCGGCAAGACCACCCTCATCAATCACCTCCTCTCCCTGCGCCGGCCGGCCGAACGCGTCGAGGTCGTCCTGCGCGAGTTCGGCGAGGTCGGCATCGACCAGGAGCTGATCGAAGATGAAGGGGTCAATGTCCAGGTCTTTGCCGGCAACTCCATCTTCATTGACCCGCAGACCAAGCTCCTCTGGGACCTGGAACGCCTCTACTCCCGCTGTGACCGCCTCGGCTCCGGCCAGTTCTCCTGGCAGGACGTGGACTTCGACCGCATCCTGCTGGAATCGAGCGGGCTGGACATCCCGGAATACATGGTAACGCTTTTCTATATTGACCGCATCCGCAATCACTTCCGGCTGGACGCCGTGATTGCGGTGGTGGACGCGCAGTTCGGCGAGTTGAACCTGGAGGAGTACCGCAAGACACGCGAGCAGGTTTGCCTGGCGGATATCCTTCTGCTCAATAAGATTGACCTGGCGACGCCAGAACAGATCGCCAGGCTGGAACGCCGGCTGTACCGCCTGAACCCCCTCGCCCGGCTGTATCACACCCAATTCTGTCGGGCCAGCCGCGAGGCCCTCATGGATGTGGACCTGTTCGACGGCATCCCCGGCTTTGACCTGCTCCCTGAAGCCGCCGCGCGTCATACTTTCGGCCACAACGAGGAGGAACCCGTGGACGACTTCCAGAGCATCGTGCTCACCGAATCGCGCCCTCTGGACAAGGAGAAGGTCAACGTCTGGATCAGCGATATCATCACCCACAGCGGCCGGAAAATCCTGCGCGGCAAGGGGGTGCTGTGGTTCGCCGGCTACGACCACCGCTTCGTCTTCCAATGCGTGCGCACCGCCTTCCACTCCAAGGCGGACCGGCTGTGGAAGCCCGATGAGGAGCGCAGAACCACCATCGTCTTCATCGGCGAGGACATCGCCGGCCTGGCGGAGGAGTGGCAGAGCGGGTTGAGTGCTTGTGCCGTATCTTCAGAGAAAGGAGGATAACATCAACAGTGGCGGACGGCAGAGACCTCATCGAAGAGACCGTGGCCATCATCGGCCAGATCAAGGAAGGGCTTCCAGCGGTCCAACCCCACTACTCGGCGGATGAGCTCGAGGAGCTGAAATCCTACCTCGAGAGCGCCGGCAAATGGGTCGCGGCCTGCCGCAAGAAAGTGTGGCTGCGCGGCCAGGAGGGCACAAGCATGGCCCAGAAGTGCCTGGATGTGGCCAAACACCTGCAAGAGATCCTCGACAAGCCGGCGGCCGCGCTGGAGACCGCGGCGGACCTCTCTTATCAACTGGAAAACCTGGCACGGGTCATCGCGACCAAGTCCCAGGTCATGACCTAGGGAGGACAGCGGAAAGGAGGTGGAACGGATTCCGAGCCGGCCGAATGCTTACCCCTCGTCACAGCCAACTGCGGGACAGTCATGCATATGGTGAAACTGCTCATGCCTAGCGATTGTCAAGGAGGGTAAAATGGCGTCCCAAGTGTTCTTCATGAACGACCGGGCCAACAGCCTGGCAGAGAGCATCAAATTCAAGGCGGTAAAGGTATTCCGCGATGCCGGCCTGGGCGAACTCTTTCTCCCTGGCGATTGGGTCGGCGTCAAAGTGCACTTCGGCGAGCACGGCAACTCGCTCAGTCTTCGCCCGCAGTACGTGCGCTCCATCGTGGAGGAGATTCAGCGGCTTGGCGCTAACCCGGTGGTGGTGGACTGCACGACCATCTGCTTCAACGAATACAGCTCCCGCGCTACCCGCACCGACATGCTGCGCACCGCGGCCCGCCACGGCTTCACCGAGGAAACCCTTGGCTGTCCCATATGGATCGCCGATGGCGAGTTCGGTGAGGAAGAGGTGAAGGTAGAGATCCCACACGGCGTCTATCTGACCCACAGCTACATGGGCCGCGGCCTCAAGTACCTCGATGCGATGATCGTGGTAACCCATTTCAAAGGGCACCCCATGGGGGTGTTCGGCGGCGCGCTGAAGAACGTCGGAATCGGATGCGGCTCCAAGCGCGGCAAACTCTGCACCCACCTGCTGAACCATCCGCTGTACGGCATCCGCAACTGGGGGATCAACCAGCAGGCCGCCCAGGCCGCCGCCCAGGCGCCGCATCCCAATGGGATTGACAGGTTGATGAAAAACTGCCCCTTCGATGCTTTCCGCTGGGAGAACGACACCCTGCATTTCGACCGTGAGAAATGCCAGATGTGCGCGGCCTGTTTTGGCCCTGGCCTTTTCTCCGGCATCCTCCAGCCCCCACCTGAGATCATGCTGATGTGGGCGGCGACCATCCCAGACGCCTTCGCCGGCTACGTCAACGCCATTGGCAAGGACAAGGTCGGCTACGTCACCTATGCGGTGGATATGACCCCCTGGTGCGACTGCGTCAACTGGAGCGATAAACCGCTGGTATTCAGCCTGGGCGTGTTCGCTTCCAAAGACCCGGTCGCCATTGACATGGCCTGCCTGGAGATGTCTGAGGCCCACTCCGCCGTCCCCGGTTCCAAGGCGGATGAACTGGGCTTCGCCGAGCCGGGCACCGAGCGCTTCACCAACTGCGCCGGCTTCGCCGGCGTCAGCCAGTGGGCGCAGATCAACTCCGCCATTTACAACGGCCTCGGCACCTCCGAATATGAGCTGATCCTCTCCTCCCCAGTGACCGATGACACCCAGTTCTGGATGAAACCATACACCCCGGAGAATCCATGGGGATGGGTCCACCGCAAGGAGCACCATAAGATTGACTGGACAGTGGAGCCGTACACGCATCGCGATCTGCAGTTCTCCATGGTTGACATGAGCGTCAAACCCAAGGGCAAGGTCGCCGAGCGCGAACTGTAACGCTTCGGGCAAGCGAGCACAAGGAGGGAATCTCATGAAAGGCGGGTATGTCGGCAAGATTCTGGTGGTGGACCTCTCCAACAACTCCACCGAGGTGCAAGAGCTCCCCGAGGAAATGTACCGGAACTTCCTGGGCGGTTACGGTCTGGGCGCTCGCATCCTGTACAGCATGATGAAGCCCGGCATTGACCCTTTGGGGCCGGACAATATCATCGGCTTCGTGCCAGGACTGCTCACCGGCACGGGAGCTCCTTTCACCGGTCGTTATATGGTGGTGTGCAAATCCCCTGTTACCGGCGGCTGGAATGACGCGAATTCTGGCGGCTTTTTCGGTCCGGAATTGAAGAAAGCCGGCTTCGACGGGGTCTTTATCAAGGGCGCCGCCAAGGAACCGGTCTACCTCTGGATCCACGACGGAAAGGCGGAGATCCGCTCTGCTAAACATCTGTGGGGCCTGGATTCCGAGGCCGGCCGCGAGGCACTGCGGAAAGAGACTGACCCCGAGGCCCAAGAAGCCATGATCGGTCCCGCCGGCGAAGCGCTGTCCTACATGGCGGCCGTGATGAATGACAAACATCGCGCCGCCGGCCGCGGCGGGGCCGGCGCTGTCATGGGCTCCAAGAAACTCAAAGCGGTCGTCGTGCGGGGGACCGACGAGGTGCCCGTCGCGTACCCCGAACGGCTGAAAGAAGTCCAGCGCGCGCTGTCCGCTGCGATGAAGAACTCTGACCTGGCCAAACTGTTCCACGAGCACGGCACCGGTGCCTTCAACGGCCCCTCCGCGCTGAGCGGCGACACACCCGTGAAGAACTGGGCCGGCGTGGGCATCATCGATTTCGGCGAGGACGGCGCCAACGCTATCGCCGGCCCAACCCTTGATCCCAAGTACAAGGTCAAACCTTACGGGTGCGCCAACTGCCCCCTGGTCTGCGGCGCCCACTACGAGGTCAAGGACGGCAAGTGGATCAAGGGCATGACCGAACGGCCAGAGTACGAGACGGCGGCATCCTTCGGCACCCTGCTCCTGAACAAGGACGCGGAAGCCATCTTCGCCTGCAACGATATCTGCAACCGCTATGGCCTCGACACCATCTCCACCGGCATGACCATCGCCTGGGCCATGGAATGCTACGAGAAGGGCATCCTGACCAAGGAGGAGCTGAACGGGCTGGACCTCAAATGGGGCAACGCGGAAGCTATCGTTGAACTGACGAAAGCCATCGCCGAGCAGAAGGGCATCGGTAAGGTGCTGGCCAAAGGCTCGGCGAAGGCGGCAGACGAATTAGGCAAGGGTCATGAGTGCCTGATCACGGTGAAGGGCATTGAACTACCTATGCACGATCCACGGCTCTCCCCTGGCTATGCCCGCACCTATCAGTTCGACCCGACGCCCGGCCGGCATGTCAAAGGCGGCCTCGGCGGCATGCAGTTGCTGATGCCCAGCCCAGCCAAATACATCCCCGAAGGGACTGGATTCCTGGATGTGCTCCTCACTACCGGCTCGGAGGTCGAAAGTTCCGCCGGCCTCTGCATGTTCAGCGGATTTCTCGGCATGCAGAATCTCGCCCAGAGGTTGATCGAAGCGGTAACCGGCTGGAACTTCAAAGGTCAGGATGTCCTGCGCACCGGCGCTCGCATCCTGAACATGCGCCATGTCTTCAACCTGCGCGAGGGCTTCACGCCCAAGGACTTCGTCATCCCGCCGCGCGCCATCGGGGTGCCGCCGCTCCAAGCCGGCCCGACCGCCGGCATCACCATTAACGCCCAGCGCTTGGCGGAGAACTTCTTCCACTTCATAGGCTGGGATATGGAGACCGGCAAGCCCAGCAAGTACTCTCTGGAGCATCTGGGCAGCATGGATGATGTGATCAAAGACCTCTACGGATGAGGCGGCAGGAGGGAGACGGCCGGCCGGGGATGTCCCCCGGCCGGCCGCACCTTGCTCGGGAGCAGTCTTCGCCGATGAAAATCCAGGTGAAATTCTTCGTCCCACTGAATATCCAGGTCGGCACAAATCAGTTGGAGATCGAACTGCCGGACGGCGCAACCGGCCGGGACTTACTGCGATACCTGGCAGACCGGTTCTCCGAGAACCAGTCGGTGCGCAGGCGCTTTCTGGGCGGCCGAGTTCTGTTCCTGGTCGGGAAGGAATTTATCAGCTTGGATTCGCCATTACAGGATCAGATGACGCTGGTCATCCTTCCCCAGGGCAGTTGCTGTCATCCATAAGCTTGTACGGGGAGTGAATATCCATGAAAACCATCCTCATTACCGGTGGCGCCGGCAGTGTCGGCAAAGAACTCACCTTCAAGCTGGTATCCCAGGGCCATCGCGTGCGGGTCTTCGACCTGCCTATTTGCGACTTCTCCGACCTGGAGGCCAAGGCCGGCGTCGAAATCATCAAGGGCGACATCCGCGACGCGGCCCTCGTGAAAGAGGCCGTTCAGGGCACCGATATCGTGCTCCATCTCGCCGCCATTTTGCCGCCGGCCAGCGAACGCGACCGCGCCCGCACCTTCGGCGTCAACGTCGAGGGCACCCAGCGTGTTGTTGAGGCTGGCCGCGAGACCGGCGGCACCAGCCGGCTCATCTTCGCTTCCAGTGTCGCCACCTACGGCAACACCACCGCCTCCACCCCACCCATCCGCGTGGGCCACCCTCAGCGCCCCATCGACATCTACGGTGAGAGCAAGGTGGCGGCGGAGCAGATCATCCTGCAGGCCGGCATCCCCTACACCATCCTGCGCATCTCCGGCATCGTCATCCCGGCCCTGCTGGACCCGCCCGACCCCTACCCCTTCACCGCCGGACAGCGCATCGAACTTGTCTGCCGGGCCGATGTGGTCACGGCACTGCTGGCCGCGATTGACAAGGACGCGGCGGCGAATACAATTTTCAATATCGCCGGCGGCCCCTCCTGGCAGATGTACGGGCATGAGTATGTGGAGAAAGTCTTCCCCATCCTCGACATCCCGATCGAGGACGCACATTACCGGGAGGAGCCGGGCTGGAGCGACTGGTACGATACCGCCGAATCGCAGGCCCTGCTGGGCTACCAGAACACGCCCTTTGAGGTCTACCTGGATCAGCTTGAGAAAGCCGTCCTGGAAGCGCTGGGATAGGGTATGCAAATCAAGGTGAAATTCCTGCCGCCTGTGCGGGAGCACATCGGGAAGGAGAGCGTTATACTGGACCTGCCGGCCGGCGCCACCGTTGCCCAGGCGCTGGCCGCCGTGCGTGCCCAATTCCCTGCCCCCAGCGACATGCTAGATAACCTGCTGTTCATGGTCAACTACTACCGCGCCCAACCAGATACTGTCCTCCAGGAGGGCGACGAGGTCATCTGTTTCAAACTGCTGGGAGGCGGATGATCGCTACTGACAATGGGTTTCCTCGCCGCGAAAATTTGACATTTCCACGATAGTATGGAATAGTATGCTGTGTGGCCATGGAGAGCCTGGGGAATCGTTCCCCCAGGCTCTTTTATTGCCCTTTGGCAAGGTGAGATTTTCCTGGTCGTACGCAGTAAAGAGGGGAAGACGAATGACTGTAGAGATTCAGAAAATTCGCAATATCGGCATCATCGCGCATATTGACGCCGGCAAAACGACGGTTACCGAGCGCATCCTGTTCCATACGGGCAAGACGCACCGCATCGGCAACGTGGACGAAGGCACCACCGTCACCGATTCCATGCCGCAGGAACGCGAACGCGGCATCACCATCCAGTCGGCGGCGGTAACCACTGAGTGGAAGGGGCATCAGATCACCATCATTGACACCCCCGGCCATATTGACTTCACCGCGGAGGTACAGCGCGCCCTGCGCGTGCTGGACGGCGGTGTAGTGGTGTTCGACGGCGTCGCCGGCGTCGAGCCGCAGTCGGAAACCGTTTGGCGGCAGGCGGACCGCTATCGCGTCCCGCGCATCTGCTTCATCAACAAACTGGATCGCGCCGGCGCCAACTTCTGGTACGCCATCGAGACGATCGAAACGCGCCTCGGCGCCCGCCCGCTGGCTATCCAGATGCCCATCGGCGCCGAAAAAGCCTTCCAGGGCATGATCGACCTGGTCGAAATGCGCGCCTTCCTTTACCCCGAGGCGCATGCCGAGCCGGTCACTGCTCCTATCCCGGCTGAGCTGATGGAAGAGGCTCTGGCGCGCCGCGAGACGATGCTGGAAATGCTCGCCGACGCCGATGACGAGGTCGCCGAGCGCTACCTGGAGGGGGAGGACATGTCCCCGGACTTTTTGCGGACGGCAGTCCGGCGCGCCACCCTCGCCGGCTCTCTGGTTCCTGTGCTGTGCGGCACCGCCCTGCACGATATGGGCATCCAGCCCCTGCTGGACGCGGTGGTAGATTACCTGCCGGCCCCGCGCGATATCGAACCCATGCCTGGCCGCCTGCCCGACACGGGCGAGGAAATCGGCTGTGACAACGACGTATCTCAGCCGCTGGCCGCGCTGGTCTTCAAAGTGAACACCGACCCGTATGTGGGCCGGCTGGCCTACATCCGGGTCTATGACGGCATCCTGCGCCGCGGCGACACGGTGGTGAACCCCGCCACCGGCAAGAAGGAGCGTATCGGCCGGCTGGTGCGCATGCACGCCGACCGCCGCGAGGACGTGGAGGAAATCTCCGCCGGCGATATCGGGGCCATCCTGGGCATGAAAATCGCCACCACGGGAGAGACCATCTGCGCCCTATCCCGCCTGGTGGTGCTGGAGGAAATCAGCTTCCCCGCCCCGGTCGTGCATGTCGCCATCGAACCCAAGACCAAAGCGGACCAGGACCGGCTTTCCACCTCGCTGGGCGCGCTGGTGGATGAAGACCCCACCTTGCGGGTGCGGTTTGACGAACGCACGGGCCAGACCATTCTCTCGGGCATGGGAGAACTGCACCTAGAGGTGGTAGTGGATAGACTGCGCCGCGAGTTCAACGTCTCTGCGCGGGTCGGACAGCCGCAGGTGGCCTACTGCGAGACCATCACGCGGCCGGCCCAGGGAGAAGGCCGGCTGGTGCGCCAGACCGGCGGCCGCGGCCAATTCGCCCACGTCATCCTGGCGGTGGAACCACTGCCGGCCGGCACGGGCAACATCGTCGAGAACCACATCGTGGGCGGTGCCATCCCGCGGCAGTTCATCCCGGCGGTGGAGGCCGGCATCAAAGAGGGCCTTGCCATGGGTGCCCTCATTGGTCAGCCCATCATTGACGTCAAGGTATCCATCCTGGACGGCCGCTTCCACGAGGTGGATTCGTCGGAGCAGGCCTTCCGCACCGCGGCGTCCATGGCGCTGAAGGATGCGGTTCTGCGTGCCGGCCCCATCATTCTCGAACCCATCATGAAGGTTGAGGTCATCGCACCCGAGGAATACATCGGCGGCATCCTGGGAGACCTGAGCAGTAAGGGCGGGACGGTTATCGGGCTGGACCCGCGTGTCGGCGGCGTGCAGGGCATCATCGCCCACGTGCCGCTGGCGGCCATGTTCGGGTATGCCGGCAACCTCCGCTCCATTACCCAGGGTCGGGGCACCTTTGTCATGGAATTTGACCACTACGCCGAGGTGCCGGCGAAAGTCGCCGAGGAACTGCGGCGAGTGGCCTAACCCCAGCACAACGGCGTGCTGAACTCTTCAACAAAGGCCTGGCAGAACATGCCAGGCCATTTTCTTTGCGCCGCCTGGCGGCTGAAGCCACGGCAACAGCTGCGAAGCCTATGCAAGCTTCGTAAGGTCGGCGCCGGCCCGTAGTTTCAACTGCCAGGCGACCTTTTCAACACCCTCTAGACAATTGGTGTTGCCAAAACTTGACAATCGTGTTATAATAACAACAGTATGGTCTTCGCGATGGCCCGGTTGTTCCGCCCCGTGGAGGAAGTGGCATGCGCGCCCGGTTGCTCTTGTTCGCTTCGCTCGGAATGTGGATCATCTTTGCACTGGTCGTCGCTTTCTCTGGCATTGGCCCCTTCACGTACGCAGTGGTGGCCCCTGCTCCGTATGCACAGTCCACCAGCACGCCCACCGCTACCTCCACGCCGGCCGCCATCGTGGACCTCACGTTACTGCCTCCCTCGTACACCGCCTACCTGGGCGAGACCTTTGCCATGACAGTGCGCGTGGACGCCGGCCCTCAGTATATTGACGGCGTTGACATGCGGCTCAATTACGACACCTCCAAACTTATCGTCGTGAATATCGTGAGCGGAACGACCCTGCCCGTTGAACTGGCCAAAAGCATTGACAACAGCGGGCCGGTCGGTGTGGCCCGCTATTCCGCCGGCCGCCATCTGGCCGGCCCCATCCCCAACGGCACCTTCACGCTCTGCACCGTGTACTTCCAGGCGGTCGGGGCCTCTCCCAGCACGTCGGTTACCTTTGACCCGGTCAATACCGAGGTGGTGTTCGCCGGCGAATCGGTGCTGGACGAACTCTTTGATGCCAGCGTGCAAATCCTGAACGCCACCGCCACCCCCACGCCGGCATGCGACATCATCCACATGGAAGCGGAAGACGGCGTAGTCACCCCGCCTATGGTCATTGTCTCGCCCGGCGAGGTCAACGCCTCCCGCTGTGACTATGTTCACACTCCGTTCGGGTATGGTGCCAACGGCTACGTCACGTTCAATTTCACCATCTCCACCCCTTCCCAGTACGTCATCTGGGGGCGCGCTTGGGGGCTGACTACCACCGGCGCGGACTCTTTCTGGGTATCCGTGGACGGCGGGCCCGAATTTCGCTGGAACACCCTGCTCGGCAACTGGTACTGGCAGAAGATCGCCGATGCCAACACCGGCATACCCTATGTGGTCTGGTTCGACGCCGGCTCGCACTCCATCCGCATCCGCACGCGCGAAGAGCAGACCCGCCTGGACGCCATAGAAGTCGCCCAGAACATCCCTGGCTGCCAGCTCCTGTATGTGGAACCTTGCACAGCCTTGCCTACCTACACGCCCACGGCGACTTCCTCGCCCACCCCCACCCGCACCTTCACGCCCAGCGCGACGCCGACCATCACGCAGACGCCTACCCGCACCCCGACCTATACGCCGACGGCGACATTCACGCGTACCCCGACGCCCACGCTCACGCACACGCCGACCCACACACCGACACACACACCAACTAATACGCCAACACCGACGGACACGGCCACGCCTACCAATACGCCGACCCATACCGCCACGCCAACGGATACCGCTACACCTACCGCCACGTACACCCCGACCCATACACCGACGCCGACGGACACGGCCACGCCTACTAATACACCTACGCATACCGCAACGCCGACCGATACCGCCACGCCGACAGCCACGTCTACACCGACCAACACGCCGACACCGACGGACACGGCCACGCCTACCAATACGCCGACCCATACCGCTACGCCGACGGAGACTCATACGCCAACTGTTACAAACACTCCCACGGAAACGCCGACGTTCACCCCTACATTCACGCCCACATCCACGGCTACTCCGACATCCACTCCGACGGACACAGCGACCGCCACTCATACGCCGACGCGCACGCCCACGCTGACCCGGACGCCGACGCCGACGAACACCGCCACCTTCACTGCGACGCCGACGCGCACGCCGACCGCCACCACCACGCCCACGTTGACACCCTGGCCGACGGCTACCGCCACGCACACGCCGGCGCCTGGTCCCGTGCATCCCTCCACGGAATGGGTCAACTTCTACGGGACCGTGACCCTGTGGAACGGCAGTCCGGCGCCCATCGGCTCCACCGTGGACGCCTATGACCCCAACCATGTGCGGAGCGGCACCTATTACATCACGACCGCCGGCCATTACGGCCCTATGCCCGTCTACCGCGATGACATGACCACCCCCGAGGACGACGGCGCCTCGCCTGGCGACATCATTCGCTTCGCCGTGAACGGCATGCCGGCCTTCGCCATCGGCCCCGACGCGCCCGTGTGGACCTCCAACGGCGACATCTGGGAGGTCAACCTCATCGCCGGCCCGCTGGTCCAGCGCATCATCTACCTGGCACCCGGCTGGAACCTCATCTCCTTTGATATCATGCCGCTGAACCCGGACGTCCCCAGCGCGCTCGCCTCCATCAGCGGGAAATACACCCGGGTGCTGTCCTTCGACTGCACGCTCGGCGCGGTATCGTACTACCCCAGCCTGCCGCCGAGCCTCAACACCCTGAAGACCATGGACCCGTGGCACGGTTACTGGATTTACATGACGCAGGGGGCGCACCTCGTCGTCCAGGGCATTGAAGCGCCGGACCACTATCCACTGCCGCTGTGCACGGGATATAACTTGGTAGGCTACCTGCCCAACGCCGCGCAGAGCCTGCCGGCCGTGCTGACCTCCATCGCCGGCCTGTTCGAAAGCGTGATGGGCTTCGACCCCATCCTCGGCGCCCAAACGTATTATCCCAGCCTGCCGCCCATGCTTAACACCCTGACTCAGCTACAGCCAGGGCGCGGCTACTGGATTAAGATGACCAGCCCAGGTACGCTGATTTACCCGTAGCCGGCTGGCCACCTGAGACGCGTGTCATCGTAAGGAGATTTGGGAAGCGATGAACCCTCAACCACGCGGACTGTTCCCAGCCATTGCGGGGTGGCTCCTCATCGCCGGCGCCATCGCCGCCTTCGCCATCCTGAACATCTCTGCCAGCTCCGCGGCGGTATCCCTTCCTCCATCATTGGTGGACGGAGACACGCCCACACCGACGCCCACGCCTGCCGCTGTCGTGGATATGGCCGTGGTCCCTGAAATCTACACCTCGTACATCGGGGAGATATTCTACCTCGATATCATGGTCTCCGCCGGCCCTCAGCCAGTGGATGCCATTGACGCCCGCCTGTACTTCTCCCCCACCGAAATGCTGGTCATCGGCGTGGACAACGGCCCAACCCTGGGCAACGTCCTGAACAAAACGGTCAACAACATGACCGGCTATCTGCGTTACTCCGCCGGCCGGCTGTTCGGCGACCCGCCGCCCACCGGCGACTTTCTGCTCTGCCGCATCTGGTTCCAGGCCATGGCCGCCACGCCCAGCGCCGACCTGATCTTCGACCCGCTGGACACAGATGTAGTGTTCGCCGGTGAATCGGTCCTGCGCGGCCTGTACAACGGCGTGGTCATCATCACCAGCGCCACCGCCACTGCCACCATCACGCCTACCGGCACACCGACCCACACGCCCACCATCACACCCACGCCGACCGGCACCGCGACCTTCACGCCCAGCCCTACCCCGTCGGCCACCGCGACACCTACCCATACCAGCACCCCCACACCGACGCATACCCACACCGCGACACCGACGGAAACCCATACGCCAACCATCACACCGACACCAACGGAAACCTATACGCCGACTACCACGCCTACGCCAACGCACACCGGGACACCGACCGAGACACCCACCGTCACACATACGCCTACGGTGACCGCTACGTGGACACCTTCCGCCACACCTACTTCGACCGGTACCTCGACCCATACGCCGACCAGCACCGCCACCGCCACGGCGACGGCCACGGCTACAGCCACACCAACCGCCACTGCGACCAACACGCCGACATCCACGCCGTCTTCGACAGCGACGACTACCTATACTCCGACAGCGACGGGAACGCCCACTTACACGGCCACACCGACCGTGACGGCCACCCCCACGGTTACCATGACGCCCACCCACACCGTGCGGCCGACGCTGACCCCCACATTCACCCGGACGCCCACGCCCACCTGGATATTCTCACCGACCCCGACGCGCACGCCGTATCCGACGGCCACACCGACCGCCACATCCACGCCTGGCCCCCTGCACCCGACCACCAACTGGGTGAACTTCTACGGCGTGGTGAACCTGGCGGATGGATCGCCGGCCCCTTACGGGACACGCATAGATGCCTATGACCCCACTGGTTTCCGCTGTGGCACCTGGATGGTCACCACACCCGGCCAGTACGGTCCCATGCCGGTGTACTTGGATGACCCCACCACGCCGGCCCGCGATGGCGCCCTGCCCGGCGAGCGCATCCGCTTCGTCATCAACGGCCAGCCGGCCGTGCCGCTTGGCCCGGACGCACCGATCTGGACCATCACCGGCGATATCTGGCAGGTCAACCTCATCGCCAGCCGCTATACCCAGACTACCCTGTACCTGCGCGTCGGCTGGAACCTCATCTCCTTCCCGCTGGAGCCGCACAACCCTGCCGTGCTCAACGTATTGGGCGGTCTCATCGGCCGATTTACCCGGGTCCTCTCGCTGGACTGCACGCGCGGCGCTCTCTCCTTCTATCCAGGACTGCCCTCGTACATGAACAGCCTGAAAGAGATGGACGGCCGGCACGGTTACTGGATCGAGATGACCCAGGACATACACCTGGTGGTGCCAGGAGTGCAACTGCCGGCTTCCACGCCGATCCAGCTCTGTGCCGGCTACAACCTGGTCAGCTACCTGCCAGACCGTCCGATGCCGGTGGAGCAGGCCCTGGGGTCCATCGCCGGCCGCTACACCGCCGTGCTGGGATTCGACCCGGAGCGCGGCGCCCTCTCGTACTACCCCGACCTGCCGCCGGGCATGAACAGCCTGACCCAGCTTGAGCCTGGCCGGGGCTATTGGATCCGCATGACGACGCCGGCCACATTGATATATCCCACGCCGTGAACCTCATCCTACACAAACACAAAGCCGGCGGCCTTAGTCTGCCGGCTTTGTGCTTCCCACAATTGTAAGCAAATTGTAAGGAAACCCTATTGACATCCCTCCGCCTTTCTGCATACACTGTTTCGTAGAAGCACCATTTTGTACATATTGCATCTTCCTATGCATTATGATGGCCTTTCCTTTTTGCGGTGGGGAATCTCGACACGGAGGGATCAGGATGGGACGGCAAAGAGGCCAGGGCTTGGTGGAGTACGCTTTGCTGATCGCGCTGATTGCGGTGGCCGCCGCCGCATCACTGCGTGCCGTTGGGCCGGCCGCCCGCGAAGCTTTCCAGCGCGCGGTCCTCACCATCGGTGATGGCGACATCACCTTCGAGACACCGGCGCCGACCTTGACAGCCGAAGCCACATTGACCCCGGGTGCGACCGCGACGCCGCCGGCAAGCGTCACCCCCGGCACCACCCCAACACCACAGCCTACTGCAACCCCTGTCTACACGGTAACCCCGGTGCCCACATCAGGGGAGATCAAAGACGGCTGTAGCGCAGTCCTGAACCTAACGCGTCCCGGGTTGTTCAAAGCGGTCTGCCGATTAAGTTACTCCTTTGACCAATTATCCACCGGCGCCATCAGCATCTCGCCGGCCCTGCCCGACGGCATGTCCCTCATCGCTAACCTGCCTGCCGGCTCCTACACCTTCCACGGCGCACTGAAAAACGGCCAGCCGCCCTTCAGCGGGCCGCTGTCACTGTCGCGGGAGGACCTGGATGCGCTGGCCGGCGGGTCCATCTTCCTCACCGTCAGCTATATGCCTGTAGATGGGGGCTTCAACCATCAAACCTGGCGGGGCACTGTGAACATCCAAGTGAGCGGCATCGTCGGTGTCCCTGTGCCCCCTGTGCCCGGCCCGATCGTCCCCAAGCCCCCAGTGGTCCTGGACTAACCGACAAAAGATCGGGCTGGACGACGTAACCAAGGCTCCTTGCAACTCTGCGCCGGCATGCTATAATGGCCGCAGTTCGCTCGCCGGCCGGCACAGCCATCCCAGGAGCACCCCACGCGCATCGGTTTCCCAGGCCGCATCCTCGGCCGTCCGCGGCTCAAGACGCACGACGGCCGGCGGCCCCCACACCAGCCGCATCTCAGCGTCAGCCTCCTGTACCTGCGCGATATCCTGGAGTACCTCCATCAGCAGAACATCCGCTTGTACCGCCTCTCCCCGTACCTCCTGCCCGTCAGCGCCGCGCCTGCGGAACAGATGGAGGAATGTGAGGCAATCCTCGCCTTCGTGGGGGAGCTGGCGTGCCGCCACCGCATCCGCCTGACCATGCACGCCTTGGCGTACACCACCCTCAGCACGCCGGATGAGCAACTGGCGGAGCGCGGCCGGCGCGAGCTGACGCTCTGGTCCCAGCTCATGGATGCTATGGGCCTGCCGGCAGACTCTATTATCGTCCTGCACGTGGGCGGTATATATGAGGACAAGGGCGCCAGCATGGAGCGCTTTATGCGCCGGCTGGATTCTCTTCCGGGAAACGTCCACCGCCGGCTGACCCTGGAGAATGACGACGCTTCCTACAGCCTCGCCGACGTGCACCAGCTTGCCCAACACGCCGGCCTGCCGGTGGTCCTGGACTACCTGCACTTCCTCAATCACAATCCCGAAGGCATGGCATTGGGCGAAGCAGTACGCAGGGCGCTGGGAAGCTGGCCGGCAAACATGCGCCCCAAAATGCACTTCTCCAGCCCCCGAACGGAGATGAAGCAGTCCACCGCATCCGGCCCCGGCAGTGTCCTGCCCCCGCAGTGGACCGAACACGCCGATTTCGTCAACCCGTTCGAGTTCATCCGCTTCCTGCAGGAGACGCCGGACGCCGGCAGAGCGGACTTCATGCTCGAGGCCCGCGCCCGCGACCTGGCCGTCCTGCGCCTGACCGCAGACCTGCGCCGCTTCGCGCCGGCCCTGGCGCTCTTGCTCGACGAACCGAGGGACGTATCGTGTGGGGAATGACGATGGGCCTGGAACCCGCCGATGAGACGCCGGCGCTGGTGGTCGTGGTCAACAGTGCCCTGGACTGGCATCGCGTGCGGGAGGAACGCTGGTACCGCATCCCACTCCGGCGCGCGCCGCGTCAGGCCGGCGCCGCCTTCCTCGCCTTCTATCACACCGGCATCTTTGCGGAAGAGCGGTGGAGCATCCGCTGGTACGCGCCGGTGCGCTCCGTACAGGTATTACCCCGATATGTTTTGCTACCTGACGAGCCGGCTCACCCGCGGGCGCCGGAATGGTACTTCCGCTACAGCCTGGGGCCGCTGGAGGAACTGCCGGCTCCCATCCCCAGCCGGCGGCTCCGCCGCATCTCTTTTATCCCCACCACCCTGGAACGCCTGCTCTCCGCCCAGGATGTCTCGCAACTGTGGATCAAACAGTCCCTGCGCGAGCGTCTCTGGGTCGAGATGAACCGGCAGGGCATTCATGCCGAGATGGATGCCGGCATCGAAGGCCTGCCGCACGAAACCTTTGATTTCGTCATCCCTTGTGCGCAGGGCGGTGTGGTGATTGACTGCCTCGAACGGGAAGAGGGGATTCAACGCGGATGTCGCGAGGCACTGCCGGCTTATGCGCCGGCGGATACCACAGCCGAGCTTGCTCGCCTGGGCTGGAGCCGGCTGTGTTTCACGCGCGCCGCAGTCCATGACATCGTGCACCGCATCTGGGAGGTGATTGACGCCCATGGGGGCATGCGGATGAGGCCGGCAGTCACAGCCGGGCGATAATCTCACCCCGCCCGAACGTGCGCACGGCGATGGTCAAGAGCACGACATCCAGCACCCATATCACCAGGCCAATCAGCGCCACCGTAGGTGTGCTGAAATACAGGACCCCGCCCATCTGGCCGAACAACAGCAGGATGATGGGAATCACCACCAGCCCGCTTATCTGATAGGCGTCCTGAAAGCTCTTCGCTTTGGCGGAAACCAGGACGATGAACCCGATGCCCAGGGCGGCGGCCGCCGGCACCACCCACAGTATCAGCACCAGCCAGGCCAGGTTCGGGAAGAATATCCGCCCCAGCACCATGACGCCGCCGATGTTCACCACCACGCTGTACAGCACAAAGCACACCCACGAAACGGTTATCGCCGGCAGGAACGCCGCCAGCACCTTGCCGATGAACAGCTCCGCCGTGGTGATAGGGGTGTAAAGCAGGGCCTCCAGCGTCTTGCGCTCCTTCTCGCCGGCGAAGCTGTCCGCCCCGATGACGCTGGAGACCATGAGCGGAATAATGAGGAAGAACGGGGCGAACATAAACATGGAGGAAAGCATCAGCCATGCCTGTTGGTCGTTCAGGCCGGCGAACAGGACGCTCAATTCCGCCGGCATATTGGCGAAAAACGCCCCCATCTCCTGCCGCAGTTCCTCCCCGGCATCCATCGGCTCCAGATAGAAGGGGAGAAAGATCATCACCGCCGGCATTACAATCATCATGATCAGCGGCACAATGATGATGGGCAGGACCACCCCTTTGTTGCGCAGGGCAATCCGCAAATCTTTCCGCACAACGGCGCGTACCGCACGAGTGTTCATGTGCTCCCTCCCCGGGCGTCGGCCTGAAGCTGGAAATAGATGTCCTCCAGGGAGTGCTCGCGCGGTTTGACCGCATAAATCTCCGCGCCGGCCTCCACCAGCGCCCGCACCACCGCCGGCGTGCGCCCTTCCTCGTCCAGCAGGATGTGCAGTTCAGTATCGTCCACCTCGACCTGCGCCACACCTTCCACCCGCACCAGGGATGCCACTGCCTCTGCCGAAAGCGGCCGGCCCAGACGCACGCTGATGCCGTGCCCATGCCAGATGCGCTGGGCCAGCTCCTCCGGGGTGCCCACAGCGATCAGCTCCCCGCGATTGATGACCCCCACCCGGTCGCACAGGCGTTCCGCCTCCACCAGGTTGTGGGTGCACAGGAAAATGGTGCGCCTCTCCTCCTGGCTGAGGTGCTCGATAAGCTCCGTCACCTGGCGGGCGGCCTCCGGGTCCAGGCCGGCGGTCGGTTCATCGAGGAACAGGATATCGGGCGCATGGATAAGGGCGCGCGCCAGCGCCAGGCGCTGTTTCATGCCCTTGCTGTAGCTGGCTACCTTATCATCCGCCCGCGCGCTCAGCTCGAACATCGCCAGCAGTTCCTCCACCCGCCGGCGCAGTACATCGGGGGGCACATCGTACAGCTCGCCGAAGAGAAAGAGGTTGTCGCGGGCGCTCAACGGCTCGTACAGGGCCGGCGATTCGGTCAGCACGCCAGTGCGTCGACGCACTGCCGGCCCCTGGGAGATAGGGTCCAGCCCAAGCACGCGGATTTCGCCGGCGGTGGGGTTCAGCACACCGTTGAGCAGACGGACGGTAGTGGTTTTGCCGGCGCCGTTCGGCCCTAGGAAGCCGAACACCTCCCCGCGAGCAATCTGCAGATTCACATCGTGCACCGCCACCAGCGCGCCGAAATGCCGCGTCAAGCGGCGGGTTTCAATCACCCATTCGGGCATAATACAGGACCTTCTTTCGTGGAAGGGACGACGCTACTTGGTGCGGG
This sequence comes from uncultured Anaerolineae bacterium, assembly GCA_938049385.1. Lineage (GTDB taxonomy): Bacteria > Chloroflexota > Anaerolineae > JACIWP01 > JACIWP01 > JACIWP01. The sequence continues at coordinate 66,931 of CALIBQ010000035.1, forward strand.
AGCGCTCCCTAGCCTCAGCGGCTTCCAGAATCTGCTGGATTTTCTCGGCCGCGCCGTCGGGAAGAGGTACGGGCTTGTGCGATTCCAGGATGCGGTGCAGTTTGCGCTGGATGCGGTCCAGCATGGTAAGACTGCCGGCGGCCTCCCAGTTCACCCACGGATCGCGGTCCATCAGCGTCGGTATCCAGATTTCCGTGCGGCACAGCTTGGCTGTCTCTACCGCCGACATGAACTCGCCGCCCGGCCCTACCTGGTCAATCAGGTCCAGCATGATGGTCTCATCGGTGACCTCGATGCCGCGCATAATGCGGCGGGTCATGGCGATGATTTCATCGTTCATCACCAGCATTTCCAGCGACCCAATATCCGCGCAGTCCAGGAATCCCACATCATGGACGAGGGTAGCGCCGCTCAGCGCCGAGAGCAGGACCTGGAAGGTGCTCTCGATGGCTGCCTGCTGATCCACCACTTTGGCTTCGGAAGCGCCGGCGGTGCCCATGAACGGCAGGCCCAGGTAGCGCGAGATGTCGGACATGGCCGCGCTGTAAAGGCTCATCTCCGGTCCGCCGTACGCCGGCCGGCCCGTGCGCAGGTCCATCGGCTCCGGCACCCCACCAATGCACACCGGCGCGCCGCGCTTTTTCAACTGCAGGATGGCCAGCCCGCTCAATGCCCCCGCCAGATATGCGACAATCAGGCCGGCGCCGGTCACCGGGCCGGTACTGCCGGCCGCCCCCCCGCCGATGTAAATCACAGGGATATCATGCTCCATGGCCCAGAAAACGTTTTCCAGGTCATGATCCGTGTGAATGAGCGGCGACTGCCAGGTGGAGAAGAAGCCGAACAGCGGCCGCCGGCGGAACGCTTCCGCGCTCCCCGTCACCGCCAGCGCAATGGCGTACAGGTCCTTGACCTGGTCCACCTGGAACGCCCAGGGCAGGACGGGCTTGGTCGTGTTGGCGATCATCTCGGCGTACTCATAGACCGAGGCCAAGGTATGGGTCACATCGCTGATCAGGCCCAGGGACATGACGTAGTCAATGTTGGGCAGGGCATCACAGACCAGTGCGGTCATGCCTGGGTCACCGCGGCGGGTCGGCCGGCGTTCCCCGGTATATGGGTCTATGAAATAGGTGCAGGTGGGGCCCGGGCCGTAATAGACCTTATCCGGGACGACGTGCAGGGCATGCCGGCCGTCGCGTCCCCAGATGGTGAAACTGCGCGGCGCGGCGGCAATGGCGTCCTGGATAATATGCGGCGGGATGCGCACCCGCACCCCATCCACATCGGCGCCGGCCTTGGCCAGCAGATGCCGCGCCTCCTCGTTCAGCACGTTCACACCGGTGCGGGAAAGGCATTCCAGCGTCGCTTGGAACAGCTTCTCTATTTGCTCATCGGAAAGGACGCGGAACTGCGGCGTCTGAAGAGGGGCATAATTGGCATACATCGCTACCAATCCTTAATCATGAGATGAAGCTGGCCGGCATGGCTACGCCCGCAGGACAGCACTGCCGGTGAGCCAGACCGCATACACGACGATAAGCGTGCCAAGCGCGAAAAGGGCGGCTTTAAGCCGGCGGTCCGCCGCCGGCGAAATCCCCAGGTCCAGGATGATAGCGCGCACCCCCATCAAGGCGTGCGCCGTCACTACCATCAGGAACACCGTCTCCAGCAAAAATATCACTGGATTCGATAAATAGTGTATCACATCGGCATAGGTGCGCAAGCCGCCCTCCACGACGAAATGGTTGGCGACCATATGCACCACCAGCAGGACGGTCAGCAGTATCCCCGAGAGTGCCTGCCATATCCACATCGCTGTGCCCTCACCCCATCATCAGAATCATGCGCACGGCGACCGCGGTAAGCACAATAGAGAGCACGAAGGCCCCCCAGAACAGCTCAGCCTGCCGCCGGCTCCCCACGCCCAAGCCCAGCAGGATGACCCGCAGTCCGTTCAGGCCGTGATACAGCATGCCGAAGATGAGCACGCCGTCGAAGGCCACGAAAAGCGGCGAACGCGCCAATGCGATGAACGCATCCCATGCCTGCGGGCCGCGCGCCAGCGTGCTCAGCACTGTCAGGTGCAGGAAAAGGTAGAACACCAGCCCGATGCCGGTCAGCCGCATGAGGATGAAAGCCAGCCAGCCCTCGCGCCGGCCGTGCAGGTCCGCCCACGCCGCGGCGCGCCGCCACCAAGGCGTCCGAGCGACATGCTCCGAAACGGGCCGATAAGGGAGCGAGCGTTCCATCGGGCATCACCTCCTTTGGGCTTCGGCGGGCTGACGCCGGCCGCGCAGGATCAGATAGCGCCTCAGCCAGCCGATGGCCTGCGATGGGTCCACATGAGAGGGGCACACTTCCACGCATTCCATCACCGAGTGACAGCGCCAGGCGCCGTGGGCATCGCCGGCCAGCAGGCACAGGGAGCGGATATCCCTGCCGCGCGGCTCCTCCAGCAGACGCTTGATCATCGCCAGCGGCGAAGGCCCCAGGTACGCGCTGTCACTGCCCACCACGGGACAGGCGGACATGCATAGGCCGCATTCGATGCAGTCCTCGAAGCGCGTGCCTTCTTCCCCGCCGGCGGTCAGCTCATCCCGCCGCACGTACGGCGCCTGGATGGCCGCCATGCGCTCCATCAGCGGCTTGACATCCACCACCAGATCGCCCACCCAGGGGAAGTTCCGCAGAGGCTCCAGGGTAACCGTCGCACCGTCCGGGAACTCCGCGATTGGCGTCAGGCACATCAGCCGTTCGCGCCCGTTGACGCGCACACCGCACAGACCGCAGGAGGCGTGATGACAGGCATGCCGGAACAGCAGAGTCGGGTCCTGGGTCGCCCAGACCTTCTGCACCGCATCCAGGATGTTCAGGTGCTCGTCCACAGTAATCCGATAGGTCTGGTAGGCCGCCGGCCGGCCGGGGCCACCGCGTAGAATGCACAGGTTCAGCGTCCGCACAATTCCCCTCCGAATGTCCAGGGTCCGGATCAGACGTAAAAGGCATGATATGGCAGTAGCGGCACTTCGCGCGTGCGGCAGGGGTTGGTGATGCCCGTTGCCTCGTTGATGACATCCCCCATGACCTCGGCCATCAAGCGCGAGGTGGTGGTCTTGCCGCCGATAATGGAGAACAATCCGGGTGCACCGTCGCGCGCGTGGTTGAAGCAGGAGAAGCCGCGCGTGACGCCGCGCGCGCCAGGGTCTGCGGTCACCAATTGGCTGGATTCGTGGAGCAGCGGGCGCGCCGCGGCCGAAATCCCGCGCAGAGGGGCGGAGCGGAAGCCGGGGATGAACTCCTCGCCGGCCGCCAGCATTGCCTCGACCTGTTCGGGCGGAATGGCGATGTAGTCCGGGTTTTCCACCGGCCAGGAAGTGGTGCCGACCACGGAGTTGCGCCGCTGGGGCACGATGATGCCGCCGTCACAGGGCGGGCAGAGCCGGTTGATGACGCGCCGCACCCACCGCCGGCCCACGGCGACCATCGTACCGGCCACCGGCAGGACGGCGATGTGCACGTGCGCCATGGCGCCGATGCGCCCGGCCCAGGGGCCGGCGGCATTGACCACCAGGTCCGCCCCGATGGCATATTCCCGCCCATCCCGACGATCGCGCACCTTCACCCCGCTCACCGAACGCCCGTTCCATACCAGGTCCACGACCTCGGTATAGGTGTGCACGGCCGCGCCGTGATGCTTGGCGGTTGCCAGGAAGGCCAGCGTGAAGTGGAAGGGATCAAAGACGCCGTCCTGCACCTTCACCGCCGCCAGGATGCGCGGGTTGAGGTTAGGCTCCAGCCGCAGGGCCTCTTTGATAGGAATCTCCTCCGCCGGCACGCCGGCCTGGGCGCATGCTTCGAGGAAGGCCTCTTTGTACGACAGGTCCTCCTCGTTCAGCGCCACGAACAGCCCGCCGTTCAGCTCCAGGATATCGGGCATGAGCTTGCGCATCAGCGCATTGTCCTCGGCGCACTCCCGCGCCGCCGGCGGGTCGTTCAGCACATAGCGCGCCCCGGAATGCAGTAGCCCGTGGTTGCGTCCTGTCGTCTCGCAGGCCACTTCACCCCGTTCGACCACGGTGACGCGGTAGCCGCGCAGGGTCAGGTCGTGGGCGACGGCGGCCCCGGTGGAGCCGGCGCCGATGATGACCACATGCAGTGTCATGAAGCCTCTCCAGCAAATGGGAACTGCCGCGTATTATAGCCGAGAAAGGGCTTGGTCCAAATCGGCGATGATGTCCTCGGGGTCCTCCAGCCCCACCGACAGACGGATGAGGCCGTCATCAATGCCGGCGGCGGCGCGCTCCTCCGGCGTCATATGCTCATGGGTGATGGTCGCCGGATGCATGCAGATGGTGCGGCTGGTGCCGAAGGTCACCGCGTGGATGATAAGCTGGAAGCTGTCGATGACTTTGGCCGCGCCGGCGATGCCGCCCGGCACTACAAACGACAGCAGGCCGCCCTGTGCCTTCGCCTGACGCTTTGCCAGCTCATGTTGGGGGTGATCCGGCAGACCGGGATAATTGACCCAGCGCACCTTAGGATGATCGCGCAGGAACTCCGCCACCTTCTGCGCGTTGGAGCTGTGCCGCTCCATGCGCAGGGAGAGCGTCTCGAGATACTGGAGGGTCAGCCACGATGACAGCGGGTCCATGATGGAGCCGACGAACTCCGTGGTGTTCCAGCGGATGTCCTCGCACAGGTCCTCCGGCCCGACGATGGCTCCGCCGATGACGGTAGCGTTGCCGGACAGAAACTTGGTGATGGAGAGCAGGATGATATCCGCGCCCAACTCCATCGGCTTCTGCAGGGCCGCCGTCAGCGTGGTGTTGTCCACCAGCAGGGGCACGCCGTGCGCGTGAGCCACGTCAGCGACCGCCTTGATGTCGGTCACGAACAAGCAGGGGTTGCTGGGGGTCTCCACCCAGACCAGCTTGGTGCGTTTGTCGATCTGCTCCGCCCAGGAATCGGGGTTGGCCGGGTCCTTGACGAAGCGGAATTCCACGTTACAGCGCTCGGGGAAAATGCTGGAGGCCTGCTTGTATCCCTCGCCAAAGGTGTTGAGGGTCGTTACCACATTATCGCCCGGCCGAGCGATGGTGAAGATCAGGTTGAAGAGCGCTTGGGAGCCGGAGCCGGCCAACACAGCGCTCTCCCCGCCTTCCAGCGAGGCCAGCCGCTCTTCCAGCACCGCCGCCGTCGGGGTCTTGGTGCGGCCGTACACCGGATAAGGAATCTTGTCAAAGCGCTCGTAGGGATAGGTCATGGATTGGATGATGGGAACCGTGAAAGTATTGAACTTGCCCATATCCTTAAGCGGCCGAAAGCCGGCATGCAGGGCGCGCGTGTCGAATCCGAGATGTGCATCCGGCCGCCGGCGCTTCGGCGCCTTCGGGTCATATACCCACGGTTTGCGCATGAAGAACAGCTCTTCCTGGCTCATTCTGATTCTCCTCCGTTTGTTTCCATGACAGCGATTATGGAAGACATTTGGCGATCCCAAAGCCGGCATCAGGCACTGCGGCGAATCACGGGATGAATGGCGTGCAGGGTGTCGGCCGGCAGATGACAGTAGATGATATGGTCCATACTCATGCGGCGAGCCGGCGGCTCCTCACGCTCGCAGATTTCCCCGATTTTGTAGGGACAGCGCGTGTGGAAGCGGCATCCCGCCGGCGGATTCACCGGGCTGGGAATCTCCCCGCTTAAGCGGATGAACTCCTGCTTCAGCGTCGGATCCGGCCGCGGCACTGCCGCCAGCAGAGCGGCGGTATACGGATGGCTGGGGGGCGAGAAGATCTCCTCCACCTGGCCGTACTCCACGATCTTGCCCAAATACATCACCGCCACATAGTCGGAGAAAAAGCGCACACTGCTCAGATCATGCGATATCAGGATCATCGCCGTCTGATATTCCTGCTGTATCTCCTGCAGTAGCGTCAGCACCGCCGCCTGTACGGAGACGTCCAGCGCCGATACCGGCTCATCGCAGATGACCATCTTCGGGTTGGAGGCGATGGCACGGGCGATGCCCACACGCTGTTTCTCCCCACCGGAGAGCTGTCTGGGCAGGCGGTAATAATAGGTCTCGTTGAGCTTGACTGCCTCGAGCAACTGCACGACGCGTCCGTACACCTCGTCCGCCGGCACCACGCGGAAGCGCTTCAACGACATGGCGATCTGGTCGCCCACAGTGTAAGACGGGTTCAGTGTGCCGTCTGGGTTCTGGAAGACCATCTGGAGATGGCGGATGACCTCGCGCCGGCGGCGCTCCACCGGCTCATCCGAGATGTCAATGCCCAGAAACTCCATTTTGCCGCCCGTAGGCGCCTCCAGCCCCACGATGGTGCGCGCCAGCGAGCTTTTGCCGCATCCCGATTCTCCCACGATGCCCAGGGTATAGCCGCAGTCCACCGAGAGGCTCACGCCGTCCACCGCCCGCACGTAGCGCCGCTTTTCCAGACCGATCAGACTGCGCACGCTGGTGAAGGGCACCGGGTAATAGGTGCGGACATCCTCCACCTTGAGGATGGGTTCCTCGGCGGCCGGCTTGGCACAGACGTACGTGCTTGACTGCGCCGGCTTTTTCGTCCACAGCGGCGTCTCCAGCCACTCGCGCGCCCGCCAACAGCGGGAGAAATGACCCGGGGTAATCTCCTCGAAAGAGGGCCGGCCTTCCGAACACTCCGGCGCGGCATACTCACAGCGCGGGGCGAAGATACAGCCGGCCGGCACCTCGGCCGGCGAGGGCACCCGCCCAGGTATCGGGTGCAGTTCGCGCGTGCCGCGCGGGGCATCCACATCCGGCAGACAGCGCATCAGCCCCACCGTATAAGGATGCAGAGGGTGCGAGTAAATCTGCGCCGTGGGCGCTAGCTCCACCAGCTCGCCGGCGTACATCACGCCGACCTTGTCCGCCACGCGCGCGATGACCCCCAGGTTGTGGCTGATATACAGCGTCGCCGTGCGGAACTTCTCCTGCAATTCGGCCACCAGGTCCAGCACCGCCGCCTCCACCGTTACATCCAGCGCAGTGGTCGGCTCATCCATGATGAGCAGTTCCGGCTGGTTGAGCATGGCCATGGCGATGCAGACGCGCTGCTGCTGGCCGCCGGAGAGCTGATGGGGATAGCGGACAAGGATGCTCTCCGGCTCCGGCATATAGACATCCTCCAGGGCCTTGATACAGCGCCGGCGAATCTCATCCGCCGGCAGGTCCGCATGGGCCGCCAGCGCCTCGGCCAACTGCCGGCCGATGCGCATGGTGGGGTTCAGGGAGGACATCGGCTCCTGATAGACCATGGCGATATGGGCGCCGCGCAGTTCCCGCAGGCTTTTCTCGTCCAGGCTCTGCATGTCCTGCCCCTTGAAGATAATGCGCCCGTTGGTGATGCGGCCGTTCCTGCCCAGGAATCCCACCAGGGAATAGGCCACCGTGCTTTTGCCACAGCCCGATTCCCCCACCAGCCCCAGGTTCTCCCCAGGCATGATCTCGAAGCTCACATCCCGCACCGCCTGGATGAAGCCCTTGCGGGTCTTATACGCAATGGCCAGGTTCTGCACCGAAAGGATCGGCTCTTCCTTCATGCGTCTTTCTTCCCATGGATGATAGCGTCTGTGCCGGCCGGCTTCTCACTGGTACCGCATCGTTTCCTCGCGCAGGCCGTCGGCGAACAGGTTCAGCCCAACGACCAGCGTGACGATGGCCACCGTCGCGGACAGCACTGGCCAGACATTGGTGGTCATAAACTTATGCCCTTCCTGGACCATCCCGCCCCAATCAGGTGTGGGCGGCGGCAGACCCAGGCCGAGGAAGCCCAGCGTACCGATATAGAAGGCGGCATAGCCGATGCGCAGGAGCAAATCCACGATCAGCGGTCCGCGGCAGTTGGGAAGTATTTCGCGGAACATGATGTGGACAGGACGATCCCCGCGCAGGCGCGCCGCGGCGATATATTCCCGGGTGCGGATATCCAGCGTCAGGGCACGGATAAGACGCGCAATGCCCGGCGCACCACCGATGGCGATGGCGATGACCACGTTGACAGGAGATGCGCCCACCGCCGAAATGATAATCATATACAGGAGGATGGTAGGGAAGGCCATGATGGAGTCGAGGATGCGCATCACGACCTCGTCCACCCAGCCGCCGAAGTAGCCGGCCGGCAGGCCCAGTATCATGCCCAGCAGAAAAGCCACCCCCACCGAGATGGGCGCCAGGAGCAGGATGGTGCGAGCGCCAAAGGCCACGCGCGCCCACACATCCCGCCCCAGATGGTCGGTCCCCAGAATGTGTTGCGGCGATGGGCCTTTATTCACATTCTTATAGTCCTGTTCGTACGGCGTGTATTGAGTCAGGTACGGGGCAAAAATCGCGATGAAAACCCATATCAGCACAATGGCCAACCCCAGCACCGCCGTCGGGGAGGAGAATATCAGCCCCACCCCTTCTTTGAAGCGCCGCCAGCGCAGTTGTGCCGGCGTGATGCGTATGAACGTGCTCTCTACAGCCATGTTCCTCTCCCGGTTATGCGTACCGCACGCGAGGATTCAGGAACGAGTAGATGATATCCGCAATCAATTGGGTGCCGACCGCCAGCAGGATCAGGAACATGGAGGCGGCCTCAATGGCATAGACATCCTTATACAGCGCGGCGTTGAGGATGAAGTTCCCCAGGCCGGGATATCCGAACACCGATTCGACCACTACCAGACCGCCGATGAGCCAGTTCACGTGGAGCATAATAACCGTGATCGGCGCCAGCAGTGAGTTGCGGAGCACATGGCGTAGGACCACCTGAGTACGGGAAAGGCCTTTGAGGACGGCGGTGCGGACGTAGTTGCTCTGCACCACTTCCACCACGCTGGCGCGAGTGATGCGCAGGATGTACCCCATTTCCACCAGGCTGGCGGTCAGCACCGGCAGAACCAGCATCTTGGGGTTATCCAGGATGGCAGTTTGCGAAGCAAAAACTGTGGCACCCGGCAGGACCTTAAGCCATAGGCTGAAGATCATGATCAGGAAGATGCCCGTGGCGAAATCTGGCGAAGCAGTTGTTACCAGGCCGAAGAGGGAAAGGATGCGGTCTGCCGGCTTCCCCTCGTTCAGGCCGGCCAGCAGGCCCAATAAGAGACCCAGCGGGATGGACACCAGGAAGGCCAGCGCCGCCAGAATGCCCGAGTTCTTCAGCCGGCTGGCGATCAGCTCGCTCACCGGGGCGCGATAGCGCAGGGAAACGCCGGCGTCCCCTCTCAGCAGTCCTTTGGTCAGGGGGATGTAATCTACCGGCGCGTTCTCGGACTTGCGCCAGCCGGAATATTCGTAGCGGTACTCGACGCCTCCCTGCCCCTTGATCCACAGCGCGGCGCGGTTGGCATTGTCCACCCCCCAGAAATACTGGATGCCGCTTTCATCCGTCCTCCATGCGCCCTCGTCCGGCACCCCAACGGTAGACCCGTCCGGCTGGCGGATATACTTGTACAATTGGCCGTCCTGTATGCCCCAGCGCACCAGGCTCCCATCCTCATCCACGGCCCACCACTGGCGGAAGCGCTCGACGATGCCCTGCTGGATGACGATTTCCTTCAGCGGCCGGCCAATTTTGCGCTCTGCCTGCCAGTCGGAACCGAACAGCCAGGAGATATAGCGGGTCGCCACCGGCCGGTCCAGACCCAACTGGTTTTCCATGGACTTTTCCTGTTCCGGCGTGGCATAGGCACCCAGGATATTGCGGGCCACGTTGCCCGGCGCAATCTCGACCACTGCGAAGATAACGATCGAGACCACCAGCATGGTGATGACCATGGTGAACAGTCGGCGGATGATGTACCTTGCCATGCAAACCTTTCCTCTGTGTGGTTGGCGCAGACAGTAGTCGCCGGCGCCGACTCCCTCCCCTACCGCTCCTGGCACCTATAGTATCAGTGCCAGGAGCGGCTGTGGAAAGGGGAAAGAGAAAGGAGGCGCTTCATTTGCGAGAAGTGCGGTTGATCCACTCCTGTTCGCGCTCCACAATCTTGTGGATGTCGCGCTGGATGTCCGCCGGCAGTGGCTCCGGCTTGTGGCTCTCCAGGATGCGGTCAATCTCCTGTGCGGCGCGCCCTTCCATGGTCGGCCGGCCCCTCGCCTCCCAGGAGGCGAAATCGCCCTTCTCCAGCAGTTTGCCGTAGAACGGCTCGCGGAAGTGGCGAAGGGTGTGCTCATGGTTCAGGTAGTTGCCCGTTGGGCCCAGCTCGTCAATCACATCCAGCGCCAGCGTCTCATCGTTCACCAGCACGCCGGCGGTAGCCGCCCGCAGGAAGCCCAGCCAGTCGTTCGCCATGACCATAATCTGCAGGGAACCCATCAGGCCAGAATCCATGAAGCCGACGTCATGCACAATGTTGGCGCCGTGAATGAGCGCCGTCATCAAGCTCAGCACCACCTCGCCGCCGGCCTGCTGGTCCAGCACCTTGGCATCGGTGGAGCCGCCCAGCCCGAACACCGGCAGGTTGTAGTACTTGCCCATGCTGGTGGGCACGCCCTGCTCGTCCGCCAGCACATAGTTGCCCACCATGGTCTTCAGGTTGTACGGGCCGCCGTTCCAGCCGGGCACCGCGATGGGCACGCCTTCCCGCACGAGCTGGGAGAGCACCACACCCAGGAGGATGCCGGCGTTCATGGAGGCCATACAGCCGGCGGTGGTGGCCGGGGAGTTGACGCCGCCGGCGTTCAGCGGGATCCAGAGCTGGGGCAGTCCCTTCTCCGCCAGATACATGCACTTCTGCAGGGCTTCCTGGTTGATGATCATGCCCGAGGTGACGTTGATGTAGCAAGTGGCGAAGGGGCGCCGCTGGAAGCTCTCGGCACCGCCGGCGACAATCTCGCACATCTCGACCGCCGCCTTCGTCCCCTCAAAGTCCGGCGTGACGAAGACGATGGGCTTGGTGGTGTTGTTCAGCATCACTTCCATCTGGTAGCGGTCGTAAATGCGCTGGTCCACATCCTCGGGCAGGAACATGGACATGACAAAGTCGATCTCGGGGAGCGCGTCCTGGACGATGGCGGCATCGCGCACATCGCTGAGGAGCGGCCGGCGGCGCTGGCCGGTGCGGTGGTCGAGGATGTTCAGGCAGTCCGAACCGCCGCCGAAGTACGAGTTGTACCCCCAGGCGCGGATGGCCACCTTGCCGTTGCGGTCGTACAGCGTCATGCGCTTGGGAGCGGTCTGCAGTGCCCAATTGACCAGATGCTCCGGCACGCGCACGCGGATGCCGTCCACCTTGGCGCCGGCCTTGGCCAAAATCTCGCGCGCCTTTTCATCGTGAACGTCAACGCCCGTCCGTTCCAGGATCTCCAGGGTCGCGACGTGGATTTTCTCGCATTCTTGCTGGCCCATACGGGCATAATGGGCGCTCGTCATGCTCAAGCCGTGTGTTTCGATCATCTTACCTTCCTCACGCGAAGTAACTGGACCACAATCGGATAAGTTACATTTATATTATACACCATTCCGTCCGAGCACGGACAAAATGGTAGGGGCGGGCCGGCCCGCCCCTACCACGGCAGTGCGTACAGGGATTACGCTTCCTTCCAGGTCTCGTAGTAGACGACGTACTCTTCCGGCGAAGGCGGCACATCGTGCACCTTCTTGCTGTGGATGGTCCACACGTTCATGAAGAACGGGGTGCAGATGGAGCCGCGCTCCTTCTGGATGGTCTCCAGCTTGCACATGATCTCGCGGCGCTTTTCCAGGTCCAGCGTGCGCAGGGCTTCCTGGAGAAGCTGTTCGAACTCGGCATCCACCCAGCGGCTCTCGTTCCACGGCACGGGCTGGCCGTCGCGGCTGATGTACGCCAGCGGCAGGGTCATGATGGCCAGCGGCCGGTGCGCCCACCAGGTAATGCTCATGTTCCACTCGGTCCAGCCATCCCAGAATTGGGACGCCGGCATGGTGTTCAGGGTGATGCGGAAGCCCGCCGGCGCGGCATCTTCCTTGAGCGCCTGCGCATAGGCCATGGACTCCGGCCAGTCGCTCACCACCGTCAGGGTCACATCCAGGCCGTCGGGATAGCCGGCTTCCGCCAGGAGCGCTTTAGCCTTCTCGGGGTCGTAGGGGAAGGGCTCCACCGGGCAGTACTCAGGATGCGCCGGCGCGACGTGGCTGTCGTTACCAATGGTGCCCTCGCCCATCAGCGCCAGCGCCAGGATTTTCTCGCGGTTGTGGCAGTGCTTGAGCGCCAAGCGCACGCGGTTGTCGGTCCAGGGCTCCTGATCGACGCGCACCCGCAGGACGCGTGTGGCCGAGGTCGGGGTCGAGATAATCACGAAGTTGGGGTCATCCTTGATGCCTTGCCAGACCGTCACCGGCGGTTCAATCACGGTATCCACCTCGCCGGTCTTGAGCGCGGAGAGGCCGGCAGTTGGGTCCTCGCCGAGCTGGACCATGATGATTTCATCCAAGTACGGCAGGGGCTTGCCGTCCACGCCGTTGCGCCAGTACCCCTCACGCCGCACCAGCCGGCAGCGCTCGCCCGGCACATACTCGGCCATGGTGAAGGCGCCAGTGCCGATGGGCTGGCGGGTGATATCGCCCTCGAACTCCTTGGGCACGATCAGGGCGCCGTAGTGATACATGTCGTAGGGCACGGTAATGGACGGACTCTTCAAATGGAGGACGACGGTGTAATCGTCCACCTTCTCCACGCCGGAGGCGTCCAGATAGCTCATCTGGCCGAGCAGGGACGAGCCGACGTTGACATCCAGCCACTGGTTGAAGTTGAAGACGACATCGTCGGCGGTCAGTTCCTTGCCGTTGTTGAACTTGATGCCCTTGCGCAGGTTGAGCTTCCAGGTCAGCAAGTCATCGCTGGCTTCCCACGATTCGAGCAGGTACGGGTGGACAATGCCCTTGGCATCGATGTAGGTCAGGTACTCGAAGACGTGGCGCCAGGCGTGAGACTGGCTGACTAGGGAGAAGCGGGCCGGATGGTCGACGCGCTCGACGCGGGTGGAGGCTTTCAGGGTGCCGCCGCGCACGGGCATTCCCGCCGGCGTGGGCGTTGCCGCCGGCGCGCTGGTGGCGGTCGGCGGGACCGGCGTCTCTGTCGCGGCCGGGGCACTCGTCGCCGGCGCCGGCGTGGCCGTTTCCTTCGGCGCACAGGCCGCCAGCGCCGCCGCGCTCACCGCCGACATGCCCAACAGCGTGGAAATGCGGATGAAGTCACGCCGAGAGATGCGGCCGTTGCGCAGTTGCTCCTGCGCCTCCTGGATGATGGGATGCAGTTTTTTCTCGCTCATCGGATCCTCCTTTCCTGAACGCGAGAAGATTTAGTGAAACCGGACGAGTGAGTCAACGAAGGATAAGCTACTGCAGAACACAGAGAGGGGAGCATGTGGATGGGAGCACAGACAGCGGGCTTGACCGGGTTCCGACTGCCGGCCAAACAGGAACACATGCTCGCGTGACACGAACGGGAGCCGTTGTGTGGAATGGACTGCTGTTCATTTGGCATCAGCCGGCGGCAGTTTCGGTGCCCCATTGTCTCCTCGAATCAACCAGACCTCTTGGACCGGCCTGTCCGGGCATGCGTCCCCCGACGGGCATCCCCCAACATGGCGAATAGTGTATATTTCCGCACGCCCATTTGATATATCAGATTATAGTTCAAATGTGATGATTTGTCAAATTGATATGTCCATCCTTGCTCCTAGACGTTAAGAGTTGCACTTTGCTCAGGTTATGTTATAATCGAGGAAAGTCAGCGGGAGAGGGAGTGCGATGGTCACCGCAGAGCAAACCGCCACCACCATCAAATACAAGATTTACAAGGAAATTCGGCGCTCCATCATCATGCAGCACCTGCGCCCTGGCGAGCGCCTCTCTGTGGAAGACCTTGCCCGGCAGTACGGCACCAGCATCACCCCGGTGCGCGAGGCTCTGCAAATGCTGGATCAAGAGGGCTTGGTGACCATCAAGCCGCGCTCCGGTTATTTCGTCACCCGCCTGACGTTGAAACAACTGCGCGACCTGCTGGAACTGCGCGGCATCCTGGAGCTGGCCTCTGTGGAGCAGGCCGCTCAGCGCATCACCCCCGAACAGCTTGCCCGCTTGGAAAGGGTACATGCCGGCTATACCGGTGACGATGAGGAATCGTACGACCGCTACACAGATGAGAACCGCGAGTTTCACTATCTGATCGCCGAAGCCGCCGGCAACGAGGAACTGGCCAATCTTCTGCGCCATATCCACGAGCGTCTGGCCCGCTACATGGTCATGCGGCGCGGCGGCCAATCCCAGCTTCATACCCACGCCCGGATTCTGGATGCACTGCGCCGGCATGACGTCTCTGCCGCCCGCCAAGCTATGTGGGAGGAAATCACCGAGACGCGCGATGCCATTCTGGAGAGGGTAATCCGCGAGGAATCATCCGCTTGGCAGTTGCAGTCCTAAAGAGGAGCAAAACATGTACAGCCTTCGACGCGTCGCAGTAGGTTCCGCCTTCAAGGTCATGGCGGTATTGAGCGGGTTGATCTTCGCTGTGGTGGGATTTTTCGCCGTGTTTCTGCCGGGGATTTTCGGCTTCGGCATCTGGAGCCTGATGGCGGATCACCCCCGCCGGTTCCCGTTCGCGGCCGGCCTAGGCATATTTGGCTCCCTGTTGATCTACTTCCTGGGGATCATCCTCTATGCCGTGATCGGTGGGGTCGTCGGCGTCATTTACGCCGCGGTATACAACCTGGTCGCCGGCATCACCGGCGGCCTGCGCGTGGAGCTGAAGGAGGAGGAATAGCCGGCACTGCACGCGCCGGCCAGTCTTCCTTGCGCTTCCTGCTGGCTTATCCCAGATACTCCTTCAAATCCACCCATTCATAGCTGACGCGGTCGGTATATTCGCGCCGGCCTTTGTGCAGTGTCGCATCCACACCGATCTTGGTATGCACCCCCCGCATATCCGCCGTGGGGTCCATCTCATGCCCCTGTGCGCCCGGCACCAGGAACACATCCTGCCCCCAATCCACGCGCGTGGTCAGTGCCCACATGACATCCGCCGGGTCATAGATGTTGACATCCGGGTCTACCACGATGCACCATTTGATGTTCACGTGCGCCGTGAACGCCGCCAGCGCCACGTTCTTCGGCTCCCCTGGATTATCCTTGTCAATGGCCACAATGGCGGTGAAGCCGTTGCCGTACGGCGGGATGTGCAGGCCGGCCACCCGTTTGCTCACATGCTGGACATACGACAAAAGGAGCGGCTCGCGCGGCAGGACATTGCCCAGATAGACGTGCTCATCCCAGCCGGGGATGATGGTCTGGAAAATGGGGTTATCGCGCCAGCAGACAGCGGTGACGTAAAAGACCGGGCTTTCCCAAATATCGCCGAAGTAGCCGTGGAACTCCGCCAATGGGCCTTCGCCGGCGCGCTCGTTGGGCGCCAAATAGCCCTCGATGACGATCTCGGCCTCCGCCGGGATGTCCAGGTCCACCGTCACGCCGCGCGTTACCTTGACGCCCTCGCCGCGAATGGCGCCGGCGATGCGCAGTTCGTCGTCGTCATAGCGCGCGCCGGCGGCAATCATGATGGCCGGGTCCAGACCAATGGCGACAGCGACCTCCAGCCGTTCCCCGCGCGCCTCCTGCACGTCCAGGAACTGCCGCACATGCCGCCATTCGTTCAGGTTGAAGCCGAACACGCGCGGCCCCTTCACCTGCATGCGGTTGTAGGACAGGTTGCCGCGGCCGGTGATGGGATCCTTGGAAACTACCACGCCGCCGGTGATAAATGGGCCGCCGTCGCCGCGCGCGTGCACCGGGATCGGCAGGGTGCGCACATCCACCTCGTCCCCCACGCGGACATTCGCTTTCCACGGCGCATCGTCCACCCGCACCGGCGGGATGCCGTTGATGGGGTCCAGCGCTCTCTGCATGACCTGCACCACCTCATGCTTTTTGCATCCGAGCGCTAGGGCGGCGCGGGTCTGGCTGGCGACGGCGGAGGTGAATATGGGCCAGGGACTGCCGACCACATTCTCGAACAGCGGCGCCGGCCCCGATTCCCGCATCAGCGTGGCGGCCACATCCGCCAGCTCATATTCCAATGAGACCGGCTTGCGGATGCGCACAAGCTGGCCGGCCTCCTCCAGCACCTCCAGGAACGACCGCAGGTCATGAATACGCGCCATCGTCGCTATCCCCTTTCTTTCGCCTTCAGCGGTATCTTGCCCATTCATTCACCAGCTCCAGCGCAAACCGATAGGTCTCCAGCCGGGTACCCGGCGGCAGGGAATGGTCGGAATGGAAGACATATCCGCCGCCAGCCATGGCGATCGGCACCTTTTCCAGTATCTCCCGCCGCAGGCCTTCCAAGTCATTGGCCTGGAACAGGCGCGCGTCGATATTCCCGATAAAGGCCAGCCGCTCACCGTACTCCTTCTTGAGCGGTCGGATGTCCATGCCGGCTTTCACCTCTAGCGGATGCAAACAGTCCATGCCGGCCTCAATCAGCAGGGGGATGGCCTGCTGGACGTTCCCATCGCTGTGATAAATGACCTGACAGCCGTAGCGGTGACCCAAATCCGCCAGCCGGCGGTGAAACGGCATCAGCACATCCCGGTACACCTGCGGCGAGAAGAACAGCCCGTGATTGTAGGCGATATCACCGAATATCCACAGGCCATCGGGGCGCAGTCCGCGTCCCCACAAGTCCTCAAACGCATCCTCGACAAGCCGTACATCCGCCTCATACATATCACGCAGCCAGTCCGGGTCCGTCACCAACGCCGTGAGCTGTGCCTCGGGGCCGATCTTGTGCCAGGTGCACTCGAACGGGTCCAGCACTGAAAGGACGACATAGCGGTCCAGCCGGCGCAGATGCTGATAGCGCGCCTCCAGCGCCGGCCAATCTATGCGAGACGGGCGATATTCCAGCAGAGGCCGGTATTCCTCCCATGCCCTGCGGTCCTGGATGAGGAAGCCCAGCAAACCCGGCGTCGCCTGGTGGTCGGTATACTCTTTCGTCAGTGTGCCCCATTCATCGGTGATCAAGCGGTAACCGGGGCCTTCTTCCTTGACCTCGGTGGGGAGCAGGAAGGACTGCGAGAACCAGAACATGCCCATATCCAGGCCGAAATAATCCTCGGCGGAAACATCCGCCGGCATGCCCTGTGTATGGAATTCCTGCTCCGTCTCCCACCAGAAGGATTCGAAGATGCCCACCCGGTCCGCCGGCTGGTGGTCTATCAGCAGTCGAATGCGTTCCTGTCCAGTCAATTTCCCCTCCAGAATCACTCCCATCCAAGGCGCCGGCGCAGATGCCGCAGGACGGCCTCCGCCTCTTCCAGCAGTGCCGGCTCATCCAGCACCAGCACCCGGCCGTCCTCCATGAGGATGCGGCCGTCCACGATGACCGTCTCCACATCGCACCCGTGGGTGCAGAGCACCAGCGCCGAATCCAGGTCATGCACCGGCACAGCACGCGCATGGCGGACGTTCACAATGATGATGTCCGCCGACGCGCCTTCCTGCACCGTTCGCCCATCCGTAATGAGCCGCAGAGCCTGGGCCGGCGGCAGAAGCGTGGGGTCGAGGTTCGCCACGCGCGCCAGCCCCACCGCCGCCTTCAGCGTCTCCCAGATGTCCTGCGTGTCATTGCTGGCCGGCCCGTCCGTCCCCAGCAGTACCCGCACACCGCGACGCATGAGGTCTGCCGCCGGCGCGATGCCCGATCCCAGCACCATGTTGCTCACCGGGCAGTGCACTACCGTTGCCCCGCGCTGGGCCAGAAGCTCTTTCTCGCTCTCCTCCAGCCAGACGGCGTGCACCACCTGGGTGCGCTGGTCCAGCACGCCGATGCTCTCCAGCCAGTGCACCGGCCGCCGGCCGAACAGCTCCAGCGTCATGCGCACCTCGTCCTGGGACTCTGCCACATGGACGTGGGTCGGCGCGCCGTACTCGCCGGCCAGGGCATGGGTCGCCTGCATGGTCCTCTCGGAACAGCGCCAGGTGCTGATGGGGCCGTTGGCGATTTCCAGCCAGCCAGGACGATGCCAGGCGCGGTACAGCCGTCGGAGGTCCTCCAGAATCGCTTCCGCCGGCTCCGGATTGGCGCCCATATCCGCCCAGGAGCGTGCTAGGGTCATGCGCAGTCCGACCGTCTGCGCGGCCCGACAGACGGCATCGGTGAATGCCGGCCCGCGCACCACTTTGTGGTGCTGAACCACATGGGTGACGCCGCAGTGCAGGTTCTCCACTAACCCCAACAGCCCGGCCAGATGCATCTCCTCGGGCGTCAGGGCGTTCTGCAGGGGCCAAATCAGCTCCTTCAGCCACTGCACCAGCGGCCGGCCGCCGGCCAGCCCGCGCATCAGCACCTGGCTGAAATGGGTGTGGGCATTGATGAGACCGGGGAGCACCGTCTTGCCGCGCGCCGAAAGGACCCTGCCGGCCGCCTCCGCCAGCGCCGGCGGCGGAGCGCCCGCGCCGGCCGCACGCACCTTCCCCTGTTCCAGGTACACGTAGCCCGGGTTCCACCAGCCCCGCGGGCCAAGGACGGCGCCATCGCGGATCAGCGTTCCCCCGATGCCGGCGGTCCCCATTTCGGCATCCGTTGCGCTCATGTCAGGGAGCGCCCTCCGTCCACGAAGTACACACTGCCCGTAGCGAAGTCACACTCGATCAAGAACTCTATCAGCCGGGCGACATCCAGGGGTGATCCCACGGTCTTGAGCAGGGATTTCTCCTCCGCCCAGCGGCGCTTCTCCGGCGGGGCATTTTCCGGCAGGAGGATCGTGCCGGGGGCGATGGCGTTCACCCGCACCGCCGGCGCCAGCTCCACCGCCATAGACTTGGTCAGAGACCACAGGCCGGCCTTGCTGGCCGCATGATGGGCATATTCCGGCCACGTCTGGAACGCCGACAGGTCAGTAATGTTGATAATCAGCCCCCGTCCCTGTTTGAGCATGTGCGGCGCTACCAACTGCGAGCAGATAAAGGGGCCTTTCAGGTTCACGTCCATGGCCAGGTCCCAATCTTCCTCGCGAATCTGCAGGAACGGCGCCCTGAGCCATACCGAGGCGTTGTTGATGAGCACGTCAATGCGCCCGAAACGCTCGACAGTCGCGTCCACAAAGGCCCGCACCTGGTCGGACTGCACCACATTTACCTGCATCGCCAGGGCCTGCACGCCGTAGGATTCGATTTCCGCCTTAGTCTCCTCCCACTCGTGCGCCTGATTGTAGCTGAAGGCGATATGGGCGCCTTTGCCGGCCAGATACAGCGCGATATGCTTCCCGACCCGCTTGGCACCGCCAGTAATCATTACGACAGAATCGCGTATTTCCATAGCATCCATGCTCCTGTCTGCGAAAATGCTTCATCCCACTCCGTGAACACTAGAACCTATTTCATAATTCGATCGATGCACCATAGAATGATGGCAATCAAGCAAAAGGCTTTATACATATGCACATCACGGTCATAGCGAACTACCAAACGACGGCAGTTGTCCATCCAAGCAAAACAGCGCTCCAC
>CALIBQ010000036.1 GCA_938049385.1 uncultured Anaerolineae bacterium
CGTGTGCAGCAGGAGGTAGAGGCCTGGGCGAAGACCCGCAATGCGGCGCAGGCCACCGTCGAATGGCGCTTTACCACGACCGATGCTCGGCTTAAGTTCCATCGCCTATATCATCAATAATTATTGTGGTGAAGTACTAGGTATTGACATAGATACACCACTTCATGTATATTGACAGTACATGACGTCATAGGATGGGACAAAGGCCTCGCGCGGAGGTGCGATATGATGCCGGGGAGTAAAGCCGCAAGGTATGCCGGCCAGGGGGTGCTGGAGTATGCCGTCCTGTTGGGCACACTGGCGCTGGTAGTAGTCGGAGTGCTGGCGGCGACCGGAACCAATATCGGCAATGTGTTCCGCCGCTCGTCCGATGCACTGTTGGTGCAGGCTAGCCCATCGTCCACACCGGAGAACACTCCCACGCCCGAAATAATCAGCGCAAACTGTCAAGCCCCGGTGTCATTCGCCGGCGCCGGCACCCTGCTAGTGGAGTGCAGTCTGGGGCTCTCGTTCAGCGATCTAGTCTCGGGAGAGATTGCCCTGGAGGGTGTGCCGCCGGACGATCACCTGGTGACGGTGGTTTCCGGCGGAAATTCTCATCTCTTCCGCGGCCGGCAGTCCACCAGCAATCAGCCGGCCTACATCGGCCCCGATGCCATGAGCGGGACAGAATTGAACGCCTGGCTGGATGGGGTGGAGCTACTGCGGGTGACCTTCAACAGTCTGGTGGGGGAGGCAGGAAGCTGGCAGGGGAGCATCCGGGTGACCGTGCAAGGCCGGCCAAGCGGGCCGGCGGCCACGCTTCCGCCATCCACCCCGCCGGCTGGCGCTACTCCTACCCCTATTCCCACGCCTACCCCGACACCCACCCCGGAGCCGCGCGCCCATCTCGTGATCGCCGAGCTGAAGTACTGGTCCTCGGATGAGTATGTGAAGATCGTGAATGACGGCACTGCGCCGCAGGATATGACCGGTTGGCGTCTGCTCAGTGTGAAAGGCAATCAGTGGTACACGTTCCCCGCCGGCTATGTCTTGCCGCCTGGCGGCGCGGTGTACGTGCACAGCGGCCTGTTTGCGACCAGCGAGCCGCCCCAGCATCTTCGCTGGACGCGCAAGTATATCTGGCATGACAAGGGCGACACTGCGGTGCTGTACGATTCCGCCGGCAGTGAGGTCAGCCGGCTGGGGTATTAATAACCCCATTTTCGCCGTTTGCCATCAGCCTCCCACAGCCTTGTGGGAGGCTGTTTTTTATGTTAAATGTCCCGAAAAGGGCGCAAACCCCCTGGATTTTCGCGGCTGGGTGCATTATAATACAGTTGACGATAACAAGAGGTCGGGCACAGCAGTTCGGGAGGCGAACACAAGTTCAAGCGGTTGCACTGCCTGGGGGAAAGAGCGCCTTAACAGCTTGATAGGCTTTCACCTGAAGTCCCACCATTTCCCATCCCATCCACGGCGAGCAGCCATCGGTTCCCCACCCGGCCGATGGCTGCAAGCTTTCTCTAAAGAGTCTGAAATTTTAAGGTTTTCGAGGCCCAAAAGGGTGGCGCAAAACGGGGAAATGGTGTATAATG
This sequence comes from uncultured Anaerolineae bacterium, assembly GCA_938049385.1. GTDB lineage: Bacteria > Chloroflexota > Anaerolineae > JACIWP01 > JACIWP01 > JACIWP01. The sequence continues at coordinate 1,578 of CALIBQ010000036.1, forward strand.
GGGAAGGTGAGAAAAGAAATGGGGAAAAATGGGGAACATGGTTCCCTACCATCCAGGCTGGTAAGAAAGCAAGGCGCTCATGTTCCTCGGCCAGTATCGGCACCGCGTCGACGAGAAACTGCGGGTGGCACTGCCGGCCCGTTTCCGGGAGGAGTTCCGCAACGGGGTGGTGGTGACGCGTGGGCCAGATCGCTGTCTGTGGGTCTTCACGCAGGAAAGATGGTCACAGCTCTCGACCGACTTTGAGAAAGACCTATCGATGGCGAGCAAGGACAGCCGACTGGCCAGCCGCTTTTTCTTCTCCAGCGCATCCGATGATTTGCCCGACCAGCAGGGGAGGATCCGCCTTCCCGAACATCTCGCACAGTATGCCGGCATCGAACCCAAATCCGAAGTCGTGGTGGTGGGGCTGAATTCACGGGTGGAGATCTGGAGCGCGGAGCGATGGCAGGAACAGGAGGCCCTGATGGAGCAGGACCCCGAAGGGCTGATCGAGAGGATATCCAGCCTGGGCAAGCTGTAAATTCGATGGCACACGCCTCCCATGTACCGGTATTATGCGCCGAGGTCGTTCAGGCGCTCGCCCCCCGGTCAGGCGGCCGTTATATTGACTGCACGGTAGGACATGGCGGTCATGCCCGAGCAATTCTGGAGCACTCTTCTCCAGACGGGCGGTTACTGGGATTGGATGCAGACCCACAGGCAGTAGCGGTTGCCGGCCAGAACCTCGCCCCCTGGCGCGAACGGGTCATTCTGGTACACAGCAATTTTGTACATGTTGCTTCGATTGCCTATGCGTATCAGTTTGCGCCGGCGGACGGCATTCTGCTCGACCTGGGATGGTCCAGCGGACAGGTGGAGGACCCGTCGCGCGGCTTCTCGTTCATGGTTGATGGGCCGCTGGATATGCGCTATGACCCATCGGGCGGCATCACCGCCGCGGATTTGGTGAATTCATTGAGCGAGCGGGAGCTGGCGGAACTGCTGTGGGAATACGGCGAAGAGCGTTATGCGCGGCGGATCGCCCGAGCCATTGTGGCGCATCGGCCGATTACGTGCACCCGAGAGCTGGCGGAATTGATCGAGCGGACGGTGGGCCGGCGGGAAAAGATTCACCCGGCCACGCGCACCTTTCAAGCCCTGCGCATCCGGGTGAATGATGAGCTGGGCGTGCTCCAGCGCACACTGGAGCAGTTGCCCGATTTGCTGGCGCCGGGGGGAGTGCTGGTGGTCATTACCTTCCATTCCTTGGAGGACCGCATCGTCAAGCAGTTCATACAGAGGGAAGCGGCGAAGTGCATTTGCCCGCCGGAGGCCCCGGTATGCACGTGCGGGCACGTGCCCCGGCTGGAGCCGTTGTACCGCAAACCGGTGGCGCCGACGCCGGCGGAGGTGGCGGCCAATCCCCGCGCCCGCAGTGCCAAACTGCGGGCGGCGCGCCGACTGCCAAACAGAAGTTCGCAGCGTGTCTGAAGCAAGCGCCATAGCTGTCAGCATCCCAGAGGGAGGGGAAAATGCGCACATCTGTACGCTCCATGTGGCAGAGGCCTTTCGCTGATTCGCTGTCCTGGCAGTCCCCCATGGCGCTGGTGAGCCAGCCGTTCTGGCGCAGTCCCTCTGCGGCGCGGACGGGCGCGCGTCTGCGGCCCCGCACCGCGCTGGGCCTTTTGCTCATCGTCCTGTTGTTGTCCGCCGCCGGCTGGTTGTATCTTGAGCAGACCGCCGTGATCGAAGAAGCGCACCAATCCATGAGCATTCTGCAAGAGATGCAGAAGGCCCAGGTGCGCGATATCCGTTATCTGCAGGTGCAGGTGGCCCAGCAGACCTCCATGGAGCAGGTGTATCGCTATGCCCAGGCGCGCCGGCTCCAGCCAGAGGAGCGGGTGGACATCCTGGTCGTACAGCCGCTGACGAGGAACGAAAACCTGGCGCAGGCGCGGTGAGAGCATGCGCCGGCGGCTTCCAGGGGGCTGATGACCATGGGTGACGAATTTGACCGACGTGCCCGACACAAGTTATCGTACGTCAGCACGGGCATCTCTCTCCTGGCGATAGCGCTCTGCCTGGTGCTGGGGTTCCAATCCCTGCGGGTAGTTTTCGCCAGCGGAGAGGATGCGCGCCGCTGGAAGCCCGAAGCTGTGGTGCACGGCCCCACGCAGGATGTGCGTGGGAACATATTGGATCGTGATGGCGCTCTGCTTGCCGGCATTGAGTACCGCTGGCAGGTGGGTGTTTCTCCTTCGGCCGTGCGGGACAGCGAGGTGGATATCCTGGCCGGCATCATTTCACCATATTTCCCCGGTTGGGGGCAGGACAAGATTCGCGAGATACTGCAGGGCGGCCGGGAGTATGTGTATCTGGGGAACCTGGGCTATCCGGCCGGCGTCGAACTGTATCAGAAACTCAAGGAAGACAAACTGCACCGCAACCGCGTGACCTTGACCCCTGTTCCTTTCCGCGTCTATCCGGAAGGTTCCTTGGCAGGACACCTGCTGGGATTTGTAAATGCGGAGGGAAAGGCGTATTATGGCGTGGAAAAGGCGTATGACCGCTATTTGAGGGGGGAGGATATCCCGAAGCTGGAACCGACGGATCCGCAGGTGGCTGACCTGGGCTGGCGCTTTGTGCAGAATGCCTCGCCAGAGCCAGTATGCGATATTATCCTGAGCATTGACCGTGCGGCCCAATATCTTGTGGAGCAGGAACTGCGCTCCGCATTGGTGGACGCCGGCGCGGTGGGTGGGACGGTCCTGGTGATGAATCCCCGGACCGGTGAAATCCTGGCATCGGCCAGCTATCCGGCGTATGCGCCAGCGCAGTACACGGAAGTATCTCCGGAAGTTTGGGCAGACCCTGCTATCTCCCGCCAGTACGAGCCAGGCTCGGTCTTCAAGGTCGTGACCCTGGCGGCCGGCCTGAACGCCGGCGTTATCACCCCCCAAAGCACGTATGTGGACAGCGGCTGTATCGAGGTGGGCGGCGAGCCGATCTGCAACATGAACAAGACACCCTACGGCCTCGTTGATATGCAGGACGTGCTGGCGTACTCCCTGAACCTTGGCTCGACTTTTGTCAGCACGCGCCTGGGGCCGAAGGATTTTTACGAGTACGTGCGGCTGTTCGGTTTTGGGGAGCGGACGGAGGTGGACCTGGCGCAGGAGGTCGCCGGCGATGTCCACTGGTACGGCACGGCGAAGTTTCACGAGTCGGACCTGGGGACGAACTCCTTTGGCCAGGGCATCGCGGTCACGCCTCTGCAGATGCTCACGGCCATCAGCGCCGTGGCCAACGACGGTGTGCTGATGCGCCCGCATGTGGCCAGGGGCATCATCTATCAGGGGCGGGTGGTGGAGATTCAGCCGTATGCTGTGCGCCAGGTGATCCAGCCGGCGGTTGCCCGGCAGTTGACCGAGATGCTGGTCAGGGCGGTGGAGCAGGGCGCGCCGCAGGCGGCGGTGCCGGGCTATCGGGTGGCCGGCAAAAGCGGCACGGCGCAGATACCGGAAGGGAGCGGCTACGCCAAAGATCGGGTGATCGCCAGCTTCGTCGGTTATTTGCCGGCCGAGAACCCGCAACTGGCGATACTGGTGAAAATTGAAGAGCCAAAAAGGGAGACATTGGGCGCGCGGGTGGCCGGCCCGGTGTTCAGCCGGGTGGCCAGCCAGCTCGTACAGATATTTGGTATACCGCCTGGAGGCGGAGCGCCATAAGGGATGGGTTGAGGTGCGGATGTGACACGAATGCTGATGCTGTCGGATGTGATCAAAGGATTGGGGGGCATGCTCCCCGATTCAACGCGTCTGGAGGACCGACCCATCGCCGGCGTGGTCATTGACTCGCGCCTGGCGGGCGCCGGCTCGCTGTTCGCGGCGCTGAAGGGCGAACGGGATGATGGGCATCATTACGTCGGGGATGCCTTTCGCAATGGAGCGGCCGTAGCCCTGATCGATCACGCGGTGGATGTGGAGGCGCCGGTAGTGGATTTGCGGGGGCCGGCGGAGGTCGCTGAACTGCCCACACCCTGCTGTCTGCTGGTGGGGAACACGCTGGAGGCCCTTCAGCGGCTGGCGGCGTACTGGCGGAGCCAGTTCAACGTGCGCGTGGTGGGCATCACGGGGAGCGTGGGGAAATCCACCACCAAAGAGATGGTCTGGTCGGTACTGCGCCGGCGCTTCCGCACACTACGCAGTGAGGGCAATTATAACAACGAGATCGGCCTGCCGCTGACGCTTCTGCGCCTGGATGATACGTATGAACGCGTTGTCTTGGAGATGGGGATGTATGCCCTGGGCGAGATCCGCCAGCTCGCGGAGATTGCCCGCCCGGCCATCGGGGTAGTGACCAATGTCGGACCAACCCATCTGGAGCGGCTGGGCACCATCGAGCGCATCGCGCAGGCCAAGCGGGAGCTGGTGGAGTCCCTGCCGGCGGATGGCTTCGCCGTGCTGAACAAGGACGACCCACTGGTCTGCGCCATGGCGGAGCATACGCCGGCCCAGGTGTTTTATTACGGGCTGGACCCCAGCGCCGATGTATGGGCCAGCGACATCGAGAGCCGGGGCCTGGAGGGCATACTGTTCCGCCTGCATTATCGCGGCGAGACCCTGCACATCCGCGTGCCCCTGCTGGGCCGGCACAGCGTCCATACCGCGCTGGCCGCCGCGGCGGTGGGCCTCATCGAAGGGGAGTCGTGGGAAGAGATTGTGGCCGGCCTGCAGGACACGACCGCCCATATCCGGCTGGTGGCAACGCCGGGCATGAACGATTCCACCATCCTGGATGATACCTATAACGCCAGCCCGGCTTCCTCGCTGGCGGCGCTGAACCTGCTGGCAGAGCTGGACGGCCGGCGCATTGCCGTGCTGGGCGACATGTTGGAGCTGGGGGATTACGAAGAGGTGGGGCACCGCAAGGTTGGACTGCGCGCCCGCGATGTGGTGGCCAAGCTCATTACCGTGGGCCGGCGTGCCCGGCTGATTGCCGAGGAAGCGCGGAAGGCCGGCATGCCGGCAGAGGATGTGTATTCCGTGGATACTAATCAGGAGGCAGTGGAGCTCCTGCACACGATTATTCAGCCGGGGGATATTATCCTGGTCAAAGGTTCGCGAGGGATGAGAATGGAAGAGATTGTGGCCGCGTTGGGGAGGCCGGCATGGCCTACGCGCTGACTTTGGGGACGGTGGCGTTTCTGCTGGCGGTGATCTGGGGCAATCCACTGCTGGCATTACTGCGCAAATATTCTATCGGCAAGCAGATTCGCATTGATGGGCCGAGTTCGCATCAGGTGAAAATGGGCACTCCCACCATGGGAGGGCTGATGATTATCGTGCCGGTGGTGCTCATCACGGTGGCGCTCAATATCGCCAACCTGTTCGGTCGGACGTTGATCGGGCGTTCCATTATGGTGCCCATCATCGTCATGCTGGCTTTTGGGGCATTGGGATTTGTGGATGATTTGGCCGGCGTGCGAGGGAGAAAAGGGCAGGGCCTGATGGCCCGCACCAAGTTCCTGTGGCAGTTCGTGATCGCGATACCCACAGCGCTGGTGTTCCACTTTCTGCTGGACATTCACAGCGTCGCCCTGCCGGGGGTACCGCAGAAGATCGACATGGGGCCGTGGTATATCCCAGTGGCGACCCTGCTCATCGTCGGGTTTTCCAACGCCGTCAACCTGACGGATGGGCTGGATGGGCTGGCCGGCAGTACGGCGGCGGTCGCCTTCGTGGCGTATGGGGTGATTGCGAATCTGCAGGGGCAGACGTGGCTGTCCGCCTTTTGCTTCACCGTCACCGGCGCCATCATGGCGTTCCTGTGGTTCAACGCCTATCCGGCGCAGATGTTCATGGGGGATGTGGGCGCACTGGCGTTGGGCGCAACGCTGGCGGTGGTGGCACTGATGACCGGGCAGTGGTTACTGCTTCCCATCATCGGCATCATCTTTGTGGCGGAGGCGATGTCCGACATCCTGCAGGTGGCCTATTTCAAGCTTACCGGGGGGAAGCGGCTGTTCAAGATGGCGCCACTGCATCATCATTTTGAACTGCTGGGCTGGTCCGAGACGCACATCACCCAGCGGTTCTGGCTGATATCGGTGCTCGCCGGCATGCTGGGTGTGGCGCTGGCGCTGTGGTGAGGAACGCGGGATGATCTGGGCAGAAAGCGGCCGGCCGTTCCAACCGAATATGTCGTGGCAGGGGATGCGCGTTACCGTCGTCGGGCTGGCGCGCGAGGGCACGGCGGTGGCGCGCTTCCTGGCGGCGCGCGGCGCAGAGGTGATCGCTACGGACATGAAGCCGGCGGAGGCGCTGGCCGGCGCGCTGTCCATGCTCCGCCCGTTCCCCATCTGCTATGCGCTGGGTGGGCATCCGGATTGGGTGCTGGAAGCGGACATCATCTTTGTCAGCCCCGGTGTGCCGCGCACCATCCCGCTCCTGGTCGAGGCGGTGCGGCGCGGCATCCGGCTCAGCAGTGAGACCGAGCTGTTCTTCAGCTTGTGCCCGGCACCGATCATCGGCATCACCGGCTCCAGCGGCAAGACCACCACCACGACGCTGGTGGGGGAGATACTGCGGGCCGCCGGCGAGCGCACATGGGTCGGCGGCAATATCGGCGACCCACTGTTGAATTACTTGGATGAGATTGGGCCGGACGACCGGGTGGTCATGGAGCTGTCCAGCTTTCAGCTCGAACATTTGCGGGTCAGCCCGCATATCGCTGCCGTCCTGAACATCACGCCCAATCATCTGGACCGACACGAGAGCATGGAGGCCTATATCAGCGCCAAGCGTCAGATCGTGGCACATCAGGGCGCCGGCGATATGGCGGTGTTCGGCTGGGATGACCCTGCGGCGCGCCGGCTGGGAGAGGAATATACTGCTGGCCAAGCCCTCTGGTTCAGCGGGTCAGAGCCGCGTCGTCCCGGCACCTGGGTGGAGCAGGGGGCGGTTCTGCTGGAGATGGCGGGGCCGGCGCAGAGGATCTGCGAGCTGGCTGATATTCGCCTGCGCGGCGCGCACAACCTGCTGAATGTCCTGGCCGCCTGTGCCATCGCCGGCGCGGCCGGCGCGCCGGCGAATGCTATGCGGACAGCCATCCGCTCCTTCCAAGGGGTTCCGCATCGTCTGGAGATGGTGCGCGAGTGGAACGGGGTGCAGTTTGTGAATGATTCTATCGCCACCTCGCCGGAGCGCTCTATGGCGGCCCTGCGCTCCTTTGACGAGCCGATTATCCTGCTGGCCGGCGGGCGGGATAAGCATCTGCCCTGGGAGGAATGGGCGGACCTAGTGCTGAGGAAGGCGCGTGGCGTCATCCTGTTCGGCGAGGCCGCCGGCCTCATCGAGCGGGCACTGCAGAGGGCCTTTGAGCGGGCGAAAGAATCCGGCTGTCAGTGCCGGCTGACCCCGGAAAACGTGCGGCCGGCGGTAACGCTGGAGCGAGCGGTGCAGATAGCGTCCGAGATGGCGGAGCCAGGGGATGTCGTACTGCTCTCCCCTGGCGGCACGAGCTACGATGCGTACACCGATTTTGTGGAACGGGGCGAACATTTCCGCAAGCTGGTGAAGATGCTATGAAGGAGCGCAGCGCGTACACCTTCGCAGTGCCAGTGGAAGAACTGGGGCGGGTTGAGCGTCGGCGCAGGAGCAGTTCGCTGGCCGGCCTGCGGCGCTGGCTGGAGAGCAAGCGCTGGGACGAGGCCTTTGATCTGAGCAATTTTGCCGGCAGTGACTGGGCACTGCTGGTGGCAGTGCTGGCGCTGACGTGTCTGGGCGTCCTGATGATTTACAGCGCCTCGCTGTCCGGCCGCTTCGTCCCGTTGAACGAGCCGCTGAACTATTACGCCGTCCGGCAACTGCGCTGGATGGCCGTCGGCTTGGCGGCGATGGGCCTGTTCTGGGCGGTGCGCTATTCGTTCTGGAAAGAATGGAGCGTGGAGCTTTTGATAGGCTCCATTGGGGTGCTCTTCCTGGTGCTGCTCTTTGGGGATAGGCGGTTCAACGCTACCCGCACGTTCTTTAACGGCTCGCTCCAACCGAGCGAATTCGTCAAGCTGGCCATGATTCTCTACGCGGCCATCTGGCTCTCGTCGAAGAAGGATAAACTGCAGAGCTTCAGCTTCGGATTGATACCCTATGGTTTCATGTTTGGTATGATAGGTGGTTTGATCTTTGCCGAGCCGGATAAGAGCACGGCACTGCTGTTGCTGTCGGTCGCGGTGGTGATGTTCATCGTCGCCGGCGCGCACCCCAAGGAGGTGGCGGTCATTTTACTGGTGATCGCGCTGGTGGCGGTAGGTACTGTCTTGTTCACCGACTATGCCCGGGAGCGTACCCAGAGCTTTCTCACCAGGTGGAGCCAGCCCTCGCTGGCTGACCCTAATGACCAGGCGTACTGGTTCATCGAGAGCTTGCGGGCGGGGGGCCTGTTTGGCAAAGGATTTGCGGCCGGCGAGGTCAAGGCGATGGTCATCCTGCCCCATTCGGACGGTATCTTCGCCGTGATCGGCGAGGAATTCGGCTTGGTGGGAGCACTGGTAGTCTTATTCCTGTACCTTTGGATCGCGCGCAAAGGGCTGGAGATCGCCCGGCGCGCGCCAGATATGATGAGCATGTTGATGGCGCTCGGCGTTACAGTCTGGCTGACACTGCAGGCGTTCATCAATATCGCTGTGGTCGCCGGCGCGCTGCCAGTAACCGGCATGCCGCTCCCGTTCCTAAGCTACGGCGGCTCTTCGCTCATCAGCTCGCTGGCCGGCGTAGGGGTACTGCTGAACATTTCGCGGTATGCGGCGGAGGAAGAGGGTCTCGAAAATGCGGGTAGTGCTGTGTGGCGGCGGAACCGGCGGACACGTCTATCCCATCCTGGCCGTCGTTGAGGCCCTGCGCCGGCAGGAGAGGGATGGGCTGACGCTCTGCTATGCCGGCATGCCGAATAGCGTGGAAGCCCGGCTGGCAGGGCGCGCCGATATCCCGTTTGAGACCGTGGAGAGCGGTCAGGTGCGCGGGCGGGCACCGTGGGATGCCGCCCGCAGTCTGGTGCGGCTGGCGCGGGGCATTCGACAGGCGCGCCGGCTTCTCAAGGGCTTCCGTCCGCATGTGGTGTTCACGACCGGGGGCTACGGCGCGGCGCCGGTGCTGATCGCCGCCAAGCTGGAAGATGTGCCGGCGCTGATCTTCCTGCCGGATGCAGAACCAGGCCTGACGGTCAAATTTCTGAGCCGGCTGGTGCCGAAAGTGGCGGTAACGTTCCAGGAGGTGCAGGCCTTTTTCCCGCCCGGGAAAACCGTGGTGACGGGATATCCGGTGCGGCCGGAACTGCTGGAGGTGGGGAGAGAGGAGGGGCGCCGGCAGTTGGGGCTGAAGGGCAACCGCCCGGTCCTGCTGGCCTTTGGCGGCAGTAAGGGCGCCCGAAGCATCAACCGGGCGATGGTGCAAGGTGCCGCTAGCCTGCTGGAAGCGGCCGATGTGGTGCATATCACGGGAGGGCTGGATTATCGCTGGGTGGCCGAGGCGCACGCCAAACTGCCGGCGGAACTGCAGGAGCATTATCGCGTGTTCGAGTATCTGGAGGAGGAGATAGGCTGTGCGTTGGCGGCGGCAGACCTGGTGGTGTCGCGCGCCGGCGCCTCCACGCTGGGGGAGTTCCCCGCCTTCGGACTGCCCAGCGTGCTGGTGCCCTATCCGTATTCGGGTCAGCATCAGTACGCCAACGCGCGCTTTCTGGTGGAGCGCGGCGCGGCGGTGATGATAGAAGATAAGGACCTGGCACGGGAGCTGGTGCCGGCCGTGCGCCGACTGCTGGCGGATGAACGCCGGCGTCTGGAGATGGGGCAGAAGGCCGCGGCACTGGCACAGCCCGGTGCGGCAGAACGCATCGCGGCGGAGCTGTCCCGGCTGGCCGCCGGCAGGGAGGGCTAGATGGGAATCATCACCATTGATTATCAGACCATCTCCATGATCGCCGTGCTGATGTTCGCGCTGGTGGGCTTCATGCGCGGGTGGCTGAAAGAGGGCATCACCACGGTACTGCTCATCCTGCTGGTGGCGGTCGTGTTCAAACCCGAGCTGGTGACGCCCCTGCTGGTGGTTGCGAATCAGATAGTAAAGCTCCTGAAGGCCGTGCTGATCAACCTGCCGGGCGGCCCGAAGCCGGCGGCCGGCGCCCAGGCGGAGCTGAAAGATATCTTCACACCGGAAAATCCGTACAACTTCCTGATCTGGACACTGCTGTTTTTCATCGGGCTGTCCTATCTGGGCAGTAAGGTGGCTTTCAAAGACGAGGGGCTTTCGCCGCTGAGCCGGATCCTGGGCGGTGTGCTGGGTGCCTTCAACGGGTTTATCGCCGTGTCGCTGTTCAGGGAATTCCTCGTCCGCTATTTCCAGGGTCTGACGATGGAACAGCGGGCGGCGATGGCGGCACTCCAGGCCGGCGCTCCCCCGCCGCAGGGCGTTTCCGTGGCCATCCAGAACGTGCCGCAACAGCCCTTTCTGCAGAGCGTCGCCCCCTGGGTGATCATCCTGATGGCGGCCATACTGGGACTGGTGATTTTGAGCAGAATCTTTAAATGGCAGTTGAAATGAAGCGCATGGGCAGGGTGCATTTCGTTGGCATCGGGGGCGCTGGCCTTTCGGCCATCGCCCGGGTCCTGCTGGAGCAGGGGGAGCAGGTGAGCGGCTCGGACCTGCAGGCCAGCGCGCTGACGGCCGGCCTGGAAGCCTTGGGCGCGAGGGTCGCCATCGGACATCGGGCGGAGAACGTGCACGGGGCGGATGTGGTGGTCATCTCGTCAGCGGTGCATGCGGACAATCCCGAGTTTGAGGAAGCCCGCCGGCTGGGCATCCCGGTGCTGAAGCGTGCCGAGTTTCTAGGGACACTGCTGGCGAACCGACGCGTCATCGCCGTCGCCGGCACGCATGGGAAAACGACAACTACGGCGATGATTGCCTGGATGCTGACGAGGGCCGGCTTGGAACCCGGCTTCATCGTCGGCGGGGTGATGGCCAACCTGGGGACCAATGCGCGGGCCGGCCGAAGCGAGTATTTCGTTATTGAGGCGGACGAGTACGACCACATGTTCTGGGGGCTTACCCCCTGGCTGGCGGTGGTGACCAATATCGAGCTGGACCATGTGGACTGCTATCCGACGTTGGCGGATTTGCGCCAGGCGTACGCGAAATTCCTGGCGCGCACGAAAGGGGACGGCGCCTGGCTGATCTGCTCCGAGAGCTGGGCGGCCGTGGAAGCGGCGCGCGAGGCGGAAGGACGGTGCTCCGGGGGCCGGCCGGCCATGTTCACCTACGGGTGGGGATCAGCGGACTGGCGCGCCGAGCTGGCCGGCGGCGGAATGTTCTGGGCGCACTGGCAGGGACGAGCCTTGGGACCGATTGCCCTGCAGGTGCCGGGGAAGCACAACGTGCTGAACGCGCTGGCGGCGGTTGCGGTTGGGACATACCTTGGCTTGGAGATGGAGCACATCACTGCGGCGCTGGGCGGTTACGCCGGCGTGGGCCGCCGGTTCGAGCTGAAAGGGGAGGCCGGCGGGGTAACTGTCATTGACGATTACGCGCATCATCCCACCGAGATACGCGCCACGCTGGCGGCAGCGCGAGGGCGCTTCCCCGGCCGGCGCATCTGGGCGGTCTTTCAACCGCATACCTATTCGCGCACCAAGGCTTTGCTGGCGGAGTTCGCCCAGAGCTTCGGCGATGCGGACAGGGTAATCGTGAGCGACATCTACGCGGCGCGCGAGGTGGATGACGGCAGTGTGCACGCCTCGCAGTTGGTCGGGATGATGCAGGGCGGCGGAGCGCGGTATATTGGCGCGCTGGATGATGTGCGGCGGTATCTGGAGGAGCATGTGGAGCCAGGCGATGTGGTCATCACGCTGGGAGCCGGCGACGGATACCGCGTGGGCGAGGAACTGCTGGCCGCGCTGCGCGAGCGTGAGGTGGGGCATGGTCAGGGCTGAGCTGGCCGGCCTGCTGGAGCTGGAGGCGAGACTGCAAACCTTGGGCCTGGAGGTGCGGCGCGATGAGCCGATGGCGCGCCACACCACCTGGCGCGTCGGGGGGCCGGCCGACCTGTTTGTGACCGTGCAAAGCATGGACGACCTGGTTCATGCCGTCGAGCTGGCTTGGACGTATGAACTGCCCTGCTTCGTGCTGGGCGGCGGTTCCAACATCCTGGTGGGTGATAAGGGTATTCGCGGGCTAGTGGTACACAACCGCGCTGGCGCTGTGAATATAGAGGTCGCTGGCCTGCGCTTCCCGCTGGAAAAGGTGCCGGCGGATGTGTCGGGGGCGGTGCTGTATCTGGAGAGCGGCGCCGCACTGCCATCCGCGGCGCGCCGGCTCATCGCACTGGGCTGGGAAGGGCTGACCTGGGCGGCCGATATCCCGGGGACGATAGGCGGTGCCGTGGTGCAGAACGCCGGCGCCTTCGGCGAGTGCTTGGCCGACCGGGTGATTGAGGTGGAGTGGATGGAGCTATCCGGCCGGCTTGGCGCATGGTCACGGGAGGAATGCGGTTTCGGCTACCGCACCAGCCGACTGAGGGGCCGGCGGGATATCGTCGTGCTGGGACTTCGGATGCGGGTGGACCGCCAAAAGCCGGCGGAACTGCGGGCGCGGCATGAGGAGCTGGCGGCACTGCGGCGCTCGCGACAGCCGGCCGGCCCCAGCGCCGGTTCGGTGTTCCGCAATCCCGCCGGCGGATATGCCGGCAGGCTCATCGAGGAAGCGGGCTTAAAGGGCCGGCGCGTCGGCGGCGCGCATGTTTCCGAGCGCCATGCCAATTTCATCGTGAATGACGCCGGCGCTACCGCACAGGATATTCTGCGGCTGATCGAGCTGGTGCGCGAGACCGTGTGGAAAGCGCACGGCGTGGAGCTGGAGCTGGAGATCGAACTGGTGGGTGAGTTCGCATGAGTGGAGCAACCGATCGGACGGCGGAACGAGGCGCAAAACTGCGTGTAGGCGTGATCTTCGGAGGACGATCGGGAGAGCACGAGGTTAGCCTGGTTTCGGCGCGCTCTGTGATAGGGGCGATGAACCCGGACAGATACGAGATCGTGCCCATCGGCATCACGCCGGAAGGGCGATGGGTGATGGGAGAGAGCGCCCTGGCCCTGCTGAACGGCTTGCTCACTGGGAGCGGCGATGACGACGTGCGGCCGGCGGCCTTGCTGGCCGACCCGTCCCGTCAGGCTCTGCTGGAGCTGGCGCCGGCGGAGCAGGGGGAGCGCATCCTGCAGAGCCAGCCGCTGGACGTGGTGTTCCCGGTGCTTCACGGCCCCTACGGGGAGGATGGGACGATCCAGGGCCTGCTGGAGCTGGCGAACCTGCCGTACGTGGGCGCCGGCGTGCTGGCCTCGGCGGTGGCGATGGATAAGGCGCTGGCCAAGGCGGTGTTCCGGGCACACGGCCTTCCCGTGGTACCGTATATGGTGGTCAAGCGGCGGAGCTGGGAAGCGGACCCGGCCGGCGTGGTGGCGGACATTGAACGCGTCATCGGCTACGATTGTTTCGTGAAGCCGGCCTGTCTTGGCTCCAGCGTCGGCATCACCAAAGCCCATCACCGCGGCGAGCTGGAGAAGGCCTTGCGCGTGGCGGCGGCCTATGACCGCAAGATCATTGTGGAAAGAGCTGTGCCGGCACGCGAGATCGAGGTCTCGGTGCTGGGGAACGATGACCCCGTTGCCTCGGTACCCGGCGAGATTGTGCCGTGCCGGGAATTTTACGACTATCGGGCGAAATATATTGAGGGACGCTCAGAACTGCTGATCCCGGCGCCGCTGTCGGATGAGCTGGCGGAGCGCATCCGCGAGCTGGCCCTTCGGGCGTATACCGCCATTGACTGCGCCGGCATGGCTCGCGTCGATTTCCTGCTGGATCGGGAGACCGAGGAGCCGTATGTCAATGAGGTGAACACCATCCCGGGGTTCACGTCCATTTCCATGTACCCGAAGCTGTGGGAGGCATCGGGCATCCCGTATTCCGAGCTGATTGACCGGCTGATTGACCTGGCGTTGGAGCGGCATGCGGATAAGAACCGCTCGCTGACGCGCTACACGCCGGAGCTGGAGGAGTGAGGCAGAGGATATGACCGCCGCAGAGGGGAGCGAGCGCAGGACGAGGGCAGGGAAGGCTATCGCCGGCCGCCGGCGGCGCGCCGGCGCGCGCCGCCCCTCGCGCTCGCAGGCGCGGGGTGGCATGCGCACCTACGGCACCACCACGGCCGGCACCGGGCATCTGCAGGTACATCGCCTTGTCAGCCGGCGCTGGCGGTTCCTCCTGCCGAAGGCCGGCGCCGGGGTTCTGCTGGTGGCGGCGGCCGGCTTGCTGGCATATATGTTTATCAGCGCCAATTTCTACGTGTGGGAGGTGGAAGTAGCGGGGGCGCGCTGGGTGCAGGGGCAGGACCTCTTGCAGGCGGCCGGTCTGGAGGGGCTGAGCATTTTCTACGCGGATCCGGTGGGAATCGCCCGCCGGCTGGAGTCCCTGCCGCAGATTGCGCGCGCCGAGGTGGCGTGTGAACTGCCGGCGCGCGTGCGGGTGACGGTGCTGGAACGGGAGCCGGCGGCCATCTGGCAGAATCATGGGGTGCAGTACTGGGTGGACCGGGATGGGGTGCTGTTCCCTCGGTTAGGGGAGCTGGAGGACCCGCTGATTATTGTGGAGCAGGACGGGCCGGCGCGCGTTGCCGGCGACCGGGTGGAGGCGCGTGTGGTGGAGGCCGCCGGCCGGCTGGCCGAACTGATACCCGGGGTGCGGATTGTGGGCTACAGCTCCGCCGAAGGGCTGTTCTTCGATATCCCACAGGGATACCGCGTGCTGACGCGTCCGGAGCGGGACATGGAGACCGTCGCGGCCGCGCTGCAGGCCCTGCTGGACAAGCTGTCCAGGGAAGGGATTGCGGCGCGCGTGCTGGACTTGCGGTATGAGACCCGTGCGTACTGGCGATAGCCGCTTGAATTTGGTATAATTGTGTAATAAAAAGAAGAAGCAAGATATTTAGCAGTAATTTGCGTATGCCATGAGGGGGCGTTGAAAAAGTCCAAACATACAATCTGTGGAAGAGCGGCCTGGCGGCTGAAGCCACGGTAACACTTGCGAAGCCTGCCTGCGCAGGCTTCGCGAAGTCGGCGCAGGTCGACTTCGCAGGCACAACCGCAGTTTCAACTGCCAGGCGATGAGCCAATATCTGCTTTTTCAACACCCTCATGAGGGAGAAAGACCCTTGGAACGCATGCTCTTTGCAATCGACGTGGGAACCACAAAGGTGTGCACGCTGGCGGCAGAGGCGCTGTCCGGTGAAGAGCTGCGCGTGGTGGGCATGGGTACCGTGCCGGCGCGGGGCATGCAGAAGGGTTCCGTGGTGGGCGTCGAGGAGGCCGCGCAGGCGATCCAGGCCTCGCTGGCAGAGGCAGAGCGCATGAGCGGGGTCAAGATCGAGCAGGCGGTGGTGAGCCTCTCCGGGGTACAGATCGCCAGTGTCAACAGCCGGGGTTCCACCATCGTTTCTCGCTCCGCACGCGGCATCAGCAAGGATGATGTGGATCGGGCGATGGAAGCGGCGCTGGGCATTGCGCTTTCCGCCTCGCATGAGCTGGTGCATTCTGTGCCGCGCAGTTTCACGGTGGACGGGCAGGATGGCATCCGCAACCCCATCGGGATGTTCGGGCATCGCCTGGAGGTGGAGGCGCATCTGGTGACGACGCCGGCCAATGCCATGGCGAATTTGATGAAATGTGTGCGGGCGGCCGGCGTGCAGGTGGAAGGGGTCATTTTTCAGGCGCTGGCGGCCGGCGAGGCCATCCTGACACCCGAAGAGCGTGAGAGCGGCGTGGTGGTGGTGGATATCGGCGGCGGAACGACCGATGTGGCCATCTTTCTGGAAGGGAGCGTCTGGCACAGTGCGGTCATCGGCATCGGCGGTCAGCTCATCACGCGGGACTTGGTGATCTGTCTGCAGATGCCGGCGCCGGCGGCGGAAGAGCTGAAACTGCGCTGTGGCTATGCGGACCCATCCGATGTGATGGAAGGGGAAGTGGTCGAGATCGAAGGCTTCGGCGACCAGCCGCGCCGCAGTATCCCCCGCAAGCTGTTGGCGGAGATCATCGGCGACCGGGTGGAGCAGATTTTCATACGTGTGGGAGAGGAGATCACGCGCTCGGGCTATGCCGGCCTTCTGCCGGCGGGCGTGGTGCTGTGCGGAGGCACGGCACAATTGGGCGGTATCCGGGCGGTGGCCCGCAGAGTATTGAATATGCCGGTCAGGGTGGGGACCCCGCGCGGGGTGCGCGGCTTGATGGATGTGGCGACGAACCCGGCCTATGCGTGTGGAGTGGGGTTACTGCAGTGGGCGAATCGGTATGGGGTGCATGTGGATGGAAGGAGAAGGCTGGCGGATGATGGTACGTGGAGGGGATGGCTGAAGGAATGGGTGAATCGGATTTTGCCCGGCTAGAGGGAAGTTGGTGATTCCCGCATCGGATGGTGGGACGTCGTGTAGCAATCACAAAATGAAAATGCGCAGCAAAATGGGGGGCGACATGAAACCAAGGGATGATTTGACTCAGGCAGACCGGCACCTGGAACACTTTGCCCGCATCAAGGTGCTGGGAGTAGGCGGAGGCGGGTGCAACGCTGTCAACCGCATGATTGAGGAGGGCATTCACGGCGTCGAATTCGTGGCCATCAACACCGATGCCCAAGCTCTCCAGCAATCCCTGGCACCGACCCAGGTGCGCATCGGGGAGAAGCTCACCAAAGGGCTGGGCTCTGGCGGGGACCCGACCATCGGCGCTAAAGCGGCGGAGGAGTCCACGGAGATGCTCCGCGAGCTGGTGAACGGCACCGACATGGTGTTCATCACCGCCGGCCTGGGCGGTGGGACCGGCACCGGCGCCGCGCCCATCATCGCCAAGCTGGCCAAGGAGGCCGGCGCGCTCACCATCGGCGTCGTCACCAAGCCCTTCGAGTTCGAGGGCAAGCGCCGCATGAAGGTGGCGGAAGAGGGTCTGGAGAAGCTCAAGAGCAACGTGGACACCCTCATCGTTATCCCTAACGAGCGCCTGCTCCAGATCGTCGACCGCCGTGCGCCCATCGCGGTAGCTTTTAAGGTCGCCGATGACGTCCTGCGGCAGGGTATTCAGGGCATCTCGGAGATCATCACCCTGCCGGGCCTCATCAACGTGGACTTCGCCGATGTGCGCGCCATTATGGCGGAAGGTGGGTCGGCGCTGATGGCGGTGGGCCGGGCCAGCGGCGAGAACCGCGCTGTGCAGGCGGCGGAGAAAGCCATCGGCAATACCCTGCTGGATGTGGCCATTGACGGCGCGCGCGGCATCCTCATCAACGTGCGCGGCGGCCCGGATTTGGGCATCCACGAGGTGCGGGAAGCGGCAGACATCATCCGCCGGACAGCGGATCCCGAGGCGAACATCATCTTCGGCGCCGCGATTGAGCCGGACATGGGCGATGAGATTCAGATTACGGTCATTGCCACCGGCTTTGATGCGGCGCAGAAGCGGCAGGGCGCCGGCGTGCCGGCGGACAAGGCCAAACAGCGCGCGCCGGTCATTAAGTTCCCTGAAGATATGTGGCGCGCTTCCGGCGATGGCGACGAACTGCCGCCTTTCCTGCAGAAGCGGTTCCGGGGTGAATAGCCCGGCATAGTGCTGAAGGCCTGAATTTCGGGATTACGTGCGCAAACAGGCCGTCCGCCCCTCGGCCTGTCCTGCAAAATGCCCATGTTCGCCCCATCAGGTAGGATACGCGCGCCTACCTGCCAACTAGGCGCTCCTCTCCGAAGCAGTATCCGGGAGGAGCGCCGTTTTTATTAAAAAATTGTCAGACGTCATGATTTTTAAGCTTTCCCCCCTTGAAATATCGGGCGAATTGTGGTATGATGATGTTGCGCTACGCAATAGGTAGCCCATTTCAATTTGTATACTACTATATATAGTGGCACTAGGGGCTTGGGAATTGCCGCGAGGAAGGGCAGTGTCTCAAAGAGGGAGAAGCTGATTGATGGAGTGCCCATACTGCGGTCATAGGGATTCGCGTGTGGTGGATACCCGTGAGACGAGCGGGGGTATTCGTCGCCGGCGGGAATGCAAGAAATGTCAGCAGAGGTTCACCACCTATGAGCGGGTGGTGGTGCATGCCCTGCAGGTGGTGAAGCGAGACGGCCGGCGGGAGGATTTCAGCCGCGAGAAAATACTGGCGGGTTTGCGCAAAGCGTGCACCAAACGACCGGTCTCCAGCGAGGCCATCGAGAATATCGTCAACCAGGTCGAGGCGGAACTGCTGAACAGCGGCAAGAGCGAAGTCACCAGCGAATATATTGGGCAGATGGTCATGGATCGTCTGCGCGAGCTGGATGAAGTGGCATATATCCGCTTCGCATCGGTCTATCTTCCCATTGCTGACGCGGCAAGTTTGCGTCGAGAAATCGATCGGCTCCTCGAGTAACTTCGTCCACACAACCGCCCCTGGAATGCACTGCCGGAAGGACAGCCGCCGGCCGGTGCCGGCTCGTCTGCCGTGGGGATTGCTATCGCTACTGCATGGCAACAACGAAATGGGATGGAAATAGGAGGGAACATGAAAGCGATCACTACCGTACAGCTTTCCGCGAATGCGTTGAAGGTGCTGGAGCGCCGCTATCTCCGCAAAGACGCGCGCGGAGAACCGTGTGAGACGCCCGAGGAAATGTTTGCGCGGGTAGCGAATACCGTGGCCGCGGCGGACCGCCTCTATGATATGGCCGCGGATGTGGCTCGACGGGCGGAGGAGTTCTTCGCCCTGATGGCGAGCACCGATTTTCTCCCCAACAGCCCCACCTTGATGAACGCCGGCACGGAGCTGGGACAGCTTTCCGCCTGCTTCGTCCTGCCGGTGGAAGACGACATGCACAGCATCTTTGACGCTATTAAGGCCACCGCATTGATTCACAAGTCGGGCGGCGGGACGGGCTTTTCCTTCTCCCGCCTGCGGCCGGCCGGCGATATCGTCGGCTCCACCGGCGGGGTGGCCAGCGGCCCCATTTCCTTCATGCGGGTGTTCGATACCGCCACAGACGTGATCAAGCAGGGCGGGCGCCGGCGGGGCGCCAATATGGGTATCCTGCGCGTCGATCACCCCGATATCATGAGCTTCATCCGCTGTAAGAGCACGGAAGGGGTGCTGGCCAACTTCAACATTTCGGTGGCGGTAACCGATGCGTTCATGCGGGCGCTGGAGGCCGGCGAGGACTATCCCCTGATCAACCCGCGCAACGGGGAGGTCGTGGGCCACCTGAACGCCCGTGAGGTGTTCAATGCCATCGTCGAGGCGGCGTGGACCAACGGCGAACCGGGCGTCATCTTTATTGACCGCATGAACCAGTATAACCCTACGCCGCATCTCGGCGCCATCGAGAGCACCAATCCCTGCGGCGAACAGCCTCTCCTGCCCAATGAGAGCTGTAACCTGGGCTCCATCAACCTGGTGCGCATGGTGACGCCCGACCGGCGCATTGACTGGAAGCGCCTGCGCGAAGTGACCTATGCGGCCGTGCACTTCCTCGATAATGTCATCACGGTCAACCGCTTCCCCCTGCCGCAGATCGAGGAAATGACGAAGCTGACCCGCAAGATCGGGCTGGGGGTGATGGGATTTGCGGATATGCTCATCAAGCTGGGCGTTCCGTATGATTCGGAAGAGGCGATTGCCGTTGGGGCCAAGGTGATGGAGGCCATCGCTTACTGGAGCCATGAAAAATCCATGGAGCTGGCGATAAGCCGGGGGAGCTTCCCGGCCTTCAAGGAATCGGTGCTGTCGCAGGGGCGCTTGCCGTTCCGCGGCGCGGAGGGACAGCCGGCCACCATGCCGCTGGTGCTGTCCGACGCGCCGGCCTTCGACTGGGATACCCTGCGGCGGGATATCGCCCGGCACGGCGTGCGCAACGCTACGACGACCACCATCGCCCCGACCGGCTCCATCAGCATTATCGCCGGCGTTTCCAGCGGCATCGAGCCGCTCTTCGCCCTGGCATATACCCGCAAGAATGTGTTGGACGCTGACGAACTGCCGGAGATGAACGCGCTGTTTGAGGAGATCGCCCGGCAAGAGGGCTTCTACTCGCCGGCATTGGTGCGGCGGGTGGCAGAAACCGGTTCGGTGCAGGGCGACCCGGACGTGCCGCGCGAGTTCCAGCGTGTCTTCGTGACGGCACGCGACATCGCCGGCGAATGGCATATCCGCATGCAGGCGGCCTTCCAGCAGTGGGTGGACAACGCTGTCTCTAAGACGATCAACTTTCCCTTCGAGACTACCCCGAAGGAGATTGAGGAAGCGTACTTGCTGGCCTATCAGTTGGGGTGCAAAGGGCTGACCATATATCGCGAGGGGAGCCGCGAGGCGCAGGTGCTCAATGTGGGCGCCAAAGTAACGGAGAAGCCGCCGGCGGAGAAGGAGCGTCCCGAGAAACGCACGCCGCGGCCGCGGCCGGTGGTCACTCGCGGCATCACGGAGAAGATTCCGCTGGGGTGCGGCCGCAACCTGTACGTGACCATCAATGAGGACGAGGCCGGCCTGTGCGAGGTCTTCATCCAGATGGGCAAATCGGGCGGGTGCACCGCCTCGCAGTCGGAAGCGATCGGCCGGCTGATCTCCCTGGCACTCCGCTCCGGCGTCGCGACCGAGGAAATCTACGACCAGCTCAAGGGCATCCGCTGTCCTTCGCCCTCCTGGCACAACGGCAGTTCCATCCTCTCCTGTGCCGATGCCATTGGCAAGGCGCTGGAGCGCTATGTGGAATCCCACGGCGGCAACGGCACTTCGACGGTGCGCATTCACACGAAGCTGGACCTGTCGCCGGAATGCCCGGAGTGCGGCAACCTGATGGAGATTGGCGAGGGGTGCGCGGTGTGCCGCAACTGCGGCTACTCCCAGTGCGCGTAATCCAGACATACAAATACTGCGGAGGCCTTCCGCCGGCGCCGGCGGAAGGCCTTTTCGCGTCCTTGGCATTCCTGCCGGCGGATGCTATAATGCGGGGGAAAACGTCGAGGAGAGTGCTCTGATCGTGCGCGGTGTGGGCCAATTCCTGGGGAAGCTCGGCAGATGGCTGATGCGGGCTGTCCTGTTGGTTGTACTGCTGGCCGGCGTGGGCTTCATCCTGCTGTGCGCGGCAGTGGACCGCTTCGGACGTGTGGACCGGACCCAGCCGGCGGATGTGATCGTCATCCTCGGCGCGCAGGTCCTGCCGGGCGGGGAGCCAGGGCCGAACCTTCTGCCGCGCACGGAAAAGGCGGTGCAGTTGTATAAGGACGGCTGGGCGCCGGCCATCATCACGACCGGCGGCATTGCCGGCGATGCCTTTTCCGCCGCGGCGGTCGCCGGCCGGACCGCCGCCGCCATGGGGGTGCCGGAGCAGGCCATCCTGGTTGCCGGCGGTTCCAACAATACCCGCGAGGATGTGCGGCGGGCGGTGAGCGTGATGCGCGAGCGCGGCTGGAAGAGCGCGCTGGTCGTCAGCCATCCCCTGCACCTCCTGCGGGGCACCCTGCTTTTTAGGCGCGCCGGCATACAGGCTTTCCCCAGTCCCACCTCCACCGATGTCCAACGCATTCCTTTGCACTGGCGGGCGTATTATGCGGCGCGCGAGGCCGGCTTGATCATCCTGGACGCCATTTATCCCGAAGGGGAGATCGGCGTCTGGGCGTACCGGCTGTGGTACTGGTTCGAATCCACCGGCGTGCCGGGGTTCATCGCACGGCTCTGGCGTTCCTTGGGGTGAGCGGCATGTGGAAAGAGATTGAGGCCCGCCGGCGGCTTCTCCAGCGGGAAATCGGCGCGGTGGTGAAAGACTGGGGCGGCAAACTGCCTGTCGCGCTGGTCTATGCCAACACCTATGCTGTCGGCATGGCGAGCCTGGGTTTTCAGACCATTTATCATCTTCTGAATCTCCGCGATGACGTGGTCTGCGAGCGGGTGTTCGATGACGAGCGGTGGGATGATTCCCCGTCCCCGCTTTCCATGGAGAGCCAGCGCCGGCTGGATGAGTTCGCCGTGCTGGCCTTCTCCCTCTCGTTCGAGCTGGATTACCTGCGCGCAGTGAATCTGCTCCGCCGCTGTCCGATGACCAGCATCTGGGCGCAGGAGCGCGGCGATGGCGATCCCATCCTCATCGCCGGCGGGCCGGCGGTCAGCGCCAATCCCATGCCTCTGACGCCGATTTTCGACGCTTTCGTCATCGGAGAGGCTGAGGAAGTCATTGGACCATTGGTGGATGTGCTGAATGCGGAGAAGGGGGATCGCGATCGTCTGCTGGCGCGGTTGGGCCGGCTGGAAGGGGTCTATGTCCCGCAGGTGCACGGACGGGAAGCGCGCGTGCGCCGGCTGTGGCTGAAAGATGTGGACCGCTTCCCGACGCGCTCGGTGATGTGGACGCCGGCGGCCGAGTTCGGCTTCATGCACCTGGTGGAGCTGGCGCGCGGGTGCAGGTGGGGATGTCATTTCTGTCTGGCCGGCTACACTAGCCGGCCGTGGCGCCAGCGATCCCTGCCGGTAGTCCTGCAGGCCGTTGACGAGGGACTGCAGTACCGCCGGCGGGTGGGGCTTATCAGCGCCGCCGTATCCGATTATGCCCATATTGATGCCCTCATGGACGAGCTGATGGCGCGCAAGGTCGAGGTCTCGGTTTCCTCCCTGCGGGCAGATACCCTTTCTCCCAAGGTGCTGGATGTCCTGGCCCGCAGTCATACGCGCACGGTGACGCTGGCGCCGGAGGCCGGCTCTCAGCGCCTGCGCGATGCCATCGGCAAGGGCATTTCCGCAGAGGATATCCTGCGAGCGGCCGCCATGGCGGCGGAGCGCCGCTTCACCCAATTGAAAATGTACTTCATGCTGGGCCTGCCGGGGGAAGAAGAGGAAGATGTGGATGCCCTGATCGCGCTGGTACAGCGCACCGCCGGCCAGTTTCCCCATCAAATTGTGGTCAATATCACCCCCTTTGTGCCGAAGCCCCATACGCCGTTCCAGTGGGTGCCGGCGCCGGCGGTGGATGTCGTCACCAAACGGCTGGAACGCGTGCGGCAGGGACTGCGCGGCAAACGGGTGCAGGTGCGTGCGGAAAGCCCCGAATGGTCGCAGGTGCAGGCGGTGCTGGCGCGGGGGGATGAGCGCCTGGCGCCGGCGCTGGTCGGACTGCGCCGGCCCACCCTGGCCGCTTGGCGGCAGGTCCTGCGAGAGCACGGCATGGAGCCGGCCGAGTGGCTGGGAGGGTGGGGATATGAGGATGCCCTGCCATGGGACCACATCGAGCATGGGGTGAGCCGGCGCTTCTTGCGTCGGATGGCCGAATGGGCAAAGGAAGGCAAGGTGCCGGCTGGCTGTCCGGGGGCCGGCTGTACCGCCTGTGGGGTGTGCGCAGAAACGATGTCAGGAGGCTCCTGATGGGCGTTGATATTTTCCGCTTCACTGTGCTGGATGATGTGCCGGAGCTGGTGCACGGCATCTTTGGCCGGCAGGGGGGCGTCAGCCCGGCACCATATGATACCTTGAACGTGGGGGCAGACGTGGCAGACCATCCGGAGAACGTGCACCGCAATGTCGAGATTGCCTGCGCGGCGCTGGGCACGGCGCCGGCGGACTTGGTCACGGTGCGGCAGGTGCACAGCAATCGGGTCATGCGGGTCGGCAAGGGGCATCGCGGGCAGAAGGTGGGGGAGCTGGATGGGTTGATCACGGATGAGCCAGGGGTGCCGCTCATCCTGCGCTTTGCGGACTGCGTTCCCATCCTGACCTATGACCCGCGCCGCGGCGTGCTGGGGGCGGTGCATGCCGGCTGGCGCGGGACGGTGGCCGGCGCGGTGCGTGCGCTGGTGCTGGCCATGATGCGGGAGTTCGGCTCGCATCCGGAGGATATCCGCGCCGGCATCGGACCGTCCATCGGGCCGTGCTGTTACGAGGTGGGGGAAGATGTCGTGCGGGCGGCAGCGCAAGCCTGGGGAGCGGTGGAGGCGGAGCCGCTCTTTCGCCCGGTGAACGGGCGCCTGCATTTCGATTTGTGGCAGGCGAATTACCGGCAGTTGGCGGAGCTGGGTGTGGGGCAGATAGAAATCGCCGGCATCTGCACTGCCTGCCATTCCCATCGCTTTTTCTCCCATCGTGCCAGCGGCGGATTGACCGGCCGCTTCCCCATGATCGCGATGCTGAAGTAGCCAATCAGTGCGTTCGGAGGGTGCGCATATGTCCCGGTGGTCGTACATTGCGGACAACATTCAGCGGGTGCGTGAGCGGATTGCGAAAGCGTGTGAGCGCGCCGGCCGGGACCCGCATGCGGTGCGGCTGGTTGCGGTGAGCAAGAATATGCCGGCGGAGGCGGTCGCGGCGGCGTATGCGTATGGAATACGCGATTTTGGGGAGAACCGGGTGGAGGAGGCACTGCCGAAGATCGAGGCGGTGCGGGCGCTGTTAGGGGATGCACCGGCGCCGGCATGGCATATGATTGGCCATCTCCAGCGGCGCAAGGTGCGGGGTGCCATGCCGGCGTTCGATCTGGTGCACTCCGTGGACCGGCTGTCGGTGGCTGAGGAAATGGAGAAGCGGCTGAGCGCCATCGGGAAGGAAATGCCCATCCTGCTGGAGATCAAGCTCAGCGAGGAAGAGACCAAATGGGGCTTTGCCCCGGAAGAGGTGGTTGATGCGGTGGGGAAAATTCTCCAAATGCCCCATCTGCGCATCCGGGGTCTGATGACCATGGCGCCGATCGTGCCGCATCCGGAGGATGCCCGCCCGTATTTCCGCCGGCTGCGCGAACTGCGCGATGCGCTGGCGCGCCAGTTCCCACAGGCCGGCTGGGATGAGCTTTCAATGGGGATGACGGATGACTTCGAGCCGGCGGTGGAAGAGGGCGCCACGATGGTGCGCATCGGGCGGGCGATTTTTCTGCCGCCGGAATGAGTGGTCGGATTGGATCGCAATCTATGCACGGAGGAAGCGGACCAATGACGATACGCGTGTGTCTCGCCGGTGCCACGGGCTGGGCCGGCTCGGCTATCGCCAGGGGCATATTTGAGGCCGATGATATGGAGCTGGTCGCCGGCGTCTCGCGCTCGCACGCCGGCCGCCGGCTGGGAGAAGTGCTCGGCATCCCTGAGATGACGACGCCGGTCTTCGGGACAGTACAGGAAGCCTTCACGGCTGTGCCGGCGGTGGACGTCTTCGTGGACTTCACACGGCCGCAGGCGGCGCGGGAGCATGTGCTGACCGCGCTGGCGCGCGGCGCGCACGTGGTCATCGGGACATCCGGCCTCTCGGAGGAGGAGCTTGCTGAAATTGACGCCGCGGCCCGTTCGATGGGCCGCGGGGTGCTGGCCGCCGGCAACTTTGCCATCGGTGCCGTGCTGATGGGCAAGTTCGCCGAGATTGCGGCGCGCTATTTCCCGCAGTGGGAAATTATTGATTATGCCCATGCCGACAAAGTGGATGCGCCCAGTGGTACAGCCCGTGAGCTGGCCCGCCGGCTGTCCCAGGTTGGGGAATCCCATCTGGAGGTCCCGCTGGAACAAATCGTCGGCCCGCGCGAGAGCCGCGGGGTGCGACTGGGCGGGACACAGGTGCATTCCGTGCGCCTGCCGGGCTATATGGTGACGGTGGAGGTCATCTTCGCCTCGCCGGACCAGAAGCTGGTGATTCGCCACGAAGGGACCTGGGACGCCGGCCAATACGTCGCGGGGGCACTCCTGGCCATCCGCAAGGTGAGCGAGTGGGTGGGACTGCGGCGCGGCCTGGATGGGATTATCGAGCTGTAGTCAGTCGGCCAGCTCCTCCAGATAGACGACCCGGTCCTCGGCGATGGACATCTCCGCCGCCTGGGCGATGGCCATGGCGTCGCGGCCGATCTGAGGGTCGCATGCCGGCGGCCGGCGGGTGCGCACGCATTCCAGGAACTCCAGCCGACTGCGGTGCGCGCCGATATGTCCCACCCAGGGCGCTTCCGGCTCCTCATATTCGATCTCCTGGCCGTGCACCGCCTGGGGACCGCCCCACAGGGTCAGCGTCTGATCGTCGCGCGCCAGGATTTGATATCCCTGATGGGTGATGGCGCCCACCTCTAGTCCGGGGTAGGGCGGCTTGAGGTACATGCACAGCCCCTGCATGGCGCGCGCCCCGTTCTCGTACTCCACGATGACCCAGGCGTGATCCACGATCGTACTGGTTGAGATTTCCGCCGGCTCCCAGAAGGAATAGGTGCATTCCACCCAGTGGGGCACACCGTAGCGGATGACGTGCTGTCCGCCCATGGCGAAGACGCGATGCGCCCGCGCCCCGATCATCCAGTTGAACAGGTCAAAGTAGTGCACGCATTTATCCATGATGGCGCCGCCGGAGAGCTTCTGGTCATAGAACCAAGCGCGCGGCGGGAAGTTCTCGCGGAATTCCTTGCACCACATGAAGGTGGTCTGCCCGTAATCGCCGGCGCGGCACATCTCGGCCATCTTGCGGAACAGGCCGGCGTAGCGGTACACCAGCCCAATTTGGAGGATGCGGTCGGTCTCCCGATGGACGGCGATAATCTCGTCCGCCTCCTGCACGGTGGGGGCCATAGGCTTTTCTAACAGTACATCCTTGCCGGCCTCCAGCGCCGCCAGCGTCACCTCGCGGTGCAGGTACTGCGGCACCGCCACCACAACCGCCTCAATATCATCGCGCTGGAGCAGGAGACGGTAATCGGTATAGCGGGCGATGGGCGTCGGGTAGTCGGCGATCTCCGCCAGCAGTTCCTCCATGCGCCGCTCGTTGATGTCGGCGACAGCGACGATGCGGGCCTGCTCGATCTCCGCAAAGCCCAGGGTATGGTATCCTCCCATATCCCCCACGCCGATGACCCCAATACGCACAGGTTCCATCTCTTCCTCCTCCAGGATGTTGGGAAAAGGCATGTTGGCAAATCCTTGTAGGTTTGTTGCGAATGGTACCATACTCATCCGTTGAGAGTGTTGAAAGGGTTCCCAAACGACAGCCTGGCGGCTGAAGCCACGGCAACATCTGCGAAGCCCGCTTGCGCAGGCTTCACGAGATCGGCGCAGGCCCGCAGTTTATCCGGCGCCTCGCCTGGCGCTGAAGCACCAGGCTCATAATGCCAAGCCCGCAGGGGCTTCGCGTCGTAAGCCGGCTTCCAGCCGCCGGCGAACCTTACGACAATGGGCTTGTTGCCAAAGTAAACTTGAAACGTAATCAACTGCCAGGCAGCTTCGGCGCCGGCGTCAGGGTTCTAGCGCCAGCAGGTACATGCTCTGCACGCGTTCCAGCGCTTCCAGTGCCAACTGCACCAGCGGGCGGTAGTCCCCCTGGTCGGCCTGATAGAGCGCCTGACGGTAGTTGTGGCGCTGTTCCGGGCGGAGCACCGCCGGCAGGTAGCCGTCCTTCAGCAGAGAGAGGTTCATCACCAAGCGTGCGGTCACACCGTTGCCGTCTAGGAAGGGCTGGATACGCAGGACGCGATGGTGCGCCACCACGGCCCGCTCGACCGGGTGCAGGGCCTGGGCAGAGCCGGCCATCCACAGCTCCCACTCGCGCATCAAGTCGGCGATGGTGCCGCCGGCGGCACGCTCCTCGTCGGTGTAGCGGCGGTAGCGGCCGGCGAGGGCGTCATCAATGCCGGCCATGAGCAGGGCGTGAAGCCGCCGCACATCGGCCGCCCGGATAGGGCGTTTGGCGCCGGCCAGCCGGCGCACCTGGGCGATGGCTTGCCGGTGGTTCAGCACTTCCAGATGCTCGCGCAGGGTGTACTGCGCGAAAATGCCCTCATCGCTCAGGAACTGAGCGATATCCTCCAGGGTCATGCGGTTGCCGTCCATAGCGACGGAGCCAGCGATCCAGGCCGGCAGGAGCCCATCCCACAGCCGCTCGGCGGCCGCGGCCGGCCAGGGCCGCAGTCGGTCCAGCTGCTCCTGCCGGCGGTCTATCCGCTCCAGCGCCTGCGGCGCAGTGCCGCTCCAGGTGGTCATCATGTTGGATATGCCTCCGGCAAACTGGCCAGGCACAGCCGCAGAAAGCGCAGAACCTGTGCCTTGACATTGCCGCTGAACTCGCCGGTCGCGCCGACGCACGAGGGACATCCCGTCAGACACTGACACTGCCCGACCACATCCATTGCGCCGCGCAGGAGCTGGCCTGCGGGCAGTTCGAACAGCGCCTGGCTGAATCCGATGCCGGCCGGCGCGCGCTCGTAGATGAATATGGTCGGCCAGCCCTGGTAGCCGGCGTGGGTGCTGACCACGCCCAGGTCGGCCGGGTCGCACATCAGGAAGACCGGTGCCACGTGCCTCAGGACATGGGCCAGGCCGGCCAGGGTACTGCGCAGTTGGCAGGCCGCTTCGGCCAGGCGGTGGCAGCGCGGGCACAGTGTGATCAGGTTCTCAAGGGCGTTGGCCTGCTGGTAGCGCTCATTAACGCCTGGGATGTAGCCAAACTCGCGGAAAGGCCGCAGATGGTGTACGTCGTGTTCGCGGCCAGGCGGCTCTGGGGCCCCGCACTGCCGACAGCGGAATCCGTCGCGCTGGCGGGCCAGCCGGCGCTGGGCTTCCCAGTTCGGCCCGTAGTCGCGGATGGGTGCCCCCTGCCAGGCCCCCAGCTCCTGGAGCTGTTCCAGGAAGGCTGGCGGGAGCGCGTACCAGAAACTGCCGGCCGGCATGCTGACCGCCGGCAGGTCAATGGACCCCCGGGCGATGACCTCCTGCGTGTGCAAGCGGATTTTTCGGAACGAGACCGCTTTGCCGTGGACGATGACCTCGCCGAAACACCTGTGGAGAGGCCCTTCGTCCTCCTCTGCCAGGGTTTGGGAAATCTGCACCTCGATGTTGGCGCTGGCCTCGGTATAGTAGTCCACTTCGGCCGGCTGGACGTATGCCAGGCCGGCCTCCCAGTCCAGCCGCTCCACAATATAGGTCTGGCCCTCATGCATGTATACGGCTCCCTCATGCAGGAGCAGGGGGACGCTGAAGCGTTCCAGGGTGCCGATGGTTTGCGGAGGTTTCCCTTCATCCGAGCGGGCCAGGATAGTGAACGTATCCGCGCCGGCGGAGCGCAGGGAGACATTCCCAGCAGGGTAGGCGTCGCGCGCCCAGTGCCAGCGCCCGCCGGCCAGACGCACCTGTCCGTCCTCTGCCAGGAAGGCGAGCAGTTGCGACACGATGTCCTTCGCGCCCAAGTCCTCTCCCTCCGCAAGGGGCAGTTCGAAGGCGGCGCAGGCCAGATGTAGCAGGAGGATGGCCGGGTTATCGGGCGCGATGAGCGCCCGTTCCGGCGAGCGCCCCAGGACGAAATCGGGATGCGTGACGATGTACTGGTCGAGGGGGGAGGGGCCGGCGATGAAGATGACGGCGGATACCCGGGAACGCCGGCCGGCGCGGCCGGCCTGCTGTAAGGTGCTGGCAATGCTCCCCGGGTAGCCGGTCAGGACCGCTACCGACAGATCGCCGATATCAATCCCCAGCTCCAGGGCGTTGGTGGCAACCACACCCCGCACCCGGCCCTGCCGCAGGCCCTGCTCGATGGCGCGGCGCTCTTTGGGCAGATATCCGCCGCGATAGCCGCGCACCATGTCGGCCGGCAGTCCCCGCTCTTCCAGCAGTTGGCGCAGGTAGGTGAACAGGAGTTCCGCGCCCAAGCGCGAGCGGGCGAAGGCGATGGTCTGCAGGTCATTCGTCAGGAAGCGGCCGGCGATGTCGCGAGCCTCCAGGAGCGCCGGCCGGCGGATGCCCAACGCTGGTTCCATGACCGGTGGGTTGTAGAAAATGAAATGCTTGTGCGCTTTTGGGGAACCGTCGCGGGAAATCAATGCGACCGGCGCAGAGGTGAGCCGGCGGGCCAGCTCGTCGGGATTAGCGATGGTGGCGGAGCTGGCGATGAACTGCGGCGCACTGCCGTAGAAGCCGGCGATGCGCTTCAGCCGGCGCAGTACGTTGGCCACATGACTGCCGAATACGCCGCGATAGGCATGCAGTTCGTCAATCACCACAAAGCGCAGATGGGAGAAAAACGTCCCCCATCGGGTGTGGTGGGGCAGGATGCCCACATGGAGCATGTCGGGGTTGGAGATGACGATGCGGGCTTCCTGCGGGATGCGCCGGCGGGCCGAGGCCGGCGTGTCCCCATCATATACCCCGACGATATTCCCCAGCCCTAATCCCTCGCCCAAGGCGGAAAGGACGGCCTGCTGGTCCTGGGCCAGGGCCTTGGTGGGGAACAGGTACAGGGCGCGGGCGTCGGGGTCTTCCAGCAGGGCCTGCAGGACCGGCAGGTTGTAGCACAAAGTCTTGCCCGAGGCGGTGGGGGTGACGACGACGACATGCCGGCCCTCTCTCACCGCGCGAAAGGCGTCGGCCTGATGGGTGTAGAGCGAGGCGATGCCCTGGCGAAGAAGGGCCTCCGACAGCCGCGGATGCATGCCTGCAGGGAAGGGTTCCAGGCGCGCCGGCGCGGCGGTTTGCTCGTGCCAGCGCGTCACGTGCCGCATGAATGTCAGGTCGTCATGCAGTTGTTCCAGCAGTTTCTCCAGCTCCATCCTGCAGTGCCGCAAAGGGTTATTTGTGCAAGAGTGGGAGCCAGCCGGCCGGCGGCAGGGTGGCGGTCGGCGTGACCGTGGTGCCCGGTAGCTGGCGCGTGATGCTCCATTGATAATCGCTCGCCGGCCCAGTGCGTGCTGGCGAAGCCGGCGCCGCTTTCACGTACAGCGTATCGGCGGCCGGCGCCAGATATTCGATGAGCGACCCCAGGCCTGGTCCACTATTGTCATCCTGGGCGATGAGCGTACTGCAGTTGGCCGCATATAAGTATACCAGCGTATCGGCGTTTGCGGCAAGGCCGAAGGTCTCAATGCGGTAAAGGTAGCCGGCGCCCGCCGTGAAGCGCACCCAGTCCACGTCGTCGGGCAGATGGAAGTTATGGCTCTCCGCCGGCCCGTTGACGGTGAAGGCGCGGGCGCCGGTGCACACATTATCCGGCTCATAGCTGTCGGGCGCGGTGGTGGCCGTTGGCGACGGCGCGGCGGTGCGGGTGACGGTAGGCGTATGCGTCGGTGCCGCTGTCGCTGTGGCGGTGTGGGTCGGCGTGCGCGTGGGGGTGTGGGTTGGGGTTCTCGTCGGGGTAGCGGTCCACTGTGAGGTCGCGGTGGGGGTCCAGGCGCTAACCCTGCTGTCGGCAGTTTCATCCAGGTCATGGTAGCGGTCCACTGTGAGGTCGCGGTGGGGGTCCAGGTCGGGACGCTGTAGGTGATGACCAGGCGCGGGCGGATCTCGGGCGTGGCGTTCTCCGAGCCGGCGAACCAGTAGGTGACGTGCGCCCAACCGGTGCCGCTGATGACCGCGCCGTAATTGAGGGAGGGATGCTGATGCCAGTAGGGGACCATAAAGGTCCAATCCTGATACAGCCACATGTCCGTGCGGTCAATAACGCCCGTGACGGAGGTCTCCGGGGCGCGGTCGACCCCAAACTGGAAGGCGCCGGGCTCTCCCCAGGGGTCGCCGGCGCGCGCCTGGTTCCAGGTGGCCTGCGACTCGCTCCAGGGCCGGAGCAAGCGGTAGCTGTTGACTTCAATAGGGCTGAGGTTGCTCTGGTTCAAGCACCACAGCCCCAGCACGGCCTCCAGGATAGTGGAGCCTGCTGGCATAACGCTCAAGGGCGAAAGGTCGAAGCGGATAAGCAAGTTCTTCTCGTGCTTGGCGCGCAGTTCCATCTGCGCCGCATTCCCGAAGTTGGTATTGGGGGCGAAAGTATCAATGAAGGTGTCATCAGTACCGGCGTATCCGTTCAGTCCGTTCTGCAGGATGATGGTAGCGATGGGTGCCGGCGGCGCGGTGGTAGGGGTGCGGGTGGGAGTGCGCGTCGGTGTGCGGGTAGGGGAAGGCGTCGGGCTGGCCGGCGTGCCGGTGGTCGTGGCGCTGGGGGTAGCCGTGCGCGTGCTGGTGGGGGTGCTGGTGGTGTCCAGCTCATAGGTGATGGTCAGCTTCGGGCGGAACGCGGATGCGCTGGAGCTGGAATCCACGAATGAGTAGAGCGATTTGCCGGCCGGCCCACCCGTCCCCTCGGCGCGCAGGATGATCCCGAAATTGGGATATTCCCCGCTGTGCCATTTGCTCACCAGCGCTGTCAGGGGAATGTCCAGCCAGCCGGTAGTCGAAGCGACTACCTGTGTGAATGCCGAGATGGCCCGGTCGGTGCCGGCGCCGTTGGCACCGGGGACTGTCCAGGGCTGGCCGGCGGCCGCCAGCTCCCAGGTGGCCTGGCCGGCGGCCCATTCCCGCTTCAGGCGGTACACGGCGATGGTCAGCAGTACGTCATCCTGCCGGTAGGTGGAGTTCAGGCTGAGCACGGCCGAGGTAACCTGTGCCCCCGCCGGCAGTGGAGACAGGTCAAAGCGGATCAGCGTGGACAGGGTATCGCCGCTGGAGGTGTACTGCACCTTGAGGTTCGTGTTCTCGAAATTGTAGGTGGGGTGCCAGCGGTCGATATACGTGTCGGTACAGCCGGCGTAGCCGTTCAGGCCGTTCTGAAGGACGAGGGTGTAGGTGGCCCTCAGGGATTGGGCGTCTGCCCGGTGAATGAGCGCCGGCAGAAGTGCCGCGATGATGGCCAGAACGCCGGCCAGGGACAGCCACTTTCGAATCCATGGTGCATGGTGCATGGAAACCTCCTCATGCTGGGGCGGTCCGAGGTAGGTGAGGGCGAGTTGGGATGAGGGACGCGGCCTTGTGCCCAAGATGAATACAGCTTAACACAATTCCAGGGAAGGCGCAAGGAGGTAAAAGTACCGGCGCGCAGTGCCGCCTTACCCTCTTCTTTCCAGAGGGTGTTGGAAAAGCGGGTATTGGCTCATCGCCTGGCAGTTGAAACTGTGGCTGTGTGCCTGCGAAGTCGGCGCAGGCCGACTTCGCGACGCCTGCCTATGTAGGCTTCGCAGTTGTTGTCGCGGCTTCAGCCGCTAGGCCGCTTTTCTGCAGATTGTATGTTTGGACCTTTTCCACACCCCTTTTCCAGCGAGTTGCCAAGCATATGTTTTCATGTATAATGCGCCCCAGTGTTCTTCCCCGCACCAAATACGCTTGATGGGAGTAGATGCTATCATGCCGGCTGATCGTCTCACTGTGTTCTGGATGGCCATCGCCATCACCATGGTGCTGTTCCTCGGATTGCTGGCCCTGAAAGTGGACTTCTGGTCCCAGGGATATCTGCGCGATGCGGAAGGCCGGCTCGTCCCGCGCCGGCGCGCCTGGTACGCTTTCACCACCGCCCTACGCTATGTCTTCAGCGCCCGTTTCGGTCGGGTCATCTGGGTTTTCCTTGTGGATGGGCTTCTGCACCGCCGGCTGTGGCAGGAGGACCGCTTCCGCTGGCTCACGCATTTCCTCATGCTGTTCGGGTTCTTCTCCCTCTTCGCACTGAGCATCATCACCGGCTTTTTCGAGGAGATCCTGCATCTGGGCTTCGGCCTGGATACGCCGCTGGTGCGCTTCGTGACGAATAAGGACACGCCCCTGATGGCCCTGCTGAACGAGAGCTTGGGGTTGCTGATCCTCATCGGTGTCCTGCTGGCGGTCGTGCGGCGCTTCATCATGCGGCCGGCGCAGTTGCGCACTGCCTCAACCGATGTGACCACGATGGTCCTGCTGGGCATTATCCTGCTGACCGGCTATCCCATCGAGGCTTTTCGGCTCATCATGGATGGGACGTCGCCGGCGCTGGCCTGGTACTCCTTTATCGGCTATCCCCTCTCTTTGGCCCTTAAACCACTGGCGCTGAACTGGGCACTCTGGCATTACTGGACATTCATGCTGCATATCGCCGCCTGCATCGTGCTGGCGCTGACCATGCCCTTTGGTAAGTTCTTCCATACCTTGGTCAGCCCTATCATCGCCACCGTGAATGTCCTGACCGGGCATGAGGAGGTGCAGGCATGACCGCCGGCCATCCCCTCAACTTCGCGCACTTCTCCTTCAAACAGCTCATGGAGCTGGATGCCTGCACGCGCTGCGGCGAGTGTATCATCTGGTGCCCGACCTATACCGAAAAGAAAGATGAACATATCACGCCGCTCAAGAAGATCGAACAGGTACGGCGGTTCGCGCACCGGCAGTACGGCCTGTGGGCGCGCCTGTTCGGGCCGCGGCCCACCGCCGGCGCGGAAATAACCGAGCATTCCCGCGGCACCTACGACTGCACCTTGTGCGGCCGATGCCGCGTGGTCTGTCCGGTACATATTGATACCCGTCCGCTGTGGCTGGCGATGCGGGAACAGCTCGTGGAGGCCGGCGCCTTCCCAGAGATTTTCGCGCAGGTGCGGGACCGCATCGCCGCGGAGCACAATAACCTGGGAGAGCCTAATTCGAACCGGTTGGCCTGGGCGGATAATCTGGAAGAACCCCCGCCGGCCGTCGGCGCGGGACAGCTGGCCGAGCTGATATATTTCGTTGGATGCGTTTCCTCGCTCTATCCCATGGCCTATTCCATCCCCCAGAGCCTGAGCCAGATTTTGCGCAGGGCCGGCGTCCCCTTTGCCGTGATGGGTGCCCAGGAGTGGTGCTGTGGGTTCCCGCTCATCATTGCCGGCATGTCGCGCCATGCGGAGGAACTGGCGCGTCACAATGTGGAAGCGGTGCGCGCGGCCGGCGCCAAACGCCTGGTCACCACCTGTCCCTCCTGCTATCACACCTGGAAGGATACCTATCCCGCCATCCTGGGAGAGCCGCTGGGGTTCCAGGTCATCCACGCCGTGGAACTGCTGGACGAACTGCTGGAGCAACAGATGCTGACGCTGGGGCGGTATGAAAAGCGCGTGACCTATCATGACCCCTGCGACCTGGGGCGCACCAGCGGCATTTACGAAGCGCCGCGGCGGGTTCTGCGGTCCATCCCTGGCCTGGCTTTCCGCGAGATGGAACATCACCATGAGCATGCCCTTTGCTGTGGCGGGGGCGGGGACGTGGAGATGGCGGACCCGGAGCTAGTGGGGATGGTGGCGCGCCGGCGGCTGGCTCAGGCGCAGGCGGTGGAGGCGGAAGTCATCGTCTCCGCTTGTCAGCAGTGCAGGCGCACACTGGCCGGCGCGGCCCGAAAGGAGAAACTGCGCATCCGAGCGCTCGATATCACCGAAATCGTCTGGGAGGCAATGCAAAATGAAGGTCTATAGGCTTGGGCACGTGCCCTGGGAGGATTCCCAACTGCTGTATCACGCCATGGCGCGGTTGGAGCATGAGGCGTTGAACCTGCTCTCGCCGGCCAGCCCCTACGTCTGCGTCGGGTATCATCAGGACGCCCGCCAGGAGATTGACGTGGAGTACTGCCGGCAGAAGGGCATCCCCATCTTCCGGCGCGAGGTGGGCGGCGGCGCGGTGTTCCTGGACGGGCAACAGCTCTTTTATCAGCTCATCCTGCGGCACGATCACCCGCTGGCCGGCCTGGACAAAGCCTCGTTCTACCGCACCCTGCTGGAGCCCGTGGTGCGCACCTACGGCGACCTGGGCATTCCTGCCCGCTATAAGCCGGTCAATGATGTCATCACGCTGGAGGGCCGCAAAATTTCTGGCAACGGCGCCGCCCATATCGGCGAGAGCGTTGTCTTCGTCGGAAATATTATCCTCGATTTCGATTATGAGACCATGGTGCGGGTCCTGCGCGTGCCGGACGAGAAATATCGGGACAAGGTCTTCAAGAGCATGCAGGAGAATCTGACCACTGTGCGCCGGGAGCTGGGGAGGGTGCCGGCGGAGGAAGAGGTAATACGCATCCTCAGCGGTCACTTCGCTGAGGTCCTGGGGCCGCTGGAGGAGACGACGAGTGTGCCGGCAGAGGTGCGGGAGCTGGCGGATGCACTGCGCCCACAGTTCCTGTCCGACGAGTGGACCTTCGGGAGGAGTCTGCCGGCGCGCCCCGAGGAGCGGGATGTGAAGATCGCCGCCGGCGTACATGTGCTTCAGCGCATTTACAAGACCCCCGGCGGGCTGGTGCGCGCCACTCTGGAGGTGAAGGACGAGATCATCCGTTCGGCCTGGATCACCGGCGACTTCTTCTTTTACCCTGAGCAAAAGCTGGTGGCGCTGGAAAGGGCATTGGAGGGGGTGCCGATGGCCCAGGTGCCGGCGGTCATCCAGTCGTTTTACGAGCGGGAGCATATCG
Source organism: uncultured Anaerolineae bacterium (assembly GCA_938049385.1). Classification (GTDB taxonomy): domain Bacteria; phylum Chloroflexota; class Anaerolineae; order JACIWP01; family JACIWP01; genus JACIWP01. The sequence continues at coordinate 37,742 of CALIBQ010000036.1, forward strand.
AATCGCCGGGCGTGACGCCGGCGGAGCTGGCGGCGATCATCCAAGGCAATGTGTAAGTACGGGCAGAAACGGGGCGGTCCATCAGACCGCCCCGTTTTCGTTAGCGTTTGGGCGCGACAGTGGGAAGCGGCGAGAGGAACAGGTCGTCCACCACCGGACGGATTTTCTCCCGCACAGGAAGCAGGACGTACGCGCCAGTGGGCGTCATCTGCGGCACGGTCATGGTCTCATCAATCACCGCGGTCTTGATATTCTCGGTGTCCAGGTCGCGCGCCAGCCGGGCAAGCTGGATAAGCTCGTCCACCGGAATGTCGGTCTGGATAGAATCGGACAGGGTGCGCAGAAGCTCCGGAATCTTGGGAATCAGGGAAGGGAGCAGGTTCAGGCTGAGCACCTTGTCCCGCACGGCGAGGATGATCTGCTGTTGCCGGCGCGCCCGCTCAAAGTCATTGTCCGCCTTGCGGGTGCGGGCATATTTGAGCGCCAGGTCGCCGTCCATATGGATGCGGCCGGCGGGGATGTACAGCGGGTCATAACCGTAGTTCTCGTCGGGATATTGGTCGTCCCGTATCTCATGCGGCACGTCAATATCTATTCCACCGATCATGTCAATCATGCGCCGAAAGCCCTCGAAATTGACCCGCACGTAATAATGCACTGGGAAGCCGAAATTGTAGGAGACGGTCTTCTTGGCCAGGGCCGGTCCACCGCCAGGGTATTTGTGTAAATCGCCCAGGAAATGTGCGGTATTAATGCGGTTCTCCCCATAGCCTGGGATGGGCACCCACAGGTCGCGCGGGATGGAAAGCATGCCCACCGCGCCCGTCTCCGGGTCTATCGTGACCACGATCATGCTGTCGGTGCGGAAGGGACCGGTCTCGCCTGGGCGCTGGTCAATCCCCAGCAGGAGGATGTTGATGCGCTTCTGCAGGAGCGGCTCAGCGGTTGGGGGTGGAGTGTCCTCGCCGGCCTGCGCGATGGGGGGCGCCTCACCGCCGGCGGCCTGGGTCGGGGCCGGCGCCGGCAGGAAGGAGGACAACCCCGCCTGTTCCTTCAGTATCTCGATGGATGGGAGATTGGTCATCTCCGCGACGGTGGTGCGAACGATGGCGTATACGCCGTACGTGGTGTATATGACCAGGGCGACGGCCAGCAGAGCCGCAATACCCCCCAGCACAGCCCAAAGCGGCCGGCCGTGCGTGCCCTGATATGACTCTTCGATGCGCATCGCGGTAAACCCTCCGCGGCCCGTGACCTGCTGGGTCGAGCGTTCGCAAAGATTGGAATGCCGCGGTCAGGATGGGACCGCGGCGTACGATCAAATTATAGCACAAGGGCTGTCTCCGCCAAATTTACTCCTTGGGGATATCCGCCAGGTACAGGGAACTGCCGGCCAGGAAAATCAGCTTGCCTTTGGTTTCGTCCAGGAAAAAGTCGCGGAGGTCCTGGAAGGTACTGCCCTCGCGCGGGCGAAGCTGGCGCACGAACTGGCCGGCTTTGGTGAACTGCAGGATGCGGCCTTCGCCGGTGTCGGCGATGTACAGCTTATCGCCGGCCAAGCCTGTCGCCTCGTCGAACGATGCCTGCAGGGCGGTGGGGCCGCTCAGCGGCTGGTCCAGCCCCTGCAGGGCGAAGTCCACCCGCTTGCCGGCCTGATAGCGCTCCACGCGATCGTCGAACAACAGCCAGATGTCGCTGTCAATGGACATATCCCGCACGCCGATCATGTTGACGGGGGTTTCTGGTGGGAAGTACGCATCCGGCGGTTGGGTATACCCATTTTCGCCGGCGATGTAGCGGTAAATCTGGTTGCCGGCGCTGTCCAGCACGTATAGCCTCGCCTCGGTGAAATCGTCCAGCAGGAAGGGGGACTTCAAATCGCCGCTGTTGGGCAGGGGCTGGGCGGAGAGCTGGCCGTTGGCATACATGAACAGGTTGCCGCCGGCGTCCAGCACGCACAGGCTGTCGTAGGCGCGGCTTCCACCGGCCGGCACCCAGGTGAGGTCAATCAGGTTGCCGGCCACGACCGTGCCCACCTGCTGGCCTTTGCGCAGTATCTCGACCGCCTCCGCGCCCGGCTGGAAGCCGTCGCGTGTCTCGTTCAGCCGGTGGAGGGAAACGACACCCCGGCCGGCGTCCAGCACGAAGATGTCACGGTCATGCACCGCCAGGCGCGCCGGCTTGCTGGCTGGGTCCACGAAGCGGAACAGCTCCGGCATAAAGTAAATGGGCGTCACCTTATACAGTTTGTCCTGCAGGAGTTGAAGCTCTTTTTGGAGGCGCACCGCCTCCGGTTCTTCCGGCTGAACGGCCAGGGCTTCCGCCAGGTGTTTCTGCGCCTCGCGCAGGGCGGATTTGGCGATGTCCTGGTCTGTGGTGGTCGAAGCGGTGCGGTAATTCTCGAGAGCGGTGTTCAGCGCGCTTTCAAAGGCCCGGCGGGTCTGATAGCGCTGATAGCCATCGTACCCCAGGATAGCGCCGACGACCAGGAGGGGGATAAGGATAGCGGCGATGATGGCGATGCGGCGCAGGTTCCAGCCGGCCGGCGCGGCGGCCGGCCGCGTGGGTTCGCCGGCGGCTGGCGCTCTGGCTGACCTGGCAGAGGGCCGGGCAGTGGTGCGGCGGGTGGGGGCCGCGCGCCCGCGTTCTGGCGTGGGCGCGGCCGGCGCTTTCTCCGCCGGGCGCGGCGGGGCGGCCGGGGGGCGGGTTTCGCCGCCGGTGAATTCCACCAGCATGGCGGAGAAGTCCACCTGCTGGCCGGCGGCGCGCAGTGCGGCGCTGGCTAGCACTTCGGCCGGCGCGCGCACCTGCATATCGGCAAAGGCCTGGGTGCCCTTTCGATCCAGCACTAGAAGCTGATCGCCGGGGGCGATGACGAGGTGATGGAAGGCGACTTCCGGCTCTTTGCGCAGTCCCAGGGGAATTAGCGCGCCGGCCTCCCGTTCGGGATAGCGCTTCCAGGCACTGCCCCGCAGATGGTAGACGGCGATGGGGCCGGCGCGAGCGATAATAGCTTCCTGGTCGCGCAGTACCAGACAGCACACCGAGGCGTCATGCTGAGATTCGTAGCCGGACTGCAGGTTCTGCCCCAGCAGGAGCTGATTGGCGGCCAGCATGGCCGCCCGCAGGCTGGTGGTGATGGTGCCGTGGGTCTGCTGGTAGGTTTTGCGGATGGTCTGGATGACCTGCTGGCGGAGCTGGACGGCTTGGCCGGCGGAATCGGGCATGTCCACAAAGATAAATAACTCTCCCTTAATGGAGCGTTCGGGGATGCTGAACTGCCGCGCCGGCATCCAGACATGGCCCGCGTCCTCGCGGCTGACCCCGCCGGCAAATCGGAAGGCACTGACCTCAGCTTGGAGCACGGATTTCATGGCAAGACCCCTTTCACAGGGCACCCTTTGACACGGTTACGCTGGGTGGGGTGCGGTGCCAGCCCGCGAACATTTTACAATAATCCACCCGGTGATGCAAAGAGCGCATCTGCGCCGGCATGGAGGCTATATCCTTATACCGCAGGAGTGGGGGTGGATGTGGGAGGGATGGCCGGCGGCTGTGTGGGCGGCGGAGGTGGGGGCAGGGTGGGCGCCGGCGGTTGAGTCGGCGGTGGCGGCGGCAGGGTAGGTGCCGGCGGCTGGGTGGGTAGGACCGTAGGCTGGGGCACGGGCACCGCCGGCGTCGGTGTGGAGGTAGGTGGGAGCCATTCCGGCGTGGGCGTCGGGTAGATGGGTGCTGGCGTGGGCGTTGGATATGGGGTCCAGGCCGGCAGGGTGGGATACACCGGCGCCGTCGGGTAGGTCGGTCGGGTCGGCCAGACGGGGGCCGCGGGAATGAACGGCAGGTACAGCACCTGCCCGACGTAAATGATCTCGCTGGACAGACAGTTGGCCTGCATGAGCGCCTGAAGGCTCAACCCACATTGAAACGCCAGGCCGCTGAGGGTATCGCCGGCGCGCACGCGATAGCGCACCCAGTTCGCCGGCGGCTGGCACAGCGTTACGGCCGGCAAAGGAGTGGTCCCAGCCATGACCGGCATGGTCGGTTGTATAGTAGGCGCCTGGGTGCTGGTTGCCGTCGGCATGGGTGAGGGGGTTGCTGTAGGCGAAGGCAGGGCCGGCGCCGGCGTCTCCGTCGGGAGGATAACCTGCTCCGGGATAGGGGTAGCAGGCGCAGTCGTCGGGGTCCAGGTGCCGGTGGGCGCTGGCAGTGTTGCCTGGGCAACGGGCGTTTGGCCGGCGCGCTGGAACGCCTCGGTCAGAAACATTGCACCTACTACCGTGGCCAGCACCACCAATACCACAGCCCCGCTGAGCAGGGTTTGTTTGATGAGATCACCCTTATCCGGAGATTGCCCAGCCATCGTTTCGTCCCATCCCACCGCCGGCGTTGTCAGGCGCTGTGCTGTCGGCTTTCGCCCAGCATGCGCTCCAGCTCTTGGATTTGCTCGCGGTAGCCGCGGATTTCATCTTCCAGGTTCAGTTTCAGCTTGACCATGCTTTCCAGCTTGCGGTTGAGGGCGGCGGCTTCCTGCTGACTGCGTCGGGCCTCCTCCTCCTGGAGGAGCAGCCGGCGGGAGAGCCGATCCAGCTCGCGCTGTTTCTCCTCGGCCGCCCGTTCCAGGGATGCCAGCCGCTGGGCGAACAGACGGGCGCTCTGCCGCTCCTGTTCCAGCTCCTGGTTCAGGCTCTCCAGACGCGCGCCCCATTCCTCCTCCCGGGCACGCAGGGCCTTTTCGCTTTGTTCCAGCCGCTGGCGCAGTACGTGCAGGAGGCGGGGTGCCGCCAGCAGGGGGGCGACCAGGCCGGCCAGCCGGCCGGCTAACTGCGTCTGCGCGTAGGAGAAGGGCTGTTTCGACTGACTGTTGCCGGCGACCAGTGCTCCGACAGCGCGCCCCTCATAGACTAGGGGCTGTACCAAGAGAGGACCCGTCTCGCGACTGCCCATCAGCGCGTACAGGAAGCGCAGTTGCACGATATCATCTGCTCCACCGACCAGCTCCACTTCCTTGCGGCGCAGTGCGCGGCGTATCGCCATCTGCTCATCCAGGGGGAAGCTGACCACCTCACCGCCGCGGCCCTGGCGGGTGGGGTTGTAGACCGCCACCAGGCGCATGCGGTCCTCCAGGCCTCCTTCCAGCAGTCCGATGGCGGCCTGGTCCACGCCCAGCGCCCGGGCGATGGGCGCGACGAGCCGGCCGGCAGTTACCTCAGGCGTATTCTCCGGCGCAGTGCCGGCCTCGGCGGTTTCATCCTCCGGGCCGAGCAGTTCCAACAGCATTTCGGCTGTGCTGGTGGAGCGCAGTGGGACGATGAGCGCCGGCTCCCCGCCGGCGGAGACCTCCAGCCGACCAAAGACCATCTGTACTGCCGCGGTCGTCAGCAAGGGATAGCCCAGGAGAGCGGCGGCGCGCTCCCAGGCCGGCGTTCCGTTGGGGGCCGGCAGGGCCGCTTCCAGAACCTGCGCCAGGGCGAACAAGAAGAACATCACCGCCAGGGGAATCATGTGCCGGCGTGGTTGTTCCGCACGCGCCAGGCCGATGATGCCGATGGCGGTCAGCAGGAACTGCCATCCGATCCACAGAAAGCGGTGCCAGGAAGCTTGATAGGGGAGGCCGGCCTCCAGCTCACCGGCCCAGATGCGGGAGAGGCCGGCGGCCGCCAGCCCAATCAACAGCATCTGGGCGACCAGGAACGGTCCCTGGATGCCGCGCCAGCGGGTATGGGGCAGTACCAGCGCCCAGACCAGCACTACCAGCGAAGCGGTGTCGAGGACGCGCTCGAGGATGGGCATCCAGGACGTCAGGGGAAGCCAGCCGGCGCTGTCCAGCGGCAGGAGGAGCGCCGGCACGATCCGCATGACCATCAACAGTGCCAGCCCCCAGAGGAGGGGGCGGGTTTCCGCCGGCGCGAAGAAGCGGCGTTGGGCGAACATGACAGCCCACGCCGCGGCCAGCGCCGTCAGCAGAATGAAATGATAGACGAAATGCCACTGGGGTGAGCCGAACAGTCCCAGCAGGTTCTCCCATACCGACATGGGCCACTCCCCATCCCCGCAGTTTGGACTTCGCCGACAATGGGATGCGCGACGATGTGCTTCATCGCCATGTCAACCCGATTATACCACAGCGGGGAATGCCGTTTCAATAGGAGGGAGGTTTGGCCGATAGGGTTTAAGCTTAAGGGATGCGCTTTATGGGGAGTACAGGAGCTGGTAAGCGGCATAATGGGACATGACCCGTTCGAGATAGAGGCGTGTTTCGGCGATGTCTACTAGCGCGAAGAACAGGTCAGGGTCACTGCCGCCGGCGATCTGCCGCCATCGGCGGGCGTTACCGGGGCCGGCGTTGTAGCCGGCCAGCGCGCTGAGCAGGTCCCCGTCGAAGCTCTGCAACTGCTGTTGGATGTAGAAGGCGCCGAACTTGATGTTGATGTACGGCCGGTAGAGGTCTTTGGTGGAGAATGGGCGCCAGCCCAACTGGAGAGCGATCCATTCGCCGGTAGCGGGGATGATCTGCATCAGGCCGTGCGCGGCGGCCCAGGACTGCGCCTGGTCGTCGAACAGGCTTTCCTGGCGGATGATGGCGTACAGGAGCAGGGGGTCGAGGGTCCGTGCTTTTGCTTCCCCATTTACCAGTTCCTGGAAATAGTCAGGGTAGGCCAGCCGGCCCAGGGCAAGGGGAACCTCTGCCAGGGGCTGGCCAGACAGGGTGATGACGCGCTGAGCGGCCAGGATGGACTGCCGGTGCGCGCCCATGTCGCGGAACAGGAGGGCCAACTGAAGCAGATGGGCCGGCTTGTCGGCGTATGCCTGCCGAATGAGGTCCATCTCGGTGTTGGCTGCTTCCCCCATGCCGATGTTCCACAGCTCCTGCGCGCGCTGGAAGGCCGGCTCTCCCGTCAGCGCCTCCGCCAGCGCGTCGGGGGCGTAGGTCCGGCCGCTCCACTTGCGCAACCACTGCCAGATGTCGGACTCTGCAGCCGGGTCGCGCGCCGGTGGGGGTGCGTCCTGCCCGACGGCCTGCATGAGGGCCAGGGCGCGCTGGCCGTAGTAATCCAGCGAGTCCGCCTGAGCGACGGCCTGGAGGTGCGGCACAGCCTGTTCCAGCTTCCCCAGGATGAGGAGGCTTTTGCCGGCCCAGAACCTCGCCTCGCGCGCCTGTGCCCCCTGTGGTGCGGCCTGCAAGAGCGTCTCCCAGCTTTCGATGGCGCCGGCGTAATCCCCAAGACGGTAGGCGCACAGCGCGGCGCGATGCTGTGCTTGGGCGCTGGCTTCGTGCGCGGGGTATGCCCGCGCCATCTCCACATAGGCCGCGGCGGCCTCTTTCAGCCGGCCGGCCTGCTCCAGCAGTGCCGCGCGCGCCAAGAGTGCCTGCGGTGCCAGCGCATGTTTGGGGAAGGATTTGGCGAAGCGGGCGTACAGCTCCAGCGCGCCGGCCAGGTCACCGCTTTTGGCCGCCAGCTCGGCGCGCCGCATCCAGGCCTCGCCGGCCCAGCGGCTGTTCGGGTATTTGCTGATCAGTGTGCGGTAGGCCTGGTCCGCCTGTGCGATTTCACCCACGCCGGCATAGCTGGCGGCCAGGTGATACTGGGCGGTATCGGCATCGGTGGCTGGCCGGCTTTCGAGGTAGCGCTGGAAAGCGGCGATGGCCGGCCAGTAGGCGCCGGCGTAGTAGTCAATCATGCCGCGCTGGAACTCGTCCACCTTGACCTCGAGGTTCACCAGCTCGATCAGGGCCAGATACGCATAGCGACTGCGCTGGTTCTGCGCGATCGCCTGATGGAAATAGGGGACGGCCTTTTCGGTCTCGCCGGCCGTCAGCCAGGTGTAGCCGGCCTGATAGAGGATTTTCGCCCGGTAATCGGGCAGTCGGGAGAGGCCGAGGATGTGCTCGTACTCTTGGACGGCGCCGGCGGCATCCCCGCCGGCCTCCAGTGCCCGGGCGCGTGCTTCCCGGTACCCCACCTCCAGGGGCAGGCGCGGCGCATGCTCTGCCGCCCGGAGATAGGCCTGCGCGGCCGACGGGTGATCGGCCAGGGCGAGATAGAGGTTGCCGATCCACTCGTAGATTTTGTCGGCGGTCTCGGGATGGCGGGGCAGGTACGCTTCGAGCTGAACGATGGCCTCCGCGTACTGGCCGCTGTCCTCCAGCGCTTTGGCCAGCCAGGCCCGGGCATGGTCGGCATGGACGTACTGCGGATGGGCTTCCAGCAAGCCGGAGAAGGCCTGGACCGCCTCATCGGGAAGGCCGGCATGGAGCAGAGCCTGCCCGAGGTAATAGAGCGCATCGGCCTGCCACGGCTTAGCCCCTGGGTCCTCGGCCAGCTCGCGCAGTAGATCGGCGGCCTCTTCATAGCGGCCGTACTGGAGGAGCTGGAGCGCGCGGGTCAGCCGGTCCGCCGGCAGAGGTGTCGGCGTGGGCGTCGGTGAAGGCGTGGCGGTGGGGGTGGGCGTCCAGGTGGCGGAAGGGACAGCCGATGGCGCGCTGGTGGGTTGGGGGGAGATGGCCGGCGTGGAAGCCGGCGGTGAAGCGGTGGGCAGGGCGCGACAGCCGGCAGTCAGCGCCAGAGCCGCCGAGACCAGCATGATGATGAGCAGGTTGGGAAGCCGGGGGCCGGCATGACGCCGGCCCCCTTGCTTGTTCCACCAGCGAAAGTGCATGCGCATCAAGCTCTAAGGGAGCGTGGTTACGGCAAGCGGCCCAGGTTGTAGAAGGCCGCCATGCCGGGATAGTACGCGGCGGCCTCCAGCTCCTCTTCGATGCGCAGGAGCTGGTTGTACTTGGCCACGCGGTCGGTACGGCAGGGCGCGCCGGTCTTAATCTGGCCGGTATTCATGGCGACGGACAGGTCGGCGATGGTGGTATCCTCGGTCTCACCGGAGCGGTGGGAGATGACGGCGGTCCAGCCGGCGCGCTTGGCCATCTCGATGGCGGCGATGGTCTCGGTCAGCGTGCCGATCTGGTTGAGTTTGATGAGGATGGAGTTAGCCACCCGCCGCTGGATGCCCAGCTTCAGGCGCTCCACATTGGTTACCAGCAGGTCATCCCCGACGATTTGGATGCGGTCGCCGAGGCGCTGGCGCATCAGCACCCAGGAATCCCAGTCGTCCTCGGCCAGGCCGTCTTCGATGGAGATGATGGGGTACTTGTTCACCCAATCCTCGTAGAAGGCGACCATTTCCTCGCCGGAGAGGACACGGCCCTCTTTCTTGAGGTGATACTTGCCGTCCTCGTAGATCTCGCTGGCGGCGGGGTCAAGGGCCAGGAATATCTGTTCGCCGGGCTGGTAGCCGGCCTTCTCGATGGCCTCGACGATGACCTCTACCGCTTCCTCGTTGGAGCGCAGGGAGGGGGCGAAGCCGCCCTCGTCGCCGACGTTGGTGTTGTAGCCGCGGCCAGCGAGCACCTTCTTGAGGCTGTGATAGACCTCGGAGCACCAGCGGAGCGCTTCAGCGAACGATGGCGCTCCTACCGGCATGATCATGAACTCCTGCAGGTCGGTGGAGCCGACGGCATGTTTCCCGCCGTTCAAGATGTTCATCATGGGCACCGGCAGGGTGCGGGCGGAAACGCCGCCAATGTAGCGATACAGGGGCAGTTCCAGCGCGCTGGCCGCCGCCTTGGCCACGGCCAGGGAGACGCCGAGGATGGCGTTGGCACCCAGGTTGCCCTTGTTGGGGGTGCCGTCCAGCTCGATGAGCATCTCGTCAATGCCCACCTGATCCAGCGCATCCCAGCCGAGCAGTTCGTTGGCGATGATGTTGTTGACGTTTTCGACGGCCTTGAGCACGCCCTTGCCGCTGTAGCGGGACTTGTCGCCGTCGCGCAGTTCGACCGCCTCATGGGCACCTGTGGAAGCACCAGAAGGCACGGCGGCACGGCCGACAGCTCCGCTCTCCAAGATGACTTCCACCTCGATGGTGGGGTTGCCGCGGGAATCCAGGATTTCCCGGGCAAAGATTTCCTCAATGGTAGTCATAGGGCATTTCCTCCTTATGGAATGGAAAATGGTTGTCAAAGCGATGGTTTGGTTACGCCGGCTTGCGGATGCCGGCCAGCGCGTACAGGCGCGCGAAGTCAAACCGCTCCCGCATCAGCTCCATAAATCGCGCCAGCTTTTTGCGCTGATGGAAGCGGGTCTTGCCGAAGTACTGATAGATGCGGGCAACCGTGGACATGGTGTCATATTTGGACAGCACGATGGGCACACCCACATGCTTTGCCCGCTCCAGGATCACAGTGCTGGGGTACAGGTTGCCGGTCAGCACCAGACAGCGGGTGGAGGTCTCCAGCGCGGCAAGCTGGATGTCCGCCCGGTCGCCGCCGGTGATAACCGCCTTGTTGGGCTTGAGGCGGAAGTACGCCAGGGCGGAATCCACACTCATGGCGCCGATCATGAAGTGCTCGACCAATTGATCCAGCGCATCCTCACAGCACAGCACCTGCCCCTCCACCACCTCCGCCAGCTCCCGGACATCCAGGGACTGCAGGAGCTGGTCTTCGGGCAGGACGCCTAGGACTGGGACATGCTGACGCTCGAGATACGGCTGGAGCGTGTCGCTGACATGGCCGATATATGGGCGCGGGACGGCGTTGATGACCACGCCCAGCATGGTATCGCCGAGGATTTCCCGGGCGGCCAGGACATCGTCCAGCAGGTTATCGGCGTAGCGGGCGACGACCAGCTCGCGCGCTTCAAGGATATCGGCAAGGCGGTATGCCGGCAGGCCGATGAGAAAGCCCTCGCGCAAGTTAGTGCCGGCTTCCAACAGCATCACCTCGCGCCCCTGCGCTAGTTGGTGGTAGGCATCCTGGATGCGGCCGGCGAAGTCCATCTGCACCTCGCCCCGCAGGATGGCCTCCTCGAACTGCGGTGTGAGGGCGACCGGGTTCAGCAGTTCGTGCGGCTCCGGCAGGGAAAAGGTCTCCTTGATGAACGCAACGTCGGGGTCCGTGGTCTGGCCGGCCACGGGCCGCGCCGCGCGGCTGATGGGCTTCATGTATCCGAAGCGGATGCCGTCCTGGGAGAGGCGCATGGCCAGGCCAACGCATATCGCGCTTTTGCCGGCGAATGTCTCCGCAGATGTGACATAAATTGCGACCACAGCTCCCTCCTTTATACTGTGAGAGCGCGGAGCGGCTTTCCATCCAACCCATCATACCCGAAATGAGACAAATCGGCAAAAGGGGCATTCGTTCTAATGACAGCCACCTCAAAAGCGGCTGTCGCTCTGCCGCTGGGATGCGGCGTGCAGTTTGCGCGAGAGGCGTGCGCGCCGGCGTTCCAGCCCTTCCAGCATGAGCGCCCGCGCCGGCGATGCACTGAGGCCGGCGGTGGCGGCGATGGCCTGTTCGGTGGCCTCCAGCGCACGGGGGATGTCATGCGTCTGCCACTCGTGGTACTTGGCCAGGTCCACCAGGATTTCCACCGCATGCTCGACATCGCCGGCGGCCAGCACGGCCTGCCACAGTTCCTGGGCTTCCTCGTACCGATGGGTACGCTTCAGCAGTGCCGACAGCCGGCGAAGCAGTCGCGTTTGCTCTGGCAGCGCGAGGGGATAGGCCAGCGCCTCGCGATACAAGGCGATGGCTCGCTCCACATCGCCGTGCGTCTCGTGCCAGCGTGCCAGGCCGGCCAGCTCCAAGGGATGCCGGCTGGTCTCCTCCGGGTCCTCCAGCAGTCGACATAAGTGGTTCGCCAGCGTTACCATGGAAAGGATGTCCTGCTGGTTATGGTAGAACACGCCGGTCAGCGGGGCGGCCTCGCCGGTTCGCAGATACTGGAAGTACAGTTCCGGGATCATCCAGCTCGGGACGTCGGCGCCGGAACGGCGCACTCCCAGCACCGCCTGTTCGAGGGAGGAAAGGGCACAGGATATGAGCACGCGGCGCCAGACCCGACGCGCCGGCCGCAGGAGGTCTATATGCGGCAGACGGGACAGCCGGCTGGGCAACCGCTGGAGCGCCAGCCGTGTCTCCAGCAGGGGCACGTCGAAGGAGAGGCCGTTGAAGCTTCCCAGGGCGCTGAAAGGTTCCAGCGCCTCGACCAGGGCGCTCATCTGCGCCGGCTCCTCGTCGTAATCCCTCATAAAATACTGTCGGATGATGAAGGTCCGGTCACCGTGGAAGAAGCCGATGCCCACCAGGAAAGCATAGGTGCCGGTGCCGCCGGTCAGCCCGGTCGTTTCCGTGTCCAGGAAGACGATCTGGCGCGGGTCCAGGGCCGGCGCTTGCCCTGAAGGTTCCAGCAGGCGTCCCAAAATCTCCGGGGGGCGCTGGAGCAGATCGCCCAGAGGCCAGCGGCCGTGCGGTTTGTCAGCGGTGAAGCGCTGTTCCGAGACGAAGCAGGGGCCGGCGGGCGTCTCGATCACCTGGCCGGGGACGATTTCTTCGATAGAGCGCTGGAGCCGGCGGCGGGTTACGCCGGCGGCACGCGCCGGGCTGTCGCGCAGCATCCCCAGGTTCTCCAGCCGTTTGCGCCAGTCCATCGCTTACTGCTCCGACTTTCCGCCGTCCAGGTCATCCAGAAAGTACGTCTGGTTCATGAAGCGGATCTCCCAGCGGCCGTCCGTCCAGCCCAGACAGTGCACGCCGCAGTTGTGCGTCCAGATGGAGATGCCGTGACAGCCGATCAGGAGGCGCACCATGGTGCCGATCGTGCCCCCGTGGGAGACCACCAGCACCCTTTCGTGGGAGGATGCCAGCGCGGTCTCGATGATATGCTGGACAGCGGATTGGACCTGCCGGCGGAAGGATTGATAGCGGGCCGGCAGGGGCGAAAAACGATCGCCGCAGATGGGGTCCAGGGGGTGCTGAAATTGGGGCAGGACCTCCAGCAGATGGAACTCCGACTCGCGGAGCGCGTCAATCACCACCGGCGTCGGCGCATCCAAGCGTCGCAGGAGGCCTTCTGCGGTCTGGCGCGCCCGCAGAAGCGGGCTGGTGTACAGGGCGTCAAAGCGGCCGAAGCGTCCGAGCCATATGCCGGCACGCTCCGCCTGCTTCCAACCCAGCGGGGTGAGTGGGCTGTCGGCGCCGGCTTCCTCCCCGATCAGGTTGTACTGTGACTGTCCGTGACGAATCAGGAATAACAGCATGTTCGCGAACGGTGCCCTATTCCTGGTCCTGCTCTTTCGTTGCTTCCTCACGCGTCTGCGCGATGTACGCGTTCAGCTTGCCGAGCAGTTTCTCCAGCTCCTCGTTCAGCTCGCGCAGGCCGGCGGTCATGGCTTCCTGAATGTCCTCCACAATGGGACTGCCGGCGGCTGTCTGGATGGTCTCCTCGGCTTTGGCACGGGCTTTCTGTGCCGTCTCGCTAGCCAGCAGTTCGTCGAACAGGGTGCGGAACTCCTGTGATACCTTTTGGAGCCCTTCCTGAATCTGATCCTCTAGGGCGCGCCGCTGGGGGCTGTGCCAGAGAAGCCGGCCGGCTTCCCCCACCTGCTCGCCCAGACGCTTCAGCTCCTGCTTCAGTTTCTCCAGGTCCTCTGGACGGACGCCGTGCCCCTGCGGGCTGTTTTCTGTGGTCATCTCACTGCTCCTTTCACTGCTGTTGGGACTGGACGGGGACAGGCTGGCGCTCTGCCAGCCACTGCCGTAAGAGCGGCACTACCTCGGACCGATCTACCGTCACCTGCTGGGCCTTATCCAGGTCCCGCAGGGTGACCTTGCCGGCTTGCACCTCGTCCGGCCCCAGAATGACGAGGAAGGGGATGCCCTTCTGGCTGGCATAGCGGATCTGGGAGCCGATTTTGCCTACCTCGAAGGACAGTTCGACATGGATATCCTGTCGGCGCAGTTCCTGGCAAAGCTGGATGGAGGCCGGCCGGGTGGATTCGTCGAAAATCGTGACCAGGAGCTGAGCGGTAGTGCGCCCGAGGGAGGGCGGATACATGCCCAGCTCCTCAATCACGTCAATAATCCGCTCGATGCCCACTGTCGTGCCGGTGACCGGCAGGGGGCGGCCAGTGAAAAGGCCGATAAGCTCATCATAGCGTCCGCCGCCGGTGATGCTCCCGATTTTCGGCTCTTGGACGATGGTTTCGTAAATGGGGCCGGTGTAATAGCTCAGCCCCCGCACCATGGAAAAGGCGAGCTGATAGCGCTCCTCCGGCACGCCGAACTCATGCAGGTACTGGATCAGCTCCTCCAACTCTTTGAGGCCTTTCTCGGCCGCCGGCAGGCCTTCCAGCCGCCGGCGCATGTCAGCCAGCAGTTCCGTGTTGGTGCCTTCCATGCGGAGCAGGGACAGCAGGCGGTCGGCGGTTTCCGCCGGCACCCCGCCGGCGAGCATCTCCTGGCGCACGCCCTCTTCCCCGATTTTGTCCAGCTTGTCAATGGAGCGGTACAGGGCGCCGGCCTGTTCCCCCTGGACGCCGGCGTATTCGCCCAGCGCGGCCAGCAACTGCCGGTGGTTGATAAAGATGGTGTAGTTGGTGAAGCCCAGCCGGCTCAGGACGTCGTGAATCAGGGTGATGATTTCGGCGTCCGCCAGCATGCTGGCAGTGCCCACGATATCGGCATCGCACTGATAGAACTGACGGTAGCGGCCTTTGGCCGGCCGCTCCGCCCGCCATACCGGCGCAATCTGATAGCGCTTGAAGGGCAGGCGCAGACCCGGGTTCATGGCGATGAAGCGGGTCAACGGCACCGTCAGGTCATAGCGCAGAGCCAGCTCTTCCTTGCCGCCCACATGGCTGACGTCGTAGATGAGGCGTTCGGCATCCTCGCCGTATTTCCCCATCAGCACCGAGCGCAGTTCCACCGCCGGCGTTTCCAGCGGCTCGAAGCCGTAGGCCTTAAAGGTCTTCTCGATGACCCCCATAACGTACTGGCGGAGGATCATCTGCTGAGGGGGGATATCCCGCATGCCGCGGGGCAGGCGTGGTTCTACATGCGGCATAATGGTACATTCCTCCTGATGACATTCTGCGGATGGCCGGCGATCATGCGTATAAAAAGGGGAACCAGGTCATTCCAGCCATGGTTCCCCTTGCGCCAGGTATAAAGGGGTGGACGACGGGGCTCGAACCCGTAACACCTGGTTCCACAGACCAGTGCTCTACCGTTGAGCTACGCCCACCACGTCTGCTAACACATAGTATAGCATATCCGGCCAAAACGCGCAAACTTTTCGGGTGCGGGGGTGCTGTCCGCTTCGTCCGGCGCGTTGGATTTCAAAGCTTAAAAATCGCGGGGAGGGCATGGAAGCCTTCGCCGGCGCTTTCCTCGCGCCGGCCGGATATGGTACAATATATGGTGCATAGGTCAAGCGAGGGCAAGTATGGCCAGGTTCAAGAACCTGCTGGACCCGGTGCCAATTGATGATCCTACCGAGACCGTCCAAATCCGCAAGCGCGCCAGCCTGCGCGTGCGCGGCCTGTGGTGGGGCGGCCTGGCAGTATGGGGGCTGGTGCTGGCGGCCGGCTGGGTCGGACGCGGCATCATCACAGCCGGTGCGGTCAGTTGGGCACAGCCCATCGTGGGTGGACTGCTGTTGTTCGGCCTGCTCGGACTATTTGGCTGGAACGTGTACTGCCTGCTCGCTGGCTGGCCGGCACGCTTCGTCCTGCAGGGCTACCAGATTCAGCGCCGATATCTCTTGGGAGCACCGCTCGTTCCAGCCGCCGAGATGCGCCAGGTGCGCCTGGGTGATCGGATACTGCAAGCTGAGGTGCTGGGGACGGTGGACTTGGCGAACGCGGAGTTGGTACAGCCGGCGGCACCGCCCGGCATCTGGAAGACCATGGAGACCGGCCACATTCTCATTTGGGCACGCGGCCGGCCTATGCCGTATCTGATACCCTTTGTGCGTCATCCGGAGGCCAGGGCCGCGGAAATCCGCCGCCGGCTGGAGTACCTGCGCGCTCGCGGGCTGTTGGCCATCGCCGAAGAGCGGGAAAGCCCGCAGAAGCCCTATGCCTTCTGGGCCGGCGTTATCCCACAACTCGTCTACTCTTCCTTGGCCGCCGTCGCTGTCCTGTTTCTCTCCCTGGTTTGGCTGTTCCTGAACTTTGTCCGCCCCCAGAACCTGCTGGCTTTCACTACCATCTGGCTCCTGCTGACCATCCTGACGCCGCTGGTTGGCCTGCCTTGGTTCCTCATCTCATTCCTGGAGTGGTGGTTCTGCGTATATGTTGTCACGGATAAGCGCATCATTCTGCGGCGCGGCGTCCTGGCGCTGGTGCGGCAGGTCCTGCCGCTGGAAGATGTGAACTCGGTGATGGCGGTGCTGGTGGGCTTGGGGAGGCTCTTGAACGTGGGACATGTGCAGATCACGACCGCCGGCCGCACCAGCAACCTGGTCATGGAGGATGTCTCGGACCCCGTTAGCATCAGCAACCGCATTCAGGAACTGCAGGAGCTGGCGCGCCAGCGGAGCACCGTCATGCAGTGGAGTGAGATCAACAGCCGGCTGGAGGCCGTACTGCATCTACTGCCGCCTTCCGAGCCGGCGGAACAGTCATAAGGGTGGGGTATGTCGAGCTTCAAACCGATCGTCTGGCGCAAAACTGTGCTGGTGCTCTTTGATGCCCTGAAGGTTCCCGTCCTGCAGGTCCTGCTGACGATCGTCATTGTCATCCTGGGGGGACTCGTCGGCATTCCGCTTGAATTGAGATTAAGCACAGCCGTGATTCTTTGCGGTATCTGGACTGCCGGTTATCTAGTGGCCCAGCTCCGCGCAGTGGAGGAAACGGAGAAAAGGAAGAAAGAGGCGAAAAAGCAAAAGCTGGAGGGCGAATCCGCCGCGGCGAGGCGTAAGGTCCTGCTGGCCAAGCTCTCGGCGCCGGTGCGCCGGCTGGTGGCCGGCGTCAGCGGCCTGATGTCCGTCGCGCTGACCCTGGCGGTGCTTATTTCTGTTCTGATTCGCGAGGAGCCGCTCATCCTCTTCCTCATCGGATATTATCTGTTCCTAGCCGCCTGGATCGGCATCGAGTTTTGGGACTGGTACAACGACCAGTACATCCTGCGGGAGGACCGCATCATTGACATCACGCGCCTGCCCCTTATTTATGAACAGCGCACGGAGGCGCCCCTGGCGATGGTGCAGAACGCCACAGTCTCCCGCACCGGATGGGGGGTCATCTTTGATTTCGGCAATGTGCTGATCGAGACCGCCGGCTATTCACGTCCGCTCCTTTTCGAAAACGTTCCACACCCCCAGCGCATTCAGGAGCAGATATTCCAGCAAATTGATGCCCTGACCAAAAAACAGCGCGCCGAACAGCAGGCGCAGATCGCCGCACAGACCCAGCAGTGGTTCGCCGCTTATCACACCCTGGTCGGGGGCATTCGCGATGTGCAGTTCCCCGTGCAGGTGGAAGCCGGCCAGCCCTTTTCCATCAAATGGCGAGTGCAGGGGCCGCCGGGCCGGCCGTACCGCACCTGGCTGGTGTGGGATGTGGTGAGCCGGCTGACCCAGAGAGGGGAATATGCCAGGGCTGTGCGGCCGTACAGCCGGCCGCCTTATCAAGGTGCTATCGCCGAGGACCCCGACGGCGTGGGGAGCGGCCTGCATGTGGTGCGCGGCATGATGCTCCCGCCCGATGTGCCCAACATCTACTTCCGCATCGCCGTCCAGTTCGACGGCGACCAGGTGATCTATTCCAGCCCGGAGATGAGCATCCGCGTGGCCGAGCGGCATTATGCTTGACGGCGCCGGCTCGGCGCAGTACAATGGGGAAGCAATCGAAAGGGGCAGAGCATACAAAAGGTTTCATCAGATGCCTGACAAGCGCAGTGTGGATGAGCTGACAATCGAGGAACTGGAGCAGATACTGCTCATGAAGAAGCGGCAGGCGCGGCTGGAACGCCTGCGCCGGCTCGGTTCCTCGCGCGTCCCAGCTTCCCACCTGCTGGGCGAGACGGAGGATAAAGGGGCACCGCCTACCCCCTCGCGCCGGGAGCGCCGGCCATCTCCCGCTGAATCCGCACCTGCGCGCCGGCGTGTGAACCTGCGCTGGGTGCGGGATACTTTCCTGCTTATCGTCGAAATCTTGGCACTCCTGGGACTGCTGATCGTGCTGGGCGCTTCCCTGCTCAACCTGCGCATGCTGAACCAGGAGGTCGCCCAGGCGCGCGAGCCGGCGCCCACCCCCACTCCCACACCGCTCATCCAGGTAAAGGTGCTCCCCGGCGCCCATGCCCCGCCCAGCAGTATCAGCTCCGTCCCTCAGCGCCTGGCAGATTTGGTACAGCCGCTGGTGCCCGTGCCCATCCCCACCCCCGGGCCGCAGTCCCCGACCCGTATTGTCATCCCATCTATCGGGGTGGACGCGCCGGTGGTGGAAGGGGATGATTGGGAGCAGTTGAAGAAGGGGGCCGGCCATCACATCGGCTCAGCCAATCCCGGCGAGCGCGGCAACTGCATCATTTCTGCCCACAACGATATTTTTGGCGAGATATTCCGCGATCTGGAGAAAGTCGAGCTGGAAGATGAGGTACTGGTGTACGCCGGCGACGTCGTCTTCCGCTATATCGTGAAGGCGAAGCGCATCGTTGACCCGGATGACGTTACCGTCATGGCGCCGACCTCCACACCGGTGCTGACCCTTATCACCTGCTATCCCTACATGATTGACACCCATCGGTTAGTGGTTATCGCCGAACTTGCCCGCTGACCGCTTCCGTGGCATAATGCCGCGGCGATATCTCGTCAAGGAGCGTATCCAGGTATGGCCAAGAAACATCAGAAGAGCCGCAAGGTGTCCCAGGCCCGCCGGCAGATGCCGACAGCACGCCCCACCCCGTCCGAAGCCGCTCCCACTGTCGCGCCGGCCGCCTCGCCCACGGCACCCGCACGCGCTGCCCGCACGGAGATGTTGAAAGCTCAGATAATGGAGAACCTGCGGCATGAGTACCGCTACGTCCTGGCGGACCTGCGCCGGCTGGGCATCATCGCGGCGGTGATGTTCGTGGTGCTCGTGGCATTGGCCTTCGCCCTCCCACTGTTCGGTTTCTAACGCCCTTTTCCCGCATCCGAAAAAGCAGGGGCTTCGCGTCATGGCGAAGCCCCTTTTGCGCGCTTACCCTCGTCTTTTCCTGCGTTTCCCCGCCCACAAACCGACAGCCAGGCCGGCGGCGGTTGCCCCGCACAACGCTACCCCGACCCACCAGGTGGTGGGCGAAAAGCGCAGTACCACGAGGCTCTCGCCGGCCGGCAGTGGTACGGCGCGGAACAAATAGTTGGCGCGCAGGATCGGCGCTGGCCGGCCGTTCACCCTGGCGGTCCAGCCGGGATAGTACACCTCGCTGAGCACCAGAATCCCCTTTGACCCGCTCCGCACTCGCAGTACCATGCGGTTGGGATACATTTCCAGGATATGCACCTCGTCCGGGCCGGCCGCTGGCTCGACCTCCGCCGGCGCTTCCAGCACCGCGCTCACCGTCGGATCGAACTCCGGCGCATGAATGAGGCTGTACGCCTCTTCGTGGTCGCCGGCGGTGATGACCTGATGCACCACCCAGGCGCGCGGCAGGGCCTGTGTGTTGAGATAGACGTTCAACTGCGGGTCGCCGTCGAAAACGGGCACGAAGCGGCTCCAATCCAGCTCCACGTCCTTGCCGGCAATGACATACTTGGCGTTCAGCGCGTCGTAGAGGCGGGTCGAGCGGCTTCCCAACCCGTCCCAGTAGCGCGCCGTGTCGCGCGGCAGAAGGGGATTGACGATGCCCGATACATCATACAGTCCATACAGCAGTGCAGTGTCAGGCTGCCAGAACTGGTCAATGCCGGTGCGCGCGTCAATGCGGAAAAGCGACGGATCGCTTTTCAGGAAGGATATGATCTCCGGATGGTGGAACGCAGTGGTTGGGTCCTTCGTCCCCAGGTCAATATAGCTCCCCGTACTGCTGAGGTCGAAAAAGATGAGGGCCACCGCCAGCACGCCCAGGGCCGCCGGCCGGATGCGGCCGTAGCGGCGAGCGGCGAAAAGCGCCAGGCTCCCCAGGACAAATACGGCGAACAGGCCGGCGCCGTTGGCAGAGACCGAAAGACGCAGAAAAATGGTCGGATCCTTGTCCTGGCTCAAGAGCAGGGCCAGGTAGACCACGCACCAGACGGCGAGCACTGCGGCCAGTCCCAGCCACGGCAGGAGGCGCCACCAGCGCGCCAGGATCATCCTCTGCCGGCGCGGCAGAGGACGCATGAGCGCATCCAGCCCGAGGGCACACAGACCGGCGACGGCAAAATCGAACATGACGATGAAGCGCGCCGGCGCCCGCATCTGTCCCAATCCCGGCACCAGTTGATACAGCCAGCCGTGAAGCAGGGCATACAATCCCATGGCTACGATGAAGCCGCCGGCCGCCAGCGCCAGCAGGAAGCGCCCCAGCCGCTCCCGGCGCAGGAAGATGCCGGCGGCAGCCAGCAGGAGCGGCAGGATGCCGATATAGCCGGTCTCCACGCGGTCCCACACGCCCCAGTGCAGGGCCGGCCCGCGCCCGAAAAAGGTCGGTACCAGCAGGCTGATGAACTGCCCCGGCGCGAAGGAGTACTGCACCGTCTGGCTGTAGCTCCAGGCTGTGCGCTGGGTGAAGCCGGCATGATACAGGGATGGGAGCAGGGCCGGCGCGCTGAGGCCGAAGGCCACCGCTCCCGTGAGGAGCAGGTACAGCGCCGGCGAAAGGGTATCTCGCCAAATGCCTCTTCGGCGCCGGCGCGCTCCCATTTCCCAGAGTGCCCAGAAGGCCAGCACCAGGGCGATAAAGAGGGTGATCTGAATATGGCCGGCCAGCGTCGCGACAGCCAGCACAACCCCGCTCCAAGCGGCCAGCGCCGGCCGGCGGTCCTCCATGGAGCGGTGGAACAACAGGAACACCAG
Organism: uncultured Anaerolineae bacterium; assembly: GCA_938049385.1. Taxonomy (GTDB): domain Bacteria; phylum Chloroflexota; class Anaerolineae; order JACIWP01; family JACIWP01; genus JACIWP01. The sequence continues at coordinate 58,562 of CALIBQ010000036.1, forward strand.
CGGCATCCAGGACGCCACCGCGGTCATGTTCAGGTTGCCGAAATGGATGATGAAAAAGTCCGAGAACATGAAGGCTACCGCGCCGGCCAGGCAGGCCAGCCGCCGTAGGCGTCCTGCGGGATGTTCGCGCCGGCGCGCGAAGCGCAGGAAGAGGTACATACATGCGCCGGCCAGGAAGAAGTGGAAGACCACCAGCCATTCGAGGTCATAGTAGGTGAAGGCCGGCGTCAGGGCGTAGAACAGCAGGTACACCGGGTACAGCAGGCCGGACTGGATATCCCCGATAAAGGGCATGCCGGCGTACAAGTATGGGTTCCACAGCGGCAGAATGCCCTGGCGCAGGGAATCGGCGGCGAAGCGGTAGGTGGGATACAGGAATGAGGCCAGGTCGCCGCCGTCCGCCGGCATCCATACATCGCCGGCCAGCAGAGGGCGCCAGAAAAAGCCGATGGCCAGCAGTGCAATCACTACCAGGTACAGGACATCGCGGTCCAGGTCCTCAGCAAGCCGGCCGCGCCGGCGTGCCCACCACATCCCGAACCAGGTGCCTATAAGGATAAGAGCTGTCAGCGCAAAGAACATCTGCGATTCTCCTTGCCCGCTCACGGTTGCGGAACGTGCACGGTTCCCAGGATGAAGCGCTGTCCCTGGGGGCTGCCGGCCGCGTCCAGCAAGTCGAGATTGGTCAGCGTTTCCGCGTCATAGATGCCGGTATAGAGCGTGTACTCGCCGGCCGGGGCATCCGCCGGCAGAGGAATGCGGTAGTATTCCCACACCAGCTCATTTTCCCCCCAGCGGGTGGTCGGTGAGGCGTTGAAGACCGGTATACGGTCCTCCTGTGCCCAGCGCCGGCCGGCGGCATCCTCGACGTGGACGAAGAACTTGTAGTCCCGCGCCGGCTGTGCCAGCCCTACCCACCACAGCCGCAGGATGATCTCCCTGCCAGCAGGGGAGACCTTCGCCTCCCAGCCGACCAGCGCGAACTGATTGGCGAAATTCGCCCAACTGGCCTTCGGCCTTATGATAGTGCTCTCCCGCCCACGCCATAGGGCACCGCCAGTGATGATGCTCACCAAGAGCACCAGAACAAGGATCAGCCGCCATTCCCGCCGCCAGAAGAGCAGCCCCAGGCCGCCGGCCAGCGTCAGCAGGGAAACCCACATGCCCAGCCGGCGCACCGGGGTCTGGCCGAAACGAAACGTTACCCCATGTTCGCCTGCCGGCACATCCACCGTCAGCAGTCCCATCGGCGTGCTGGGATAGACCTCTGCCGGCTGGCCGTCCACCCAGGCCTGCCAGCCGGGGAAGTAGAAGTTGTGCAGGCGCAGGGCGGTTGGGCGCAGGGCTGTGACCCGGACGCGCAGTTCCGCCGGCGCGTGCCGCTCGACGACCAAGCCGGCGATGGCAGGCTGTGGGCTGGCCGCCGGTCCCGGGGATGCCGGCAGGATCAGCTCATCGGCCGGCACTTCCACCCAAACCGGCACCGATTCGAAGATCCAGGGATCGCGCCATTCCCGCGCCGCCAGGAACAACTGGTGTTCATATGCCGCCATGCCCTCCAGGTTTACATCTGATTCCTGCAGTGGGCGGACTGCAAAGGGATACGGCAGGGGGTCATGGGGCAGCGCGATGAGCGAGGTCCATGCCAGGCTGGCGGCGGTGAACAGCGCGTATATGCCGGCAACAGCGCGCCAGGGAAGAGGTATGCGCACGGCTGTGCCGATGGAGGTAAGTCCAGCACCTATTAGGCCGGCGGTGCCCAGGCTGACCACCAACTGCCAGCGCCAGGGGAACTGCAGGTAGAGCAGTCCGGGGATGTTCTGCCATACCCAGGCCGCCGGCCAGGTCATCAGGAACAGGCCGATCACCAGGATGACTCCACAGCCAGCGGCCCAATCGCGGGTGGACTGCGGGAGGTGCCGCCAGCGCAAGATAACGATACCGGCCGCAGTGACCAGGCCAATGACCGCCAGCCGGCTCAGCGGATGGTCGAAGGTGGTGCTCTGATGCGGATAGTAACGGTATATCCAGAAAGGTGAGGTCAGATCGGACAGGCCGGCCAGCCGGCGGAGCACTAGCGACGGGTCCTGCACCACCTGCGAGGCGCGGATGGCGCCGGCCTCGCCCAGCATGGGCATCCAGAAGAAGGTGCCCAGGCCGGCAGCCCCCGCGCCGCTGAACATCAGCGGGATAAGCAGGTGGGGCTGACGCCTGCGCCAAAGCCAGATGCCGGCGAATACCATAACGGCCGGTGCGGCCAACAGAGTGCTCAAATTATGGGTCAACAGCAGGCCGGCTAGGCCCAAGCTGAACAGCGCCCAACTGCCGGCGCGGGACCTCTGCAGGGCGCGCCACAATAGGTAGAGGATGGCCGGCAGGAAGGCGAAGGCCAGCGATTCCCCCAGGGTGCCGCGCACATACACATCCGCTAGGTGATAGGGAAGATGCGTATAGACCGCGGCGCCCAACAGCGCGCCCCAGCGCCCGAGGAACGGCCGGCCGAGCAGGTACATGGCCAGCGCGCCAGCCAGGAAGCTCAGTGCGCAAACTACTTGGATCGTGAAAAGGAAGCGCCCGCTGAGCGCCAGGATGGGCAGGGAGAGGTAGTAGGTCAGCGGCGCGTAATAATTCAGCAGAATACTGCCGTAGCCGAAGAGCAAGTTCGGTGACCAGCGTGGGTAAAGCTCTCCACCGCGCAGGGCGTAATCGAAATCATAAAAGCGGAAGATATGCTGAAGGCCATCATGCGTTGCCGGCACCCCGGGCGCCAGCAGTGGACAGCAGGCCGGCAGGGTGATGAGGAACAGGATGATGAGGTCTGCCGCCAGCCGGCGGCGCTCGCCAACAGCCACGCCTACAGTTCCTCCCCTGGGTTGATATGCGTGTCGGGGCAAGTGTAGCACGAACCGGCGCCGACAACAAGTAGGGGAGGGTCACCTGGAAGATGACCCTCTCTCGAAAATGTGTGAGGGTGTTGAAAAAGCCCGGAGTTGAAACTGCGGCTGTGCCTGCGAAGCGGCCGGCGCCGGCTTTGCGAAGCCTGCACAGGCAGGCTTCGCAGTTGCTGCCGCGGCTTCAGCCGCCAGGCCGCTCTTCCACAGATTGTATGTTTGGACTTTTCAACATTTTCATGTGTATAATTTGACAAATTTCACTTCATGCATATACTGTTTCTTGATAGTTCAATACCTATTGAAACATCGGGGAAAATCGAAGAAATCATGGCAGTTCAATGCGTCCGGTCGAGGGTTGAAGCGGCGTCGCTGACCAGAGACCTCTCTCGCCTGGCCGAGTGGCTCAGGGTACTGGGTGAACCCTCCCGTCTGCAAATTTTCCAACTTCTGATGCAGGGCACTTACTGCAACTGCGAGCTGGGGAAGGAACTTTCTATGGCCCCCAACCTCATCTCGCACCATCTGCGCGTCCTGCGGGAGGCCGGCCTGATCATGGCGGAGCGCGACCTGCGCGACGCGCGCTGGGTGTACTATTCCATCAATCCGGAGGCGCTGGAAAATCTCCACCGGTTGTGCGGCCAATTGTTCGATCCGCGCCGGCAGAGTGAACGCCGGGCGGCCTGTGGACCTCGCAATGGGGACCAAAGGGGATAACCCCTGTTTTGCTGGTACAACCAGCAATAACTTTTACACAATATCACGTGGAGGAATGCATATGTCTGTCCAAACCAAGGTCGCTGTGCAACAGCCAAGGGTTACGAAACAGCTTTCTCTGCTGGACCGTTTCCTGACCCTGTGGATTTTCCTGGCGATGGCGGTGGGCGTGGGCGCCGGCTACTTCATCCCTGGCGTCGAAAGCTTCATCAACCGCTTTCAGATCGGCGCCACCAATGTGCCCATTGCCATCGGCCTGATCCTGATGATGTACCCGCCCTTCGCCAAGGTCAAATACGAGGAGCTGGGCGAGGTCTTTCGCAACGTGCGGGTGCTATCCATCTCCCTGGTGCAGAACTGGATCATCGGCCCTATCCTGATGTTCTTGCTGGCCATTATCTTTCTGCACAACTATCCGCCGTACATGATCGGCCTGATCATGATCGGGCTAGCGCGCTGTATCGCCATGGTGATCGTATGGAATCAGCTCGCGCATGGGGACACTGAGTACGCCGCCGGCCTGGTGGCCTTCAACAGCGTCTTCCAGGTGCTGTTCTACAGCGTCTACGCCTGGCTCTTCGTCACCGTCCTGCCGCCTCTCTTCGGCCTGCAGGGGAGCGAAGTGCATGTGACTATCGGGGAGATCGCCAAGAGTGTGTTTATCTACCTGGGCATCCCCATGATCGCCGGCTTCCTGACCCGCACCCTGCTCCTGCGCAGTAAAGGCCGGGAATGGTACGAGACCAAGTTCGTCCCGCGCATCAGCCCCATCACCCTCATCGCCCTGCTCTTTACCATCGTGGTGATGTTCAGCCTCAAGGGCAACCTCATCGTCCAGATACCGCTGGACGTGGTGCGCATCGCCATTCCACTGACACTTTATTTCGTCATTATGTTCCTGGTGAGCTTCTGGATGGGGCATAAGCTGGGCGCGGATTACTCCAAGACCACCACCATCGCCTTCACATCCGCCAGCAACAATTTCGAGCTGGCTATCGCGGTCTCGGTGGCGGTCTTCGGCATCAACTCTGGGGTGGCGTTCGCCGCTGTCATCGGCCCGCTGATCGAGGTGCCGGTGATGATCGGCTTGGTGAACGTGGCCTTCTTCTTCCAGCGCCGGCTCTACGGCGAGCGGGTGCAGTTCGCCTGATATCGCGTGCCAAGCAGAAAGGGACGGCCAGTCAGCCGTCCCTTTTTACTTTCTCAAACGTACATCAGCCGGCCCTCAACCTTCGCTGACAGGTTCTGGTGGGTGTGAAGGTATTCTTCCAGCACCTGCTGGGCGGAGGTGGTGACCACTTTCAGGCCGGCGGCCTGCGACAATTCCTCCGGCGGAAAGCCCAGGTACTGAGCGCAGTTCGAATAGTGGTAGGCCTGTAGTGCCACGCGGTACAATTGGTCCTCCTGCAGGGGCTGTCCGCGCACCTTGAGGGAGACCAGCCGGCGGGCGCCGTCATCGTATACCGCCTCGATTCCGCGATTCACCTGATAGCATTCCCCCTCGCCGGTACGGTTCTCCGGGCGCATGATGTGGGAGAAGGTGCGCCAGAGCTGGGCGCCGGTGAGCGTCCCGCGCAGGATTTTGTCGTCGAAGGGGAAGCAGGCGCGCAGACTGCCCAGGGTAACCGCCGGCCCCAACTGTTCCGACCGGATGGACCCGGACCCCAACAGCATCACGTCACATTCAGCGTTATCGGCCAAAATATCGGCGAAGAGATTGCCGAGTTCCGTTTCGACCTCGCGCTTGGGATGGGTCAGCGGTCTGGTGAACATGCAGAGGATGGCCCCGTACTTCTCGTCCACCAGTGTCTTGTACTGCTCGATCATGGTCAGCATTTCCGCATCGGGTTCGGCGATGCCCTCGGCGATTTCCACCAGCCGCCAGGAATAGTCGACGATGGCGTTGGTGTCATCGTCCACGGTGATATCGAAGCGGCCGATCTGGTTGGTGCCCACGCCGGCCTGCGCAATCAGGATGCCGTTCACCCGCAGTGGTTCGTCCAGGACAGAATGGGAATGCCCGCCGATAATCATGTCCACGCCCCATTCTGGGTCCAACATGGATGCGAGCTGGATATCGGACTCCAGCCCGATGTGTGTGAGCACGATGGTGAGGTCAATGTCATCGTGCTTGTAGGCGTTGCAGATGGCGCCGATGGCCTGGCTTGCCTCTTCCAACGTCACAAAACTGCGATAAGGCTGTCCTGCCGCAGGGTGTCCATGATTTTATCGGTGATGATGCCCGTGACCAGGATATGGAACCCTGCCTTTTCCAGGATGATGTACGGGCGCATCAGCCGGCGCAGGTACTTGCGGATATACAGATTGGCGTTGACGATGGGGAAGGTGGCCACTTTCTCCAGGAACAAGAGGTGGGGCAGTCCGTAATCCAGCTCATGATTGCCCAGGGCCACCACGTCAGGGGAGAGCATATTCATGATCTCCATGGTGGAGACTCCTTTGTACTCGGAATCAATGAGCGAGCCCTGCACCATATCGCCGGCGATCATGTAGAGCACGTTCTCCTCCCCGGCGCGCACCCGTTTCACGTAGCCCGACAGCAGGGCCAGCCCGCCGATCAATGCGCCGCCGCCCTCGCGCACCTCTGCCAGGAAATCGCCGTGCATATCGTTGGAATGCAGGATGGTGAAGCGCTTCGTGTTCATAGCGGCTCTCCCAAAAGTATGGTCAGGCGGAATCCGGTGAAGCTGGTCGGCAGAGGCAGGATGATGGCCCACTCTGTATGGGGCAGTCTCAAGGGATGCGTCTGGCCATAGAGAATGAGGCAGGACAAAGAAGCGCCGGCCAGTGCCACTATAACACGTGCCGGCCTGGCCGTCAAACGGTGCTTGTTGGAGCAGGATCAGGGTTCAGCTCCTGATAACCGATGACAGTCACTTTGCCGATAACGATCGCCTGGGCAACGATCCCGTTGGGGGCAAAACTTGACGCCGGCCGATGCACGACGTATAATTTAATGTAGCTTCCAAGCAGGTCAGGCGACCGCGGCCGGCCGTACGGCCGGCTGAGGAAAGTCCGAGCTCCACAGAGCACGGTGCTGGGTAACGCCCAGGCGGGGTGACCCGACGGAAAGTGCCACAGAAAGCAGACCGCCGGCCGCGTGCCGGTAAGGGTGAAACGGTGGTGTAAGAGACCACCAGCAGTCCGGGTGACCGGGCTGGCTAGGCAAACCCCACCGGGAGCAAGGCCAAATATGGGGGTGCGGCGCTTCGGCGCCAGGGGGTTGCTCGCCCTCTGCCCCCGGGTAGGCCGCTTGAGGCTGTCGGCAACGGCAGTCCCAGAGAGATGGTCGCCGCCCAGCCGCCGGCTGGGAACAGAACTCGGCTTATCGACCTGCTTGGAGGCGTTTTGTTTGGCCTATTCCTCGTATATCTCCGTGTACGTGCGGCATCCGATGACACCGTGTTCAAACCGGCAGCGCGGCAGTCCCCATTCGTCCTCGCTCTGGTCCTCTACCGGATAGCCCAGCGGCCCTAAGGCGCCGCCGTAGGTATAGATATAGCGGTTGTGGATGACGCCCCGCACCACATAGGCCTGGCCTGCGCCGTCCTTGAGCATGATGATGGACTTCTGGCCCCGGGCGTTGATGAAATCTTGCACCATGCCGGCTCCCCAGCGGTGCACATACACGCCCCCGCCGTTATCCGTCGGCACGCCCAGGACTTTCTCGCCGCCGCTGCGTTCGTAGGCGGCGATGATAGCGGGGTAGCGCCGGCCGGCGAAATCGTAGCCCACCAGCGGTGCCGGCGCGCTTTCGGCACAGAGCGTCTTGAAGGCGTTGTACGCCTGCTTGCGGTTGGAGGTGATGAAGGCGCCGGCGCGATACAGGCCGTAGTTTTGCCCCGGGAAATCCTGCAGGCAGAACCATGCGGCGGTCTTCACGCGGGGATGGTCCCGCAGTAGGCGGAAGGCCGTCTGCAGGTTGCTGGCCTGTTTGGCCTCGCCGTTGTCCGAGGTCCAGCCGTATTCTGAGACATGAAGCCCCTTTTCCGTGAGGGTCCCTTCATAGCGCGTGATGATCGCCCAGATGGCGTTCAGATAGCGGGTGATGACCGCCTCGATGTCTGCCGGCGTAGCCGTCGGCTGAAGCCCAACATACAGATGATACCCGATATCGTCCAGCGGGTACGTGCCGTGCGCCGCCTGGAACGCTTCCCAGCCGTGCGACTGCCGGCCCAGCCGGTAGGTCTGGTCCAGGTACGCCGTGCCGTCGTCCCCGCCGCCGGGCAGGTCGTGGGTCAACAGTGGGCCTGATACGAGAATGACATCTCGCTGGTCGTCAATCTTGACCTTCTGGTAGATGTCGCGCAGCATGCGGGCGAACCAATACGGATGCACCCAACTGTTCTGTCCGCCGTGCCAGTCGTTCGGCTCGTTGAAGGATTCGTAGATGTGGATGCGGCCGGCAAAGTGCGCGGCGATGGCGGCGAAATTGATCACGTATTCGCGCAGCCAATCCTCGGCGTCCGAACTTGGAGTGGGCTGGCGGAAGCGGTTGCCCGGGTCCGGCCGGCTAGTGGCTTCGGCCCCGACAAGCGCGTACACTCCCAACCCCTTGGCCAGCAGGCCGTCCACAATGGTATCGTAGGTTTGGAACCAGGTGCGGCCGGCGTGCAGGGTGGTATCCGCCGGCGAGCGCCACGGCCCCAGCACGAAGTTGAGCCGCACGAAGGCCGCGCCGGTTTCGGCGATGATGCTGGGATTGGCGTACTGTGGCGCGATGGCACCGGTGCCGATATCAATCGGTCGGTTGGCGTCAATGCCCATCTTGCCCTTGCTGAAGATACCGCTGGTCATGGACCGCTCCTTCTGCCGGCGCTTCAGCGGCCGGCGGCTCCAGCAGCTTGCGAATGGCCTCCAGATCGGCCGGCGTGTTCAAGTTCATGAACGAGCGAAATTCCGGATCGAAAACGGCGATCTCCGCCGGCTCGACATAGCGCAGACAGATATCGGCAAAGAACGAGATGATGCGCTTTTCGCCGCGGGCCAGTGCCCGGCGGATGGGGTCCAGGCAGGCCTTGGTGTACACCGCGTGCAGAGGCTCGACACCGTCGGGAAGCCGCGGCACCACGGCATCAAACTGCGATGAAAGTCCGACGAGGTAGCGGAGCAGGGGCCGCGATAAGAAGGGCATATCGCAGGCGACCACCAGCACGCGCGCACAGCTTGCCCGGGCGAGGGCGGTGTAAATGCCCCCCAGCGCGCCGTAGCCGGGGAGGATATCAGGCTCCACGCGCACGCCCAGGCCGGCGTAGCGCTGGCGGTCATTGGCGATGATGATGATCTCTTGACCGATGCCGGCCAGCGCCTCCAAGGTCCACTGGATGAGCGGCCGGCCGCCCAGCTCCAGGAACGCCTTGTCCACCCCCATGCGCCGGCTCTGCCCGCCGGCGAGCACGGCGCAAGTCACCGCCGGCGGAGTTCTCCCACTACCCTGCATACGATGTCCTCCTGCATACGCATGCCCAGTATAGCCGAAAATATCCCGCTTGTCCACCTTCGCAAAGTTCACATTTTACTTCGGTAGCAAGCCCGTTGTCTCAAGTGCTCATCGAGGCTGGCCGGCACCACAGCGTCTCGTTCACATGGACCCAGGCGCCGTAGAGCGGCGTATGAAGCGAAGCCCCTGCGGGGCTTGGCACCGTAAGCCTGGCGCTTCAACGCCAGGCGAAGTGCATCACGATATACCACCCACCCCCAAGATGGTTGCGGAAGTCCATCCACTGCCAAGTAGGTCAGATGTGCACACTGCTCCGCTCATATAAGTGGTTTTCCCATACCCTCTCCGGAATCAGAATCCTTAAAATTTATCGGAACCTCTTTACAGCCGGCGGGAAATTTGCTATAATATAAGTGCAATTGAAAAATATACAGCTTTCCACGGGAGAAAGCGAGGAGTCCCCTAACCTGGGCGCAGGGTGGGCGCTTTTGGCGGCATGGACCGCTGAGAGGGGAAATCTCCTCGCTTTTCATGTCCGCATTTCCCCGCACAAATATTGCCCCGCAAGCCGTTCATGCCGTATAATGTTTCTGTCACAGAGTTACAGACGATCGTTCGCGGTCAGAATACTCCCGCGGCGCAGGCTTGGAGGACGCGAGTGGGCGATCTGTTCGAGGTGCGCAAGCTCGCACCAGGTGTGCATGTCATCACTGAGCTGGGGCAGTCGCATGCGTATCTGGTGGAAGGGGGGGCATATGCGGCGCTGATTGATACCGGCTTGGGCATCGGCGACATCCGGGCAGTGGTGGAGAAACTGACCAGCCGGCCGGTTGTCGTGCTGAACACCCATACCCATTGGGACCATGTCGGCGGCAACCACCGCTTCGAACATATCGGCGTGCACCCGGCGGAGGCAGACGGCCTCCAGCATCCGCGCCTCTCCGAGGCTTCCCAGCAGTATCTGCGCCGGCTCCAGGAGAACGGCCATCCCTTCCCCTCGGGTTTTGACGCCAAGCGCTTTCAGCCCCGGCCCTCCTCCGCGACCTTCTTCCTCGAACATGGACAGGAGATTGACCTGGGCGGGCGGGTGCTTATGGTATGGCATACGCCGGGCCATTCCCCGGGTTCGGTCTGCTTCGTAGATGAAGTGGAGCGCCTGATGTTCGCCGGCGATACCGTTTATGAGGGGCCAATCTACCTACACCTGCCCGGCAGTGACCCGCAGGCCATGCTCACCAGCCTGGAGATGCTCTCTCAACTGGCCTGGGAGATCAACCTGCTCATGCCTGGGCATGGGCTGACGCCTACCGACGGCCGGCTCCTTCAGGAAGCGGCTGACGGCCTGCGCCGGACCTTCGCCGGCGAGGTGCCCCTCAAAAAGGGCGTTTCGATCCACAGCGCGGTGCGGGTGACCTCGTTCGCTCGCTGTATGTTCTTCCTGCCGACGGATTGGCGACCGCCGCAGAGCGGCACGCCGGCCGCCGGCTGACAACATTTCTGCCCACATGCATCTTTCTCAGAAAGGGGAACCGGTTATCATGCTGAAAGATGACATTGCCCAAGTGCTGATCACCGAAGAGGAGCTTCAAGCCAAGGTCAAGGAGCTGGGCGCCCAGATCGCCGCCGATTACCGCGACAAAAACCCCCTCCTCATCAGTGTCCTCAAAGGCGCCATGGTCTTTATGGCCGACCTCATCCGGGCCATGGACATTCACCTGGGCATTGACTTTATCGCCACTTCCAGCTATGATGGGGATACCAGCACGGGCGTTGTGCGTATCCTGAAGGACTTGGAAAGCGATATTTACGGCCGGCATGTGATCGTAGTGGAGGACATTGTGGACACGGGCAGGACGCTGAACTACCTGCTGGAAATACTGCAGGCGCGCCAGCCGGCCTCCATCCGCCTGTGCGTCCTGCTGGACAAGCCCAGCCGGCGCGAGGTGCCCATCAAGGCCGATTACCTGGGCTTCAGCATCCCGGACTATTTCGTCGTGGGCTACGGCCTGGACTTTGCGGAGAAGTATCGCAACCTGCCCTTTATCGGTGTGCTGAAGCCAGAACTGTACCGCAAGAAATAGCCTGCTGTCCCCGATGTGGGGGAGAAAGGAGCCAGCATGGCGGAATATGGGCCGCGCTCACCGGAGGAATGCTATGGGCCGGCGCTGGAGAAGGCCCGTGCTGAGATATCCAGCCGTGATCCGTTCGTCATGGCAAGCTGGGCCGGCGTGCGCTACGAGCCGGCCGGCGAGGGGAGCGGCTATTTCGAGATACCCTTCCTCAACGAACGCTATCGCGTTTCTTTCCCCGATGCCTCGATCCGCGACAGCCGCGGCGTCGAACCGCCGATACCGACCCGCTTGATCCTCCTGCACTATCTGATCCTGGCATCCGGCGCGCCGATGGCGGACCGCTGGATCGCCTTCCGCGAACTGCCGGGCGGCATGGGTTATGACGCGGCTTTTCAGCAACGCGCCAACCGCCGGCTGGCCGGCGCCTTCGGCCGGCGGCTGGACGCTTTCGAGAAGGCCGCCCGCGCCCTGAGCGGCATCCGGCTGGACGTGGGCGATGCCGCCTTCGCCTTCGACGTGCTCCCGCGCCTGCGTATGGCGGTGGTGCTGTATCAGGGCGATGAGGAATTTCAGCCCTCCGCTAATGTCATCTACGATGGGGCCGCCGACCGCTACCTCCCCACGGAGGACCTGGCGGTGCTGGGGGATATTCTGGCGTCCATGTTAATCAAGCTGGCGGGGAGTTGAGGTTCGCTCTTTTCACACAGGAGGTAAGAAGCCATGCCCATCAACATTCGTCGGATCGAAGGGATCGGTGAGGTGTATGCCGGCAAGCTGGAGGAGCTCGGCATCCGCACGCTGGAAGCACTGTTGGAGCAAGCGAACACCCCTCAAAAACGCAAGGCCCTGGCGGAACGCGCTGGCATCAGCGAGAAACTCATCCTGGAATGGGCGAACCTGGCGGACCTGTTCCGCATCAAAGGCATCGGCGAGGAATACTCCGACCTGCTGGAAGAAGCCGGCGTCGACACTGTGGTGGAACTCGCCCAGCGCAACCCCGAGAATCTCTACACCAAGCTGATGGAGGTCAATGCCCAGAAGAAACTGGTGCGGCGACTGCCTTCCCTACGTGAGGTGAAGAGCTGGGTGGAACAGGCCAAGTCTCTGCCGCGCGTCCTGGAGTATTAATTCTGCCAATGCAGTTCTCCGCCTGGGGCGCTGTGCCGCCGGCGCAACGCAGTGCCCCAGCGGGACGGCTCCCATGAGCATTGTTTTTGGTCCCCTGCACCAGGCAGAGTTTCTCCGCCGGGAGAATCGTTTTCGCGCCCTGGTGCGGTGCGCCGGCGGGGAGCTTCCCGTGCACGTGCCGAATTCCGGCCGGCTGGGCGAGCTCCTGCTCCCCGGCGTGCCGGCGTATGTCCGCCTGCACCATGACCCTCAACGCCGCACCGCCGGCGACCTGATCCTGGTAGAGCATGTCGGCCGGCTGGTGTGCGTGGACGCGCGCCTTCCGCCGCGTCTGGTGGTGGATGCCTGGCAGGCCGGCTTCTTGCCCGCGCTGAACGAATATGAGCGGGTATATACCGAGGCGGTGCATGGCAAGAGCCGGCTGGACCTGCGCTTTGAGACCGGGGACGGCCGCGTCTGCTGGGTGGAGGCCAAGTCGGTGACGCTGGTGCAGGACGGTACGGCGCGTTTCCCCGATGCGCCGACGGAGCGCGGCCGGCGGCATCTGCGGGAGCTGGCGCGTCTGGCGGAGTCAGGCATCTGCGCCGCAGTGGTCTTCGTGGTCCAGCGCGAGGATGCACGGGCATTCGCACCGAATGACGGCACCGACGCCGAATTCGGCAGGGCACTCCGCGAGGCGCGGGACGCCGGCGTGCAGGTGCTGGCTCTGCGCTGTCATGTTACGAGGGAATGCATCGCGGTTGCAGGGCCAATACCGCTGGCGTTTTAGCGGCGCGGCCGGCGTAAGAGCCGTGCCCGGCGCAGCGCCGTATCCCCGAACCGTTCTCGGATGGCGTCCACCGCTTGGTTCAGCGCTCGCTGGCGCTGACGCACTAGCTCCTCGCTGTCCGCCGGCAGGAGGCTCAACTGCCAGCTCGCGGTGCTGAGCTGGTGCATGCCCACGCCGATAAGGCGCACGGGCCGGCCCTGCTCCCATGTTTTCTCCCACAGCCGGCGGGCATGTCGGTATATCTCCATGTCCATATCGGTGGGTTCTTCCAGGGTCTGCTGGCGCGTGATGGTGGTGAAATCGCTGTAGCGCAGTTTGATGAAGACGGTGCGCCCCCGGAGGCCGTAGCGGCGCAGACGCGCTCCGACCCTTTCGCTGAGCCGGAGCAGTTCGGCGTCCAGCAGGGTAGGGTCGGAGATATCCCGGGCGAAGGTCTCCTCATGGCTGACGGAGCGGGGTTCGCCGGCGTCCGATACCACCGGCCGGCTGTCAATGCCGTGCGCATACAGCCACAGCTCCACGCCGTAGTTCCCCAGCCAGCTTTCGACCTGCTCCCGGGAGAGGCGGGCCAGGTCGCCGATAGTGCGCACGCCGGCGGCACGCAGTTTGCGCGCCGTGACCTTCCCTACGCCCCAGAGCCGCTCGATGTCCAGCGGGGCCAAGAAAGCGGCTTCCCCGCCATGCGGGACCAGCACCAGGCCGTGGGGTTTGGCGTAATCGGAGGCAATTTTGGCGACGAGCTTACTGCCGGCGATGCCCAGGGAAGCGGACAGCCCGATCTCGTCTTTGATGCGCCGCTGGATGCCGGCGGCCAGCTCCAGCGGCTCGCCCCAACGGAGCTCGCACCCGGTTACATCCATGAACGCTTCATCAATGGAGATTTGTTCCACCAGCGGGGTGTATTCGTACAGGATGGCCATGACCCGGTCGGAGAATTCTCGGTACACGCTGTGGCGCGGAGGGACGAGCACGGCCTGCGGACACAGGCGCAGGGCCTGTGCGGTGGGCATGGCGGAGCGCACGCCGTAGCGGCGTGCGGCATAAGAGGCAGATGCGACAACGCCCCGGGCTTCCGGCGGTCCGCCCACGATAATGGGGAGGCCGGCAAGCTCAGGGCGAAGCAGTTCTTCTACCGAGGCGAAGAAGGCATCTAAATCGAGATGGATGATCCAGCGTGCTGGCATGGCCGGCACCATCTGGGAGCGGGGGCGGCCTCAACGCCGCCCCCGCCGGTCAGTCTGTTTGCTCGCGCAGATGCGCGGGTATCAGAGGATTTCCACCAGCTCGATGGCGAAGGTGAGGTCTTCGCCGGCGAGCGGGTGATTGGCATCCAGGGTTACCTCGTCATCAGTGATGTCGGTTACCGTAACGGCAAAGACATAGCCGTCTGCCTGACGCACCTGAAGGCGCTGTCCGACTTCCAGCTCCAGGTCCGGAGGAAACTCGGAGCGGTCCACCGTCAGAACCATGTCCTCATAGTACGGGCCATATGCCTCATCGGCCGGAATGGTGACGGACTTGCGCTCACCGGGTTCCATGCCGACCACTGCCTCTTCGAAGCCGGGAATTACCTCGTTCTCACCCAGGGTGAACTCGAGCGGTTCCCGTCCCATGGAGGAATCGAACACTGTGCCATCGTCGAGGGTACCGATGTAGTGCACCCGAACTGTGTCGCCAACTTTTGCTTTTGCCATTGTACATTTCCTTTCTTTTTTCAACTTTCCCGGTAGGGGAAGGCGGCTATCGTGATGATGGGGACGCATGGCAGAACGCCCCGTGTCACGCTGAAAATGGGCTGTAACACTCGCCATGCAAAAGCTCGTTCAGCGGGCCTTCGCTCAAAGGGGAGTGAAGTAGACCTGCCAACGAGTCCTGTACTACGAGGATCGCAGCTCCTTTCTGAATCGGATTATACACCCTTGTGGGGAATTTGCCAAATAGAAGGTGCGAGGGTGTTGAAACCAGGCGAAGTGTTCGCAAACACCGCCGGCGTTTCAACTGTCAGGCGATGAGGTTCGCCGGCGGCTGGAAGCCGCTGGCTGAGGAAGTGAAGCCCCACAGGGGCTTGGCGCTGAAGCACCAGGTTCATGAACCTGGTGCTTCAGCGCCAGGCGAAATGCAAGGTATGGAGAGGGTCCCAGCACTTTCATAAGCCGTCAGGCCGCGCCTTGCTTGTACAGTGTTTCACTATCCTCATTTGCCCTTCAGCCGGCGCCGGCAGTGCTCGCAAAAGGCCGCCGCCTTGCGGTCCGTATCGCCCAATGTGTTGGAAAAGGCCATCACGCACAGGGGGTCCGTGCAGTGCCCCAGACCGTAGGTGTGCCCCAGCTCATGGACTGCCTCTTTGATCATGCGCTGAAGGAAAAGCGCCGGCTCTGCCGGCAGGCCGTAAAACTCCTGCCGCAGGCGCGCCAGGGCGATGAGCGCCCGGCGCTCCACTATGTCTGCCAGCCCGAACACGAAATTCAGCCGCGGCACATACAGGTCGGCGTCCACTATCCCCAGCACGCGCCTCCGCACGGGGGCCGGCAGGAGGCGCAGGATTTCCTCGGCGTTGTACTGCCGGCGGCGCGGGTCATAGGCCTTTTCGGGCAGTGCCAGCGGCATGCCACGCCGGCACTCGGCATCGAACGTCTGCTCCAGCGCCGGGCACAGCGCCTCCAGCAGGGCGCTCTCCACCTTGCCGATCGGGATGAGGGTGATTGGCCCCAGCTCCATCGTTCCCCTACGCTATGCCCCGGCATCCGTATGCGCCGGCGTCTCCAGCCCCAGCATGCGGCACAGGGTTAGGGCATTCTTAACGGCGTGCGCCAGCGCGTCGTTATTGAAGTAGACGTAAACCTTGTATCCAGCCGCGCACCAGCCGGCGATGCGCTCTGCCCATTCCGCCAGCTCGGCGTCGCTGTAATCGCCGAAATAGTCCGGCCCGCCGTGGAAGCGCAGGTAGACCAGCGGGGCGGTGACCCGCAGGGGGACCTCCAGCGGCGGCATGTCGTGGATGCAGTGCGCGACGCCGTAGCGTTCCATCAAGGAGAAGACCGGCTCGCACAGCCAGGAGGGGTGGCGGAACTCCAGCACGTGCTCACAGCCGGCCGGCAGAATCTCCAGGAAGTGCTCCAGCCGGCCCAGGTCCAGCGGCCAGTGCGGCGGAAGCTGATACAGGATAGGCCCTAAATGCGGGCCGAGGAGCTGCGCCCGGCTCAGGAACAATTCCAGCGGCGCTGCCGGGTCCTTCAGCCGTTTGATGTGGGTCAGGTAGCGGCTGGCCTTGAGCGCATAGAGGAAGCCGGCCGGCGCCTGCAGGCGCCAGGCCTCAAAGGCGCTCTCCGCCGGCAGTCGGTAGAAGGTATTGTTGATCTCGACGGTGTGGAAATAGCGCGCGTAGAAGGAGAACCAGGCGCGGGCCGGCAGGTCAGCGGGGTAGAACAGGCCGCGCCAGTGCGAATAGACCCAGCCGGACGTGCCGATATGGACTTGCATATGCCCTCCCCGGCCGGCACAGAAGGGCCGACCCGACTAGGGGGATCAATGCGAAACCTGTAGCAGTTCCTGCACCGCCTGCCTGCTCCAGCGTCTCTGCCGGCATCAATCACGCCTGCTGACGCAGGGTGCGCCCCTGCAGAGTGGAGAAAGGGGGCTGTCAATAACCTAGTACTTGACCACGTTGGTTTCATACGGTATCCTTCTCTCCATGACATTCATGTGGAGGGAAGGAATCATGCCCAGGCCCAAGGTGTACGCAGTCGAGCTGACCGGGGAACAACGATCACGTCTGCTTGAGCTGGT
>CALIBQ010000037.1 GCA_938049385.1 uncultured Anaerolineae bacterium
GCGGGTGCCCATCTGCACGCCGACCGCGCCCAGTGCCAGGGCGGCGGCCAGGCCGCGGCCGTCGGCAATGCCGCCGGCGGCGATGACCGGGACGCTCACCGCACTGACGACCTGCGGGACAAGGGGCATGGTCGCCACGTCGCCGATATGCCCGCCGGATTCCATGCCTTCGGCGATGATGGCATCGGCGCCGGCCTTCTCTAGCCGACGGGCCAGGGCTACTGAGGCCACCACCGGGATGACGATGATGCCGGCTTCCTTGAGACGCTTGATCGCCGGCCCAGGGTTGCCGGCGCCGGTGGTAACGACCGGCACGCGCTCCTCGATGCAGACGTCAATGACGGCGTCAGCATATTCGGAGAAGAGCGGGATGTTGACGCCGAAGGGCTTGTCGGTGAGCTGGCGGAGCCGGCGAATCTGGTCGCGCACATAGTCGGGTGGGGCGTTGCCGCCGCCCAGAATGCCCAATCCGCCGGCCTCGGAGACCGCGGCGCTCAGTTCGGCTGTCGCTACCCAGGCCATGCCCCCCTGGAAGATGGGGTGTCGGATGTTCAGCAGATCACACAGGCGGGTATGAATCACGCGTCACTCTCCTGCAGTAAAGATATCGTTCGGGGGAATCCCCGGGAATGCTCGCCGGCCAGGTAAGGCCTGCGCCGGCGAGTCACTGCCCGTGTAAGCGGAGAGTGGCCGGCGCCGCCTCACTTTTCTTTTGCTACCTCAATCACTTCCACGCCCCGGTAATAGCCGCAGTGCGGGCAGACGTGATGCGGAAGCCGCATCTTATGGCAGTTCGGGCATGGAACCAGATTGATCTTTTTGAGTGCATCATGACTGCGGCGGTTGCCGCGGCGAACGGTAGAGACTTTACGTTTCGGTAGCGCTCCCATGTTTATAACCCCTTTTTCGCAGAGATGTTGCGCTCGGAATCCCGGATTACTCTTCGGACAGCGTTTTCTTCAGCTTTGCCAGTGCTTCCCAGCGGGGGTCCACTGGCTTTTCCTCACATCGGCACGGCTCCGTGTTCAGGTCGGCGCCGCAGTTCGGGCAGATGCCGCGGCAGTCCGGCCGGCAGAGCGGATGCAGGGGCAGGGCCAGTAAAAGCTCCTGCCGCACCACCTCGTGCAGGTCGAGGATGTGCTTCTCGTCAATCATGACCTCCGGCGTGACATCCTCGTCGTGCGACCAATCAATGAACAGGCCGGTCTTCAGGTCAATGCTGGGGAAGTACTCCTCCTCCAGCGTGATTTCCAGCGGGACATCCACATCGGCCAGACAGCGGACGCACTGCATGCGGACCGTCTGTGTGAGCACGGCGGTTACCAAGATGCCGCGCTGAGTGCGCATCAATGTGACGCGATCGCTGTGGATCGGGCCGATCAGCACCAGGTCCGGGTCTTCAATGCCGCTGGGTTCATCCAGGACATAGTGGCGGATGGACCCGATCGGTTCCTGCAGCAGTTTTGCGACATTGTATAACATTGTTACCTCTTCGCCGGCGCATGCGTCTATAAAGAGGCCGGCAAGAAAATTATTATAGGATAGGAAGGGAAAAGTGTCAAAGTTTCGAAGCGAGGGTGTTGAAAAAGCCGTTCGATTTGCGGGTATTGGCTCATCGCCTGGCAGTTGAAACTGCGGGCCGGTGCCGACTTCGCGAAGCCTGCGCAGGCAGGCTTCGCAGTTGCTGCCGTGGCTTCAGCGCCAGTCCGATCCACTGCTTTTCGAATATCCTCTTTTGACGCCCGTCGTCATATGTGTTAGCATAAGCCCAGCGGTTCATTCGTCGGCTGTTTCCAGGAAGGTCGAAAGGAGACTACTATCATGAGCGGGCCGGCACAACTGTACGTGGATTATCTGACCAGGGAAGGGTATCGCCCCAGCGTTGATTCCGACGGCGATGTGGTGTTCATGCACGAGGGTGGCACGTATTACATTGACATTGACACCAGCGACCCGCAGTACTTTCGCCTGGTGTTCCCCAACTTTTGGGAGATCGAGAGCGGCGACGAGCTGGCGCGCGTCATGGTGGCCGCGAACTATGCCACCATGCGCACCAAGGCCGCCAAAATTTATGTCCGCAGTGACGGGCAGAATACGGTGGCCAGCATCGAGATGTTCTTCGCCAAACCCGAGCAGTTCCGCGAGGTGTTTCACCGCGCCATGTCAGCACTCCAGGCCAGCCTGATTAACTTTCGGGAGAAGATGGCGACCCTGTAACGCGGTCGGCAAACATGCATCACACATCATCACAACATTTCGACGCATATGGGCAGGGATATGAACGCGAGAGGAAAGGGGCCGGCCGGCGGGTTGGCCGGCCTTCTATTGACGGTTTGCGTCGTGTTGGTTGCACTCTTGCTCCCACCAGCGGAGGCGCACGCGCAGGGCTCCACGTATTATGTGGCACCCTGGGGGAACAATTCCGCGCCGGGCACCTTCGCCCAGCCCTGGGCCAGCATTGACTACGCGGCGATGATGGCGCAGGCCGGCGATACCATCATTATTCGCGGCGGCATTTACGAGGAGTGGGTGGAAACCCGCCGCTCCGGGGCTCCTGGTGCTCCTATCACTTTCCGTGCCTACCCCGGCGAACGCCCCATCCTGGACGGGTATCGGCTGGAATGGGGCACGGGCTTTGCTATCGCCGGCGGACACAGCTACATCCGCCTGGAAGGGCTCACCATCCGCAACTTCCAGGGCTACGGCCTGGTGCTGTGGGGCCATAACCATCATATCGAATTGGTGAGCCTGGAAATATACGGCAACGACACCGCCCTGCGCCTCACGGAATACGCCATCCCCGGCGGGACGGTCGAGGACGTGCTCATCGAGGGGCTGTACCTGCATGACAATGCCCTGTTGGGCATGGACTGCTCCCCAGGCCCCTGCCGGCGGATAACCATCCGGGACACTATTTCCGCCCGCAACGGCACAGGGAACAACACCGCCGCGGACGGCTTCGCCTTTGAGGCCGGCGAGGATATCCTGGTGGAGCGCTGTCAGGCCTATCGGAATGCCGGCGACGGCTTCGATTTCAAATCCGCGCGCACACGCCTAGCGCGCGTCCTCTCCTGGGGGAATGCCCGCGACGGCATCAAGCTGTGGAACATTGGTGCTACGCTGGAAAACAGCATCTCCCGCGATAACGGGCTGGCCGGCGTTGTGCTGGAGGCCGGCGGCACCTACACCCTCATCAACAACGTCGTGGCGCACAACGCGCTGGACATCGGGGGCTACGGCATGTACGTGGCCTATGACCCGCCGGCCACCGCCGAACTGCGGTTGTTCAACAACATCTTTGCCTTCAATGGAAGCGGGGTCTTCTTCGGCGAGCATGTGACGCTGTGGGAGGACCACAACCTGTACTACAGCCAGGAGGATGCTGAGATTCAAGCGGCGTTCACAGCTCGCGTGGACTACAGCCGGCTGGACCTGAACACTGGCCTGTGGTTCACCGAGACAGGGAACGGCCGGCACAGCGCCTCCATTGATCCTGCCTTCCGCGACCCGGCCGGTCGGGATTATCATCTGCGCGCTGATTCGCCGGCGGTTGATGCCGGCAGTACCGCCTGGGCGCCGGCGGTGGACTTTGACGGTGTCCCCCGCCCGCAGGGATTGGCCGCCGATATCGGGGCCTACGAATGGTTTGCTGGGGGGAATCGAGTGTGGATGCCCCTGCTCCGGCGCTGAGCTACGCCGGCAGGGAGCTGACCAGAATATGATAGCAGACCACCGCCAGGGCCACGTGCACGTTCAGCGAGCGGCCCTTGCCGAACATGGGGACAAATACCGCCCCATCGCATAATTCCAGCACGCTCCGGGTTACCCCGTGGTCCTCATTCCCCACGACCACAGCTACCTTGTCCGGATAAGGGTAGGTGTAATAAGGCTGGCTGGCATCGGTCAGCTCCAGCGCCACGATGTGATAGCCAGCCTCCCGCAGTTCCATCACCGCGTCCTCCGCCCGTTCCACATAGCGCCAGGGCACCCGCTGGTCCTTGGCGCGCGCCACCTTGGTGATTTTGGGGTGCGGCGGCGTAGGAGTGATGCCGGTGAGAAGCAGTTCCTGCACGCGGCAGGCGTCGGCGATGCGGAAAATGGAACCGACGTTGACGGGATAGGCCACGCTCTGCAGGATCAGCGCCAACTGCCGGCGGGGCTTTGGCTGGGTGCGCAGGAAGCGTTTTAGCTCCGTGCCGCGCAAGGGCTTCATCAGGATACCTCCCCCATATTGGGTACATAGGCCTATACTTGCGGCATCCCTCCGTCCAGCCAACAGGCCAAGTCGCTGAGCGCGGTGGACGCCAGCAGGTAGGTGATGCCGTGCCGTTGGGACAGCGTTTGGATATGCTGGAGCAGTTCCGCTGGCCCCGCCGGTGCTGTGCCCTCTGCGAATGGGCTGACATGGCCCCACATGTGCTGAAGGGCGTTGATGAGCCGGCCCGGGGCGGGCGGCCGGCGAAGCCAGAGGGCCAATTCCATCGCCAGCGCGTCGAATTCATCTGCTGACCGCATGTTTGCCACGCGCCGGCCGATGTCCTGATATGCCTCGGGGGAGCGCGCCAGCACCGAATACTTGTGCTGTGCCCACAGCTCCTGGGCCGATGCGGGGAGCGGGATACGCCCGCCCGGACTGTCGCGGCGCGCGTAGCGCTCGGCGAGCAGGAGGAACTGGCGCGCCGGCGGGTCAACGAACTCTGCCGGCCAGTCCAGAGAGGAAGGGTCATACACGCCGGCGGGCGAGCGGTGCTGATAGCCGCGCAGGCGCATCTCCGCGACCACCAGGTCATGCCGACAGCGCAGAGCCGGCACATATTCCTTCCAGCGCAGGGTCTCCGGATGATGGGCGTACCCCTGCCGGCCCTCCAGGATAATGGTCAGCAGGCCGTGAATCTCGTTATGTTCCCCCAGCAGGTTTTGGCGGTCCAGATATCCTGGGTGAATATCCCAGACGCGCATTTCCTCACACTTTGACGGCGGTGCGCTCGGCCTCTGCCCGCTGGCGGAGCTGTTCGCGCAGGGTGGCGATATCGCGGGGAATGAGATATGCCGCTACCCCGAAGAAGATGGCGCACAGCACCCAGGCGGTGACGCAGATGAGCAGGATGGCATCGTGCAGGCTGGCGCGCACAGCGATGAGGCCGGCCATGAGCGGGGCGAGGGCGGCGCCGGCGGACTCGATGAAAAGCTGGATAGACATGGCGGTACTGCGCACCTCCGGCAGGGTGATGTCGAACACTGTCGAGATGACGTTGGGTGCGGCGAAAGGGATGAAGAGGGCGTTGACGCTCAGCATGATGGCGAACAGCAGGCGCTGTTCGGCAGGGACGCTGAGGGTGATGACCAGCAGGATGGCGCCCAGCAGGACGGCGCTCCCGCTGACGATGAGCCGGCCGCGCGACGTGCGCTTGAAGAGCGCGTCGCCGGCGGCCCCTCCCACAAAGTAGCCGGAGGCCAGCACCAGCACCGCGAACACCATGGTAGTGAAGACCTCTTGGGGTGTATAGCCGCGCTCCTTCTCCAGATAGCGGAAGAACCAGTACGTGATGACGTTCCAGGGGAAGACCCCGAAGAAACCTTGGATGAACAGCAGGCGCAGGCTGGGCTTGCGGAAAAGGTCGCGAGCGATCTTCCAGTCGAAGCGGTAGGCGCGGATGCGTTCCAGGTCGGCCAGCTCTGGCTCACTGCGGCCGCGCGGCGCCTCGCGTACCCCAAAAAAGATAATAATGGAAAGCAGAATGCCGAGGGAGCCAGTCATGTAAAACACCCCTCGCCAGCCGATGGTGCCGCTGAGGAGCAGGCCCAGCGCCATGCCGATCATATAGCCGAAGGGCATGGCAAATTCCAGCAGGCCGTAGATTTTGCCGCGCACCTGTGGGGGGAAGTAATCGGAGATCAGGCTGTAGAGGCCGGGATAGCTGGAATCATCAATGCCCGTAGAGGCGCGCGTGACCAGGAAGACGCGGAAGTTGGGCGCTACCGCGCTCAGCCAGGTAGTGGCCCCCCAGATGAATGAGGCCAACGCCAGCAGTTTAGAGCGGGTGAAGCGGTCGTACAGGTAGCCCCAGACAGGGTACAGGATGGCGCCGACGATGAGGGCGCCGGTGAAGACAGCGCCCATCTGCGCCTCGTTGATGCCGAAGGTCTCCATGATAGGGGTGGTCAGCGGGCCGATGA
The DNA here is from genome assembly GCA_938049385.1 of uncultured Anaerolineae bacterium. Lineage (GTDB taxonomy): Bacteria > Chloroflexota > Anaerolineae > JACIWP01 > JACIWP01 > JACIWP01. The sequence goes on from CALIBQ010000037.1 coordinate 6,178, forward strand.
GGAGCTTGTCGGTCTGGTGCAGTAGCATGAAGGCGAAGAAGACCGCCACCACGAACCAGCGATAGCGCCCGAGAGCCATGTGCATGCCTCCTGAAGAGAGTGGGTGTTATGCGTACCAATCCGCACGGGTGAGGGGAAGCCGGCTGTTCCCTTCCGCGTCCGGCTTGGAGAGCAGTGCCTGGTACACCTTCAGCCGGCCCACTTTGAACCCATGGGCCGAACCCGACATGAACAGCCGCCACACACGGTAGGTCGCCTCATCGGTCAGGGCGCGCGCCTGGTCGTGATGGGCTTCCAGCCGGCGTACCCAGTTGCGGAGCGTCCACATATAGTGTTCGCGCAGGTTCTCCACATCACGCACCTCAAAGCCGGCCTTCTCGGCCACCTCCAGGGTCACATGAATGGGGACCAGTTCCCCATCGGGGAAGACATAGCGCTCGGAGAAGGTGGGGCGGTTGCTCGCCGGCAGGCCCTCTTGGCAGGCAATGCCGTGGTTGAGGAAGACGCCGCCGGGACGCAGGATGCGCCAAGCCTGGGCGAAATACACCTCCAGCTTTTCCCGGCCGACATGTTCGAACATGCCGACGCTGACCAGTTTATCAAAGCTTTCCGGCTCGTTCACGTCGCGGTAATCGCGAAATTCCACGCGACAGCGGTCCTGCAGGCCCAGCCGGCGGATGCGCTCCTGCGCATATTCGACCTGCGGCCGGCTGAGGGTGATGCCCAGTGCTTCCACCCCGTAATGCTGGGCGGCGTAGATCACCAAACCGCCCCAGCCGCACCCGATGTCCAGCAGGCGCTCCCCCGGGTGCAGGCGGAGCTTGCGGCAGATGTAATCGAGCTTGCGCTCCTGCGCCGTGTCCAGGTCATCCTCGGGGGAGTGGAAATAGGCGCACGAGTAGACCATGTTCTTATCGAGCCAGAGGGCGTAGAAGTCGTTGGAGACATCGTAGTGGTAGCTGATGGCCTGCTGGTCGCGCGCTTTGGAATGCCGCCGGCCGCGCACGCGTGCCGCCTGCCGGCCAGCGCGCGGACGGCGCTCGTCGGGGAGCTTCAGCAGGAGCCGGCCCAGCGCCGCCTTCTCGGCGACGGTCCATGATTTTGCCAGCAGGGGGTCCGCCAGGCGGAAGACACTCTCGATATCCCCTTCGATATCAAAGTCGTCGTAGATGTAGGCCTCGGCCATGGTCAATTCCTCAGGGGGCCAGAACATGGCTCGCAGGGCGCCCGGGTGCTGTAGCACAATGGTGAAGCGGGCCGGCTGTCCTGCCTCCGGGCCCCAAGCCGTGCCGTCCCAGAGCCGCACCTGAAAATCGCGGGGATGCACATGGCCGAATACCAGGTCGAGGAACGCCAGACTGGTCTGTACATGGGGGTTTGAGGTTGGAGCAAGCGCTGTTGCCGACATCATGCATCTCCTTTCGAGTGGGTCATGGATTGGAGAAGTGATGTTCGTTATTTCCGGCGTGTACTATAGCACATTTCGCGCTGGCGGACAACAGGGATATAGCGAGGGTGTTGAAAAAGTCTACGAGCAGGTTCGCCGGCGGCTGGAAGCCGCCGGCTTATACAGCGAAGCCCCTACGGGGCTTGGCATCGTAAGCCTGGTGCTTCAACGCCAGGCGGGTGATCTTTAAGAGGGGTGCGGCGCGAGCGGAACGCAAATTTGCGAAGCCGGCGTAATTCGATTATAATGACGCTGTCAGCGGGGCGTAGCGCAGATCGGTTAGCGCGCACGGTTCGGGTCCGTGAGGTCGGAGGTTCAAATCCTCTCGCCCCGACTGTCGGGAAAAGCGGGCCTTCATGGCCCGCTTTTTTATTGGCCGGCGCACAAAATTGGTGGTCCCAGGAGGGGCGGAAGTCCTGGGACCACACGAAGGTGATGGGATAATGGGAGGTGGGATTTCGATGATCTGTGATAATCGGGAATAAATGGAAAATGATGCTGGATAATACCTCCGATGACTCTCTGCACTGCATCCTTTCGCTTGCCATTATAGCATGGGATGGCGCCGGCGAAGCTTACAATTTGCTTACGATCGAATGTGAGTAAATTCTCTTTGACGTCCTCCGCACCGAGGGGTATAATCTCGCATGTCCTGCGCCGGCGGTTCCGCTTTCCTGCCGGCAAACCGTTGGAAGGAGCGTTCTCACATCATGTCTGACCTCATCGAACAGTTCCGCTCGGCGGCGGTGGAGGCCGCCGAAAGCGCCGGCGCAGAGCTGATGCGCTGTTGGCGGCAGTATCACCACATCCGCTCCAAGGGCTTGCGCGACATCGTTACCGAGGCCGATATGGCGGCGGAGAAAGCCATCCTCGATATTATCCGCCGGCGCTTCCCCGAACACGACATCTTGACGGAGGAAACCGGTGCCCATGGGAGCACCGGCCGTGCCTCTCCCTACCGCTGGATCATTGACCCGCTGGACGGCACCACCAACTATGCCCGCGGCCTGCCCTTTTTCTGCGTCTCCATCGCATTGTTTGAGAACGACCGGCCGCTGGTAGGCGTGATTTATGATCCCCTGCGCCGGCAGTGCTATCAGGCGGCGCACGGCCGGGGCACCTATCTCAACGGGGAACGCCTGCAGGTGAGCCGGCGCACCGATTGGATGGACCTGATCATCGCCACCGATTTCCCCCGCCAAGAGGCCCCGCGCCAGCGCATGATGCGCATCATTGATCGCCACAGCCATGACCTCGGCGGATGGCGCATCATGGGTAGCGCGGCGCTGGGGCTGTGCCTGGTGGCCGACGGCAGTGCTGATGCCTACCTGCACCTCACGCTGTTCCCCTGGGATAAGGCGGCCGCCGGCATTATCATCGAGGAAGCTGGCGGGCGCATCACCGGCATACGGGGAGAGGCGGAATGGTGGGACACACCTACCTGTATGGCCACCAACGGCCTTATCCATGATGCGCTCCTGGCCCGCCTTGCCCCGGATGTCGCGGAAGGTGATGATGCCTGAGGGCCTGCGCCTGGTCATCGTTTCCGTTGAGGAGGGGCCGGCCCTTTCCCGGCTGTCCCGCATTTGGCCGGCGATCGTGATGGCCGCGGCGGTGCTGGGCGGGCTGTTTCTTGCTGTCCTGACCGGTGCCGCGCCTCCCTTGCCGCCGGCGCCGACCCCGGCACCCTGGCCTGGGCAGGTATCCACTGTAATGCCGGCCGATCACACATTGACGACCCGGCGCGCCCTGCTCATCGTCTTGCCCGGCGCGCGCCCGGACTTTCTGGCCACCTACATCACCGACGGCACCATGCGCAACCTGGCCCTGCTGGCCGCCGGCGGCGTCGTGCCGGAATATGTCACGCCGGTGGAACCGGCGGTAACGGTATGGAACATGGCGAGCCTGGTGCGGGGAAGCCGGCCGCGCCTGGCCGGCCTCTCCGGGCCGGGGGGATTATCCGCGAGCTTCTCCGCGCCGGCCATATGGTCATGGGATGGAGGGAACGAGCTTGTGGACGCCGTCCTCTTCTGGCCCGAAGGGGAACCGGACAGCGGGGACATTGCTATTACGCTCCCGGCGGGTCCAACCGCCGGCGAAAGGGCGCAGGATGCTGTCCCCCTGCTCCATACTGTCCCCGCCGGCCTGGCGTCAGCCATCAGCAGTGCGCTGGGACAGCCGCCGGCACCCCCCTCTGCATCAGCCCCTGCGGACGATTTCGTCGAGCGCGTCTACCGCCGGCTGGACTGGCAAACCCGCGCCGCGGTCTGGGTATGGTCCAATCATTCCCCCCACACCATGGTCATCGCTTTCGACACGCTGGCCCTGCTGGCAAAGGCCGGCCTCCTCAGCGGCGAGGATGTCTACGATGCCCGTACGCGTGCCGCCTACCGCCGGCTCGACCAGGCGTTGGGCGCGCTCTTCGCGGTGGTGGACATGGGGCAAACGGTGACGGCCGTCGGCACCACCAACGGCCTGCTGGCCTATCAACGCGTGCTGAACCTGGAAGCGGTTCTGAAGGCCGGCGTGCCCGACCTGGCGGCAGAAGATTACAATATGATTATCACCGGCGGCACGGCCCTGATATCCATTCACCCGCCGGCAGGAAGCCCACCCGCCGTCCAAACCGCCTATGTGGAGGGCGTGCGCCAGGTGCTGGAAGGCGCCACTGCCGGCGGTGAGCCAGCGGTCCTGCGCGTCGCCGTCGGGGATGCGGCGCGCCAGATGGGATGGGTGGATGCCGGCCCGGCCGATCTCTGGGTGCAGGCCGCGCCTGGCGCAGCCCTGCGCGCCGGCGACCCGGGCGGCGCAGACCGCACGTGGTGGGAAGAGGCCGGCTTCGCCGACGGCTACTCGTCCGACCTGCCGGCGATGCGCGGCTTCTTCGTGCTGGCCGGCCCGGGCATCACCCCCTACGGCCTGATCGGCCCTATCTCCCTGCTGGATATTGCCCCGACCATCGGCGCCCTGCTTCAGATACCGATACCGGACTCCGTGCAGGGCCGGCCGCTGACCGAACTGATGGCCGCAAATTAAACCTGAAAACTGTACAGCCGGCTTGTGCAGTTCGTTGACAGGGCCGGCGCGCCCTTGTATAATGGCACAAAGGGACTCCTTCTCTGTCAGGCCAATAAGAAAACCTAAGTTGTGGGGAGCAGGTGGGCATATGCCCAGGAGGATGCGATGAGCGAAATCGAGCGTGCGGCAAGTTTTTACTTAGGCCGGCTGGTGAACCCGGATACCGGCGAATTGGGCGACATCCTCCAGTACGATGCCCGCGACCTGACCACTCACGCGGTCTGCGTGGGCATGACCGGGAGCGGCAAGACCGGTCTATGCATTGATCTGCTGAAAGAGGCGGCGCTGGACCAGATTCCCTCCATCATCATTGACCCCAAAGGCGACCTGACCAATATGCTGTTGACCTTCCCGGACCTGCGCCCGGAGGACTTCCTGCCCTGGGTGAACGTGGACGATGCACGCCGCAAGAACATGACTCTGGAGGAATACGCCGGCTACGTCGCCAACCTGTGGGCCAAGGGACTGGCCGATTCCGGGCAGGGGCCGGAACGCATCCGGCAGTTGAAGCAGTCGGCGGATTTCATCATCTTTACGCCGGGGAGCAGTGCCGGCGTGCCGGTCAATATCCTCCAGAGCTTTACCGTGCCAGGCCTCTCTTGGGAAGAACATGAGGAGGAACTGCGCGACAAAATCGCCAGCATCGTCAGCGCCCTGCTGAGCTTGGCACAGGTGCGGGTGAACTCCGCCAATGACCGGGAGCACGTCCTGCTCTCCCATTTGTTCGAGAACGCCTGGCGCGCCGGCCAGGACCTGGACCTGGCCGCGCTCATCATGCAGGTGCAGAAGCCGCCCATCCGCAAGCTGGGCGTCTTCGACGTGGATACCTACTTCCCGCCGGCGGAGCGCATGCAGTTGGCCATGGCCCTGAACAATGTGCTGGCCTCGCCCAGCTTCGCCCAATGGCTGGAAGGTGTGCCGCTGGAAATACCGCAGATCATCAAGGCGCCGGACGGCCGGCCGCGGGTCGCCATCTTCTACATCGCGCATCTCAGCGACGCCGAGCGCATGTTCTTCGTCACCCTCCTGCTTCAGCAGGTTATCGGCTGGATGCGTACGCTCTCCGGCACGACTTCCCTGCGTGCCATCCTGTATTTCGATGAGGTGTTCGGCTATTTCCCACCTATCGGTGAGCCGCCTTCCAAGCGGCCCCTGCTGACCCTGTTGAAGCAGGCGCGCGCTTTTGGGCTAGGCGTCGTGCTGGTCACCCAGAACCCGGTGGACCTGGATTACAAGGGTCTGACTAACGCCGGCACCTGGTTCATCGGCCGGCTCCAAGCGGAACGCGATAAAATCCGCATGCTGGAAGGGCTGGATACTGTCTTCTCCAGCGCCGGCGGGCGCTTCGACCGCTCCTATTTCGATAAGCTGATCAGCAGTCTCAAGCCGCGCCAGTTCATCCTGCACAACGTCAATCAGGAAGGGCCGGTGGTCTTCTACACCCGCTGGGCCATGTCCTACCTGCGTGGGCCGCTGACCAAGGTGCAGGTCAAGGAGCTGATGAAGGGGAGGGCGGTCGAGGCGGTGAAGGCGGCGCCGGCCGCACCAGCCCCCACTGCGGCGGCCGCGCCGCGCACCGCGGCACGGCCGGCTCCTGGCATGGAGACCATACCTCCCACACTGCCGGCCGGCATCCCCCAATACTTCCTACCGGTGCGCCTGCCGGACGTGCAGGCGCGCAAAAAGGTTACCGGGCAGGTGGCGGAGACGCGGCTGGTGTATCGGCCGGCGCTGGTCATGGCCGGCGAGGTGCGCTTCTCTCACGCCGCCAGCGGCACCTTTGTCTCCTCTCCCTTCATGTACTTGATGCGGCCGGAACAAATTTCTGCGGTGCCGGATTGGGCTGCCGCCCAACCGCTGGGCCTGACGGTGAAAGACCTGGAGACCCGAGGAGCGGACGGTGCGCTGTACAGCGATGTCCCGGAAGCGCTGGCCGACGCCCGGGGATTGGCCGCCTGGAAAAAAGCCCTTGCTGATTATCTCTACCGCACGCAGTCGCTGGTCATCAGCTACCATCCGCTGTTGAAGGTATATGCCAGCCCGGAGGATACGCCGGAGAGCTTCCGCCGGCGGTGTGAGGAAGCCGCCCGCCAGCAGAAAAAAGCCGAAGAGGAGAAAATCCGCGCCAAATACGCGGCGCAGATCAGCCGCTTGGAAGAGCGCATTCGGCGCGAGGAACTTGAGCTGGAGCAGGATCGTCTCGATTATGAGGCCCGCAAGCAGGAGGAGCTTCTCTCCGCTGGCGAGTCGTTGGTGGGGATGTTCCTCGGCCGGCGCCGCTCCAGCGCGCTCTCTTCGGCCAGCCGCCGGCGGCGCATGACCCAACTGGCCAAGGCCGACCTGGAGGAGTCGGTCGCCACCATCGCCAAGCTGAAGAAGGAGCTGGAGGGTCTCCAGGGTGCAATGAAGAGTGAATTGGAAGCCTTGGAAAAGCGCTGGTCCCAACTGGTGGAGAATATCCAGGAGGTCAGGGTCCAGCCGCGCAAGACCGATATCTCCGTGGATATCTTCGGCGTGGGCTGGCTCCCCATGTGGCAGTTCGTGATGGCGGAATCTGGACAGCGTGTGGAGGTGCCGGCGTACGAGCCGGCGTGAGGAAAGGGCGCATGGCCTTTTTGCAGGACAGGAAGCAGACCGCACGCTTTTCCCCAATACAGGATGCGGCCCAGGCGGCCGCGCCGCCGGCGCGCGCCTCACTAGTACTCCCAATACTCCTATTGTTCATCAGCCTGCTCCTGTCCGTATTCATGGGCCTGCTGGCGTATTTCGAGCTGGAATACCGCGGCCGCATTTATCCGGGCGTGCGGGTGGAACCGCTGGATCTGGGTGGGAAGACGCCGGCGGAGGCACGCCAGGCCCTCGAAACCCTCTATGCCAACGCCGCCCCATGGTGGCCCATCCTGACCTTTCGCGATCAGGTTTGGGTACCGAGCCAGGCGGACCTAGGTATTCAGGTGGACCTGGAGAGCGCCGTGGAGGAGGCGTACCGGGTCGGGCGCAGACAGGATGTTCTGCGCTCCCTGGCGGAGCAGTGGCAGGCGTATCGCCAAGGCTATACCGTGCGGCCGGCGGCACACCTGGAGCCGGCACAGGCACGCCGCTACCTCAGCGCTATCGCCCGCGAGGTTAACCGCCCGGTGCGGGAGGCTACCCTGCGGGTAAGCGATACCCGCGTGGAAATCATCCCCAGCCAGGTCGGCTATGAGGTGGACGAGGCCGCTACCCTGGAGCTCCTGGTGGAGCGCGTCCGCAACTGGCAGGGCGGAGAACTGCCGCTGGTCGTGCGGGAGGTACAGCCGCTCATCACCAATCTGGAGGGGCTGGCGGAGCGGGTACAGCGCATCCTCTCTGCGCCGCTGGTGCTCGTGGGGCCGGCGGACCTGAACCCGAACCGCTGGGTGCTGACGCCGGCAGAGCTGGCCGGCATGCTGGTGCTGGAACAGCGCGTTGAGAGCGACGGGAGCGTGGCCGGCGTGGCGGTGCTCTCCGCACCGGCGCTGACACAGCGGGTCGCGGCCATTGCCGAAGAGGTGGACCGACCGCCGGTCGAGGGAAAGATTGACTACAACCTGAACACCCGCCAGCTTGTGGTGCTCCAGCCCAGCCAGGCCGGCTACCGGCTGGACGTGGAGCGCACGGTTCAGCTTATTCAGGAACATGCCCTCAGCCAGATGCGCGAGATCCCCCTGCCGGTGGAGGTCATCACCCCGACCATTGACACCAACAACCTGGCGGCCCTGGGGCTGAACGAAATTATCGTCGAGGCGACGACCAACTTCAAGGGTTCCAGCAAGGAGCGCATGACCAACATCGCGCTGGCCGCCGAGCGTTTCGACGGCGTCCTGTTGGCGCCGGGGGAAATCTTCTCGTTCAACAAATACCTGGGTGAGGTGTCAGCGGAGCAGGGATTTGCTGAATCGCTCATCATCTGGGGGGATCAGACGGCGGTGGGTATCGGCGGCGGGATATGCCAGGTTTCCACCACAGCGTTCCGCGCCGCCTTCTGGGCCGGCCTGGAAATTCTGGAGCGTTGGGCCCACGGCTACCGCGTGAGCTGGTACGAGCCGCCGGTGGGAATGGACGCCACTGTGTACAGCCCGGTGGTGGACTTCAAGTTCCGCAACGACACGCCGGCCTACCTGCTCATCAAGACCAAAACCGACCTGACCAACGGCACCATCACCTTCTATTTCATCGGCACCGACACCGGCCGGACCGTGGAGATGGAAGGCCCCTTTACGGAAAATGTCATTCATCCTGGGCCGCCGGAGTACCGCGAGGACCCCTCTCTGCCGGCCGGCACCACCAAACAGGTGGAATGGCAGCGCGACGGCGTGGATGTTACGGTCAAGCGCATCGTCCGCCAGGGCGACACCATCATTCATGAGGACGTCTTTTTCAGCCGCTACCGCCCATGGCGAGCCGTGTTCTTGGTGGGTACCGGCCCTGCCCCGAGCCAGTAAGCCCCTGACTCCTTCCCCGCATGCGGGGAAGGGGCTTCTGAATTTCTCATTAACAGCTTTCGTGGTATAAGGCGGATAGATAAAGCGTATTCAACACCGTAGCAAAAGGAAAGTTGGGATGGGGTCAGTGTGGAGCCTGGAAGAGGCGCAACAGCGGTGCGCGGCCTGGCGTGCCGCCGGCAAACGCGTCGTTTTCACGAACGGCCACTTTGATATCCTGCATCTCGGCCATGTGGATTACCTTCAGCGGGCCAAGGCACTGGGCGACATATTGATTGTGGGGTTGAACAGCGACGCTTCTACGCGCCTGTTGAAAGGGCCGGCGCGCCCCATTGTGCCGGAGCAGGAGCGCGCCGCCGTCCTGGCCGCTTTGGCATGCGTGGACGGCGTCGTCATCTTCGATGCGCCGACAGCGGAGGAGCTGGTGCGCCGGCTCCGCCCGGATATCTACGTCAAGGGCGGCGACTGGTCCCCCGACCAGGGGCGCTGGCCGCCGGAGGCCCGCGCCGTCCAGGAGTACGGCGGTCAAGTGCAGTTCCTGCCCTACCTCCCCAACCACTCCACAACCCGGCTCATTCAGACGATCCTGGAACGCTATGGCAGAGGAACAGAGTAGCGGCATCGCCCGCTCCGCCGGCATCATTGCCCTGGGCAACGTCGCCAGCCGCCTGCTGGGGGTAGTGCGGGTTACGATCATCGCGCACTATTTCGGCGCGTCTGGGCTGGTGAGCGCCTTCGAAGCCGCCGCCCGCGTGCCGATGATGATTTACGACCTGCTGGTGAGCGGCATGCTCAGCGCCGCACTGGTGCCGGTGCTCAGCACCTACGCCGGCCGCCGCGATGAGCTGTGGCGGCTGGCCAGCATCATGTTCACCATCATCGCTCTGCTGATGGGCGTGCTGGTATTGATACTGGAAGCGCTGGCGCCGGCCGTGGCCTGGATCATGGTCGGTGGGTTCAGCCCGGCCCTGCTGGCGGTCACGGTGCGGCTCATCCGCATCATCCTGCCGGCCACCATCCTCTTCGGCTTGTCCGGCGTTGCCACCGGCGTGCTCTACAGCCTGAAGCGTTTCACCTATCCGGCCTTCGGCGCGGCGGTGTATAACCTGGGCATCGTCGCGGCGGCTCCCCTGCTGGCCGGCCGGCTCGACATCTACAGCCTGGGGGTCGGCGTGCTGGCCGGCGCTCTTTTCCAACTGCTCATCCAGCTCCCCGACCTGGAGCTGAAGTCCCTGCGGCCGCTGATAGATTTCCGCCATCCGGGACTGCGCCGCGTCATCAAACTCTACCTGCCGATCGCCGCCGGCCTGGTCATCAGCCAGGTGCAGGTTATCATTGACCGCCGGCTGGCTTCCGGCACCGGCGAACAGAGCATTGCCTGGATGGCCAACGCCACCCAGCTCATCCAGTTCCCGCACGGTCTGATTTCCGTGGCCATCTCACTGGCGGTGCTCCCTTCGCTCTCGCGCTCCAGCGCGGTGCGGGAATGGGATGCCTATCGGCACACCTTGAGCGCCGGCCTGCGCATGGTGATTGCGCTGATTGTGCCGGCCATCGTCGGGCTGTACATCCTGGGCAAGCCGCTGGTGCGCCTCATTTTCGAGCACGGCCGCTTCACCGCGTACGATACCCACTGGGTTACCGTGGCGCTTTTCGGCTATCTCATCGGGCTGTTCTTCGCTTCCATTGACTGGCCGCTGAACTACGCCTTCTACGCCCAGCAGGACACGCTGACGCCGGCCGTAGTGGGGTTGTGGAGCGTGTTCGTCTACCTGGTGGTGGCGCTGGGGCTGGTGGGCCGTATGGGCATGCTGGGGCTGGTGCTGGCCGATTCGGCTAAGCATGCCAGTCATGCCGTCATCATGTGGCTGTTACTGCGCCGGCGCGTCGGCGGATTGGAGGAGAACGCCGCCGGCACGCTCGCGCGGGCGGCCGGTGCCTCCCTTGTCATGGGAACTGTGGTCTGGTTCTCCTGGCGCTGGCTGGTGGGGATACTGCCGGCCGGCGAGCTGATCGGGCGGGTACTGCATGTCGCTCTGCCGGCAGTGCTGGGCGCCGGCGTCTATCTGGCCGCCGCGCTTTTGCTGGGCGTGCAGGACCTGGCCGCGCTCTGGCGGGCGGCGCGTCGGCGGCTGGCCGCTCGTGGGGAGGCAAAGCCCTCCATTTGACTTTTGTCCGCAATGTCGGTATGCTATGGCAGAACGGCTGGGACGCCGCCGGCCCGCTTCCTGCAGAGGAGGAATATGCCATGTCGGAACTGCTGGAACGGCGTTATTGGCCCATTATCGCCATCCTGATCTTCCTCAATGTGCTGATTTTCGGCTGTCTGATCCTGCTTATCCAGGGCAAGATCGTCCTGTAGGGAACTGCGATGACCACTACCGCCGGCGCCTTACTGCCGGCGCGCATCTGATTCGCATCGGAAGGGTACCGCTGTGAGACATCATCCATCGTCTTCGGGTTTCCTGCCTTCGCCTGAGCGCAGTGTCGTGATTGCGGTCTTGTTGCTGAGCATAATGTTGACCGCACTGCTGGCCGGCACTTCGCCGGCCTTGGCGCGCCGCCTGTTGCAGTCGCCAGTGCAGACGCCGGCGCCGGCCCCGACCTTTACCCCGGTGCCGCCGGCCCAGCCAACCCCGGTACAGCCCACACCGCTCCCGCCGACGCCGGCTCCTCCGACATCGGTGCCACCGGGAGCCGCGCCAACTCAGCCGCCAGCCCCTGTGCCAACCCGCGAGGCGCCCCAAAGCGCCGAGCCGGCCGGCGGGTTCGATTGGGCGCGTTTCATGGATATCCTCATCCTCATCTTTTCGTACCTCTGGCTCATCTGCGGCATTTTGGTCGTGCTCGCCATCATTGCGGCAGTGGTGGTGCTGACCATCCGGAGCCGCCGGCGCGCGGCATCCGAGCAAGAGCCGCTCGCACCGGAAGGGCCGGCGCAAGAGGAATGAGGATGTGACATCAGAAGGTCAGCCGCGCGACAACTCCCGTTCTCTCGGATTGGTGCTTCTGCTGATTGCCCTGGGATTTGCCCTGCGGCTGTGGCACCTGGACTTTCAGAGCATCTGGCGGGACGAGGCGGACTCCCTGGAGTTTGCCTCGTCCCCGGCGTTTTTACGGGCGCTTTTCACCCAGCCCGGCCACAATGCCCCGCTGTATTACACCTTGCTGGCGGGATGGCAGGCGATCGCCGGCCGCGGCTTGTTCTCTGCGCGCCTCTTCTCCGTCCTCTGGGGAACATGCGGGCTGGCCCTGCTGTGGGCATTCTGCCGGCGCTTCGTCCGCCAGGACGCCGCTGTGTGGGCACTGCTCTTCGCCGCATGCTCCCCATTCTGGGTTTGGTACTCGCAGGAGGCGCGCGTCTACGCCGTACTGCTGACTGTCTCCCTACTGGCCTCCTGGCTCTATACGGACGCGCTGGAGCGCGGCGGGATACGGCGCTGGGCCGGCTATGTCCTGAGTATGGCCGTCCTGGTTTACCTGCATTTCATGACGCTCTGGCTGGTGCCGGCCCATCTCATTATGGGCTTGCTCCTGCGGCCGCGGGGAAGGGGCGGCTGGTCGGCTTGGGTCGCGGCCGTGGCAATGCTCTGTCTGCCGATGGCGCCTTTGGCCGGCTGGGGCATGCCGCTCCTGCTCTCCTCCTTTCAAACGGGGCACGCACCGGCATCCTGCGGCGACATGCTCGCCGGCCTGATGCTGGGGTTCACCCTGGGGCCTTCGGGGCGTCTGCCGGCGTGGCTGACCATGCCGGCGCTTTTCCTGGCACTGCTGGGCGCGGCCGGCGGTTGGCTGATCCCGCAGTTGACATCGCGGCGCACGACACTGGCCCTGCTGGTATGGCTGACCGTGCCGGCCGTTGGGCTGATGGCCCTTTCGCACTGGAAACCCCTTTTCGCCGAGCGCTACTTGATTTTCACCCTGCCGGCGCCCCTGCTCCTGATGGCATTGGGCACGGCTTGGCTGTGGAGGACACGGCGGCCGCTGGCGCTGGCGGCCTCTGCGGCGGTGCTGGCGGCAAGCCTGATGGGGGTCGCCGTTCAGGGTACACGGGTCATCAAGCCCGACTTTCGCGGCGCGGCGGAGTATTTCCTGGCACATCGGCAGGCCGGCGATCTGGTGCTGTTTCTCATTCCACAGGCCCAAGGCGCCTTCGCCTATTACGCGCCGGCGGGAGGGTCCGTCTACGCGCCGGCGCCGTTCGCGAACGGCCTGCCGCCGGCGAAGCTGGACGCCGCCCTGGGTCGGCTGGTCAATGGGCACCGCCGCGTCTGGCTGGTGGAATCGGAGCCGGCGTGGTGGGACCGGGCCAGCGCGGTGCGCGCCTGGCTGTCCGCCCATGCGCAGAGTTCCCAAGAAATTGCCTTCCATTTGGTCACATTGGTACAATATAGCGGCGTGCACATCTCCCCTTGAGGAGGAAAAGAGAATGCCGCAGTCGCGGGGCAGATGGCCCTGGAACAGGAAAAAGGTCGGGTTGGCCCTCAGCGGCGGCGCCGCACGCGGTACCGCACATATCGGGGTGCTGGAGGTGCTGGAGCGCGAGGGCATCAGGCCTGACGTAGTCGCCGGCGTCAGCGCCGGCTCGGTCGTGGGTGCCCTGTACTGCGCCGGCTACAGCGTCGAACAGCTCAAGGCCCTGGCGCGGGACCTCTCCTGGTCCAGGCTGGTGCGGCTGGGGCGCCCGCATCTGGGCCTATTCGATACCTCCCGCATGGAGGCGTACCTGGAGGAACTGTTGGCCGGCCGGACCTTTGCCCAGCTCTCCATCCCATTCCTGACGGTGGCGGTGGACCTGCTGACCTCGCAGGAGGTGGTGTTGAAAGAGGGGCGCGTGGCGCGCCGTACGCGCAAGCTGTGCGGTGCCGGGCCTCTTCACGCCGGTCGAATGGAACGACCACCTGCTGGTGGACGGCGGACTGCTGAACAATGTGCCGGTGCAGGTCCTGCGCGATTGGGGGGCCGATTATGTCATCGCTGTCAATCTGCTCCCTCCGTATGCCCGCAACGCCCGCCCACGCAACCTGTGGGAGCTGTGGATGCTGACGCTCTATACCCTGGAGCGGAGCGCGCACGCGGAGGCCCAGCAGGCCGACTGTACCATATACCCCGACGTCATCGAGTTCAGCCTGGCGGATTTGGAGCATGCGGAGGAGATGATGGAGCGCGGCCGGCGCGCCGCCGAGGCCAAGCTGGAGCAGTTGCGCGCCGACCTACAGCCTTCCCCGCTGGAGGAACTGCGGCGCAGGCTCAGCGGCGTGCGCCGGCGCTAATCCCACAGCGGCACGAGGGCGAAGCGCTCCACATCCACCAACCCCTTATCCGTGATTTTCAGCGCGGGGATGACTGGCAGGGCCAGGAAAGAGAGGGTCATGGCCGGGTCCGGCAGGGTGCATCCCAGCGCATGCGCGGCCTGGCGAACCGCCTCGCCGGCCTCCTGTACAACCTCCAGCGGCTGGTCCGAGATGAGGCCGGCGATGGGCAGGGGAAGCCGTGCCAGCACCTCCTCACCATCCGCTACCGCCTGCCCCCCACCCATTTCGGCGACCGCACGCACCGCGCAGTGCATGGAACGGTCATCCGCCCCCACCACCACGATATTGTGGCTGTCGTGAGCGACCGACGACGCGATGGCACCGTGCCGGAGCCCCATGCCCTGCACCAGCCCCACGCCGACGTTCCCTGCGGCATGATGGCGCTCCACCACCGCGATTTTCAGCAAGTCGTTGGAGATATCTGCCACGATTTGGCCGGCCGAGACCTTGGGCTCTATGAGCAGGGAACGGGTGATGATCTGGTCCGGGATGACGCCGATGACGCGTACAGGAGTGCCCGCCGGCGGCGCCGGCAATGCGAACGAGACTTTTTCCCAGGCGATGCGCATGGTGGGTGGGGCGGGCGGGGCCGGCGGCAGTGCCAGCGCCTCGACCAGCTTGCCATCCTGCGCCACCAGCCGGCCGTTCTGAAACACCACAGCCGGCCGCACTGTCTCCAGGTCCTCCAGCACCACCATATCTGCGCGATATCCTGGCGCCACCGCGCCCAGCTCCCACAGCCGGTAATGGCGCGCCGTATGGATGGTCGCCATCTGAATGGCGGTGACAGGCGGTAGGCCGGCGGCGACAGCCTTGCGCAAGATATCGTCCATGTGCCCCTCGCGCAGTAATTCGGCCGGGTGGCGGTCATCGGTGCAGAAGGAGAACATGCCGGCATGATGCGGTGTTACCGCCGGGAGCAGGTCCACCAGGTTGCGGGCGGCAGTGCCCTCGCGGATGTGGATGTGCATGCCGGCGCGCGCCTTTTCCAGCGCCTCCTGTGCCGTGGTGCATTCATGGTCCGAGCGGATGCCGGCGCCGATGTACGCATGCAGTCCCTTGCCGCTCAGGCCCGGGGCATGTCCGTCAATAGGCAGATCGCCGGCGGCTTCCAGCATCTCCAGGACCGCTGGCAGGCGGAACAGCACACCGGGGTAATTCATCATTTCCGCCAGGCCCAGCACGCGCGGCTCCCCGAGCAGAGCACGAACGTCCGCCGGCGTGATGCTGGCGCCGGCGGTCTCCATGTGGGTGGCCGGCACGCAGGAAGAGACCATGACAAAGACCCGCAAGGGGATGCCCTCGCTGGCGCGCAGGATGTAGCGAATGCCCTCCACGCCCAGGACATTGGCGATCTCGTGGGGGTCGGCGATGACTGCCGTAGTGCCGCGGGGGACCACAGCGCGGGCGAACTGTGCCGGCGTCACCATGGAGCTTTCCAAATGCACATGCGCGTCGATAAACCCGGGACACACGAACGCGTCGTCCAGGTCCATCACTTCTCGCGCCTCATAGTCTCCCCATCCGATGACGTATCCGCCGGCGACGGCGATATCGGCGGGGTGAATCTCTCCCGTCAGCACATTGACCAGGCGGGCGCGGCGGAGGAGGAGGTCTGCCGGCCGCTCCCCCATAGCTATCGCAATGTGCTCCTCACGCTTCATGGGCATCCTCCATATGTAGGCTGGTGCGGACACATCATAAAGTACCATGAAACCCGCCGCCGGTCAACCGATGTGACTGCTGGCGATAGATGAACCCTCCACAACATGACTCATGAAGGTGTTGAAAAAAGGCGCATCGCCTGGCAGTTGAAACTGCGGCTGTGCCTGCGAAGTCGGCCTGTGCCGACTTCGCGAAGCCTGCCTGCGCAGGCAGGCTTCGCAGTTGTTGCCGTGGCTTCAGCCGCCAGGCCGCCCTTCCACAGATTGTATGTTCGGACTTTTTCAACACCCT
>CALIBQ010000038.1 GCA_938049385.1 uncultured Anaerolineae bacterium
GGAGATGGCCCAGGACCCGCAGTTGAAGGATATTCCGGTCATCATGGTTACATCGCTGACCGGGGCACGGGCGCAGGTCTCACTGCCCTCGGATGAGTTTATCCCCGTGGACGAGTGGATCCACAAGCCCATTGACCCGGATCAGCTTCTGGCGCGGGTGGAAGCGGCGCTGAAGAAGTAGTCCGGAATTCCACAAAGGCTCGATCAGAGGCGGGGGATGGTGTTTCTGCCATCCTCCGCCTCTTGGTTTCGTGCGGCCGACGGATTGGCTGTCCGGCCCTGGTCAGGAGATATCCCCAGAACTGCCGGCAGTCGCGTGGACAGCCGGCAGTCGAAATGTGAAGCGGCTTCCTCGCCCCACCTCGGATTCGACGGAAATGCTCCCCCCATGCGCTTCCACGATATTTTTCACCAGCGGCAGGCCCAGACCGGTGCCGCGAGGCGCTAACTCTTTCGCCTGCGGTGTGCGGTAGAATTCCTCGAATATACGCGTCTGTTCTTCCGGAGGGATTCCGATACCGGTATCCTCTACGCTTCCTACTGCCCAGCCATCCTGCTCGTCCAGCACCACGCGCACCCGGCCACCGGCCGGGGTGTACTTGACCGCGTTCGAAATGAGGTTGCTCCAGACCTGGGTCATGCGGTCCGGGTCGGCCAGGACTTGCGGCCGGCGGCGAATCTCGACCTCAAAAGAAATGCCCTTGCTCTCTGCCTCAGCCCGGAAGAGGGGATACACCCTTTCCAGCACATCCGCTAGGGACAGCACCTGCCGTTTCTCGGGGGCCTCTTGGCTTTTCACCGCGGCCAGGTCCAAGAGGTCATCCACCAGGTCCAGCAGTTCCTGCGAGCGGTCAATGGCGCGCTGAAGTACCTGGGGCTGTTCCTCCGGTGGAATGTACCCCTTCAACACGGCATTCAGGAAGCTCTGCAGGGCAGTGAGGGGGGTGCGCAGTTCGTGAGCCACCGTGAGCATAAAGGAGGTCTTAAAGCGATCTATCTTTTCCAGTTCCTCTTTGGCGCGCGCCAGCTCTTGCGCCTGCCGCTCGATCTCCTGCAAGCGCCTGGCCTCCATTGTAATCCGCCGGCACTCCAGCCCTTGCCGCACGGTCATGAGAAGCACATCAGCGTTGAAGGGCTTGGTCAGGAAGTCATAGGCGCCGGCCTTGATAGCCTGCACCGCCAGGTCCACCGTTGCGTAGCCGGTGATGATGACGCAGATGGTGTCCGGCGCCCGCTCTCGAATGGTCTGCAGGAGACCAAATCCCTGCATTCCCGGCAAGACTAGGTCAATGAGCACCAGGTCGAAGGGACCCTCCTCTTCCAGCCGGCGCAGGCCCTCGGGACCAGTGGCGGCTGTCACGACCTCATACCCTTCCGGCTCCAGGGCACGCCGACACCCCTCGCGGATGCCCTCTTCGTCATCAATGACCAGGATGCGCTCGCGCCGCTCTTCTCCCATGGATGGTGTGTCTCCTTTCAGCGGTTCAAACGGGTATCAGCCGATGATCCCGCCCTGGGGTGCCTGAGGCCAGCCGTCTTCCAGCACCAGTCGGGTCGGCAGAGTAATGGTGAAAGTGGTTCCTTCTCCCACGCGGCTTTCCACCCCGATCTGTCCACGATGCATTTTCACGATCCCATAGACGATGGAAAGGCCCAATCCCGTCCCCTTTCCTGGCGGCTTGGTGGTGAAGAAGGGCGTGAAAAGCCGGCCGAGATGCTCCTCGGGGATGCCGCATCCGGTGTCGGCGACCTTGACCTCCACCCATTGTTGATCCATCAGACGGGTGGAAATGGTGATCGTTCCACCATCGGGCATCGCTTCGGCGGCGTTATTCAACAGGTTGACGAAAACCTGCTGAAGCTGGCCAGGGTCGGCCTGAATGTTGGGAACGGCTGGGTCATACTGGCGTATGATCTGGACGCGTGCAAACGTCGGCTGGTGACGCACTCCCTCGATAGATTGGTCCAGCACCTGATGTAGATTGGTGTCCTGTAGCAGTACTTCCTGCTGGCGGGCGAAATTGAGCAGGCCGGCGACGATGTTTTTACAGCGGTTGGTTTCCTTGATGATCATCTGCATATCGGCGCGCCGGGGATCGTTCTCATCCATCTCGCGGTAGAGCACGTCGGCGAAGAGCAGGATGGTGCCGAGCGGGTTATTGATCTCGTGGGCAACGCCGGCGGCCAATTGGCCCATCGAAGCGAGCTTCTCCGCCCGCAGTAGTTCCATCTGTGTGCGGTGCAGGGTTTCTACCATCTGGTTGAAAGAGCGTGCCAAGACAGCCAGCTCGCCGTTGCCGTAAGCTTCCACGTGCACAGTCATATCGCCCTCCGCCAGCCGGCGGTTGGCCTCCACTAGCTCTGCAATGGGCATAGTGATCAGGCGCGCGATGGGTACTGCAGTGGCGCCGGCGAGCACCATACTTACCAGGGCGATGATGGATACCCGCTGATTGAAGGCGTGCACGAGTGCCAGGAAGGTGGCCTCTTTTGCACCCACGTACAAGCTTCCCACCACGTTGCCCGTATGGTCCAGCAAAGGATCATAGCGGGTGATGAACCATTCCTGCACCACAAACGCCCGGCCGATGTACGGCCGGCCCTGTTCCAGCACTACCTCCCGCACCTCGCGGGAGATGCGCGTCCCGATGGCGCGCTGGCCCTCTTTGGTCAGGACATTGGTGGAGACGCGCAAATCGCCCAGAAAGATGGTCACGGTGTCGATGCCGGCGACGTCCTTAATGCGGTCGACCAAGGTATAGTCATTATTGAACAGATACATGGCCAAGACCGCGCCCTGGAGCCGGCCGTAGGCGTCGTGTATGGGTCGGACGCCCACCAGCGCCAGGCCGGCGGTCCCCTCACGCGGGTCAAAGGGCGTTGGAGCGGCCAGCGGGGTTTCCAGAAGGGGGATATAGGCCTGTTCTGCCAGCCCCACCTGGGATAGAAACTCCGCGGGGATGATCTCCGTCGCCTTCTGTTCCCTGCCCGTCAAAAGCACCGCCTGGACGATGGGAAGCTGGCCCCAGTTTCCCTGGGTGATGGTGGGAGAAAGATTGTCATGCCGGTCCAGCACGCGGCCGACCAGGATATTGCCTTCGGCATCCAGCACGGCAATAAAGTGGGTGCCGCCCAGCGCCAGAACCGTGATCTTGTTGGTGATCTGCTGGTCAATGATGCGAACCGCTTCCGGGTCGCGCTGTCGAGCGCCTTCGAAGCTCTGCAGTACCCAGGTGTCCAGCGCCAGCCGATAGCTGATGGCCGCGACCTCATCAAGCTTAAGCTGGTAAAAGGCTTTGGCCAGCACCATGTCCCGCTCCACGCGTTCTGTCTCGGCCTGGGCCATGTAGTCATTGATGACGCGGGAGATGACCGCCGTGCTGAGACCGACGGTCAGCGCGGCGATGAGAACAAATGAAACGACCAGCACCAGGAGCAGTCGGCCTCCCAGCAGGCGCCGCAATAACCGGATCATGGGTTGACCACCTCCGATTCTGCCAGCGGCAGGCGAAAGCGGAAGGTACTGCCTTGGCCGGCTTCCGATTCCACCTCGATACTGCCGCCGTATATCTCGAGCACCTGCCGCACAATGGACAGCCCCAATCCCGTCCCTGTTTCCTGCATGCGCTTCGCCTCTTCCGTGCGGAAGAATTCCTCGAAAATGCGAGGGATATCGTCTACCGCGATGCCGATGCCGGTATCCGACACCGCACCGACCGCCTGTTTGCCGGCCGGATCGGTGGATATGGCCACACGCATCTGGCCGCCGGGCGGTGTATAGCGGATGGCATTGTCCAGCAGGTGGGACCAGAGCGCCTTCAGGTGGTTGGGATTGATCCGGACGGCAGGGCGGTCGTGTATCTCCACCTGCAGTTGTATCTGGCGCTGTTGCGCTCGCTCGGACATGGCCGGCAGGATGCTTTCCAGCACGTCCGCCAGGGAGACCGTTTCCACATCCTGCGCGCCCACCCGCTCTTTCAAATAGGCCAGCAGGAGCAGGTCATCGAGCGTGGTCAGGAGTTCGCCGGCGCGCTGTTCGATGCGCTCCAGCATCTCAGGTTGTTCCTCCGCCGGCACGTAGCCTTTGCGGATTAACTGTATGTAGTTCTGCATCACCGCCACAGGCGCGCGCAGGATGTGCACCATGGTGAGCATGAACCGGCCCTCAACGGCATCCAGTTTCTCCAGCTCCGCCTTGGCACGGACCAGCTCGCGTGCCTCTTCCTCGAGCTGTTGTACCCGGCGTGCCTCTCTCTGCAGGCGCTGTCTCTCCAATTCGCGCGAAATGACCTGGAGGAGCATTTCCGCCGTGAACGGTTTGGCGATGAAGTCGTGGGCGCCCTGCCGGATGGCCTGCACGGCCAGTTCCACGGTGGCATAGCCGGTGATGATGATGCAGATCAGATCGGGATGTTCCTGCCGCACTTGTTCCAGCACCTGCAGGCCTGTCATGCCGGGGAGCATGGCATCGAGCAGAAGGATATCAAAGTGCGCTTCGCGCAGCTTGCGCAGGCCGGCCGGCCCATTCTCTGCCACGTCCACCTCAAACCCATGCGGGGTCAGCGCGCGCCGGCAGCCCTCGCGAATACCCAGCTCATCGTCAATCACCAGCACACGTAGAGGCGGCATCTCACCCTCTCCACATAGGGGTTCCGAATGCGCGTCGACTCATGTGAAGTATAGCACGAGCTGGGGGAGGAAGCAACAGGAGGCGTTTGTAATTAGGGGAAGGAAATCCGGGGAGCTTTGGGACATGAGCCAGACGCTGAAGCGTCTGGCGAGGCATGAACCAAAAGCTTCAGCGCTCGATATACCGCCGTTATCTTGAGGCTGTCGGCACTCTTTACCCCCTCTCCTTGTCCCTATTGCCCGCCATATGCTATAATACGATTGATTCTCTCGAACATTTGGGCGAGTATGGCGAAGCGAAGCACCGCGAAATCCAAAGGCAGAAACGCTCCGGACCGCTTCCCATTGGGGATGCGGGCAGACATCGCCGGCATCGCACTGTTGGCGATCGCCCTCCTCACCCTCTTCAGCCTGCTTTCCATCAACCGCGGCGGCCTCACCGGCGCCTGGATACACGTCCTGCGCCTGGGCTTCGGCTGGGGGGTCTATGTCATCCCCTTCGCACTGGGTGCGCTGGGGCTGTGGCTCATCGCCCGCGATTTCGAGCAGGATATCCCCCTGGATTGGGAAAAGCCGGCCGGCTGGGGATTGTTTTTCCTGATTTTCCTCATGGCGGCGCATCTCATCGCTTCCATCGGCCATGAGGATGCCCGGCTCCTGGCAGAGGCCGGCCAGGGCGGCGGATATATCGGCTGGGGCGCCAGCATGGTGCTGGTGGAAGCCCTGGGCCTCATCGGGACGTGGATTTTCATCCTTACCTGTTTCTTCGTGGCGTTGATCCTGGTGATGGACATCACCCTGACGGAGTTCTGGCAGGCGGTGCGCGGCCTGGCGCAGGATATCCAGCAGGCGGTGCGCCGGCGTTTGCTGGTGTCCGGATGGCCGGCCCTTGGCCGGCGCAAAGCTTCCCCGATCGTGCCTGGCCCCACTGTCGTCGAGCCGCCGGCGCCGCCGCCCAAGGCGCCGGAGCCGCCCATGGAAAAGCCAGCCCCGCCCAGGGTGTCGGCGGTCAGCACTGCCCATCCCGTGCCGGAGCGCTTCGCGCCGGCGCCGGCCGAGCCGCGGGAGCCGGTGGCTGTGGCGCCGGCGCCCAGCGGCCAGCTCTGGCAACTGCCGCGCATTGAGGAAATCCTCGACGAGGGCGTGGATGTGGAACTGAGTCCGGCGGAGGTGCGCGAGCGGGTGCGCATTATTGAAGAGACGCTGGCGAGCTTTGGGGTGCCGGCACGCGTGGTGGAGGTGAATCAGGGGCCGGCGGTCACCCAGTTCGGCGTCGAACCGGGCTTCATCGAGACCAAAGATTCCAAGGGGCGGGTGAAGCGCTCCAAGGTCAAGGTCGCCCGCATCAGCGCCCTGGCGAAGGACCTGGCGCTGGCGCTGGCCGCTTCCCCCATCCGCATTGAGGCGCCGGTGCCCGGCCGGCCCATCGTCGGCATTGAGGTCCCCAACCAGCGCACCTCTCTCGTCTCCCTGCGCAGTGTCATGGAGAGCGAGACCTTCCGCTCCATCCGTTCGCCGCTGGCGCTGGCGCTGGGGCAGGATGTTTCTGGCCAGCCGATCTGTGCCGACTTGGCCAAGATGCCCCATCTGCTGATTGCCGGCGCTACCGGCTCCGGTAAGTCGGTCTGCATCAATTCCCTCGTGACATGTTTGCTGTGCATCAATACGCCGGAGACCCTGCGCCTGCTGATGATTGACCCGAAACGGGTGGAACTGGTGCCCTTCAACGGCATCCCGCACCTGCTGGCGCCGGTAGTCGTGGACCTGGAGCGGGTGGTGCCGGTCCTGCAGTGGGCGACGCGGGAGATGGACCGCCGCTATGAGCTGTTCGCCAAGGCCGGCGTGCGCAACCTGGAGGGCTACAACGAGCGCCAGCGGGAACGCGGCGAGCCTATCCTGCCCATCATCGTCATCGTCATTGACGAGCTGGCCGACCTGATGATGATGGCGCCAGACGAGGTGGAGCGCTCTGTCTGCCGCATCGCCCAGATGGCGCGTGCCACCGGCATTCACCTCATTATCGCGACCCAGCGCCCCAGCGTGGATGTGGTGACGGGGTTGATCAAGGCCAACTTCCCAGCGCGCATCTCCTTTGCCGTCACCAGCCAAGTGGACTCGCGCGTCATCCTCGACACTGCCGGCGCCGAGCAACTGCTGGGCCGCGGCGATATGCTCTACATGGCCCCCGATTCACCCAAACTTCAGCGCCTGCAGGGATGCTTCGTCTCCGACCAGGAGGTCCAGCGCCTGGTGCGCTACTGGAAGGGCATCCGGCCGGCCGGCGAGCCGGCCAAGCCGGAAGAGGTTTTCCAGCCGCCGCTGTGGTCCGACCTGGTCGGGCCGGCGGCCCCTGCCAAACCGCGCGATGTGCTCTTTGACGAGGCGGTGCGCGTTATCCAGGAATATGACCGGGCCTCGATCTCCCTGCTTCAGCGGCGGCTTCGCATTGGCTACTCGCGCGCTGCGCGCCTGATTGACCTGCTGGAGCAGGAGGGCTATGTGGGGCCGGAGGAGGGCGCCAGCCGCTCGCGCGCTGTGCTGAAGAGGCCGCCGGCAGGATCAACATCCTCATAAACTTTGAGGCTTCGGGAGAATACTGACATCGCCATGGTCCCCCCACACGACAAAGCCGCCTATGTCCGCCGCATGTTCGACGCCATCGTTGGCCGCTACGACCTGATGAACCGGCTGATGACCGCCGGCCGGGACGAGGCCTGGCGCCGGCAGGCCGCCCGCCAGGCCGTCGTTCCCCCCGGTGGAAAGATTCTCGATGTGGCCACCGGCACCGCCGACCTGACCCTGGCCCTGGCGCGCCAGCATCCTTCCGCTAGGATTTACGCCCTCGATTTCAGCCTGGGGATGATGCAGAGGGGCATTGCCAAGGTGCGGGAGCAGGGCGCCGGCGAGCGCATCCGCTTCATCGCCGGCGACGCGCTGACCCTGCCCTTTGCCGACGGCACCTTCGATGCTGTTACCAGCGGATTCCTGATGCGCAATGTGACCGATATCGTGCGCACCTTCGTCGAGATGCGGCGCGTGGTGCGGCCGGGCGGCCGGGTGGTCTGCCTGGAAATATCCAAGCCAAGACTGCCCGTCTTTTCCCGGCTGTTCTGGTGGTACTTCATGCGGGTAGTGCCGGCGGTGGGCCGGCTGGTCAGCGGCAACGCCGAGGCCTACCGCTATCTGCCGCAGTCGCTGGCACAGTTCGTCAGCGCCGAAGAGCTGAAGGCGCTGATGGAGCAGGCCGGCCTAGTGGATGTAACCTACCGCCGGCTGATGTTGGGCACAGTTGCTATACATGTCGGACGCCGGCCGTAGTTTTCCCTCTCCCTGGTGTCAGGGAGGGGCAGTGGCAGTTCCTCTTACCCCTTACCCCCTTTCCGTTCACGGAGAGAGGGTAAGAGGGTGAGGGTTGTGGATTACGGCCTTGCATGGCGCAGGACACGGGGGAAATAGTAGACCTCGCGCGGCGGATACCGCAGAGTGAAGAGGCCGCCGGCGCCGTCCGCAACAGCAATGTAATTGCCCCGCACTGCAATCCCTCTGCCATCCCCGGGGGTATCATAATGGCCGACCCAGGAGCCATGGAATCCGCCGGACCAGATATACGCACCCCGATCCAGCGTGGACACATACACCCGGCCGCCCGCCATCACGACATCGGATGGAAACTCTGGCCAGTAGGTCGGTTGTCTTGCTACTGCTGGATGGGCGGGATCGGAGATATCCACCCATACCAGGCCGGCATAGTGTGAAACCACAACGACCAGGGAGCCGGAGACGGCGATCGCCTGCGGAATACCCGGCACCAGTACATCGCCGATGCCGGCAGGATGATTCGGGTCGGAAATGTCCACGACGGCAAGGTCATTGCCAAACAGCACCAATGCAAGGGCCCCTGCCGTTTCTACATCTACTGCGCCCCAGGTTTCGCGAAATGTTCCTACCACGGCCGGCGCCGTCGGGTCCGAGATATCCACGACCTGAAGGCCGCCGAAATAGCGGTTCGCCACATAGGCATAACCCCCATTCACGGCCACCGCCCAAGCTTCTCCTGGCAGAATGACAGACCCCTTCTCTATCGGGGAGCTGGGTACCGAAACGTCCATCACCCTCAATCCCCCGGTCCCATCCGCTACGCAGGCTGTTCCATCCTGCACCACAATCCCTCTGGCTTCCCCGGGCGTATCGAGAGCGCCGGCAGGGATGGGGCGAGACCAATCCGACACATTCACCACCTGCAGGCCGGCTGTCCCCGCCAGCACGTATGCAAACTGGCCAGATACTGCGGCATCCGCCGCATAGCCCAACGAGCGGTAGAAACCAACCTCTGCCGGTGATGCTGCATCAGAGACGTCCACCACGCGCAGGCCGGCCTCCCCATCTGCCAGCCACGCATAATCCCCTACCACAGCCAGCTCTCTGGAACTGCCCGGAGAATCGAACCAGCCCACGAGGCCAGGATCACCCGCATCAGAGACATCCACGATCCATAATCCCCCACCTTCATCCGTTACAAAGGCATAACCGTTTGCCACAGCGACAGACGTTGCGAAGCCGGGTAGGGGAAGCTGACTGATGGGCTGAGGCGCCGCTGGAGCGGAGATGTCCAGGATATACAGGCCGGCGTCCCTCGCCGCCACATACGCCAGATTGCCTTGCACTACCACACCCATCGCCATGCCAGGGAGCAAAGCGGCCCCAATTTCCACCGGCGCGCTCGGGGCGGAAATGTCCAGCACCCGCAGTCCTGCTTCCCTATCAGCGAGATAGGCAAGGGCATCCGCAACAACCACATCCTCTGCATAGCCAGGAGAGTCATACCGGCCGGCTTCGACGGGATGCGCCGGATCGGCAGCATTCACCACGCGCAGCCCCGCCTCGCCGTCGGCCAGATAGACATGGTTTCCCGCTACCTTCACGGCAGAGGCAGTTCCAGGTGAGTCATAGAAGCCCAGGAGAGCCGGAGAGGCTGGGTCGGAAACATCCAGTATTCGCAGTCCGCCGGCCAACTGCTGAAGCCCATTCTCCTCCCACACGCTCAAGGGAAGCTCAGCGATGTAAGCGATGCCGTCAGTCACCGCGATACCCGATATGATGCCGGCCAGCACCTCGGACGTTCCGAGGACCGCCGGATGTGCCGGCTTCGATACGTCGAGGATCACCAGCCGTGGGCCAACGCCAATGAGCGCATAATGACTCTGAACCGTCACGGCATATGTGGAACCGCCGAGCTGGCCGACTAGCCCGACATTCTCCGCCGGCGCCTGGGCGCCGGCCATTGTGCCCATCAGCAGGCTCAGAATGAGCGCCATCCCCAAAACGCGTGCCCCCTTCATCATCTCCCTCCCTTTGGAGAACGGACCGACAAATGTTGAAAAATTGGCAGATGTTGAGCGGACCCTTTAGGCATCATCTGCTGATGTGGTCATGTGGAGGTACGCTGAGGAGTGGGATGAAGACACAATGCTAACGGCGGCGAGCACAGCCGAACAGACGCGCCCAGGCTGAATATGTCATTATGCAGTGCTTCGTATAATCAATTTTATCATATGGGGCCGCTTTCCGTCAACATACCCAAACGAGGGTGTGGGAAAAGTCCAAAATACAATCTGTGGAAGACCGGCCTGGCGGCTGAAGCCACGGCGACAACCAACTGTGAAGCCCGCCTATGCAGGCTTCGCGAAGTCGGCGCAGGCCGACTTCGCAGGCACAGCCGCAGTTTCAACTGCTAGGTGATGAGCCAATATCCGCTTTTTCAACACATCCGAAATACCCCACTTGACGAAACCACGGATTTATGCTATACATTTAATAGAAGTTCGACTTTAGTCTGTACAGTACGAGTTGTGCGCCAGCAAAGAGGGTAGAATGTCAGCCGGCCTTATCGCTTCTCCCAACAGCATCATTATTCGCATTATTGCGGGCATCTCCATTAGCATTATTCGCTACATGGAGACGCTGGCGGTTGGGAGAGAGTAGCGGCTGACAAACACCATCAAGACATCATACAGCCCACCGGTTCTCCCAACCGGTGGGTTTTTATTTTGGCACTTGACCCTGCGGAGGTCACTGGCAAAGGCGCTCTCATCGCCGGCATGTCGCCGGCGGGGGCGCCTTTTGTGTTTTCACCATTTTGATAGCTTTGGGAGGGGAACATGAGAAGCGTAGAGCTGTACGATACGACCCTGCGAGACGGAGCGCAACAGGAGGGCATCTCCTTCTCGCTGGATGACAAGGTCAAGATCGCCCGTTGGCTGGACGAGTTCGGCATTCATTACATTGAGGGCGGCTGGCCCGGCTCCAACCCCAAGGACGCCGGCTTCTTCGAGCGCATGCGCGAGGCGCCCCCCAAACATGCCGTTATCACTGCCTTCGGCTCCACCCGGCGCGCTTCCCTGCGCCCGGAGGATGACCCCAACCTGCAGGCGCTGGTGGACTGCTTCGCGCCGGCGGTGGCGCTGGTGGGCAAAAGCTCCGCCTTCCATGTGCGCGAGGTCCTCGGTGTCTCCTACGAGGAAAACCTGCGCATGATTGCCGACAGCGTGCGGTACATGCGCGAAAAGGGGAAGATCGTGTTCTTTGATGCGGAGCACTTCTTCGACGGCTTCAAAGAGGACCCGGAGTATGCCCTGCGCACGCTGGAAGCGGCGGCGGACGCCGGCGCGGCCGTGCTGGTGCTGGCTGACACCAATGGGGGCACCATGCCGGCGGACCTGCTCCAAGCCATTGAGGCGGTGAAAAAGGCCACCAACGTGCCGCTGGGCATCCATGTGCACAACGATGCCGGCCTGGCGGTGGCCAATACCATCCTGGCGGTACAGGCCGGCGTCACCCAGGTGCAGGGCACCATCAACGGCTACGGCGAGCGGTGCGGCAACGCTGATTTGTGCGCTATCATCCCGAACCTTCAGCTCAAGCTTGGCTATCAGGTGGTCAGCCCCGAGCAGTTGCGCAGCCTGACCAGCCTGTCGCGCTTTGTATCGGAGCTGGCCAATATGGCTCCCAACCCCACTATGCCCTATGTGGGGCGCAGCGCGTTCGCCCATAAGGCCGGCACCCACGTCAATGCTCTCCTCAAATCCCCTCAGAGCTATCAGCATATTGACCCGGAACTGGTCGGCAACACCCAGCGCATTGTTGTCTCGGAGCTGTCCGGTAAATCCAACCTTATGTATAAGCTCCAGGAACTGAAGCTGGGTTGGGAGGTCACCAAAGAGCAGTTGGAGCAGGTGCTCCAGGAGATCAAGCGGCTGGAGAACAAGGGGTTCCAGTTCGAGGGCGCCGATGGCTCGGTGGAGCTGTTACTGCACCGCACCCGGCCTGGGTATCAGCCACCCTTTGAGCTGGTAGACTTCCACGTGCTGGTGACCAGTGGAAAGGATGGCGGTATGTCTGCGGAAGCCACGGTCAAGGTGCGCGTCAAGGATCAGATCATCCATACCGCCGCTGAGGGCAACGGCCCGGTGAACGCGCTGGACCTGGCGGTGCGCAAGGCGCTCCTCCCCTTCTTCCCCAAGCTTGCGGACGTGCATTTGACCGATTATAAGGTGCGCATCCTCGACGGCGAGGCGGCCACCGGCGCCCAGACACGGGTGCTCATCTCCTCCACCAACGGGAAGAAGAGCTGGACCACGGTCGGCAGTTCCACCAATATTATTGAGGCGAGCTGGATCGCTCTGGCGGACAGCCTGGAGTACGCGCTGTTGAACGGCGCCGGCCAGTAGCCTGCTGTCCCCAGACTGCAAAGGCCAGGCCCATGACTCATGGACCTGGCCCTTGTGTGTGTCCGACAGCGGCTATTCCGCCTTCTCGATGGAAATCATCACCGAGAGGGCGCCGGTGCTCTGGTCTGGGGATATCATCACCGATACCTTCGCCTTATCACCCTGAAACTCGAGGGAGGCAAAGGCGTCGGTGGTCATGCTGGAGTCTTCCGCAAATTTCAGCCCCTGGTCGGTGAAGCCCCTCTTGTAGAACTCAGCCGCCTCCGCCATGGTCATGCCGGCCACGGTGTACATGACCATGCCCTCCTGGGACCAGGCCCGTTTGGCACCGGCCGGCTCCGGGATGGTGAAGCCCAGGCCTTCCGTCGGAGACGGCATGGACGGCGCGGCGATCTCAATCTTGGCGTTCAGGTCGTACACCTCGAAGGTGGTCTTGATCTCGCCGGCCAGGTCCGGTTTGTTCTCGTCCACGCCCTTGCCGGCCATGTGGGTGACCATCTTGACGATGTACCCCTCATCCGCCAGATAGATGTCAATCTGGGCGATATCCAGGTTCTCATATCTGGCGCGCGTCTCTTCATCGAACATGAACTTCAGCAAGGCCGGCTTATCGAAGCGGTAATGCGTGGTGTCGATGTTGTTCACCTTTTCTTTGCCGATCTTGGTGGCGGCTTCCCAACCTTCCGTTAAGTCCTCCGAATGGAAGACCATGAACTGCTCATCGAAATCGGGAAGCGCTTCCTGGGTGGACTGCATCCAGCTACCACCAAACTTGATCCAGCTCTCGTTGCCGATCTGGATCATCTCCATGGAATCCTCTGGCGTGGCGCCGCTGATGACATAGCGAACCGCAGGCGGTTCTTTGACGAACTCGCCGATCATCTCCATATTGGCGCCTTGCTGGTCCGCAAAGGCCTCGCCCGTAGCCTCAATTTTCATGCGCACCCGATACGATTTCAGCCACGGCATTTTGGAGACATCCTCGACTACCGCCGGCGTCTCAGTGGGAGCGGGCGCCGGCGTGTTGGTAGGCGGCACTGGGGTAGGGGTTGGCTGAGCCGGTGCTTGCTTGGCAGTGGTGGCCTGCGCGGCGGGGGTCTCGCCGGCCGGCGCCGTCGCCTTGCCGCCGCATCCAACCAGCAAGGCCAGGATCATCAGGGCCGTAAGGGTCAGGACAGCAAGTCTTCGTGCGGACATACGTGTTCCTCCTGGGGTACTGCGGAATATAGGCCTGGGCTAACCATCCCGACAACCCCAGGCTTCCGCGAGGGAGGAAAGGGGAGTCCGTGCTGGTGAAGCTCAGGCAAACATGCCAACGTTACTGCATACTATCATAACACCGAAGCATGTTGCTGTCAATCCGCGCTCTGGGGGATGTTGAAAGGCTCTTCAGCTCCGAGCAGAAAATTGCCAGGCGGCTGGAAGACGCCGGCGAACCTGCCGACCTATGGCTCGTGGGGCAATGCGAACGAGACGCTGTGTGCTGGTCAGCCTCATGAGCGCTTGAGACAATAGGCTTGTGGACGAAGTAAAATTGCTCTCTTGGCCTGACCTGGGTATACTGGCGTTCATCATCCGGCAGTGGAAATCCCGTCTGGGACATGGGAGGCAAGGAAGCCGTGGAATATGCTGTGATTCTGGCCGGCGGAAGCGGGACCCGCCTCTGGCCCCGCAGTCGCGGAAGCAAGCCGAAGCAGTTCCTGGATATTACTGGACCCCATACCATGCTCCAGGAAGCCGTGGAGCGCATTCTGCCCCTTTTCCCGCATGAGCGCATCTGGGTCGTCACCAACCGGGCATATCTGCCCCTGGTGCGGGAACAGGTGCCGGCCCTGCCGGAGCGCAACCTCATTGGGGAGATCATGGGGCGAGGCACGGCGCCGGCCATCGGCCTGGCCGCCATGTTACTGCGCCGGCAGGACCCGGATGCCGTGATGGTGGTGCTGACGGCCGACCATCTCATCCGCCGGCGCGAGCAGTTCCAGCGGGCACTGTCCGCCGCGGTGGAAGTTGCCCGAAAGGGCCATCTGGTCACCCTCGGCATTGAACCGCGCTATCCCGAGACGGGGTACGGTTATATCGAGCAGGGGGAACTGCTGTATCATGTGGACGGCTTCGGGGCCTACCGGGTGGTGCGCTTTACCGAGAAGCCGGACCGCCTGACGGCACAGGAATTCATCACTTCCGGCCGCTACGTCTGGAACAGCGGCATGTTCATCTGGCGCGTGGAAGCCATACTGGCGGAGATGGCGCGCCAGATGTCGGCCCTGTACGCCCAGCTCCAGGAAATCGCAGACGCCTGGGGCACGCCGGCACAGGAGGAGACGCTCCAGCGGGTCTGGCCGGCCATTCAGGCCCAGACCATTGACTTTGGCGTGATGGAGCACGCCCGCGATGTGGTGGTCATCCCGGTAGATATTGGCTGGAGCGATATCGGAAGCTGGGCGGCCCTGCTGGATATCCTGCCGGCGGACGAGCAGGGGAACGTGCTGGCGGGGGATGTGCAGGCGCTGGACACGCGCAACAGCTTTATTTACAGCGCCGGCCGGCTGATCGCCGTCATTGGCCTGAATGAAATGATCGTGGTGGATGCCGGCGATGCCTTGCTCATCTGCCCGCGCGATCGGGCGCAGGATGTGAAGCAGATCGTGGAACTGCTGAAGGTGCAGGGACGCGCCGAATATCTCTGAGGCAGCTATTTTTGCACGAAATCGCGCACGCGCTGACTGCGGGAGGGGTGGCGCAGCCGGCGCAGGGCCTTGGACTCGATCTGCCGCACGCGCTCGCGGGTGATGCCGAGCTTCTCCCCCACCTCTTTCAAGGTGTAACTGCGGCCGTCCACGAAGCCGAAGCGCAGGCGGATGATTTCCGCCTCGCGCGGCTTCAAGTGCTCCAGCAGTTTGGCGACTTCCTGCTTCAGCAGGGTCTGTGAGGCTTTCTCCGTGGGGGAGGAGACATCATCATCCTGGACGAAATCACCCAAGGAGTTATCGCCGTCCTCGCCGATAGGAGTTTCCAGGGAGACAGTATGGCGGGCGATGCGGCGCAGCCAGCGCACGCGGCTGAGTGCCATGCCAAGCTCCTGGGCAATTTCCTCATCAGTGGGCTGGCGGCCCAGCCGGTCATTGAGGACTTCTTCGGTGTTATGGAGCCGGCGGATCTCCTCATGGATATGCACCGGCAGGCGGATGGTACGCCCTTGGTCGGAGAGAGCGCGCGTGATGGCCTGGCGGATCCACCAAGTGGCATACGTGCTGAAGCGGGTGCCGCGGCGGTAGTCAAATTTGTCGGCGGCCCGCATCAGCCCCAGGTTGCCCTCCTGGATAAGGTCGCTGAAGGGGATGCCCCAGCCCCGATAGCGTTTGGCAATCTGAATCACCAGCCGGGTGTTGGCGCGGATCAGATGGTCGCGCGCTCGGTTGCCTTCGCGCACCTTTTCCGCCAGCCATCTGCGCTCTTCTTCCGTTAGGTGTTCGTCGCTGGCCAGCCGCTCCAAGGCCTCGCGGCCTTCGGCCATGCGGCGGGCAAACTCCTCCTCCTGCTCGGGGGTGAGCAGGGGGGTCCGGCTCATGTCGCGCAAATAGAGCCGGATGGGGTCGGGGCTTTCGTCGCCGGCTTCTTCCAGCTCGGCCTCGTCCTCCTCATCCTCATCCGGTTCCTCGTTCATATCGAAGGACTCGCCTGGAAGCTCCTCGTCCTCTAAACCGTCCAGGCCAAGCTCTTCGAGAAGGTCTTCGTCCCCTGGGTCCATCATCACAGGCCCGATTCCTATTTGCTGATTACAGGAATCCCTTTAACTGCCGACTGCGGTGTGGATGGCGAAGCCGGCACAGCGCCTGCGCCTCAATCTGGCGTATGCGCTCCCGCGTGACGCCGAACTTGCGCCCTACCTCCTCTAAAGTATACGTCCGACCGTCCACAAAGCCAAATCGCAGTCGGAGGATGCGCGCCTGCTTGGGTGTCAATGTGTCGAGCAGTTGCTCCAGCTTCTCGCGCAGGAGCTCGCGGTTGGCCACGTCCATGGGCGCCGGCGATTGGGTGTCCTCGATAAAATGTCCCAGCTCGCTCTCCTCGTCCTCCCCCACCGGTTTGTGGAGGGAAAGGGTGTCGGAGGAGATGCGCAGCATCCATTCTACACGAGTGACGGGCATTTGCAAACGCTCTGCCAGCTCCTCGGGGGTAGGGGGCCGGCCCAGCTCCTGCTCCATATCGCGCGCCGTGCGGAAAAGCTTGCGCAGTCGGTCGCCCATATGCACCGGCAGGCGGATGACCCGCCCCTGGTCCGCCAGGGCGCGGGTGATGGCCTGGCGGATCCACCAGGTGGCATAGGTGGAGAACTTGAACCCACGCCGGTAGTCGAATTTGGAGACGGCGCGCATAAGGCCCAGGTTGCCTTCCTGGATCAGGTCGGGGAAGGGGACCCCACGGCCAACGTAGTGTTTGGCCACGCTGATGACCAGGCGGGTGTTGGCACGGATAAGCCGGTCGCGCGCTTCCCGGCCCTTCTGAACGATTTGCCGCAGGGCTTCTCGTTCCTCGTCGCTGAGGTTGCCGTTCTGGCCGGCCAGCCGCTGGGCGGCCACGCGCCCATCAAACACCGCCCGCGCCAGCTCTCTCTCTTCCTCCGGGGTGAGCAGGGGATACTGGCTCATCTCGCGGAAGTAGAGCGTCACCGTGTCGCTGAGCGGGCCTTCGTCCAGATATTCTTCGAGGCTCTCTGGGTCCTGGTCCTCTGATTCGCCCGTCTGCCACTCGTCGTCCCAGACCGACCGGAACGCCGGCGCAGGATGTTTCGCATCTCGTTCAGCCGGCCCAACAGCCTGCTCATATACCGGGATGCGCCGCGTGTGCAGTTGAGCGAAAAATCCTTCCAGTCCCTCCCTATCCTCCTCAGGGGTGGGGCAAACCTCCAAAATCTGGTCATATGTGATGTAGCCCTGATGGGAAGCCTGTTCCAGCAGTTCTTCCAGTATTGCGTTCTCTGTTTGCTCTTCGCGCATTGTGAGACCTCACTTTATCCGTCATATGACAAATAATTCCATCTCGGAGGGTCATGGGGCGAAAGACTTCCAACAACAGCGGCGACTTGTCGCGAACCATGCGCAGGAGGCGCGGCAGATACTAGGGAGCGGTAAATGAGATAGGGGTATGAGGAGAGCATCACCAGAATCGGTTTACAAATCGTCCCTTTCCCCTTTCTTCTCGTTTTATTCCATTTCATTATACAACAAACCCGAAAGTTTGTCAATGGAAAAATTTTAAATTTTAGAAAATCCTGTGTTAATTTTCGTCGAACAAATACACACTGTCGAATAAATGAAAAGCCCCTGCTGGTAGCAGGGGCTGGATAAGCGCCGTGGCAAATCGTGCTACGGTTTGACCATCAGCCAGCGATCCGTGTCGCGCGGGTACTGCAGGAGTTCATCCTCGCGGAAGAACAGGGCGATCTCGCTGGCGGCAGTCTCCGGCCCGTCAGAGCCGTGCACCAAGTTGCGGTCCACGGTGAGGGCCAGGTCGGCGCGAATGGTGCCCGGCGCCGCTTTGGCCGGGTCGGTGGCGCCCATGGTGGTGCGCACCACCTCGATAGCGCGAGGGCCTTCCAGCACCATCAGCACCACCGGCGCTGAGGTGATGTAGGCGATCAAGCCTTCGAAGAAGGGTTTGCCCTCGTGCACGGCGTAATGCCGGCGCGCGATCTCCTCGGATAACTGCACCATCTTCATGGCGATGATCTTCAGTCCCCGGCGTTCCAGCCGGCAGATGATCTCCCCGATCAACCCCCGCTGTACGGCGTCTGGCTTGAGAATGACGAGTGTGCGTTCCACGGTGCTCACCTCAGCGTATGATGATATGGCGCGTTACGCCGGCTTGCGGCCCAAAGCCCGCCGGTAGGCGTCCAAGGCGTCGGACAGCCGCCCCTGCCGCATGTAGGCATCTCCCAGCACAGTCCAGGCCGGCGCTGCCCCCATCCCTTCCCCCAGCTCTGCGACCAGGTGCTCCAGGTCACTGACGATGGATTCGACGAACTGGTCCGCTTCCACCAAGGTGCTGTATTCCTGCAGAGCAGATTCGAGCTGGCCGGCGTCGCGCCAGGCACGCGCCAGCGCCAGCCGCATCTCATGGTCGTCCGGCCGCACCCGCAGACGTTCCTGCGCCTGCGCGATGAAGGGCGATGGTGCCTCCAATACCTGCTCCTCGGCCAGGGGGGCTGGCTGTTCTTCTACCCCAACCACCGCGGTCGGAGCGGCTTCTTCCAGCGGTGCTGGTGCTTCCAGCGTCTGCGGTACAGGGGTGATTTCCTCCTCGTGGATCAGCGGCATCCCTTCTACGGTAGCCATCCAGATTTCTTCCAGCATGGAGGCGGACACAGCGGTGCTGATCTCCTCTGCCGGCGGGGGAGCTTCCTCTGCTGACGGTGTCAGTTCCAGCTCGTGGGCCGGCACGCCGGCCTCCTGCTCCAGCAGAAGCTCTTGGCCGACAGCCAGCTCGCTCTCCAGCGAGGGCATGTCCTGGATAGCGGCCTGACGCAGTCTTTGCAGCCATTCGGGGATTTCTTCGACGGGCGCCGGCTCTTCTTCGGAAGGGATGGCCGCTTCGGCCGGCGGGACGGCCGGCGCCGTCAGCTCTTCCAGGCGGGATTCCAGCCAGGGTGGGATAGCCTCTTCCTCCGCCGCCGGCGCTTCCACGGCGGCCTCTTTCTGGGCCAGCTCGCGCAGCCAGGCAGGGATTTCCTCTTCCTCTGCTGTTTCTATCTCGGCCGGCGCTTCTTTCACCTCGGGCTTTTCCTCTTCCTCGGCGAACCCGACCAGCCAGGGCGGAAGCTCGACCTCGGCCGGCTTCTCAGCGGGTGCGGCCGGCGGTGGAGCGGCTTCCGTGGCCATGGCCTCCTCGACCAGGGCGCGCAGTTCCTCCGGAAGCTCTGCCGCCAGCTTCAGCAGGTCCTCTGGCGCGGCCGGAGCCTCGGCTTCCTCCGTGATGGGGGCCGGCGGCAGTTTCTCTCGCGGCAGTATCTCCTCTATAAGGGCTTCCGCCTCGGGTGTGAATTCCTCCTCGCCGGCCGGCGCGGCGGGTGCCGCTGTCTCGGCCAGCCATTCGGGGACTGTCGGCGCCGGCGGAAACTCTTCCACGGTGGGCATCTCTGCCTCTTCCTTAGGCGCGAAGGCTGGCGGCACCGCTTCTGATGACGGCGCGAACTCCTCTATCCAAGCAGGGGCCTCTGCGGGGGGCGGGGGGACTGCCTCTTCCAGCGGCCGCTCCTCTATGGTTTCTTCCGCTTCCTCCAGCGGTACCGGCGAGACTTGGGGTTTGGTTGCGGCGCGTGCCGGCGTGGGGGTGCGCAGGCCGGCTGGCAGTACACCTACCGGCGGCAGTACAGGCTCTTTGGGCGGGAGCGGGGTTCCTTCACCCAGCAGTTCTGCGGCGCGGCGGTTCTCCGGATCCATGGCTTCTGCCATGCGGAGCAGGCGCTCGCCCTCCTCGGGCTGGTCGCCGCGGCTCCAGATGGTGCCCAGGATGAGGGCGGCCGGCAGACAGTTGGGGAGGATTTCCAAGATATCTTGGCACACGGCGGCGGCCTCCACACGCCGGTCCATATGCCACAATGCCCTCGCCAGGCCCACATGCACGTGGTAATAGTCAGGATGTTTGTCGAGGGCGGCCCGAAACTCTTCAGCGGCCAGGTGATAGAGCCCGCCGCGCAGGTAGATGCGGCCCAGGGCCGGCCCATTCAGTTTGACGCGCAGTTCCTTGACCCCTCGCACTTGGGCGTACAGCCGCTGAAGCTCCGCGCGCAGGTCCGGGTTGGTAGGGTCCACCTCAAAGGCGCGTTCCAGGTACCACAGGCCCAGCTCAGGCAGTTCGTCCTGCTGGTACGCCTCGGCCAGCCCCACCCAGGCCATGAGGTTCTCGGGGTCCGCGCTGAGGACGCGCTGGAACATTTCGATGGCCTCGCGGGTACTGCCGCTTTCCAGGCAGGCTTCGCCCAGCAGGAGATAGGTGTCCAGGTGTTTGGGGAAGTAGTAGAGCACATGCCGGGCGGTGTGGATAGCCTCGGTGTAGGCCTGGCGCTGGATGAGAGAGCGGATTTCCTCGCCGAATTCGCGTAAGGTTCGCTGGGACATCCCAAGCTCCTTATGACAGATTCCTGGCGCGCCGGCGGCGCGCGTTCGGAAGGGCAAGCGCTATCCTAATTATGCAGGCTTTCGGGGGAAAAGTCAACCGCATGGGCAAATTGAAATATAAAAAATGCGCCGGCTGTGTGAACAGCCGGCGTTTGTGTGCCCCCGACTGGACTCGAACCAGCACGCCCTTCCGGGCACAGGCCCTCAACCTGCCGTGTATACCAATTCCACCACGGGGGCAACACCTGACGTTATTATACTCCTGGCCGGCAATCTTGTCAACTGTCGCGCTCCTGTGCTATAATGTGCATACCGCCCCTGTAGCTCAGAGGATAGAGCAGCGGTTTCCTAAACCGCGTGTCGGGGGTTCGACTCCCTCCAGGGGCGCCTTGTTACACCATACATTCCCCTTATGTATGCAGTGTTCCTACTGCTTCCCGGAATATCATGCGAGAAAGAAGGGTTCCCCGCGCTCGCGCAAGCTGACGTAATGGGGCCGGCCAATGATGAGATGGTCCAGCACCTCGATATCAAGGAGCTTGCCGGCCTCCACCACCTGACGCGTCAGCGCGATATCCTCGCGCGACGGCGTGGGATCGCCGGACGGATGATTATGAGCGATAAGGATGGCGGCACAGTTGGCCCGGATGGCCTCGCGAAACAGCTCTCCCACCCGCACCATGCTGGCGTTGAGG
Organism: uncultured Anaerolineae bacterium; assembly: GCA_938049385.1. Lineage (GTDB taxonomy): Bacteria > Chloroflexota > Anaerolineae > JACIWP01 > JACIWP01 > JACIWP01. Next base: position 21,172 of record CALIBQ010000038.1, read on the forward strand.
GAACCTCGATACACTGTGGGCATATCCAGCACGCGGTGCTTGGTGTCCATCAGCAGAACCTTCAGGCATTCCTGCTCCAGGAGCTGCATTTCGGGCATGAGGAGGTTGGCGGCGTCCGCCGGCGAGAGGATCTGCGGCCGTTCCAGCGGGGATTCGACCTGCAGACGCCGGCCCAGCTCCAGCGCCGCTTTGAGTTGGGCGACCTTGGCCAGGCTGAGGCCGTTCTCCCCGCACAGCTCGTGGAAGCCGGCCTGCGCCAGCCCCGTCAGACCGCGGTACTTCCGGAGCAAGTGCATGGCTAGATCCACCGAGCTGACCCCAGGCGCGCCGACCCGCAGGATAATGGCCAGGAGTTCGGCTGTGGAGAGGGAGCGTTCGCCGTACTGAGCCAGACGCTCGCGGGGGCGCTCCGCAGGAGGCATCTCGCGGATCATGGTGTGGTAGGTGGGCCGGCCGGCGTCTTCCTGCATCGTTGTTCTCCCCGGTTCACAGCAGAGACAGCGGATGAAGCGGCATGGTCCGAGTATAGCAGTGCGAAATGGGTGTGTCAAGGAAGCTTGCCGAAGGTGTTGAAAAAGTACAGGTGGTGAATGCGGCCCAAAACGCCCTATCCCCCACACCCCTTCCCCATAAACGGAGAAGGGGACAGCTCGCCGGCGGCTGGAAGCCGCCGGCCTGGGAAGCGAAGCCCCGCAGGGGCTTGTCACCGTAAGCCTGGTGCTGAAGCAAGATGGAGTGAGGCTACAGCATCCTCCAATCATAATGCTGTGCCACCTACCCTCCAGGCTGTTATGGGAATAAAATTCCCATAAGCCGCCAAGAAGCGGAGAGGGAAGATACCCCACCCCTTCCCCTCCCCGCATGCAGGGAGGGGAAGGGCCTCATCCTGGCTCCTCCCCGCACGCAGAGAGGGGCGGGGCATGGAAGGGGGCAGAAGTATCAGCGCGCGTCCGGCTGGCCGAGCTGAATGGTCCGGGCGAACTCTCCCGTGAAGCGAGGGTCGGTGGTCAGCTCGATATATTCTGCCTTCCGAGCGATGGCGACGGCCTGCTGTCGGCGCTTCACCGACAGGAGCGCCTGTTTGGCGCCAATGCCGGCGGCGTTGCCCACCTGGACGAAGCGGTGACGCGGGATGGCCGGCAGCATGCCGATGGTGATAGCGCTCTCCAAATCAATATAGGTGCCGAAGGCGCCGGCGATGACAAAGCGTGTGATGTCCTGGTCGGTCAGGCCAGCGGTCTGGAGAAGCAGGTTCAAGCCGGCGCGCATAGCTCCCTTGGCGAGTTGAATCTCGCTGATGTCCCCTCGTGAGACGGTGATGTCTTCTTGAATGCCGCTTTCCTCCGCCGGCACCAGCACGTACTCATGGCCGCGGCCGTCGTTGGACGGGCGCACGCGCGGCGCCTCGGACATGGCCCCGCGCCGGTTCAGGATGCCGCGCTTGTACAGCTCGGCGATGACATCCAGGATGCCGGAGCCGCAGATACCTACCGCCGGCTGATTGTCAATGGTGCGCACGCGCAGTTCGCCGTCTTCCTCCAACCGCACCGCCTCGATGGCGCCTGGGGCGGCACGCATGCCGTACTTGATATGCGCGCCTTCGAATGCCGGCCCGGAGGCGGTGGAGCAGGTCAACAGCCGGCCGCGCGCTGACATGCCGATCTCGGTGTTGGTGCCGATATCCATGCCCACCCAAACCTCATCCTCGGGCGCCTCGCCGATGCCCGTAGCCAACAGCATGGCGACATGGTCGGCGCCCACGAAGCCGGCGATGTTGGGCAGAAGGTGGACATAGGCGCCGGGCGCGAAGCGGAAGCCGATATCGCGCGCCTTGACGTCCAGCGCCATGTTCTCCGCCGGCACGTAGGGCGCGGTGCCCAACTGATGCACCGGCAGGCCCAGGAAGAGGTGGTGCATGGCCGTGTTGCCGACGATGACCGACTCCACGATCTGGTCAATGCCGGCGCCGATCGCCTTGCACATGTCCTTCGCCAGGTCCTCGATGCCGTGAACGATGGCCAACCGGAGGGTCTCCGCCTTCTCCGGCCCCTCCATGGCGTAGGTGATGCGGGCCATCACATCCTCGCCGTAGGAGATCTGGGGGTTCATAATGCCCTTGGCCTGGAGGGTCTCGCCGGTCTCCATGTTCACCAGATAGCCGGCGACCTTGGTGGTGCCGAGGTCCACGGCCAGGCCCAGCGGGATCTGCGCCGGCGGCAGGACGGCGATGACCTCATGGCCGTCCGCCGTCTGACGCAGTACCACCTTGACGTCCCAGTTATGCTGGCGCACCACATGGGAGAGCTGACGCAAAAGGGTGAAATCAATACGGCCATCCAGGTCCGGACACTGCTCCCGACAAACATCGCGCAGGCGCTGGGCGTCGGATCGCAGGTCTTCCAGGGAGGCCGGCGGGATTTTCAGCCGCACCACCTTGACGGCCGGCTCGAATTCCACCTCGTATTCCTTGCCCTCCACCTGGGTGCGCTGGGTGGTGGTCATCGAGGAGGGTGGGATATACAGCTTGATATCGGTCAGCGGCTTGGCCTGACAGGCGAGACGGAATCCCTGGGCAAGCTGGTCAGGGTTGAAGCGCTTTTTCTCTACCGCAGTCGGTTCACTGAGCTGGCCGGCGCGCACCTGGACGACACAGCGACCGCAGGTGCCGTGTCCGCCGCAGACCGCCATGATGCCGACGCCGGCGCGCTGGGCGACCTGCAGAATAGTCTCATTGGGTTGAGCGGTGGCCCGCCGGCCCACCGGCTCAAAGTCTATCACGGTTTGCTGGGTGCTCATGCTCTCCCTCTCGTCGTGCTAGGCAAGATTGTCCCGGATAGATACCCCTATCGGGTATGTCGACAGACATTATATCCGAAACCGGGCGGCTGTCAACTTGGATGTGGAGGGGTTATAGGGCCGCATCCCATCTTCCGGCCGCTTCCCTCGCGCAGGGAGGGGAAGATGCCCCTCCCCGGCTCCTTCCTACACGCGAGGGGCCGGCGGGGGAAAGCGACAGCCCTGGTGGGCTTTGCTGATGAGCCAGAGTCTTCAGCGTTTGGCGAAAATTTCTCGAAGCGAATGCCGGCGCTTAATATTCGGTGATTTCGCCGCCGGCGATAGGCCGAGCTTCCCGCCCATCCCCGATGTCCAGCGGATGGTCCATCCCCTGCCGGATGTCGCCTTCCGCCGAATACGGGCCGACGCTGGGCCAGTAGCCGCGTCCCCCCTCCTGGTGGAACTCGATGCGCGTGATAGCCTTAGGGCTTTTATAGCCGTATTTCCAGGGAAGCAGTATCCGCAGTGGAGCGCCGTACTCGTCCGGGAGCAGGGTGCCGTTCATATGGGTGACAAAGAGCGCGCGGGGATGGCGCATCTCCTCGATGGAAATGACCTCCCAATAGTCGTCAGCGCAGGTGATATGAAGGTATTGGGCCGCCGGCAGTGGCCTTACCAGCCGCGCCAGCTCCTCATACCGGAACCCCTCCCACAGGGAGCGCGCCGACCAGCATTCGACGCATTTCATCCGGGCGTTGAGGCGTGTGCGCGGCAGGGCGAGCAGTTCGTCCAGGGGGAGGGAGAGCGGAGTCTCGACCAGGCCGGCGACCTCCAGCCGCCAAGATGACTTGTCCACTGCTGGGAAAGGTTTGTAGTAGCGGATGTAAAAACCCTGACGGTTCTCATTGTACAGGATTTTCAGTGCTTCCGTTGGTGAAGCGGCGGCGTCAGGGAACGGTGCCTGTATCTCTTCTGCAGGCTGGTCTTCAGGCGCGGAGAGGCCGCAGGCCTGGGCGGCCCAAGCAACAGCGCCCAGTATGCCGAGCTGGAACAGCCGGCGCCGGCTCAGCCGGCCGGAGCTTGTGGACATTGGTTCCCTCCAATGTGCAGTAACATATATTATCGCTGGCAGAAGGATGGCCGGCTGTAAGAAACCTTACGTTGGATAATCTTCGCCAGGCGTTTCAGCGCTTGGCTCCGGGGGCGGGTCTGCTGGGAACGCTTCTTTCGACCTCCCTGCATGTGGGAAGGGGTTGGAGGTGGAGTATCCCCCAAAGGCGTCAGCACAGCATCGGCACTTTCCAGGGCATGATCGTGAAGCTGTAGCGGCGGGCGCGCACGCTGTAAATTTCCCCATCCACATGGGAGGGCAGAGGCTCACTGGATTCAAGCGTCACCTTTTGCGCCTTTGCCATCATAATGCGGGGATGTTTCGGGTGCGTCCCCATAATGAAGCGGGGCACCATCGGGAGCATGCTGTGCCGGGGAAGCTTGCGCACAAAGCAGAGGCTGAAGAGGCCATCGTCAATGCGCGAGCCAGGGGTCATGTGGAAGACCGCGCCGAAGCGTTCGCCGTTCATGACGGAGATCATCATCAGGCGGTCTTCAAAGGATTGATCATCGTAGGTGACCTTGACGAGAGGGGAGCGGTAATAGAAGAGCAGGGTGATCAGGACCGCCGGCAGGTAGACCGCCGCACCGCGCAAGTAGCGTATCTTGCGGCTCTGGATATTGACGACGGCGTCGAAGCCTAACCCTACGCCGTTGACGAAAAAGAGCGGCGGTTCGGTGTCCGATTCCACCAAGCCCACGTCCATCCAGCGCACGCGGCCGTCCAGCAGGCGCTGGCAGGCCGCCGGCACTTCATGCGGCAGGCCAAAGTTATAGCCGAAGTCGTTGCCGGTGCCCACGGGAATCATGCCGAAGCGGGGCATGGTGCCGGGGTCGCCGCCGTTGCGCAGCCAGCGCGAGAGGCCGTTCATGATCTCATTGGCGGTGCCGTCGCCGCCGGCGCCGGCGATAAAGGGCACACAGCGCTGTGCCGCTTCATATGCCCATTGGGCCGCATCGCCAGGCCGGTTGGTCACCAGAATCTCCACCGGCTGGCCGGCCTGCTGGAAGGCGCGCGCAATTTCCTCTTTGGAGGCGGCGCCTCGGCCGCGGCCGGCAACGGGGTTGACAATCACCACAGGTACTGTCATAGTTCCTGATATACTCTTTCCGGGAATTTGTTATAAAAACACCATCGAGCGCAGTTCGTCACGCCGCGAGGTCCGGCCCGGGGCCGGCCAGGTCGAAGTAAAGGTCAGACAATGCGCGCGCCAGATCGCTCTGGCTGGAGAAGGCCAGCAGGACCATCTCCTCCCGTTTGGCGCCCTGATATCGCAGGCGAAGCGCCGGCCGGCGCTGAAACCCATATTCCAGCTCCCCGACTTCGATACGACGGATGTCCTCTGGCTTGAAAAAGGCGTACCACATGCCGGCGTACTGCCGGCGCGAGCGCGCCAGCAGGAAGCGCGACCAGGGCACATGTGCCATGACCGCATGCTCGCGCGTCTCGAAGGTATGGTAAATGGCCTCCAGGTCCACGAAGAAGCGCTCCTTGCCTTCCACGGAAAGCCGGCCGGTGGCGCGAACCTTGATATGCTCCAGGCCGCGCAGGGGCATGTACGGCGCTTCGGGGGCTACAGCACTGCGGTCTGGCAGAAAGCGGTGGTAGCGCTGGGCGCGGCCCCATATGAGCAGGGCCAGGCTTGCCAGGGCGATGATGCCAGCCAGCACCGACACGGCAGGCGGCCAGCGCCGCCACAGTCCGATGATCGCGACCAACAGTCCCAGCACCACCAGCCAGACGCCTACCGGCAGGGCGCCGTAGTAATGCCGGCTGAGCTGGTGGCTGAGTTTCAACAGTCGGCCTACCATGGCATAATCCCCCTTTCATTCGCTGGCGGTGCTGACAGCGGTGCGCTTGCGCCGGCGCAGGCGCGGGTCAAAGCGCACCAGCCAGATACCCACCAGCACCACTGCCGCTCCTGCCATTTGCACGGCGTTCAGCCGCTCTCCGAGCGCGATCCAGGCAGTGATCAGGGAGATGATAGGTGTCAGGTTGGAGTAGGCAGTAGCGCGCGCACTGCCCATGTACTGGACGCCGGTATTCCAGAACAGGTAGGATAGGGCGATGGAGAAGACGGCCGAGAACAGCAGGCCGGCCCAGGCAGGCCAGGGAATGGCGCTCCAATCGGTGCGCAGAAGCTGTGGAATGGCGATCAGGTCCAGCGCCGGCGCGGCGAACAGCATGGAGAGGGTGGTGATCTTGGTGGGCGAATGCCGCTCCAGCAGGGACTGGCTCCCGATGGTGTATGCGGCCCAGCACACGGCCGCCAGCAAGATGAGGCCGTCGCCGATGAGCGAGGCGCTTCCGGCGCTGAACGCCTTTCCAGACCCCAGCGTCAGCATGGCGACGCCAGTGAATGTCATCACGGCGCCGGCCCAGATGAGGGCCGGCAGGCGCTGGCCGTGAATGATGCCCCAATACAGCGCGATGAAAATGGGGATGGTGGCCAGCAGGACCGAGGTGTTGCCGGCGGTCGTGCGGCTCAGGCCGAAGACGAACAGCAGTTGATACAGCAGTACCCCCACCACCATGATTGGGAAGGTGCGCCGGCGGTCCTCCCGTGGGAGGGACAGCGGCTGGTGCTGAAGCCAGGAGATCAGCACCATGACAATGGATGAGAGGGAGAAGCGCAGGGCGTTGAAGACCATCGGGTGCATGGACGCCAGGGTGGCCTTGACGATGCTGGTGTTCACGCCCCAGATGAGGACGGCCAGCAGGATCAGCCCATCCGGCAGGCCGAACGGGGGCCGCGTGCCCAAATAGTGGGTGGACAGTGACGCCTGCGCCCTGCTCATCCCGCCGGCACGACCTCCCCGCGTGTGAAAATGGCCTGCAAATAATCGCGGCCGGCCACGACGCTCTCCAGGTCATTGAACTTTCCCAGCTCCAGCACCTGAATGGTGTCGGGGCGGATGTACGCACGGATCATCTCGAAGGGCATGTTGCCGGGGGCCGGCGCATAATGGTCGTGCGTGCGGTCCGCCATGCCGTGCAGGTGCACACCGATCAGACAGTGCCCGTAGCGCTCCAGCCAGTCCTGGTGCCGGCAGATGCCGAAATTCTCCTGCACCTGGGCGTGGCCGCAGTCATGCCAGTAGCCCAGGTTGGACAGGTTCGCTTCCGCCAGCACTTCTGCCAGCTCGTCCACGTCCGGCAGGCCGTAATAATGATAGCGGCACTCTATCCCGAAGCGCAGTTCCGGGAAATCCGGGCACACCTCACGCAGGCTCTTGCGCAACTGCGCCAGGTGCGGCCGGCCCATCTCCTTGCGCTGGGCGACCTTCTTCTGCGTGATCTCCGCCACGGTTGATGGTTCTATCTCCCCGCGAGCGAAGGCGCGCCGCAGCGCGCGATACTCTTGATCCGCCTTGGCCGCCGGCACGAAGCCGGCGTGAATCACGACGGCCCGCGCCCCGAACTGCACCGCGGTTTCCGCCGTACTGCGCAGGTGCATGGCCGCCTGCCGGCGCTCGTCCTCGTCCAACGAGGCAATGTTGTCGCCGTACTCGTCGTCTGGCGCCAGCGGCTCGCGCAGGGTGGAGCAGACGTTGTGCAGGCTGGTGATGGTGAAGCCCAGCTCCTGCTGGAGCCGGCGCATTTCCCCCAGGTCCACCGGATGGACGACATAGTTCAGCTCGAAGGCCTGGAAGCCGTGTTTGACCAGCAGTGAAAAAATGTCGGCGAGAGGAAGCTCCTCTCGCGTGAACCAGGCAGTGGATAATGCCAGCATGACAGCTCCTGATGGGATAGGATAGCAGCAGGACGGCTAATAGGCGCGGGCGAACAGCACCTGTTTCTCCGCCGGCTGACCGCACACTACGCACGGCCCTACCTCTGCCGGCTGTTCGAAGGGGATACAGCGCGTGGTGGCCTTGGTATCCTCTTTCACCTTTGCCTCGCATTCGGCGGAGCCGCACCATGCGGCGAAGGCAAAGCCGTTCTCCACTGCTTCGGCCAGCTCGGCATAGTTCCTGGGATAAAACGTGTTCTCCTCGCGGAAGCGCAGGGCGCGGGCGTACAGATCGGACTGGATGGTCGTCAGCAGTTCGGCCACGCGGCTCTCCAGAGCATCCATGGGGCAGGTGGTCTTGCCCTCTCGGCCGGGGATGTCGCGGCGCGCCAGCACCACCTGGGCGTTCTCGATATCTTTGGGCCCGATTTCGATGCGCAGGGGCACGCCTTTCATCTCCCAGTCGTTGAATTTCCAGCCGGGGGAGTACTCGTCGCGGTCGTCCAGCCGGACGCGCGTGGTGGCGGAGAGGCGGGCCTGCACCTGGCCGGCGGCCTCCAGGACGAGGCGCTTCTGCTCCTCGTCGCGCCAGATGGGGACGATGACGACCTGAATGGGGGCCAGGCGCGGCGGCAGGATGAGGCCCTGGTCATCGCCGTGCACCATCACCAGCGCGCCGATGAGCCGGGTGCTGACGCCCCAACTGGTCTGGTAGACGTATTCCAGCTCGTTGTTCTTGTTCAGGAACTGGATGCCGAAGGCTTTGGCGAACTGCTGGCCGAAGTAGTGGGAGGTGCCGGCCTGCAGGGCGCGCTTATCGCCCATCATGGCCTCGATGGAGTAGCTGGCCAGGGCGCCGGCGAACTTCTCCGTCATGCTCTTCTGGCCGGCGATGACCGGCATCGCCATCTCGGTCTCGGCAAATTCCTTATACACGTTCAGCATGCGCAGGGTCTCTTCCATGGCCTCCTCGGCCGTGGCATGGGCGGTGTGCCCTTCCTGCCAGAGGAACTCCGTGGTGCGCAGGAACAGCCGCGTGCGCATTTCCCAGCGCACCACGTTGGCCCACTGGTTGATGAGGATGGGCAGGTCACGCCAAGAACGCACCCATTTGGCGTACATGGCATTGATGATGGTCTCGGATGTCGGGCGCACCACCAGCGGCTCCTCCAGCTCTTTGCCGCCGCCGTGCGTCACCACAGCCAGCTCCGGGGAGAAGCCCTCCACATGTTCTGCCTCTTTGCGCAGGTAGCTTTCCGGGATGAGCAGGGGGAAATAGGCATTGACATGGCCGGTGGCCTTGAAGCGCCGGTCCAGCGCCTGCTGGATGTTTTCCCACAGGGCATAGCCGTACGGGCGGATGACCATGCATCCTTTGACCGGCGCGTAATCGGCCAGCTCCGCCTGCAGGATGACATCGGTGTACCAGCGCGAATAATCTTCACTGCGGGGGGTGATCTTCTCAGCCATGTTCCTCTCCTCGAAATATCACCGCAAGCCTCGGGCGGATATGATGTGCTGGGAGAACGGGCGCGCCGGCAGGAGGGGGTTACTTGGCCGGCTCCACATCCAGGACCACGTATCCATAGGCGTTGACGACTTCGGTGTCCTTATATTTTGTCTGGCGCTTCTGGTTCGGCATGTACATATGGGTGTGCCCATGAATCAAATAGCGCGGCTTGAAGCGCTCCATGAACCAGATATACTGTCGGAAGCCCTGATGACAGCGGTCGGCGGCATCGTGGATGCCGGCCGGCGGCGCATGCGTCACCAGGATATCCAGGTAACGGCCCCGGGTAATGCGGTTCCAGATGAGCTGGGGCAGTATCCGCACGATTTTCCAGAGCATCTCCTCTTCGGTGTACTGGTACTCGCCGTCGGGGCGGTAGCGGATGGAGCCTTCCAGGCCGGCGATCAGCAGACCCTTGACATTCACAACGCGGCCGTCCAGGTTGACACAGCCCGGGATTTCCTGCGTTCGCCTCCCGTCCTGGTCATAGGCCGGCTCGTGATTGCCAAAGACGTAATAGAGCGGCTTGTTGAGCGTGCTGACCAGGTACTCCAGGTAATAGGCAGGGAGATCGCCGCAGGAGAGCACCAGATCCACATCCGCGAAGGCGCTGGCCGCGCTTGCGTTGTAAAGGCGTTCTTCGATTTTATCGCTGACCGCCAGGATCTTCATTGAGCAGGCCGGCTCACTGCCCTCCGGCCGAGGGACTCATCCGGGATAACGCCGGCGCGAGCCGCTGTGTGCCGGAATTGTACAGCGTAGTATACCACGAAAGGAGAATGCTGTCAACGCGCAGGCTGAGGGTGTCAGGGCTTTTCACTATTCTAACAAAATGGGCAGTTGAATCTGCACCAACGGCTACAAAGTCGGCCGGCGCCGGCAGGCTTCTTGTAGCCGCGGCTTCAGCCGCCAGGCCACGGGGGCCGGCTTTCGTCGGTCGCATCTCGCTCGGCCGGCTCCGCCGGTGCCGGCACATCACTGCGCGGCAGGACAAAGGTAAATTTCGACCCTTTGCCCGGCGCTGAGCTGACCCAAATGCGCCCGCCCAGACCCTCCACAATCTGTTTGACGATGGACAGGCCCAGGCCGGTGCCGTGCGGCGCCATCTGCTTGGCCTCTTCCGTGCGGTAGAACTCCTGGAAGATCTTCTCCTGGTCCTCCGGGGCAATGCCGATACCGCTGTCCCGCACCGAACCGATGATAGAGGTAGGGCGGTGGGAGAGGGTAACTTCAATGTAGCCGCCGGCCGGCGTGTACTTGATGGCGTTGCTGATGAGGTTCATCCAGATATGCTGGATCTGCTCCCGGTCCGCAAAGATGGGCGGTAGGTCTGGCTCGACCTCCACATGCAGACGGAGGCGTTTCTCCTCGGCTGCCGGCCGCATCAGCTCCACCACCTTCTCCAACACCTCAGCGGCGTTCACCTGCTCCCGCTTCTCGACATGCTCTTGGATGCGGCTCAGGATGAGCAGGTCGTTGATGCGGTCGAGGAGTTCCAGCGCCCGCTGTTCGACGCGGGTGATGATTTCCTCCTGTCGTTCTGCCGGCACATAGCCGCTGAGGATGAGGCGGGCATAGCTTTGGATGGCCGCCACCGGCGCCCGCAGTTCGTGGGCCGCCACCCGCACGAAGCGCTTGCGCGCCTCGTCAATCTCCTGGAGCCGGCGGTTCAGCTCCCCCAGCTCATCGGCGCGATGCTCCAGCTCCACGTTGAGCCGCACCAGCTCCAGGTCCCGCGCCCGCAAGCGCATCGAGATGCTGGTGGCCATCCATGCGGAAAAGAACAGGGTCGCTAGGAATGCACTGCCTGTGCTCAGCAGTACCGTCCATTGGGCATAATGCCCGGGGCATGCCATGCCGTTCAGATGGGTATGGGGGATAATGCCGAAAAATTCCAGCAGAACCATCGTGCCGTAGAAGACAGCCGCTACGCCCACGTAGGCGTAGGCGCTGAGCGGTGATAGGAGGATGCTGGCGATGATAATGTGGAGCACGTAGAAGGCCCAGAAGGGGGTATCAATGCCGCCGGCGAAATGGAGCAGTACGGTCAGACAAAGCAGGTCCAGCACCACCTGAAAATGGATGAGGCGGCGGGCGTAGCGGGCGCGCCGCGCATCATCCGGAATGCCGGCCAGCCGGCGGGCGATGAAATGAAGGCCCAGGTTGTAGGCGGCGATGAAGCCTGTGGTGGCCACCAGCGCGCCCAGGGGCAACGTGCCGGGCACGACCTGGTCCGCCACCGCGATGGCGATCAGTGTGCCGACCACAGCCAGCCAGCGCAGGCGGATCAACCACGCCAGGCGCTCCGCCACCTCCACCTCGATAGGCGAGCGAAGGGAAGCGGTCGTTTTCGAGGGCACGCGGGAAACCGTATCTTGTGGACCTTCGTCCGGCGTCATTACGTCTCACCTCTGGCTAGGCCGGCGGCAAGTGGGCATTAGGGCAGTTCAAAGGTTTCGGAAATGGCTTCCAGCGCGGCCTGGGTGTCCTGGCGGTTGATGACGCAGGAGACGGTAGATATGGATGTGCTGATGGCGAAGATGTTGATGCCGCGGCCGGCCAGGGCGGAGAACATGGCGCCGGCAATGCCGGGCCGCTCCCGGAAGTCGGGGCCGAAGATCGAAATCAGGCTGACCTCCCGGATCAGGTCCACATGGCGTGCTTGGAGCATCTGCGCGGCGCCCTGCACCAGCTCGAAGGCGAGGTCCGCCCGGTCGCGATCCACACACACCACGATGTGGTCCTGGCTGGCCAGGTCAATGCACTGCACGATGAACTGCGCGCTGATGCTGTTCTGGCCCAGCGCGGTCAGCACTGCCGCCGCCACACCGGGACGGTCTGCGATGCCGGAAACGCGCACTGCCGCCAGTTGGGTGTTTTGGATAATCCCTCCGATTTTCGTCTTGGCCATATTTCACCTCTCGTTAGGGATGCGGAACCGCGGCCGGCCTATTCCTTACACAGCGCGCGCACCTTCTGCGCCAGCTCTTCCAGCCGGACGGGCTTCACCAGCCAGCCCTGAATTTGCTGGAGCGCGCTGGCCGGGAGCATCTCGGCCACCTGGGATGGGCGGAGCGAGGAGATGACGAGGATGGGCGTGTCCCGAAAGTCTGGAAGCCGGCGAATCTGCGTCACCATGTCCATGCCATCCAGGGTGTAGGTCATCATCACATCCAGCAGTATCACGGCAGGATGTTCCTGCTGGAGGATGGACATAGCCTGTGCCCGATTGCTGGCGGTCAGGACCTCGATGCCGTGATGGATCAGCACCAGGCGGGTGATCTCCAGAAAATCGGGGTCATCATCGACAAGCAGAACCTGCGTCATTGCTCCCCGCTCCCCAGCTCTGCGCGCCATGCGGCCAATGTTACTTTCGATGTGTACAATATTTCCCGACAGTTGTCAACAGTTTGTCCGGCTGGACCGGTTTGGTCAGCCAGGCCTCGACGGGCACGTATTCGTCGGTGGGGAAGAGGCCGGCCTTGTCGGTGTCCATGATGGACGTCACCATGATAACCTTACAGCCTTTCAGATCGGGGTTCTCGTGAATCTCGTGGCTGATGTGCAGTCCCTCCAGCACCGTGTCCATCATGATATCCAGCAGGACGATGTTCGGCGGGGACTGGCGCAGTTTCTCGAGCGCCTGCGGGCCGCTCTGGGCCAGGTCTACCTGATAGCCCTCCTTCTCCAGCACCATGCGGGTGATTTCCAGGAAATCGGGGTCGTCGTCCACTACCAGCACTTTGCACATGGTTATCCCTCCTTGCGATGTGGTGGCACGAGCAGATATCGATGAACGCTTCTCTCGCGGCGTTACATGGGCGCTAGGGAAGCAGTCAGCCGCGTTTAGCCAGGAGCCGGCGCACCTCTGCCACCAGCCGGTCGGGCGCAATGGGCTTCGCCAGGAAGGCGTCGGCCGCCGGCGAGGCATCCATCGGGAACATGCCGGCATAGGGCGAATCGGCGATGGAGGAGACCATCAGCACCGGGATGCCGGCGAGCGATTGGTCGGCCCGCATCTGCTCAGCCGCATGCAGACCGTCCCAGATGTCCCGCATCATCACATCGAGCAGTACCAGGTCGGGCCGGCTGAGGTGCATCAATGCCAGTGCCTGTTCTCCATGGGCCGCAGAGCTGACCTGATAGCCGGCATGTGTCAGGACAGTGCGGCAGAATTCGACGAAATCCGGATCATCGTCCACCACCAGGATGTGGCCGGGCCGCGCCGACGGAAGCCGCCAGTCTGCCGACGAGCGGATGATCTCCAGCACCTGTAGGATGTTGGTGCGCAGGATGCCGCTCTGCTGGCCCAGGGTGTGCAGGAGGAAATAGGTCAGGGCGCGTGGGCTGTCGAAGGCGGCTTCGATGAGCAGGTTCCATTCGCCGGCGACGAAATAGAGGGCGATGACGGCGCTTTCGTGCTGGAGTGTGCCGGCGATGCGCGGCACTGCCCCCGGCTCGCACTGCACGCCGATGAAGACATGATGCGGGTAGCCAACGCGCGGCAGGTCCAGCGCCACCGCCAGCCGCATCCAGCCCTCATCCAGCAGGCGTTCCAGACGCTTGCGGATGGTGCCTTCGGCGACCCCCAGCCGGCGGGCGATTTCCACATTGGGAATGCGCCCGTTCTCCTGCAGGATGCGGATGATATCCCGGTCCAGCTCGTCCAGTTGTGCCGACATGGGGTGTGCTCCATATCTGTGCGCCTGACTATATGATACCATATTTTGCGAAAAATGTCAATAGCAAAATAAAAATTTACGAAATTCGTAAGAACATAGGCTACTGCGCCTGCGCATGTTCGCCCGCGGCAGTATGGCTCGTCCAACACCCTCGTACCGCCCGATTTGAAGAATTGGCCCTCTGCGTTATAATAAGAGGAAAACTTGTGCACGAAGGAACACTCGCCTATGATGAAGACCCATACTTGCGGGGAACTGCGGCGTTCGCATGTGGGACAGACGGTGACCCTCGCCGGCTGGGTGCACCGCCGGCGCGACCACGGCGGGCTGATCTTCATTGACTTGCGCGACCGCTGGGGCATCACCCAGGTGGTCTTCGACTCCTCCGCATACCCGGAGGCCCATCAGGTAGCCGCCCGCTTCCGCAACGAGTACGTGGTCCAGATCACAGGCCAGGTGCGCGCCCGGCCGGCCGGCCTGGAAAACCCCAAAATGGCTACTGGCGATATCGAGGTCTTGGGCCAGCACGCCGTCATCTTGAACGAGGCCAAAACCCCGCCCTTCTACATCAACGAGGATGTGGATGTGGACGAAACCCTGCGCCTGCGCTACCGCTACCTGGACCTGCGCCGGGAACGCATGCAGAGGAACATGGTCCTGCGCCATCGCGTCGTCAAGTTCATGCGCGATTATCTGGACGCTCGCGGCTTCATCGAGATCGAAACGCCCATCCTCATCAAGAGCACGCCGGAGGGAGCGCGCGACTACCTGGTGCCCAGCCGGCTCCATAAGGGGCGCTTCTATGCCCTGCCCCAGTCGCCCCAGCAGTTGAAGCAGTTGCTGATGGTTGCCGGCATCGAACGCTATTTCCAAATTGCCCGCTGTTTCCGCGACGAGGACCAGCGCGCTGACCGTCAGCCGGAATTCACTCAGCTCGACCTGGAAATGTCCTTCGTGGACCAGGAGGATATCCTCCAGCTTATCGAGGGCCTGTTCATCAGCCTGGTGGAGGCCATGCGCCGGCCCTTTGAGGAAGGGGGCATGGGGCTGACCAAGACCATCCAGCAAATCCCCTTCCCGCGCCTTTCCTACGAAGAGGCCATGAACCGCTACGGCACGGACAAACCTGACCTGCGCTTCGGCATGGAAATCATTGACTTCAGCGACGTGGTGGCCGGCTCTTCGTTCGGCGTCTTTGCCAATGCCTTGGCCGCCGGCGGGAAGGTCAAGGGGCTGTGCGTGCCGGGTGCCGGCAGTTACACTCGCAAGCAGTTGGATGAGCTGTCGCTGTTGGCACAACGCCTGGGTGCCAAGGGGCTGGTCTGGATGATCCCGGACGCGGAAGGGGTGCGCTCGCCGGCCGCCAAGTTCCTGACGCCCGAGGAAATCCGCGGCATTATCCAGCGCGCCGGCGCCGGCCCCGAGGACCTTATCCTACTGGCTGCCGATAAGCCCGAGGTCGTCGCCGAAGTGCTGGGCGAACTGCGGGTGGAGATGGGCCGGCGGCTGGGCCTGCTGGACGAGAATGTGCTGGCCTTTTGCTGGATCGTGGACTTCCCCCTTCTGGAGTGGAGCGAGGAGGAACAGCGCTATACCGCCAAGCATCATCCCTTCACCTCGGCGCGCGATGAGGATTGGGACCTGCTGGAGACCAACCCCGCCGCAGTGCGTGCCAAGGCATACGACATCGTGCTCAACGGCTATGAGGTAGGCGGCGGGAGCATCCGAATCCACCGCCGCGACCTGCAGAACCGGCTGTTCCGCGTCCTCGGCCTCTCCGAAGAGGAAATTCAGGCGCAGTTCGGCCATATGCTGGAGGCCTTCGAGTACGGCGCCCCGCCGCACGGCGGCATTGCCCCGGGCATTGACCGCATCGTCATGCTCTTGGCCGGCGAACCCAATATCCGCGAGGTCATCGCCTTCCCCAAGACGCAGTCAGCGGTGGACCTGATGACCGGCGCCCCCTCGCCGGTATCCCCTCGACAGCTTCAGGAACTGCATATCCGCATCGTCGAAGATTAAGCCAGGACTGCCGGCGGGGAGGGAGACCCTCCCCGCCGTTCCGCGTCCGAAGCTTTTATCTTAAAACCCTCCTTATGCCCTATACAGGGCGTGCAAAACCAGTATAATGATAAGCGTGTACCACAGACCACTGGGGTTCTGTCGCCTGGCACCCATTTTCGCTGGCAAGGAGGTTGACTGGTGATGATGCGCGCACGCTGGAGCGCCGCTGTACTGCTGGGGTTACTGCTGGTGGCCGCCGGCGTCATGCCGGCCTGGGCGCAGGAACCGGTGCATGTCGTGCAGGCCGGCGAGACGCTGAGCAGTATCGCCGCGCGCTATGGTGTCAGTGCCCAAGCACTTGCGCAGGCCAATCAGCTCACCAACCGGGATTGGATCTACGTCGGCCAGCGCCTGCGCATCCCCTCCCAGGGAGGCAGTGCATCCGCCGGCTCTCCCGCCGGCTATCACGTGGTGAGTTACGGCGAGAGCCTGACCACTATCGCCTGGAAGTACGGCGTGAGCGTCGAGGACCTGGTGCGGGCCAATGGTCTGCCGAACCCCAACTTTGTGTTTGCCGGCCAGCGGCTGGTGATCCCTTCCGGCGGTGCCCCGACAGCCAGCGCTGCACAGACCAGCGCCCCGACGGGGGTCGCCGGCGGCGAGACCACCCACATCGTGCAGGCCGGGCAGACGCTGACCAGCATCGCGGCACGCTACGGCGTATCGGTCAGCGCCCTCATGCAGGCTAACGGCTTGCGCAATCAGGACTTTATTTATGTCGGACAGAGACTGCGCATTCCCGCACCGGGTTCCGCGCCGGCCCCTTCCGCCTCCATCGCCTCCGCGCCGGTGCTGGCGGAGGCACCGTACGCCGGGCGTTGGATTGATGTCAATCTCAGCACCCAGACCCTGACGGCCTACGAGGGCAGTATCCCGGTGTTCACGGCGTTGGTCTCTACCGGCCTGCCGGCCACCCCAACGGTGACAGGGCACTTCAAGATTTACTCCAAGTACACGGCCATTGACATGGCCGGCCCGGGTTATTACCTGCCGGCGGTCCCCTGGACCATGTTCTTCTACCGCGGCTATGCCCTGCACGGCGCCTACTGGCATAATAACTTCGGCCAGCCCATGAGCCACGGCTGTGTGAACCTCAGCGTGCCCGACGCCAAATGGCTGTTTGAGTTCGCCAGCGTCGGCACCCCGGTGGTGGTGCACTACTGATTGGGTTATGCATAAGGCCCGGCAGTTGAAACTGCGGCTACGTCTGCGAAGTCAGCCTGTTCCGACTGCGCGAGGCCTGCAGAGGCAGGCTTCGCAGTTATTGCTGTGGCTTATGGAATTTCATCCTCGCGCCTTGTCTGGTGCTGAAGCACCAGTTTCATGAGCCAGGTGCTTCAGCACCAGGCTCACGGTGCCAAGCCCCGCAGGGGCTTCGCTTCATAAGCCGGCGGCTGGGATGCCGCCGGCGAACCTGCTTGAGACCACAGGCTTATTGCCGAAGTAAAAACAAACGGCCGTCGTGGAACCACGGCGGCCGTTTTCTGTCCTCCCGCTGATGATGCTATGGCCCCAAGAAGCGCTTGCGCCACAGGTCCCAGAAGGGAGGGGCGGCGGGCGGTGGGGTGCTCGGCGCGGCCGGCGTTGGGGTAGCCGCCGGCGTTCCCTCGTACTGCAGGAGCACACTGCCCTCGCCGGCGCTGGCCCAGCCCAACTCTTCGCGCGCCAGTTGGTCCAGATAGCCGGCACTGCGCGTCTGCTCTACCAGGCGCTGAAGCTCATTGCGCCGCTCCTGCACTTGTAGGACCTGGCGCTGAAGCTCGCGCTTTTCGGCCAGCACGATCTGGAAGGCATATGATTTGCCGGCCAGCAGGATGATGAAGTAGAGCGCCAGGCAGGCGATGCCGAAGGTCAGCCATTGGGCCAGGGTGGGACGAAAGCGGCGCGCGCGTTTGGCCATCTCGTTCCCTCGTTCAATTGTCCTAGCCGCTGAGGCCAGGTGAATGCCGGCGCCGGCCGGCGGCCGCATGACACAAAAAAGATACCCCAGGGCGTTGGGAGTCTGCCCTGGGGCTGTTCGATGGTGCCGAAGGAGGGATTTGAACCCACACGGGCGTTATGCCCACTGCGCCCTGAACGCAGCGTGTCTGCCAGTTCCACCACTTCGGCATCCCAGCTTCCATTGGAAGCACCTATATTATATCGGGTTCGCCCCAATTTGTCAAATCAAGCCGGAAGGCCTTTGCGGAATTCCTCCTCCAGGATGCCCATCTGATGGATATCATGGTACTGCCCGTCGCGGTACAGGGCCTGCCGGCGCGTGCCCTCCAGGCGGAAGCCGGCTTTCTCATAACAGCGCCTGGCCCGCGTGTTGAAATCGTATACCTCCAGCTCCACCCGATGCAAATTCAGCTCCAGAAAGGCGAAGCGCAGGAGCGTGCGCACCGCGTCGGTGCCAAGGCCCCGGTTCCAGAAGCGCTTCTCACCGATGGAGATGCCCAGTACTCCACAGCGGTTCTTCCAGTCCACCCGATGCAGGCCGATGGTGCCGATGGGCAGCCATTCTCCCCCTTCTTCGGTCTCGATGACAAACATCATGTCGTCGCGCGCTTTGAGATGTTCCTCGAACCACTGCTCTTCCCGGGCCTGGGACATGGGGAGGTACATCAGCAGGTACTGGCGTACCTCTGGATCGTTGAACCAGCGCACGAAGGTGGGGATATCGCGGCGCTCCGGGGAGCGCAGGCGGATGCGTGCACCAAAGAGCATGCGCGTTCTCCTAATGTCTGAGGTAGAAGGGCACGTCCGTGATGATGCGGAAGCGTCCCTGGCTCGTATCCCGGCGGGCATAGTTCAAGGCCCACTTGAGCACCAGGGCGGTCTGGTTGTGCAGGAAGAAGTGCCACCAGCGCGCCGGCACGAACTCCGGCATGACGATAGTCACGTAATGGCCGTCCTCATCAATGAAACTGTTCACGTAATCCATCAACGGCTCCACCACAGAGCGGTACGGCGATGGCAGGACCTCCAGCGGGATATCGGGCAGGTAATGCTTCCAGCGCTCCAAAAGCTTGGCCGTTTCCTCCGGATTCACATCCACGGTGACCACGTGCACGTCCTCTCCCAATGCCTTGGCATAGTACACGGCCTTGACGACGCCGCGATGCAGGCCGGCCACCGGCACGACGACGGTATGTTTCTTGACCGGGGTGGGCCAGCGCAGGGAGAGAGAAAGCTGTTCCGCCACCTCTTCGTAATGATGGTGAATGGCTTTGAACATCATCACCAACAGGGGGATGAGGGCCAGCACGATCCACGCGCCGTGGATGAACTTGGTGACCGCCATCATTACCGCCACGATGAATGTGGCAACCGCTCCCAGGGCGTTAAAGATGATGGAAGTTTGCCAGCCGGGGGTGCGCCGGCGCAGCCAGTACCGCACCATGCCGGTCTGGTTGAGGGTGAAGGATGTGAACACGCCCACCGCGTACAGCGGGATAAGGGCATGGGTGCTGGCATGGAAGAGGATGACCAGCAGGGATGAAAACAGCCCCAAGAGGATGATGCCGTTGGCATAGACCAGCCGGTCTCCCACGTTGGCGAGCTGGCGCGGCAGGAAGCGATCGCGCGCCATCCACATGGAAAGGCGCGGGAAATCGGCGTAGCTGGTGTTGGCCGCCAGCACCAGGATGAGCATGGTCGCCGCCTGAATCAGGTAATAGAAGATACTTCGGTCGAAGATGGTGCGGGCGATTTGCGAGACAACGGTCTCGCCTTCGCGCGGGACGATCCCAAGCTGGTGCGCCAGGAAAGTGATGCCCAGGAACATGGTCACCAGAATGGTGACCATCCACAGCAGGGTTTTGCCGGCGTTCTCCCCTTCAGGCGGCTTGAAAACCGGCACCCCGTCGCTGATGGCCTCCACACCGGTCAGGGCGGTACAGCCGGAGGTGAAGGCGCGCAGAAGCAGGAACAAGGTGAGCGGTTGGGCGGCCTGTACCGCAGTGGCGGTAGCGGCCTCCGCCGGCTGGATGGAGCCGGTGAGCACACGCGCTATGCCGACGCCGATGAGGGTCAGAATGCAGGCGATAAAAAAGTAGGTAGGCACGGCGAAGACGCGCGCCGACTCCCGCACGCCGCGCAGGTTCATGATGGTGATGAAGGCGATGGCAACAACCGCCAGCTCCACCCGCCAGGGATAGAGCGGGGGAAAGGCGGAAGTGATGGCGGCAATGCCGGCGGAGATGCTCACCGCCACCGTCAGGATATAGTCGGTCAGCAAAGCCCCGCCGGCGACCAGGCTGGGAAGCGTGCCCAGGTTCTCGCGCGATACGATGTACGAGCCGGCGCCTTTCGGGTAGGCGTGCACTGTCTGGTAGTAGGACATGCCGACGATGACCAGCAGTGCGGCGATGGCCAGCGCGATGGGCCATGACAGGTTCAGCGCGGCACTGCCGGCGAGGATCAGCACCATCAGGATTTCCTCCGTCGCATAGGCGACCGAGGAAAGCGCATCCGATGACAAGACAGCTAACGCCTGGACCTTGCCCAGGCGCTCATGGGACATGCGGTACGTCGGCAGCGGCATGCCGATTAATATTCTCTTGATGTAGGACAGCATAGCACATCCTCCAAAGACATGCGCTAAACTCCAAGGTTATCATCAAAGGGCTGGGCTGTCAACTTTTTCGAGAGCTTTTTCCCTCTCCGATACTCTCGGCCAGACGCTGAAGCAGTAGGCTCATGGCGCAAAGCCTGCCGGGGCTTTCGTTCCCTCCGCACCGTCGGCTCCCACCCCCGCGCAGGTGATGCACCACTTTCGCTAGGGACGGGCGTGTTGCAGGCCGGCGCTTATCAGGCTATAATATAAGTTTAGAGAGCGGAGATAGGATTGGCATTGTTCCTGGTTAGGTGAATAGGATATGGTTGGCTCAACCAAGCTGATTGATGTGGAACAGTTGATATCGCAGTTGGATGATAAGAGCGGCGTCGGTGCCCAGCTCGTACGCCGCGCCTACGAGCGCGCCCTGCAGGCCCACGCCGGCCAGGCTCGCGCCTCCGGCGAATCCTATATCCAGCACCCGCTGGCCGTCGCCAGCATCCTCGCAGACCTGCGCTTGGACCCGGCCACCATTGCCGCGGCTCTGCTCCATGATGTCGTGGAAGACACTACCATCACCCTGGATGATATCCGTCAGGAGTTCGGGGAGGAGGTGGCCCGGCTGGTAGACGGGGTGACCAAGCTGGAGAACATCAACCAGCTTCGCAATATGGGCCGGCCGGACCTGGAGGAGGAGCAGGCCGAGAATCTGCGCAAAATCTTCCTGGCCATGGTGGATGATGTGCGCGTGGTGCTCATCAAGCTGGCGGACCGGCTCCATAATATGCGCACTCTCGGCGCGCTGCCGGAGCATAAGCGTCGGCGCATCGCCAAAGAGACGTTGGAGATTTATGCTCCACTGGCCAACCGGCTGGGTATCTGGCAGATCAAGTGGGAGCTGGAGGACCTATCGTTCCGCTATCTGGAGCCGGCCACGTACAAGCGCATCGCCAGCCTGATTGACGAGCGGCGCGAGGACCGCATGCGCGCCTTGGAGCAGATCACCGAGGTACTGCGCCAGCGGCTGAAGGAAGCCGGCATCGAGGCGGAGGTGTCCAGCCGGCCGAAGCATATCTACAGCATCTACCGCAAGATGCAGAGAAAGGGCGTGGACTTCGACCAGATTTATGACGTGCGCGCGGTGCGCATCATCGTCAATACCATTGCTGAGTGTTACGCCGCGCTGGGCATCGTCCATTCGCTCTGGAAGCCCATCCCGCGCGAGTTCGACGACTTCATCGCCACGCCGAAGGACAACATGTACCGCTCCCTCCACACGGCGGTGCTGGGGCCGGACGGCAAGCCCCTGGAAGTGCAGATTCGCACCTGGGAGATGCACCGCACGGCGGAATACGGCATTGCGGCCCATTGGCGCTACAAGGAACAGCTCACCAAGCGCGATGTGGATTTTGAGAACAAGATCGCCTGGCTGCGCCAGATTATGGAGTGGCGCAAGGAGGTCACGGACGCCCGGGAGTTTATGGACTCACTCAAGACCGATGTCTTCCAAGACAGGGTCTATGTGTTCACGCCGCAGGGCGATGTGATTGACTTGCCGGCCGGCGCGACACCGGTGGACTTCGCCTATCATGTGCACACCGAGATCGGCCACCGCTGTCGGGGGGCACGCGTCAACGGCCGCATCGTCAGCCTGGATTACCAGCTCCAGAACGGCGACCAGGTCGAGATCATCACCGCCAAGCGGGGAGGCCCCAGCCGAGACTGGCTCAACCCGCAGTTGAACTACGTCAAGACCTCCCGGGCGCGCAACAAGATTCGGCAGTGGTTCCGCCGGCTGGATCGCGAGCAGAACATCCAGCTCGGCCGGGAAATTCTGGAACGGGAGCTGAAGCGGCTCAACGCCGAGGATGCCAACATTGATGAGCTGGCGGTCAGCTTCGGCTATGAGAAAGCGGATGACTTCCTGGCGGCTATCGGTTACGGGGATATCAACAGCCAGCAGATCGCTACCAAGGTGCTGGCCGGCGAGCGGCTTCGGGCCCAGCAAGAGGAAAAACTTGCGGCGCTGAGCGAGATGAAGCCAGCGCCGGCCGCCGGCGATGTCAGCGTCATGGGCACCAGCGGACTGCTCACCAAGCTGGCCGGCTGCTGCAATCCCCTGCCCGGCGACCCCATCGTGGGCTACGTCACCCGCGGCAAGGGTGTGACCATCCATCGCCAGGACTGCCCGAACGTCCTGCGCCTCCGGGACAAAGAGCGGCTGATCGCCGTGGATTGGGGGAGCGCCGAGGATCAGGCCTATCCGGTGATGATTGTGGTCAAGGCGTTCAACCGCGGTGGCCTTCTGCGGGATATCGCCGCGCTGGTGGCGGACGAGGGCATTGACATGAGCTCCGCCCACGCCATCACGGGCGAGAAGGGGAATATCGCCACCATCACCGCCACCCTGGAGATCACCAGTGTCGCCCAGCTCAGCCGGGTGCTGGCCATGATTGAGCGCATCCCCAATGTGATCGAGGCCCGCCGGCTGGTGGGCTAGCGTGGGAAAGTAAAACGGCGGGAGGAAGTTCCTCCCGCCGTTTGGCGTCTCTCAGCTCCCCAAGAATGCCGGCGTGGGGGTGGCCGGCACCTTGTCCGGCGACCAGTTGCGCTGGATATCCGCTTTCTGCATGGCCTGCTGGAGCCAATCGTTGAAAGCCTGCTGTTTCATCTGGTTGAGCACGGCGCTGTCATACGGCCGATCCATCTCGTGCGCATCCACGCGGATGATGTGATACCCGAACTGGGTCTTGACTGGCTCGCTGATCTGGCCCACTTCCAGCGCGAACGCGGCGTCCTCAAATTCCTTCACCATCTGCCCGCGAGGGAACCAACCGAGATCGCCGCCGATAGATTTCGTGGCGGTGTCCTGGGAGAACTCCTGGGCGAGGTTGCCGAAATCCTCGCCGGCTTTCAACCGCTCCAGCACCTGTTTCGCTGTCTCTTCATCCGCAACCAAAATGTGCCGGGCGCGCACCTGCTCCCCAGAAGTGGGGACACGGCTTTCGATAAGTTCCTGCAGTTTCTCGCGGTAGAGCAGGCCGCGAATCACCTCGCGATACTCCGCTTCGGTCATGCCGCTGACGCGCTTCAGGTTTTCCAGATAGAGCGAGTAGAGGCGGTCGAATTCCTCACGCGTCATGACGGTGGGCGTGGGGGCCGGCGTCACCGCTGCGCCCGGCGTCGGTGAGGGTTCCGGGGTAGGGGTAGGTGGGTTGGGATTGTAGCCGAACAGCTCTTCAATCCGCTTCTGGACCTCCTCATCCGTCACGACAATGCCCTCATCGCGAGCGCCCTGACGGATGATGCGGTCCTGGATCAGGTCTTCCAGCACGGAGTTGGGCAAATCCGCGAGCTGGGCCTGTGCCTGGGTGATGAGCTGGTCGTAAAAACTGATAATGCTGGCCATGCTGGAATCGTTGGGGTCCAGCCGCGCCTTTTCCGTCTCCAGGTTGCGCAGGTACTCGTTCAGGTTGTTGAGCTGGTACAGGTACATCTTCTGGTATTCGGTGGTGGAGATGCGCTCGCCGTTCACCACCGCGATGGGCGCAGAGGGCTTATAGACGTACTCGTAAATGATGCCGGCGATAATAATGCCGGCGACGATGATGGCACCGATGATAACGCCCAGGAGCACATTCTTGCGCGCCTGCTGGTCACGGTAGCGCAGTCGCTCCTGTTTTTTCGTCAAGGTCATATCCTGTTTTCTGGGTTTCTTCGCCATATCAACCTCGATGAATATGCCGGCATGGAGCAAGGCCTCCCGCGGCGCACTGCGGGAGGCCTTGAGGTTCAGGAATTACGAACGCATGTGTTCGTCGGTGAAGGGCAGGAGCGCCAGGTGGCGGGCGCGCTTGATGGCGACGGCCAGGCGGCGCTGGTGTTTAGCGCAGGTGCCGGTTTTGCGCCGGCTCAGAATCTTGGCGCGGTCGGAGATGAAGCGGTACAGCAGGTCCACATTCTTATAATCAATGTAGTCCATGTGCTCGGCGCAGAAGAGGCACACTTTACGCCGGCTGGTGAAGCGCCGGCGGGGGCGCGCCTCGCGCTGGCGCGGCTCTGGTGCTTCTTCCACCTCTTCCTCTTCATCCACGATGTCCAGGTCTTCTACTTCCTGGGCTCTCGGCTTATCCACGGCGGGTTTGGCGCCAGGACGTGCGGTTCTCTCGCGTTCTTCTGCCAAGGTTATCCCTCCTTTACTTGCAAAGGGTGATTTGGTGTGTTATGGGTGTTCGTCCAGCACCACCATTTCCCGGGCGACCAGTTCGGTGCGCCAGTGGAGCTGGTCCAACTGATTTTTCCAGGCGTAGGTATGGAGGTACCCCTCTACATACACTCGCCGACCTCGGGACAGCCACTGCCGGCATATTTCCGCCAGACTGCCCCATGTCACCACATGAAACCATTCTGTGGTCTCACAGCGCTTGCCATCCGACGTGACCCAACTTTGTGACGCCGCCAGGCTGAAGCTTGCCCGCAGTTTCCCCGATGCAGAGGCGCGCACCTCCGGTTCGGTCTCCACCTGCCCAATGACCATCACCTTGTTGATGTGCTGGGGAAACAGGCCCGATGGGTCCTCGACCTCTTGAGGAGACTCGATAGCGGCGAAGGGTATCACCTCTGAGAGCACCAGTTCCGTGCGCACGCGCCGCAGGTGGTCCTGGCCGACCCATGTACGGGTTTGCAGGTGGCCTTCAACATACACGCGGTTGCCCTTTCTCAGCCACTGCTTACAGCGCTCCGCCTTGGTGCCCCAGGCGATGACATTGAACCATTCTTCGGCCTGCTGTGGGGTGCCGTCGGCGGTGAGCCACTGCCGGCGCGTGACCAGGCTGAACGCGGCCACGGCTTTGCCCTCCGGCGTGTAGCGAAGCTCTGGGTCCCGTCCCAGGTCGCCCACCACGATGACCTTGTTCAATCCTCGCGCCACGGCTTTCTCCTCAGGAACACGGGGAACTGCCCAGCGGTCCGTCGAGGGGCCTCACCTCTACTCTTCGTCCATGCGCACGATGAGGTGACGGATGACGTTTTCCGAGATGAGCAGGTCGCGGTCGAGCTGTTTCACAGCTTCAGCGGGCATCTGCATCTGGACGACGACGTAGTGGCCTTCGCGGAACTTCTTGATGGGGTAGGCTAGTTTGCGCTTGCCCCAGACCGACAGCTTGGTCACTTCACCGCCGTAGCCGGCGATGCGCTTGGTGACTGTGTCGATCTGCGTCTGCACTTTCTCGTCGTCCGGCTGTGGGGCGACAATGAACACCAGCTCATAGGGTCGCATTCCGTCTCGCTTCCTCCTTTCTTTGGGTTTGCCTCCGGTCAAATCGCGTCGGGCGACGGCCAGAGGCAGAAAGAACGAGGGAGTCCCGTTCCGCTCCCTCGTCGAGACAAGCGATTTATACCATAAAGTGTCGAGATTGGCAAAAATATCGCGCGAGAGTGTTGAAAAAGTCCAAACATATAATCTTGTGGAAGCGATCTAGCGGCTGAAGCCACGGCAACAACTGCGAAGCCTGCGCAGGCTTCGCGACGTCGGCCGACTTCGCAGGCACACAGCCGTAGTTTCAACTGCTAGGCGATGAGCCAATACCCGCTTTTTCAACACTCTCTTGCCAGGGTAACGGGATCAGACGGCAAAGCGAATGTGGATGACATCGCCGTCCTGGACGATGTAGTCCCGCCCTTCCATGCGGACCAGGCCGGCGGCGCGGGCTTCCTGCCAGGAGCCGGCCTCCACCAGTTTGTCCCAGGGGATGACGTCCGCACGGATAAAGCCGCGCTGCATGTCGGTGTGAATCTTGCCGGCGGCGTCCCAGACCGTCAGGCCGGCGCGCAGGGGCCAAGCACGCACCTCTTCCGTGCCGGTGGCGGTGAAAAAGGTGATGAGGTTCAGCAGGCGGAAGCCGGCCCAGGCGAGCTGATGCAGTCCAGAGCGCTCCAGTCCCATCGCCTGGCGGAATTCCTCCGCTTCCGCCGGCTCCATCTGGGCCAGCTCCGCTTCCAGCTCCGCGCAAATCACCACCACCGGGATGTTTTCCATCTCGGCGCGCTGGCGCACCCGCTCGGCCAACAGGCCGCCGTCCGGCAGGGAATCCTCCCCCACGTTGGCGATCCAGAGCTGAGGCTTGGCGCTCAGCAGGAACAGCTCTTGGAGCCAAGCGCTTTCCTGTTCGCCGCAGTGGAAGCGGTCGGCGCGCTGGCCGGCGTTCAGATGTTCCCGCAGGGCCTGCAGGAAGGCGAGCTGAGGCGCGTAGGCTTTGGGGTCGGCCTTGGCCGCCGAGCGCACCCGTTCGATGCGGCGGTCTACGCTCTGGATATCCGCCAGGATGAGTTCAGCATTGACCGTTCCCATGTCCAGCAGGGGGTCAATCTCGCCGAACTGGTGCGGGATGTCCGGGTCCTCGAAACAGCGCAGGACAAGGGCGATGGCATCTACGTTGCGGATGTGGCCCAGGAACTGGTTGCCCAGGCCCTCGCCGCGCGAGGCGCCTTTGACCAGGCCGGCGATGTCCACGAACTCGATGGCGGCCGGCACAACGCGTTTGGGGCGTACCACGCCGGCGACGCGCTGGAGCCGCTCATCCGGCACCTCGGCGACACCCACGTTGGGGTCAATGGTCGTGAAGGGATAGCTGGCGACAGCGGCCTGGGCGCGCGTTAAGGCGTTGAAAAGGGTGGATTTGCCCACGTTCGGGAGGCCAACAATGCCAATTTGGAGCGACACGGTCTCTGTATCCTTTCGAAAGGATTGCTGGGATGTGGGGTTGGTTAACGGGATGGCCGGCCGGCTGGCCGCGGCGGGCCGGCGGGATGGCTGGCCGGCGGCGATGGCTCCCGGGCCGGCGGAACAGCCCCACTAGGACGCAGGAACGTGGTCTCTTCGAGCACATCGGCCAGCCGGCGGTCCTTGGGGATGGCCAAGTAGAAGATACTGCCAACGCCGACCTCGCTCTCGACCCACACCTGCCCGCCGTGCTGTTCCGCCACTTCCTTGACCAGGGCGAGGCCCAGGCCGGTGCCGTGGATATGCAGGGTCTCGCGCCGGCGCACGCGGTAGAATTTCTCGAAGATGCGCCGGCGGTCGGCCTGCGAAATGCCGATGCCTGAGTCAGCTATCTTGACCACCACCGCGGAGGCCAGCTCCTGCACGGAGACCTTCACCCAGCCGGGCGCCATGGTGTACTTGATGGCGTTATCAATAAGGTTGCGGATGGCGCGCTTGAGCCGGTCCGGGTCGCCGATGACCATCGACACGTCGGCCGGCAGTTCCACCAGGAAGCTCAGCCCTTTGCCCTCGGCGTAGGTGCGCATGTTCTCGGCGACCTCGCTCACCAGGTTGACGAGCTGGACCGGCGTCATGGTCATGCCAATCTTATTGGAGACCTCCGCCAGTTCGGTCAGCTCGTTGATGAGCTGGGTCAGGTCGTCACTGCCCTTCAGGATTTTCTCGATGTATTCGAGCTGGCGCTCGCTCACCGCTTCATCGCGCAGCATGGAGGCATAGCCGCGCACGAAGGTGAGCGGGCTTTTCATGTCGTGGGCGATGGTGTGAACGAAATCGGTCTGCAGTTCGTCCAGGCGCTTCCATTCGGTGATGTCGCGCATGACCAGCACCCATCCCTGCGGGGCGGTTTTCCCGCTCAACCGGATGGGGGAGGCGCTGACGTACAGCCGGCGGCCGTCCCGCTCCAGCTCGATAGTGGTGGGGCCGCGCCCACGCGCGATGTCGGAAAGCATGCGGAAAAGGGAATCGTCACTGATGAGTTCGGGCAGGGGAGTGCCGACACGCTCCTGGAAGTTGAACTCCAGCAGTTCTTCGGCGGCCGGATTCGCCAACTGCAGACGTCCCTCGGCATCCAGCACCAGGATGGTATCCGGTGTGCTGTTCAGGATGGCGGCCAGCCGACTGCGCTCGCTCTCCACCGCATGGTAGATGCGGTTGTTCTCAATCATGATGCCGCCCAGACTGGCCAGGGCGGACAGGAAGTGCACATCCGAGGACGAGAAGGGGCGTGCCGCCGGCCATAATGCCCACAGGGCGCCCAGGTTGCGGCCCTCGCGAAGCATGGGGAGCATGACGAAGGCGGCCACATTGGCGCGCTCCATCAAGGCAAGGGGCACCTCGCCGTGTTCCTCGTGCACATCGCTGACGATGACTTGCCGCGCCTTACGCCAGGTCTGGCCGGCCATCTGCTCCAGGTACAATTCCAGGTCCGCCGGCAGGTTGCCCTCGCCTTCCATAAAGCGCTTCCAGATGGCGCCGTCGGTGCCGATCAGGTACATGCCGGCGGTGTGCGCTTCCATGCCCCGGGTGACGGCGCGGAGCAGGATGCCCACGGTGTGCTCCAGATTGGCGCGGGCGGAGACGTTCTGGCTGACCTCGACCAGGCGGGCCAGTTCCTCGACGCCGGCGCCCAGCCCGATGGTCATGCGTTTGATGGCGCGCACGAGCTGGCCGATTTCATCGCCGCGCCGGTCAGCTTCGGGCAGGGGGGTGTTCAGCTCGCCGGCGGCGATGCGCGCGGCGGCCTGGGCGATTTGTCCCAGTGGATGCAGTTGGGTCTGCAATTCCCAGACCATGCCGGCGGCTAGGATGGCGAACAGACCGATCAGCAAAAAGAGCAGAGGGCGTGCCAGCCGGCCGGCGGACTGCATGATCGTGCCTTGGTCGGTCTCCATCACAAGGTGCCATCCGAGACGGTCCATCCGCCGCCAGTAGGTGAGCTGGGGCTGACCACCAGCACCGTTCTCCGCGTATGCCTGGCCGGCCCGCACGGTAAAGCGGCGCAGAGGTTCGGCATTGGCTACCCAGGTAGAAATGTTAGGAGGAGCGCCGGCGGAAAAGAGGATACTGCCGCGATCGTCAATGAGGTACACGCGGTCGGCAGTATCGTTCCCCTGACGCATGGACAACGCCGCCTCCACGGCCGGCTGTCGGAGGGGAAGCATCCGTCCGATGAGCACGCCGCGCACCTGCCGGTCGCGTGGGTCCAGGAGTGGGGTCGCCATGGAAATCGCCGGCTGGCCGTCGGCCCAGCGGTAGGTACGGCTCAGCGCGGTATGTCCCTGTGCGATGGCGTCCGCAAGGGCAGCGAACTCTGCTTCGTTCAACGGCGGTGTGCCAGCGCTCTCGCCCAGGGCACGCACCGCTACGATGTTGGCGGTCTGGTCCAGCAGGATGAGCGTGTGGAAAGGTGCATTCGCCAGTTCCACTGTCTCCAGCGCGCCCGCCCACTGGTTGGTGGGGATGTCGGCGAAGCGGCCGGCGGCAGTAATAGAGTCCAGGCTTTCTAGGCCGGCCTGCGCCGTGCCCTCCAGCGCGCCGGCGAGATCGCCGGCGGCGTTCTCCATCTGCCCCAGGGCCTGCTCGAATGCGATGCGGGTGCTGGCGGCGTAAAGAGCGATGATGGAGACGATCGCAGTGATTGTAAGAAGCGGCATCAGCCGGGCGCGCAG
This sequence comes from uncultured Anaerolineae bacterium, assembly GCA_938049385.1. GTDB lineage: Bacteria > Chloroflexota > Anaerolineae > JACIWP01 > JACIWP01 > JACIWP01. Next base: position 51,040 of record CALIBQ010000038.1, read on the forward strand.
GCTGGCGGCCAGGGTGCGTTGGGGGATGATTTCCCCTGCTGACCCGAGACCCTGGCGCAGTGCGGGGGAAAGGGCGAGCAGGAGCTGTGCCAAGCCTCCCAGTACGAGCGCGCCGACACATACGGGGATGATCTGGCCGGCTGGCGGAACCGCCGGCGCCAGCAGTCCTGCCCATAGGGCGGGATTCACCAGGTAGGCGTACAGCGGAAGCGGCCAGAGGAGCACGCTGACCAGCGGAGTGCTGAAGAGCGGCTGGCGGAGCAGGGCAAGCAGAAGCCCGCGATGAGTTTGGCGCAGGCACCAGGCCAGCACAAAGCCGGCCAGGGCGCCGAGCAGTGGATGCAGGCTGGGCGCGGTGGTCGAAAGGGCGTAGATGAGGCCGCTGATGCCGCCGGCCAGCGCGGCCGGCGCACGTCCCAGCCAGAGCGCGGCCATCAGTAAGGGCAGGGACGCCAGCAGGGGGACTGGTGTCTGGCCGGCCGGCGTGGAGGCTTCGGAAAAGCGCAGGACAAGGGGCGCAGTGATGGCGGCGGCCAGTGTCGCGAAGAACAGCGGCAGGTGCCGGCGGATAATGGTCAATTCATCCTGGTACAGCCAGAAAATGAAGATGATGAACAATGGGGCGAAGGCAAGGAATATCAGGGCGAGGGGGTTGTCCAGTATCACTGCCGGCGAGCCGGGCAGGCCGCCAATCCATTCCAGCCGCATGAGCTTGATTTCCCTGTCTTGGCAGGTCGCATGCCGAAATCGTGTTGCCCGAAAACCTCGTCCAGTCTACATATGGTGATACACATTGTATCGCAACACTATATATATTCTACAACACCCGCCGGCATTTGTCAACTGAATTATTAAAATTGAAATTTTAAAAGAGAGGAAAAGGATGGATGCCGGCCTATCGGCCGGTTTTGACAGTCCCCCTGGGTGTAGGTACCGCATTACTCTCCCCACCAAGCACAGCGGACAAAGCCCCCTGCATGGGCTGGATGGGAGCCGGCAGGGCCTCGGTTCTTCCTGCACAGGCCGTCCCCCGCCCTTCGTCAACTGGTCAAACATCGGCACAGCGTTTTGACAAAAACTATTCACTATGTTATAAAATTTTGCAGAAGGGAAGGAGGTTATATCTGATGTCCGTGCGGTACGCTGTCCTCGGCCTGCTGGCCCAACAGCCGCATCATGGGTACGCGCTCCATGCGCGGCTCCAGGCGCTGGTCGGCGGCGCGGAGAACTGGGACCTCAAGCCGGCCCAGGTGTACAACACCCTCGCTCGTCTGGCCGAAGCCGGCTTGGTGCGTGAAGAAGCGGTGGAGAAGGAAGGTGGGCCGGAGAAGCATGTCTTCGCCATCACCCCGGCCGGCCAGGCTGAACTGCTGGGCTGGCTCCAGAGCGAAGCGCTTCAGCTTACCATCCACGATGATATTTTCCTGAAGTGTATGCTGGCCCTTGCGATCGACGAGGACCTGGCAAGGCGTGTTCTCCAGGCCCAACGGGCCGCCCTCTATCGCGAACTGCACCGGGTTACCACACAGCGGGCACAGGCTGACCCTGCCCGGGAGCTAGGGGTGATACTGCTCCACGACAAGGCGATCATGCATCTGGAGGCAGACCTGCGCTGGCTTGACATGCTGGAAGCACGGCTTGATGAAGTGCACCGACAGCCTTTGCCAGAACCGCCCATGCGCCGGCGCGGCCGGCCGCCCAAGCCTTTCCTTCCCCATCCCAGATAGTTCTAAGGAGCGTGCGCCATGAAAATCGTCCAGACCGAAAACCTCACCCGCGTGTACGGCAGTGGCGAGACCGCGATTACTGCGCTCGACCATGTCAACCTCAGTGTCAGCGAAGGGGAATTCGTAGCCGTCATGGGGCCCAGCGGATGCGGCAAGTCCACGCTACTGCATCTGATCGGTGGGCTTGACCGCCCGACGGAGGGGAGGGTACTGCTGGCCGGCCAGGACCTCACCCAGTTGGATGATGATGCCCTGACGCTCCTGCGCCGGCGCAAGATCGGCTTCGTCTTTCAGTTCTTCAACCTCATCCCGGTGCTGACGGCGCTGGAGAATGTGGCCCTGCCGCTACTGCTGGACGGCGTGCCGGCCAAGGAAGCGCGCCAGCGCGCGGTGGAGTGGCTGGAGCGCATGGGCCTGGGCGAGCGCCTGCACCACCGCCCTGACCAGCTATCGGCCGGCCAACAGCAGAGGGTCGCCATCGCGCGTGCCATGGTAACAGAGCCGGCGCTTATCCTAGCAGATGAGCCGACCGGCAACCTGGACACGCGCGCCGGCGATGACATCGCCAACCTGCTCCGCCAGACGGTCAATCAGTGGGGGCGCACGGTGCTGATGGTCACCCATGACCCGCGCATCGCCGCTTATGCGGACCGCATCGTCTTTCTGAAGGACGGCCGGATTGTGGATGAAACCCTCCTGACGGGGAACGGCGACCAGCAGGAGGCCCAAGCTCTGCATGAGCGCATGGAAACCCTGCGCTGAAAGGAGTCTAATATGGCCGTGTATCTGACTCTCGCATGGCGGTATCTATCGGGCAGAAAACTGCGTGCCGTCCTGACCACGTTGGCGATCGCCATTGGGGTGATGATCCTTTCCGGGTTGAGCAGTCTCCTGCCGACCATGACACAGTCGTTCCGGCAAAACATGCTTTCTGCCGCCGGCGAAGTGGATATCACCATTGGCCATGTGAGCGGGAGCCCGTTCCGCCCTTCGGCGCTGGATGTGGTGCGAACCACCGAAGGGGTAGCGCGGGCCGGAGGGCTTCTGCGCCAGGCCGTCCTCCTGCCGGCCAGCGAAACCGCCGGCACGCAGGTAAATTCCGTTGTCGTGGTAGGGCTGGAGCTGGACCCGGCGCACCAGACGCGTGCCTACCCGCTGGCCGATGGACGCTGGCTCCAGCCTGGGGATGCCGACGTGGTGGTCATCCCCGCCTCCCTGGCGGAGCAGTTGGGACTGCATGTGGGGGATGATTTTATCCTGCCGGCGGCAGAGGGCCAGGTGCGCCTGCAAATTGTGGGCACTGTGCACACGGTCGCTCTCCCGGGTGCGGAAGAGGTGTACATGCCGCTGGATACCGCCCAGCGGGTGCTGAACTTAGAAGGGTATATTAACGGCATCGAGGTGCTGGTCGAGGCCGATGAGGACAGGAAGGTGGTGCAGGAACGCTTGCTGGAGCGGCTGGGAGCCGGCTACAGCACGGTTCTGCCAGAGTTCGGCCAGGAGTTTATGACCAGCATGGAAATCGGCGAGAAATTCTTCCAGGTCATCGGCATCTTGGCGCTCATCATGGGCGGATTCATCATCTTCAATACTTTCCGCACCGTCGTGGCGGAACGCCGCTATGATATGGGGTTGCTGCGCGCCATCGGCGCAACGCGGCGCGCCATCCTGCGCCTGATACTGGCCGAGAGCCTGGTGCAGGGGGCGTTGGGGACGGCGGCCGGCCTGGCCGCCGGCTATTTCCTCGCGGTTGCGACGCTGGCCATGATGCGGCCGGTTGCCCGCGACTTCCTGCGCATGGAGCTGGGCGAGCCGGTCTTCAGCCTGGCGAACTTGTTCACGGCCGTATTCATGGGCATTGGGATAACTATCCTTGGTGGGCTGTGGCCGGCGCTGTCCGCCATGCGTGTTACGCCGCTGGAGGCCCTGCGGCCGATGCTTCTCCGCCCTGAGAAAAGGGCTGCACGCACCCGCACCCTGGTCGGCGCCGCCATGCTGGTGGCGGCATTCATTGGGCTGATATCCAGGAACCTCGGCTGGTCAGCGCTGGGGCTGGTGATGTTTTTGGCCGGCATGGTGCTGGTGACGCCGGCGCTGGTCAACCCATTAGCTAAGCTCCTCAGCACGGCGCTGGCGTTCCTGCTCCAGCGGGAAGGCCAGCTTGCACAGGGCAACCTGGCTCGCCAGCCCGGCCGTGCCGCCATCACCGCCTCCACGGTGATGATCAGCATCGCCATCGTAGTCGCCACGGCCAGCCTGACCACCAGCGTGTACCTGGGCCTTGACCAGTATATCAAGGCGTCCCTGGGCGCCGATTTTCTGGTGATGCCGTCCGCCATGGTGTTGAGCGCCGGCAACCTGGGCGCGGCCCCAGAGCTGGCGGAATCCATAAAGCAAACGCCCGGGGTCGCCGAGGTGAGCACCCTGCGGCTGGGCAAAACGGTTGTGGACGGGGCCGTCCTGCAGTTGGTGGGTGTGGACCCGGAGACGTATCCCAAGGTCTCCGGCCTCATCTTCAGCGCCGGCGACCCTGACACGGCGTTCCAAGCGCTCGGCCAGGGCCGCGCCGTGATCGTGAACGGGGTATATGCCCTGCAGGCCGGCGTCAGATTGGGGCAAACCCTCACCCTCCAAACCCCGGAAGGCCCACAGGACTACACGGTCGTAGGCATCGGTGTAGACTTCCTGAACGCCAAACTCGCCACCGGCTATATCTCCCACCAGAACCTGGAGCGGGACTTCCACATCACCAGCGATGTGCTCATCATGGCGAACGTCCAGCCTGGTGCAGACCGGGCGGCGGTGCGAGAGGCATTGAAACAGCGGCTCACAAACTATCCCAATTTCGCGCTGTTTGATTCGGAGGATTATCGCGCCACCACAATGCGCGCTGCCCAGTCCAGCTTTGCCCTGCTTTTCATCATCGCGCTGGCGCTGGTGGCGCCCAGCTTGCTGGGGATGATGAACACCCTGGCCATCAACATCATCGAACGGACGCGGGAAATTGGCCTGCTGCGGGCTATTGGCAGTACTCGCCGGCAGGTTCGCCGCATGATCCGCGCGGAGAGCCTGCTTCTCTCCGCGCTGGGGACAGCCTTCGGACTGATCGCCGGCGTATGGCTGGGCTACGTGCTGAACGATGCCCTGCGCGCCGGCGGCTTCCCCATGCCGTTCAGCTTCCCGCTGGCCGGCATCCTGCTGGCGATCGCCGCCGGCATCCTGCTGGGGGTTGCGGCGGCTTCTCTGCCGGCGCGGCAAGCGGCCCGCATGGATATTGTGTCCGCCCTGCGGTACGAGTAACGGCGGGTCCTGGACTCGCCGCTACCTGCATACGCGGCCGGCGCGATAGGGATAACCTCTTCGCGCCGGCCGCGTTTTTATACCGGGACGCACCAATCATCGGAGTAAGTCAGGGCTTGCCCCCGCATGATTGATGAAATCCACGGCCAATGTTATAATGCCTTGCAGTGTCAGGCTGTGATGCAGGAGGTGTTGGAAAGGTCAAGATTGTCATTCGATTTGCGGGTATTGGCTCATCGCCTGATAGTTGAAACTGCGGTTGTGCCTACGAAGTCGGCCGGCGCCGACTTCGTGAAGCCTGCGCAGACAGGCTTTATAGTCGTTGCCGCGGCTTCAGCCGCCAGGCCGCTTCCACAGATTGTATGTTTGGACTTTTTCAGCACCCTCGGTGCAGGAGCTGGGGATGGACTTCGCTGGGAAAAAGGCCCTGGTAACAGGGGGTTCAAGCGGCATCGGTAAGGCGACCGCGAAGGCGCTGGCGGCCGCCGGCGCGCACGTCTGCATCATCGCCCGCACGCCGGGAAAGATAGACGAGGCGCTGGAAGAGATACGCTCCGCCGCTGTAGACCCTTCTGGCCAGACGATCATGGGGAAGCCGGCGGATGTGTCCGATTACGCGCAGGCGCGCGCCGTCGTGCGGGAGCTGGTGCAGGCCGGGTGGGAGCCGGATTTGCTCTTCAATTTCGCCGGCATCGCCCATCCGGGCTATTTCCATGAGCTTCCCCTGGACGTCTTCCGCCGCACCATGGAGACCAATTTCTTCGGCACCCTGCACATGTGCAAGCTGGTCGCTCCGCTGATGATGCGGCGCCGGCAGGGGCATATCCTCAATACCTCATCGGTAGCCGGCTTCATCGGGGTCTTCGGGTACACCGCCTACGGCGCGTCCAAATTTGCCGTGCGCGGCTTCACCGACGTACTGCGGAGCGAGCTGAAGCCCTATGGGGTGCGGGTCTCCATCCTTTTCCCGCCGGACACCGACACGCCGCAGTTGTGGGAGGAGAACAAGATCAAGCCGGCAGAAACGCGGGCGCTCGCCGGCACCGTCAAGGTTATGAGCCCGGAGGAAGTGGCGCGGCAGTTACTGCGCGGGGTGGCGCAGGGGCAGTATATCATCCTGCCCGGACTGGAGAGCAAGCTGGTATACACGGCCGCCGGCCTGCTGGGAGCCAAACTGCACTGGTTCCTGGACGCGATCGTCCGAAAGAATCAGCGGGAGCGGGGAGGGCCGCCGCCGGTGCGTGACGAACTGCTTGCGGAACTCTACGGCCTGCAGGGGCAGACGGATACCGATGGATGAGGCGGGATTTTCTTTGCAGAGCCAGGCCCAGACCGCTTTCATGAAGGCCCTGCGCCGCGGCGAGCGCTATGCCGTGCGGCGGGAGTGGCGCGGTCTACCGGCGGAGCTTCTCCCGTTCAACGTCGTGGTGCGCACGCTGGGACTGTTCCGCCGCGAGGAGCGAGGGTTGCAGGAGGTGCCCCTCGATGCCATTGTGGGAAGTGTGGACCGCGTCGGCGATTTCTGGCGCAATTTTCTGCCGCGGCATGCATACCTGCGCGAGCGCTGGTGCCGGGTCTATGTCTACGTCGTCGAGCACGGCCCCGACCCGGTTTCGCTCTTCAAGATCGGGGACATCTATTTCGTCAATGACGGCAATCATCGGGTCTCGGTCCTGCGGGCGCTCGAGTCCAGGACGGTGGAAGCGCAAGTGGTGGAGTATCCCTGCCGCATCACGCTGGGGCCGGACCTGCCCCTTGCGCGGGTAACGTGCAAGGCCGCCTATGCGGAGTTCCTGGAACAGACCGATCTCGACCTCTCGCGCCCGGGGGTGAACATCGAGCTTTCGGACGCGACGGGGTATCGTGTCCTGGAAGAGCATATCGCTAGCCACGCCTACTGGCTGGAGTACACGTCTGGCCGGCCGGTCTCCGTGTTCCGCGCTGCCGCAAGCTGGTACGACCTGGTGTATCTGCCGACCGTGCAGTTGATCCGGGAGAAGAAGCTCCTGCGCGATTTCCCGGGCATGTTCGAGGGGGATTTGTACATCAGTGTGACGCGCCATCACCGTGAGCTGGTGCGGGCACTCGGCCGGCCAGTTCCGCTGGAGCAGGTCATCGAGCATCTGCGTGCCGCGGAGGCGCGGCCGCTGTGGCGTCGGCTGTGGTACCGGCTGACACGGCGAGGGGCGCTGAGGCTTCCGTCGGCGCCGCCCGAGATGACGCCGGCCGAGGCGGCGGCACGCGCTGGCCGGCGGCTGTGGCATTTCCCGGCGCGGGTATCGGACGCCGAAGGCGGCGCGTCCGCGTCGGATGAGCCGAGGGAGAAAATGGAAGGGAGGTGAAACCCCACCTCTGGCCCTTCCTCGTGCACAAGGGGCAAGGAACGCGGGTAAAAATCCCTGCCAGGCTTTGGAATATGAGCCGACTGCTTCGGCGCCTGACGAAGAACACCCGGCCTTTCCCGCATGCAGGGAGGGGAGCCGGCGGCCGGCCTTGGTATCGTGACCGTGGTGGAAAACGTTTACTGCAGTTGCTCAGGAGGCGCCTATGACTCGACCGACGAAACGAACCAACTCCTCTGCCACCAGGTCCAGCCCCGTCATCGCCATCGCGGTGGGGGTGTTCGTGCTGATGGCAGTGGGCGTGATGCTGTGGCGCGCTTTTTCCTTGCCCGCCGGCGGCGAAGTGCCGGCCCCAACCCCAACGCTGGCAGAGCAAGGACAGATCGCACGCCCGCCCACAGTCTCCCCGACCCGCTCTGCGTTGGTGCTGGGCATCGCCCACACCAACGACACGTGGGGCTATCTTTTCCCCTGCGGCTGACGGCCCAAGGTTGGTGGAGTGACCCGTCGGGCCACAAAGCTGGATGAATTCCGCGACAGCCTGCGCCATGTGCTGGTGCTGGATGCCGGCAACAGCTTGGTAGGTGATGGGTATATGGCGGACCGGAGCAAAGGCGCCACCAGCGTCGAAGCGATGAACCGGCTGGGCTATGACGCCATGGCGCTGGGGCCGAAGGACCTGGCGTTGGGTGAGGAGGTGCTCCGCAAGCGGATGGCGGAGGCGCGCTTTGCTGTGCTGTCGGCCAATGTGCGGGCGGCCGGCACGGGCCAGCTCCTGGCGCCGGCCTATGTGGTGCGGGAGCTAAGCGGCCACCGCATTGCCATTATCGGGCTGACCGAGAAGGAGGATGTGCCGGGGTTCATCATTGATGACCCGCTGGAGACCCTGCGCCGGCTGGTGCCGGAGGTTGCCGCGACCAGCGATATCGTCATCCTGCTGACGCACACGCCGGTGAGCCAGACGCGCCAGCTCCTGCAAGCGGTGGGAGGGATTGATATCGCGGTGACCGGTGGGGTCGAGCCTCTGCCGAATGGCGAGATGGTGGGGGAGACGTTCCTGGTGCATGCGGATGTGCCGTCGCCTGGGCATGCCGGCCGGTACCTGGGGCTGGTGACGGCGGTGTTTGATGGGGAAGGCCGGCTGGTGGAGAGGAAGCACGAGATCGTTGCGCTGATGGAGGATATCCCCGAGGACCCAGCGATGCTGGACTGGATGATCAACGAGGCGCCGTATATGGAGTGAGGAAGCGCCAGCATGTTCGCAGGAGATACCCGCCAATCCGCAGACGCTCACGCCGATAGGTTGGCTGTCACCTCGCGGTTCAGCGTTTGGGCCGGCTGATGATGGATAGGTAGCGCGCTTCCTCATCTCCCAGGGCGCGCACGCTCTCTAGATAGCGGTTCTCGAAGTAAATGCTGTCGCCGGCCGCTAGCTCGTAGGTCTCGCCGGCAATGGTGACCTCGATGCGGCCGGCGAGCACCAGGATGCACTCTTCGGAGGGTTCCGCCAGCGGCTGCTGCACCATGTTGCCGGCATCGGCACGCGCCTTGACCTCGAAGACCACCAGGTCGCGCGTCAACTGCGGAGTGACGATCTCATACGTGACATTGCCGGGCGGGAAGGTCATGCGCGCCCGACGGTGGTAGCGCACGATGGGCGTATGGTTGGGCGGCTCCCCCATGAGCTGATAAATGGGGAGCTTGAGTGCGTTGGCGATGCGGCGGATGGATGCTAGGGTCGGATTGCCGATGCCGCGCTCCAGGTTATTGATGAAGGTGGGGCTTAGATCGGTGATTTTGGCCAGATCGCGCAGGCTCAAGCCCATTTCCTTGCGCCGGGCGCGGATGCGCTCTCCGATATGAAGCCCTACATTGCGGTCGCTCGTGTAACTTTCCTCAGGGTCCTGTGGTCCAATCATATCGTCCCTCCTGTGCGGTATGCATATTGTATACCAGGGGACGATATTGTCAACTATGAAGGTTTAGAGAAAACTCGCCCCGGCCCCTTTCCCTGCGCCTATGACAGTGCCCGGGTGCGCCGGCGCACAGCGAGATACATGCCCAACAGGCCGATGCCCGGCAGGATGCTCAGGCCGCAGACCTCGGGCGCAGGTGCCGGCGTGGGCGAAGCCTGCGGCGTGGCCTCCCCTTCCGCGACGGGCGGAGTGCCTGCGGCCGGCAGTTGGCGCGGCCCCAGCCCCAGGCTCTCCCGCCACAGCCGGTCCAGCTCATCCAGCCCGAAACCGTACACTCTTTGTAGGGCATCCTCCTGATACGCCCCCCGCTTGAACTCCTGCAGGAGGGCGACCAGCTTCTCGCGCCCGTAGGTCTCCAGGAGGAACTTCACCAGGCTGTACGATTCGGCGTAGAAGAGGTCCACTTTGGCGGGGTCGCCGCTGTAGCCGGACAGGGAGCGGACGGAGATGAGGTCATCCTGCTTGACGGCCTGGTCGAGGGCGCGGCGGTTGCGGGCCGGCAGTTCCCCCTCGGCGTACATGGCCAGCCCCTCGTCCAGCCAGCGCGGCAGATCGCCAAAGGGATTTTTCGTCGCCAGGCCGACCACGATATGGCTCAGCTCATGGGCCAGGGTCTGGTCCAGATCCGGCTCACTGCCCAAGAGCAGGAGCGTATCATCGGCGACCACCATGCCCAGCGTCACTGTCATCTCGTCATAGCGCTCACTGCGCGAGGGCAGGGCCAGGCGCATGTCATTCCGGTTGGCATAGACGTAGATGTGAATGGGCTGTTCGAGCGTGACGCCGATTTCCTGGCCCAGCCTCTCCAGAATCTGGAGGGACTGCTGGAGCAGTGCCTGGGCTTTCTTGGCGTCGCGATAGGCGTAAACATGCACCAGGTCTTGGGCATATTCCTGCCAGTCGAAGCGGTCGTCCTGATAGACAAGGGAATAGGAGGTAGTGCGGGTCTGCCGGCCGGCGGCGTCGCTGATCTGCCAGTAATAGGTTATCAGGGCGCCGGGGTACAGGGAGCCGGGGAACAACTGCCAGCGCCACTCGGCCTGCACCTGCCGGCTGGGCCGAAATTCCGGATAAGCGCGCGTGACCACTCGGCTGTCCCCTACCCGATAGAATAGGATGACCGACTGGATGTCGGCGTCGCTCTGCGCCGTCAGGCGGAAGCGGATTTCTTTGGCGAAGGAATAGCTGGCGCTGGAGTTGAGCACCTGGATGCCGGCGTCCTGGCTCCACACCAGGCCGGCCGGCGCGATGAGCAGGGCGCAGAACAGGGCCAGGAAAAGGTAGAACCACCAGCGGGATCGCTTCATGTCTGTTATTCCCTGGGCGGGGGCACCGGCAGGCGCTCCGCCGGCGTCGTGCTCCAGCGGTTCCCGATCTCTTCCAGCATGTACGGGATGTCATCAATGATCGGGTACTTGCGGCCGCACTCCTGGCACACCAGCCAGCACTCTTTCACCAGTTCCAGCAGTCCCTCCCGGCCCTGCGGGGCACAGTGGGGACAGCGCAGGATGGTCAGCAGTTCCTGGTCAATCATGGGATGGCCTCCTTGCGGCAGGGCATCGAGTTTTGCCGGCCGCAGTATAGCACAAGAGGGGCGAGGGTTCAATTCCCCGCCGGCGGCTCCTCTTCCTCGGCGGGCGGATACAGACCGCCCAAGTCATCCACCGTCTTGATGACCCGGGCCGGGTTGCCGGCGGCTACCGCACGCGGCGGGATGTCATGGGTAACGACGGAGCCGGCGCCGATGAGGGCATCGGCGCCGATGCGTCGGCCGGGCAGGATGGTGGTGTTGGCGCCGATCTTGGCGCGCCGGCCGATGACCGGCCCCTCGAGTTGTTCCTTCACCCCCACCGACAGGGGGTAGCGGGCGTTGGTCAGCACCACGTTCGGCCCCAGCCAGCATCCCTCCTCCAACACTGAGTACTCCGGCACAAAGGCCTGGGAGTGCACCCGGACACCGTCCTCGATGCGCACATGGTGCTCAATAACAGTGTGGGAACCGATGCTGACGTTGTTCCCGATCTCGTTCTCTTCGCGGATCAGGACGTGGTGGCCCGTCTGGAAGTTGTCGCCGATGCGGTTGCCGGCGTATATCACCGTGTGCGAGCGGATGACCGCGTTATCCCCGATGACTGTCTCCAGCTCGCCGGGGGCGCGGCCGCGCGGCGGCTCGCCGATGATGACGAAAGCGCCGATCTGCACATTCTTGCCCAGTCGGACGTTGGGGTAAATCTTGGCTTCGGTCATGCTGGTTTCCTCGTATGAGAGTATCGGGGGAAAAGCTGGCAAGCTATCACAGCTTGACGATTTTCGCTCGCGGCGCCCGCACCCCGCGCAGGGCGTTGCGCGTGTCCACGATAAGGCCGGCGTTCTGCGCCACCCACTCCCAATCGTAAGCGGAGTGGTCCGTGACAATGACGACGCAGTCCGCCTGCTGAAGCGCCTGCGCGGTCAAATCCACGGACCGCATGACCGCATCATCCAACTGGAGTTGGGGCACATGCGGGTCATGGTACGAGAGGTTCGCGCCGCGCAGGAGCAGTTCGCGCATAATGTCCAGCGCCGGCGATTCGCGGATATCGCCCACATCCTTTTTATAGGCCGCGCCCAGTATCAACACCGAGGAGCCGCGCACCGGCTTGCGGGCATCGTTCAGCGCGGCGATAACCTTGTCCACCACGTAGTGCGGCATATGGGAGTTGATCTCGCCGGCCAGTTCGATGAAGCGCGCCGTGTAGTTCAGGGTGCGCAGTTTCCAGGCCAGATAATGGGGGTCCACCGGGATGCAGTGCCCGCCGAGGCCCGGCCCCGGCAGGAAGCGCATGAAGCCAAAGGGCTTGGTGGCGGCGGCGTCAATCACCTCCCATACGTCCAGCCCCAGTCGGTCGCACATGATGGCGATCTCATTGACCAGGGCGATGTTGACGGCGCGAAAGGTGTTTTCCAGCAGTTTGGTCATCTCGGCGGCCGCCGGCGAGCTGACCGGCACAATGGTCTCGATGATGGAACCGTAGAGCGCGCTGGCTACCTCCAGGCAGGCCGGCGTCATCCCCCCGATGACCTTGGGCGTGTTGCGGATGGTGTAGACCGGGTTGCCAGGGTCCACCCGTTCCGGCGAGAAGGCCAAGAAAATGTCCTCGCCGATGCGCAATCCGTTGGCCGCCAGGCGCGGGGCGATGATTTCCTCGGTGGAGCCGGGGTAGGTAGTGGATTCCAGGACGATGAGCTGGCCGCGCCGGCTCCGCTGGGAGATAGCGTCCGCGGCCTGCAGGATGTACGAGATGTCCGGGTCGCGGCTCTTGCCCAGCGGTGTGGGCACGCAGATGGAAATGGTGTCGAGTTGGGGAATCATGTCGTAAGAGCTGGTGGCCATGAGCCGGCGCCCCTCCACCAACAGCCGCAGTCGCTCCGCCGGCACGTCCCCAATGTAGCTCTGGCCGGCGTTGATGGCCGATACCCGATGCGGGGCCAGATCAATGCCCAACACGGTAAAGCCGGCCTCGGCAAATTCCACCGCCAGTGGCAGGCCTACATATCCAAGGCCCACCACCCCCACGCGGGCTTCCTTCCGCCGGATGCGCTCCAGGAGAGCTTCCTTCACAGACGGAATAGACATGTCTCAATATCCCTCCTCCGGGTTGATTTCATTCAGCAGTGGCTCGCCAGCCAGATATCGGCGCAGGTTTTCTGCGAACAGACGGGAGGCGCGCTCCTCATAGCGGTCTGTGATGGCGGAGATATGGGGTGTGAGGATGACGTTGTCCAGCTCCCAGAGCGGGTGGTCCGCCGGCAGGGGTTCTTTGGAGAACACATCGAGGGCGGCGCCGGCGATCCACTTTTCCCGCAGGGCCTGGAGCAAGTCCTGCTCCACGATAATATCCCCGCGCGCCACATTGATAAGGAGTGCCGAGGGTTTCATGGCGCGCAGCGCGTCGGCGTTGATAAGGCCGCGGGTGGCCGGCGTCAGCGGGAGGGTCACCATCACATAGTCGCACTCACCCAGCATGCTGTGCAGTTCCTCCGGGCCGTACCAGCGTTCTGGAAGCCGACCTTCCGGGTCCCCCAATCCTGGCTCGATATAGCCGCGGTCGCGCCGGTCCTGCGGGTGGCGCTTGAGTGCCAGGATGCGCATGCCGAAGGCCGAGGCCAGCCGGGCGACCTCGCGGCCGATACTGCCGTACCCCACGATGCCCAAGACAGCGTCGCGCAGTTCCAGACTGCGCAGGATGTTCCAGCGTCCTTTGGGCCATTCCCGCCGGCGCTGAAGCTCCAGCGTGGTCGGCAGGCGGCGCGCCCAGGCCAGCATGACGGCCATAACATATTCCGCCATGGGGCCGGCGTGGATGCCGCTGGTGGTGGTGATGTGGATGTGCCGGGCGGCCATGACCGGATGGCCGGCCAGGTGCTCCGCGCCGGCACTGGAAAGCTGAACCCAGCGCAGGCTGGGCACCTGTTCCAGCGAAGGGGGCAGTCCAAAGGTGTACAGCACCTCAGCGCGCGCCAGCGGCTCGCCGATGGAAGCAAAATCCTGGGTAGGGATTTGCTCCACGTTCAGTTGGGGGGAGACGGAACGCAGTCGCTCGAGCTGGCTGTCGTTGAAGCGGCCGAGGCATAATACGTGAACGGTGTGCATAGGGTGCTTCTCCTCCGGAAAGGTGATGGAGTGCAGAGAAGGTGTCTGGCGAAGGCCCAGCCGGCGTTGGAACCGGGATCAACGGGCCGGCGGGGCATGGCTCTCCGGTGGGAGCACCAGACGGTAGCCCTGCCCGCGCACCGTCTGAAGATAGACCGGGTGCTGGGGGACTGGCTCGATTTTCTTCCTCAGCCAGCAGACATGTACTTCCAGCGTGCGTGTATCTTTGACGTAATCGGTGTTCCAAATGGTGCGCATAATCTCCCCGCGGGTGACGACCTCGCCGGCGCGCGCCACCAGCAGGGACAGCAGAGCGGCTTCCTTGGGCGTCAGATGGATGGTGTCCTCCCCTCGCAGGAGGAGGCGGTGCTTGGGATCGAAGGTTACATCTCCCAGCCGGACGAGATAGCGTGGGGGGATTTGCTGGAGGCGCCTGATGCGGTAGTAGAGCTTGCGGAAGGTGATGGGCGGCTCGAAATACGCGTCCACCGCCTGGGGGACGGATGAACATGTACGCGGCAGGGCGGCAATCAACCAGACATAGGGGTCTGAATGCCGCACCTTTTCGCACAGGGCTAATCCCTTTCCCAGGTCATCGGTGGTGTCGACAAAGGCATAGTCGGCATCAGCGTTAGCGGCCCATGCCACCATCTGCCGTTTGTTGCCGGTGGTCTGGACCGCGAAGCCATGCTGATCCAGCGCCTTCGCCAGTGACGAGGCCACTGCCCGATTGTGGGTGAAAATCAGCACCTTTTCCGACATGGTGGGTATCCTGCGCGCTTCTTGACCGAACTTAAGTCAGGTGAAGCTAGCACCGGTTGGGGCTGCCGGCCTGGGAAGAAGAGGCACGTCCGTCACGTGAATACCTGCTTTCCGCACCAACACACATACCATTATACCGGACGCGGCCGAATCCGGCAATATGTACCATCGAGGGTATGGGAAAAAGTCCAAACATGCAATCTGTGGAAGCGGCCTAGCGGCTGAAGCCACGGCAATAATTGCGAAGCCTGCCTGCGCAGACCGACTTCGCAGGCACACAGCCGCAGTTTCAACTGCCAGGCGATGAGCCAATATCTTTTTCGACACCCTCACTATCGGGCCATTTTCGCCGGCGCTTAATCTTCTTTTAATCCAGCCGTGATACACATGTAGCGGGTGTTATGCCCATACTTGAAAATCCTACCAATCTGAAGGAGCAAGGAGGGGTGTGCCTATGTGGCGACATCGTAGCCTGGCCTGGATCAGTTTGCTGGTCTTGCTGTCCTTGCTGGTAAGCCCGCTGGTTGTGCTGGCCCAGGGGGAGGCCGGCGCGTCCGCACCGTTCCGCATGTTCACCTCCTACCCGGCGCGCGAGGTGGCCAAGGGTGGGACGGCGACCTTCGACATCTCTCTGCTGGCCAACTCCGAACCGCAGATCGTCTTCCTGGAAGTGCAGGGACTGCCCGAAGGTTGGAAAGCCACCCTGCGCGGCGGGGGTGACGTCATCCGCGCGGCCTACGTGCAGACCGAGGATAAGACCTCTGTCTCGCTGAAGATCGAGGTGCCGGCGGAGGCCGCCCCGGACACCTACCGCTTCACACTGGCCGGCAAGAGCGATCGAGGGCAGGTGACGCTCCCGCTGGAACTGACCGTGAAGGAGAAGCTTCCCCCGACCCTGACTTGGGAGGTCAAACTGCCCACCCTGCGGGGCAATCCGACTACCACTTTCCGCTATGATGCCACCCTGCGCAACGACGGCGGCGAGGACCTCAACGTCAACCTGGTTTATGAAGCGCCGCAGGACTTCAAGGTGGTCTTCCGCCTGCTGGGGCAGGATGTGAGCAGTTTCCCCATCAAAGCCGGCGAATCCAAATCCCTGACCATCGAAGTTGACCCGCCTGATACCATGCCGGCCGGCAAGTACGACATCACCCTGCGGGCGCGCGGCGGGGAGACTGAGGCCGAGACCAAGCTGACAGCGGACATCACGCCTAAACCCGGCAGTCCCGTGCTCAGCATCAGCGGTGCGGACGGCCGGCTCTCCGGCGATGCCTATGCCGGCAAGGAGAACACCCTCAAGATCGTGGTGTACAATACCGGCGATGCCGCGGCCGAGAAGGTGAAGATGAGCTCCTCGGAGCCAGCCGGCTGGACGGTCTCCTTTGACCCCGAGGAAATCGCCAGAATCCCCGCCGGCGAGCAGGCCGAGGTGAAAATGACCATCAAGCCGGCGGAGAAGGCCATTGCCGGCGATTACATGATCAGTATTACCGCCAAGCCGGAGAAGGAAAGCTCCAAGTCGGTGGACTTCCGCATTACCGTCCGCACCTCGACCTTGTGGGGCGTTGTCGGTGTGGCTCTGATCGCCGTCGCTGTGGGGGTGGTCGCCATCGCTGTCCTGCGCTTCGGCCGCCGCTGACGGCGGAAGGAGGGCGCCTATGGACGAACTGGTGATCGAGACCGAGGGCCTGACCAAGCATTACAACGGGGTGGTGGCGGTGGAGGACCTGAACCTGCGGGTGCGCCGGCAGGAGGTCTTCGGCCTACTGGGCCCCAACGGTTCCGGCAAGACCACCACCATCCTCATGCTCCTCGGGCTGACGGAGCCAACCGCCGGCTGGGTGCGTGTGCTGGGCCTGGACCCAGCCCGCCAGCCCCTCAGCGTCAAAGCGCGCGTCGGCTATATGCCTGACGAGGTGGGCTTTTACGAAGAGCTGACCGCTCGCGAGAACCTGGCCTACATCGCTCGGCTGAACGGCCTCTCCGGGCGCGCCGCCTATGAGCGCATCGAGGAAGCGCTGGGGCGGGTGGGCTTGCTGGAGGTGGCGGACCGCCCCGTCGCCACCTATTCCCACGGCATGAAGCGCCGGCTGGGCGTGGCCGACGTGCTCATCAAGAAACCCCAGCTCATCATTATGGATGAGCCTACCCAGGGCCTGGACCCGGAGGCGGCGCGCGAGTTCCTGCGCATCATTCGAAGCCTCAAGGAGGAGGGCATCACCATCGTTCTTTCCTCCCATTTGCTCCATCAGGTGCAGGCGGTCTGTGACCGGGTGGGTCTGTTCCACAAAGGGCGTATGGTGCTGGAAGGGACGGTCACCGAGCTGGCGCGGAAGGTGCTGGGCACCGCCTACCACATCCAGCTCGAGGCAGAGGGCCAGTCGGAGAGGATTATGGAGGCACTGCGCCGGCTCCCTGGCGTTACCGACGTGATTTGGGATAGCAAGCATCACTATCGGGTGGCGGCAGTGGAAGACCTGCGCACGGAAGCCGCCGGCGCCGTCATGTCCGCCGGTGGCCGGCTCCTCTCGCTCGAGCTGGACCGCCCTAGCTTGGACGACATCTATGCCCGCTACTTCGAGGAGGTGGAGCATGTCCCAGCCGCGTGAGGAAGGCCGGCGTTTGCCGGCACGCGAAGGCTCTCCCTGGACGGGGTTGTGGGCAGTGGTCGCCAAGGAGATGGCTGACCATCTCACCAGCGCGCGCATGCGCATCCTGGAAATCCTCATCGTACTGACCGCCGTCGGCACGGTGTACATGGCCATCCAGGAAATCCGCACCACCATCGCCCAGGACCCCTTCCTGTTCCTGCGTCTGTTCACGACGTCGAAGGACCCTGTGCCGGCCTTCGTCGGTTTCCTGGGCTTCTTGATACCGCTCATCGCCATTGCCCTGGGCTTTGACAGCATCAACGGCGAGTTTAACCGCCGCACCATCTCTCGTGTGCTGGCCCAGCCCATTTACCGCGACGCGCTGTTGATGGGCAAGTTCCTGGCAGGCCTCTTCACCCTGACCATAGTGCTGACGGCCATCTGGCTGTTGATCATCGGGCTGGGGCTGATCACGCTGGGAGTGCCGCCCAGCCCGGAGGAGCTGGCGCGCGCCCTGTGCCTGCTTCTGCTGTCTATCTTCTACGGCGGCATCTGGCTGGCAGTGGCGATGGTCTTTTCGGTGGTGTTCCGCCAGCCGGCCACGGCGGCATTAGCGGCTATCGCCATCTGGCTCTTCTTCCTGGTGTTCTGGGACATCTTGAGCAGTCTGCTGGCGTCTGCGCTCCTGCCCATCCGCTACGGCGCGATGGAGGAAATCCTGGCGCAGACCAAACTGGCCATGAACCTGGCGCGCATCTCGCCCAACACCCTGTTCAGCGAGGCCATCATCCCCATCCTCCAGCCCAACGTGCGCTCCCTGGGGCTGGTGCTGACCTGGCAGTTGCAGGGGGCCATTTTGGGCACGCCCCTGCCGCTGGGGGAGAGCCTAGTGCTCATCTGGCCGCATCTGACCGGCCTCATCGCCGGCACTATCCTCCTCTTCGCCCTGTCCTACATCCTCTTCCAGCGGCGGGAAATCCGCGTCTGAACCTTCCGGGGCGGGCACCAGGCCCGCCCCAATTTTTTTGACATCCCCCAGGAAATGGATATGCTATGAAGGAGCCGGGAATGTCGGATGTAGGTCGGCATTGGAGTTTCGCCAGGCGCTTCCACCCCTTCCGTGCCACCTGCTCCCCTCCCTGCGTGCGGGGAGGGGGTGGGGGTGGGGCATTTCCCTCCCCGCGTGCGGGGAGGGGCCAGGGGTGGGGTAACTCCCTATATCACAAAACACACAGGGGATGGCATCGTGTTCCTCGACGAGGTAAAGATATTCGTGCAGGGCGGCAAAGGCGGCGACGGCTGTGTCAGCTTTCGCCGCGAAAAATTTGTGCCCTTCGGCGGGCCGGACGGCGGCAAGGGGGGCAAAGGGGGTGATGTATACCTGGAGGTTGACCCCAACCTGAACACCCTCCTCCATTTCAAGCACCGCATTCACTGGAAAGCGGAGCGCGGCCAGCACGGCCGCGGCAAGAACCAGACCGGTGCGCAGGGCGAGGACCTGATCATCCCGGTGCCGCCGGGGACCGTGGTCTATGATGTGGTGACGGGTGCCCTGCTGGGGGACCTGACCCGGCCGGGACAGCGCCTGCTGGTGGCGCGCGGCGGCAGGGGCGGGCGCGGCAACGCCTCTTTCGCTACACCCACTAACCAGGCTCCCCGCATCGCCGAAAAGGGGGAGCCGGGGGAGGAGCGCTGGCTGAGGCTGGAGTTGAAGCTGATCGCGGACGTGGGCATCGTGGGGAAGCCCAACGCCGGCAAGTCCACTCTCCTCTCTGTGGTCAGCGCGGCGCGCCCCAAGATCGCCGACTATCCCTTCACCACGCTAGAGCCGCACCTGGGCGTGGTGGAAATGGACCACCGCACCTTCGTCATGGCCGATATCCCGGGCCTCATCGAAGGGGCGCACGCCGGCGCCGGCCTGGGCCATCAGTTCCTGCGCCATGTCGAGCGCACCCGTCTGCTGGTGCACCTGGTTGACGGCACATCCGACGATCCCCTGCGCGATTTCGAGCAGATCAACCGCGAGCTGGCGCTCTTCAGCGAGAAGCTGGCGGCCAAGCCTCAGCTTGTGGTGTTGAATAAAATTGACGTGCCGGAGGCGCGCGCCAAATGGCCGGCTCTGCGCGCCGCATGGGAAGAGCGCGGCTACCGTGCCGTGGCCATCTCCGCCGCCACGCGCGAGAACGTGCCGGCACTAGTGCGGACGCTGTTCGAAATGCTGGAGAGCCTGCCGCGCGAGGAGGTCGAGCCGGCCGAGGAAGTGCCGGTCTTCGGACTGCCGCCCGACGAGGGGCATTTCGAGATCGAGCGCGAAGAAGATGGCTGGCGGGTGCGCGGTGTGGCCATTGAGCGCGCTGCCGTCATGACCCGCTGGGACCTGCACGAATCGGCTATGCGCTTCCAGCGCATCCTGGACGCCCTGGGCATCTCCCAGGCCCTGCGGGAGGCCGGCGTGCAGGACGGTGATACCGTGCGCATCGGTGATGTGGAGCTGGAGTGGCAGGAATGGCAGGAGTAGCGGCCCGCCGGCTGGGCATTCTGGGCGGCACCTTCGATCCCGTGCACTTTGGGCATCTGCTTCTGGCGGAGCAGGCGCGCCAGGCACTGGAGCTACAGCAGGTGCTCTTCGTGCCGGCCGGCGTGCCGCCCCACAAGCTCGACGAACCCCATACCCCCACAGAGCACCGCCTGCGCATGCTGGAACTGGCGCTGGCCGACAATCCCGCCTTCGCCATCTCCCGTGTCGACGTGGACCGCCCCGGACCGCATTATTCGGTGGACATGGTGCGCCTTATTGGAGAAACCCAGGCACCGGGGACGGAGCTGTTCTTCCTCATGGGGATGGATTCGCTGGCCAACATCTTAAGCTGGCACCGTCCTGACCTGCTCATCCAGCTCTGTCTGCTGGCGGTGGCCCGCCGGCCAGGCTATACCTGCGACCTGGACGAACTGGAGCATCAGCTCCCGGGCGTCCGCGCCCGCATCCGCTTCTTCGACATGCCCCTGATGGGAATCTCCGGTGAGGACCTCCGCCAGCGCATCCGCCTCGGGCGCTCTATCCGCTACCTGACCCCGGAGCCGGTGCGCCGCTACATCGAGGAGCACGGCCTCTATCGAGCCTCAGCGCAGTACCAAGGCAATGCCGGCCAGTGTCACGACTAGGCCGATGATGGCGGCCGGCCCCGGCATTTCCCCCAACACAAGGATTCCCAGCAACACCCCGCCGGTCACCTCCTGGGTGGTGATGAGATTGGCATAGGCGGCGTGGGTGTGCCGCACGGCGGCGTTGTAAAGTGTATGGCCGGCGGCCATGGGGATCAGCCCCAAACCGATGACCGCCAGCACTTGTGGCCATCCCGGCGCAGAATGCGTCGTCGCGATGGCCAGCGGTGCCAGCCATAATGCCGCCAGGCCGTAGACCAGGCCGGCATAGGTGAACAAGGGGTAGCGCTCGCGCTGGGACCTGCCGGCGATGGTGTACAGGGCGAACATCACCGCCGAGGCCAGCGCCAGCAGGTCGCCGATGATCATCTGCCGGCTCATCTGCGGCTCGAACCCCACCATGATGCCCAGGCCGGCCAGCGTCACCAGCATGCCGGCGTACTGCCGCGGTTGGAGCGGCTCGTTCAGGCGCCAAGCCGACAACAGCGCCACCCAGATGGGCGCCGTGTATACCAGCGTCAGGGCGTGCGCCAGGGTGGTGTACAGGATGGCGGCCACATAAAAGACAAAGTGCGCGGCGGTGATGGCTCCGTACGCGATGAAGCGGGGCCATTCAGCGCGCGCCGGCCAGCGGTGCTCCCGCCGCAGAAAGCCCAACAGCAGGATGGCCGCCGAACCGACCACCAGCCGGCCACAGCTTATCTGATAGGTCGAAAGCGGGGCAGACAGGCGCACCAGGATGGCGCTGGTGGAGAAAAAGAAGACGGCGGCGATGGCGTACAGCAGGCCGATGCGATCGTGTCCCAAGGTGCGCACCCCTGTGCTGATGAGGCGAGGCCGTTACGCGGAAGGGCTGGCCGCCGGCGTAGGGGCCAGGGCCGGCGCCGGCGCGCTCGGTGTTGGCGTGCCCGTGGGCGTGGCGGTGGGGGCGGCCGGCGTTTCCATCAGCACAGCCGCCGGCGTCGGGGTCGGCGTGGGCGTAGGCGGCTCCGGCTGGGGGAGCGCGATCAGCACGGCGCTGATGACCATGGCCAGCCCGACGATGACGGACAGGACGATGAAGTAGGTTTGCCGGCGGTCCGGCTGGCGAGATGCCGGCTGTTTCGCTGGTGCGCGTTTCTTCGACGGACTGCGGCGGCTCACGTTTTCCTCCGGAACACAGCTCTGCGGATTTGACCGCTATTATACCACAAGGGAGTGTGCCGGAGCGAATTACCGGCGTGCTTGCGCCCTGCCGTTTCGGCAGCCGCGTGCGTAAATGGTCCTGCTTCTACTGCCGCCGGCCGTGCGAAGCGCTTGACGGCAGGAATAGGAACCATGTGTGGTCAAGATATCCTCGCGAGGGCAAGGATGGGGCACAGTACCCCCGGCGCGATTCGAACGCGCAACCAACTGCTTAGAAGGCAGCTGCTCTGTCCGTTGAGCTACGGGGGCACACTCACTCTTCATTGTATCAGCCGGCCCCATTGTGTCAAATCTATACCCCCTAATTCCCCGTCATATGTCAACCACGAATTGACATTTATGCCCCATTGTATAAAATACCTGCGGCACGCTCGCCGGCCCATCCCAGCATACCAGTGCCAGTATACCACTTCGCCGTTATGAGAGGTGTATGATGAAACAGCCCATCGACTGGAAAGCCATGTTCACCCCTCTCGACGTCATGAATATCCCGGTTCCCGACACGTACCTGCGCCGCATCGCCGGCGTACAGCAAACCTCCGCCGGCCTGCTCCTTACTGTGGAAACCGCCGCCGGCCAGCCCGTCCCTGTGCAACTCGACATCATTATGCCCGATGTCATCCGCCTGCGCATGAACCCGCAGGGCATCCGCCAGACGAAAAGCGATATCCTGGTCCAGGAAAACTGGCCGGCCCTGGCGTTCGAGGTGCACGAGGCCCCAGAGCACATCACCCTGCTCACCGAACGCCTGCGGGTAGTGCTCCAGCGCTTCCCCTGGCAGTTGCGCGCCTATGACCGGCATGCGCCGGCCGACGCCGAACCTTTCTTCTCCGAGCGCATCAACGATCGCGCCTACGGCTACGCCTACGAGGTTCTTCCCATCGGCTATCAGCAAGACGCCGGCGGCTTCATCAGCGTCCACGAAACTATTGCGCTCCATCCCGGTGAGGCGCTCTACGGCTTCGGGGAGAAATTCACCCCGCTCAACAAGCGCGGCCAGGAAATGTATTCATGGGCCATAGACTGCGGCAATGTCAGCAGTTTCCGCTCGTACAAAAACGTGCCGTTCTTCACGAGCACCGCCGGCTACGGCCTCTTTATCCACACCTCCTTCCCTATCGTCTACCGCATGGGAAGTGAATCCAGCATCTCGTACTCCTTTCACATCGCCGACAGCCAGCTCGATTATTTCCTCATCTACGGCCCGTCGCTGAAGCATATCCTCTCCCGCTACACCGAGCTGACCGGACGCGCGCCGGTCCCGCCCAAATGGTCCTTCGGGTTCTGGATATCGCGCTGTGGCTATAAATCCCGCCAGGAGGTCGAGGCCGTGGTGCGGGAGATGCGGGCGCGCGGCTTCCCCTGCGACGTGCTGAGCCTGGACCCGTGGTGGATGGGGGATGGGCCGTGGTGCACGTATGAATGGGACGAGGAGCGTTTTCCCCGGCCGGCCGAGATGATGGCCGAACTGCGCCGGCAGGGCATCCGCACCTGCCTTTGGATCACCCCCTATATCCCTGCCGGCACCCCGCTCTACGAGGAAGGCCGGCAGAAGGGATACTTCCTGCGCCGGCCCGACGGGTCGGTCAGCCCCGTGCTGGAGACCTTCGCCGGCCGGGACTTGGCGGCGGTGGATTTCACCAATCCCGAAGCGGTGGAGTGGTTCCTCTCCAAACTGCGCCGGCTCCTGGATATGGGCGCGGCGGTATTCAAGACCGATTTCGGCGAACAAGCGCCGGCTGACGCCGTTTGTCACGACGGCCGCTCCGGTCTGGAAATGCACAACCTGTATCCCCTGTTGTACAACCGCGCCGTGTTCGAGCTGACCCGTCAGTACTTCGGCCGCGGCCTGACCTGGGGGCGCTCCGCCTACGCCGGCTCCCAACGCTACCCTGTCCAATGGGGAGGCGACAGCTACAGCAGTCTGGACCAGATGGGCACCCAGCTCCTCGGCCTGCTCAGCTACGGCATGTCGGGCGTGCCTTTCTGCAGTCATGATGTCGGGGGGTTCGACTATCCCCCCGAAGCCTTCGACTACCCGCGCCAGGAGGAGTACCCGCGCGACCCGGTGGTCTATGCGCGCTGGCTTCAGTTCGGCGTCTTCTCCTCTCACCTGCGCGCCCACGGCAAACAGCCGCGCGAGCCGTGGGAGTACGGGCCGGCGGTCGAGGCTATCGCTCACCGCTACCTCTCCCTGCGCTACCGCCTCCTGCCGTACATCTATTCGGAGGCCGTGCGCAGTGCCGATACCGGCCTGCCTATGGTGCGGCCGCTGGTACTGGAGCACCAGGACGAACGCTGTACCTGGAACATTGACCATGAATACTTGTTCGGGGAGAGCTTCTTGGTCGCGCCGGTCACCTCCCGCGACGGCCGGCTCGCCGTCTACCTGCCGGCCGGCACCTGGTTCGATTATTGGACCAAGTCTCCCCTCCAAGGCGGGCGCTGGATGGACATCCAGGCTCCGCTGGATATCTTACCGCTGTGGGTGCGCGCCGGCAGTATCATCCCCATGGGTCCCGAGATGGAGTACGTGGACCAGAAACTGTGCGACCCACTGACGCTGGAGCTGTACGGCCCGGAAGGGGAGAGCAGTTATGTGATATTCGACGAGGACCGCCCGTCTATTACCGTGCGGTACCAGCGCCGGCATGACCAGCTCCTGGTGCAGGTGGACCCCGCGCCGGGAGAGGTCATCGTCATGCTGTACGGCGCCGCAGCGCGGCAGGCCTCGGTGAATGGCCGGCCGGCAGACCTTGAACCTCTGGCGCAAGGTCTGCAGGTGCGGGGCGACGGCCGGCGGGGCATTCAGCTCGTGCTGAAGCTGGCGTAGCAAACGCAGCCAGGTGCTGTTTCGCCTGGTGCTTCTGCGCCGGCCTTCCCCTCCCCACGCACAGGGAGGGGAGGGCCGGCTGTTATTGGACCCCTCCCCGTCAGATACCCAGGATCGCTTTGGCGATGCGGAAGTAAATGTACAGGCCGGTCGCATCCACCATGGTTGCCATGAACGGGCCGGAGACGATGGCCGGGTCAATCTTCAGCCGGGCGGCGATGATGGGCAGGAGCGACCCCAGGCAGTTGGCCCAGAAGACGATCGCCACGGCGGCAGTGCCCACCGCGATGGCCAGCAGGGGATGTGAGGGATCCCAGGTAATCGCGCGGATAAAGGCGGCCGCCCCCATCATAAGCCCCAGGGAGAATCCGACTCGCGCCTCGTGCCAGAAGACGCGCAGAGCATCGCGGATGCGGATTTCACCTGTGGCCAGGCCGCGGATGATGGTGGAGGTGGTCTGAGAGCCGGCATTGCCGCCCGTGCCGATCAGCAGTGGGATGAAGAACGAGAGCGCCACCACCGCCGCCAGCTCATGCTCGAAATGCCGCAGGACCGTGCCGGTAAACGTGTCCGCCACGAAGAGCAGGAACAGCCAGCCCATGCGCTTGCGCGCCACCTGGAACACCGAGGTATCCAGATAAGGCTTGTCCAGGGGCAGGGAGCCGCCAAAGCGCTCCATGTCCTCGCTCTGCTCATCTACGATGACGTCCACGATGTCGTCCACGGTGATGACGCCGATGAGGTGGTTGCCGGCATCCACCACGGGCAGGGCGTACAGGTCATAGCGGCGCATCAAATGCGCGCACTGCTCCTGGTCCGCCTCCGCCGGCACACTGATCACATCGGTGGACATGATCTCGCCCAGGCGCTGGTCAGGGCCGGCTTTGATCAGCTCATACAGGCTGACAATCCCCTGCAGGCGGTCCTGGTTGTCCACGATAAAGAGATAATGCACCGCCTCTTCCTTTTCAGGGGACCACTGGCGCACCGCTTCCAGTGCCTGGCGCACCGTCATCCGCTCGCGCAGGGCCAGGAACTCAGAGGTCATCAGGCCGCCGGCGGTCTCATCTTTATGGAGCAGGAGCGGACGCACGTCATCCGCATCCCGCATGCGTGCCAGCACCTCGCTGGCCTGCTCCGGCTCCATATCGCCCAGCAGGTCCGCCGCCTCATCCGTCTCCATCTCGTCCACGATGTCGGATAGGGTTTCCAGCGGCAGGCGCGCGGCGATCTCCGCCGCCTCCTCGTCTTCCAGTTCTTCGAGGATATCGGCGGCCTGTTCGGTTTCCAGTTGGGTCAGCAGGGCTTCCTGCTGGTCGGGTTCCAGTTCGCTGAGGATGTCCGCCTGATCAGGTGGGTACAGGCGTTCGATGATGTCGATCGCGCCGGCCAGGTCGTTGTGCTCCAGCCGGTCGCGCACGCGGTCCAGGATGGTATCCAGCACGCGCTGCTCCATAGTCGTCCTCCTCTGTCTGCCAGGATGAATGTGGACGGAGGACGGTGGGTCCACCTTCTCCTGGCACCGGAGGCCGAACAGCGCGTCAGAGGCTGGGGTCCATTACGGCGCGGAGAAGGTGGGCGCACCGCCCTTACGTGATGATGGGTCGTCTTCGGAAAGGGTATTGGATTCTGGTACTGCGATCACGTTCATGGTTCTCCTTCTCCGCCGCAAAGTTGGTCTCATCAGGCCGGCCGGCAGGCAACAAAAAAGGCCACAGCACAGGCTGCGGCCTCGCCCAGGGCAGGCGCGGACTGCACCCGGCAGTCCGGCTCCCGCCTACGGCAGGTCGAGCTGTCCTGTCACAGCCAAGCCTCGCTTGTCAAAGTGGTTCATCCACCCACTGCCAGTCATCCCTATATGGGGACGACTGTCATCACTGCTGGAAGCCTTCAACGTCGTCATACTCCATCGGTTGCGAACAGTTCCGCCGGCCCCTTGTTTCGTCCGCCGGCACATCCACCTACGCTGTCATTTCGAAAGCCATCCCAAAACTATGCTAAATGTACCACGCGCGGGTGAGAATGTCAACTTTTTGTCAGGAGGATGTGGAAAAGGCCAAGATTTGCGGGTATTGGCTCACTGCCTGGCAGTTAAAACGGCGGGCCTGCGCCGGCTTCGCGAAACCTGCGCAGGCGGGCTTCGCAGTTATTGCCGTGGCTTCAGCCGCCAGACCATGGCGCGCACTGATATATAACTGGCATACTTGACATCGGCATTGAAATATGATACTTTGTAATTAGCGCGCAGGCGCTTTTCTTTTGCGGCCCGCTGCATACATTCGATATACCAGCGTTACGCACGCCGGCCGCCTATCATTTTTCTGCCCCAAAAAGGAGGAAGGAAACATGCTACAACGATTTGTGGAGTTTCTGACCCCAGCAGATGTAACGCGCATCCATGAGCAGTCCATGCGCCTGCTGGAAGAAGTGGGGGTGGAAATGCCGGTGGAGGCGGCGCGCGAGGCGCTCCGCCAGCGCGGCGCGCGGGTCGAGGGCACGCGCGTCCACCTGCCCCGCCGGCTGGTGGAAGAAAGCATCCGCCTGGCCCCCTCCCGCTTCACCATTCACGCCCGCAACCCGCAGAAAGACGTGGTGGTCGGCGGCGGCAGTTCCGTCTTCGCGCCAGGTTACGGCGCACCGTTCCTGATGGATTACGAGAAGGGCCAGCGCCACGCCACTATGGAGGATTACCAGAACCTGGTGCGCATCATTGACGCACTGCCCAACCTCGACCTTTCCGGGCACCTGTTGGTGGAGCCGCACGACGTGCCGGCCGGCAGTGCTCACCTCCATATGCTCATGGCGCACCTGCGCTACTCCGACAAGCCCTTCATCGCCTCCAGCAACGGACAAAAGGGCGCCGAGGCCACGCTGGACATGGCCGGCATCGTGTTTGGCAGTCGCGACGCCCTGCGCAATAAGCCGGTCACCATCGCGCTCATCAACACCCTCAGTCCCCTGAGCTTCGCCACGGAAATGCTGGAAGCATTGATGGCCTTCGCCGAATGGGGTCAGCCTGTGGTCATCGCCAGCATGGCGCAGGCCGGCGCCACCGCCCCCGTCACCCTGGCC
Source organism: uncultured Anaerolineae bacterium (assembly GCA_938049385.1). Lineage (GTDB taxonomy): Bacteria > Chloroflexota > Anaerolineae > JACIWP01 > JACIWP01 > JACIWP01. The sequence continues at coordinate 78,623 of CALIBQ010000038.1, forward strand.
GGCATGATCGCCCAGATCAACGCCGAAATCCTCAGCGGCGTCGTCCTTGCCCAGGCCATCAATCCGGGCACACCGGTCGTCTACGGCTCCACCAGCACCATCATGGACATGAACACCGCCGCGGCCGCCATCGGCAGTCCGGAATATTCCATCCTGGTCGCCTGCCAGGCGCAGATGGGCCGCTTCTACGGCCTGCCCAGCCGCTCCGGCGGAAGCCTGACCGATTCGCAGGTGCCTGACGCCCAGGCCGGCCTGGAGTCTATGATGTCCCTGCTCACCACTGTCAACGCCGGCATTGACTTTGTCCTGCACGCCGCCGGCATTCTCGGCTCGTACCTCACCTTCTCCTACGAGAAGCTGGTCATGGACCATGAAATCTGCGGTATGGTGCGGCGCTACCGCCAGGGTCTGCTGGTGGATGACGAGTCCCTGGCCTTCAGCACCATCGCCGCCGTGGGGCCGGGCGGCAACTTCCTGATGGAAGAGCACACCCTGCGCCACTTCCGCGGCGCCTTCTACATGCCGAAGCTGTGTAACCGCGATGCCCTGCCGGCCTGGCAGGAAAAGGGGTCCCTCGATATGGCTCAGCGCGCCCATCAGTACTGGCAGAGGGTCCTGCAGACCCATCAGCCGGCGGAGCCGGACGCCGCAGTCATCCGCGCCCTCGAGGCATACGTCGAGCGGCACTCCTGAGGGATTCGCCCTGCACGTACCACACAACGGGAAGGGGGAGTATGGCGCAAACCGCGACCGAACGAGCCTACCGCACCATTCGCGAGAAGATCATCCGCCTGGAGTATGCCCCCGGCGAACTGCTGGTCGAATCCGGCCTGGCGGAGGAGCTGGGCACTGGCCGCACCCCGGTGCGCGAGGCCCTGAAAATGCTGGCCTGCGAGAACCTGGTGGTCATCATCCCCCAGCGCGGCATCTATGTCGCGGACATCAGCCTGACCGACCTGCAGGAGATCGCGGAACTGCGCCTGGCGGTGGAAGGGCTGGCCGCGCAGTTGGCCGCCCAGCGCATCACACCCCAGCAGTTGGAACGGCTCCGCTCCCTGACCCATCAGCTCGCCCACACTGCCCCCGACGATGTAGAGAAGCTGATGGAGATTGACCGCCAATTTCATCTGACCGTGGCAGAGGCCGCCGGCAACAAGCATCTGGCCGACGTCATCGTCAGCCTGTACGACAAATCCCTGCGGCTCTGGCGGCTGGCACTGACCCGTGTGGGCGCGCTGGCCAGCTCCATTGAACGCCATGAGGAGCTCCTGGACGCGCTGGAATACGGCAACGCCGCCAAAGCGTCCGAGATCATGCAGGAGCATGTGCGCGATTTCCATCGGCGCATGCGTGAGGCGTTCTGAATACCATATTCCATCACATCGAGGAACGCGCCATGTCATTCCGCCTTCATGCCGCCCTGCCGGAAGATATTCTGCCGGCCCTGCGTGAACGGGCACACACGTACCGCGATGCTATCATCGCCGGTATCCAGCACCTTGTCGCCATCCCCAGTGTCAACTCGATGGGCGCCGCATTCCCCAGCCAGGAGACCCGCGCCGCCCTGCGCTGGATGCTGGAGCACGCCGGCGCCCTCGGCTTCCGCACCCAGAACCTGGACGATATGGTCGGCTTCGTGGAGTATGGGCCGGCGGATGCCCCAGAGGTCGTGGCAGTGTTGGTCCATCTGGACGTCGTCCCGCCAGGTGAGGGATGGACCCATCCACCCTTTGCCGGCATCGTCTCCGACGGCATGATCTGGGGGCGCGGCGTGGAAGATGATAAAGGGCCGGCGGTTTCCGCACTATATGCCATGAAGGTGCTCAGCGACCTTGGGCTTCCTCTGCGCCGCCGCATCCGTCTCATCCTGGGCACGCTGGAAGAGAGCGGCGACTGGAGCGACATCCGGCATTACGAGGCGCGCGAGGGCCGGCCGGTCATGGGCTTCACCCCGGATGCCCATTTCCCCGTTATCTGCGGCGAGAAGGGCATCCTGAACGTCACTTTCCGGGCGCAGGGGCCGGCGTCCAGCGCTTCTGCCGGCAGACATGACATGCGTATTGCCGCATGGCATGCCGGCAGTGCCCCCAACATCGTGCCGGCGTTCGCCTGGGCCGCCCTTGCTTTGGATTCGCGGCGCCTGGAGCCGGCATTGGTCTCCCTCCAACGTTCTGCCCGCCGCTTCGCCCAGCATCATCCGGACAGCCAGCTCCAGGTCATGCGGGCCGAACGGTTCCGCGAGCATTACCCCCAGGAGAGACTGCCGGCGGATGCACAGGTGGTGATCGCCGCAAGCGGGAAAGAGGCGCACGGCGCCCTGCCCTGGGACGGGCATAATGCTCTCCAGGACCTGGCCAATTTCCTGGCGGCCTGTAAGGTCTGCGACAATGCGATCGGCCGGCTGGCGCATTTCACTGCCCGGCACCTCGGGGTCGGATGGGACGGCGTCGGCCTGGGCATCGCCGCAGAGCACGACAAACTTGGCCCCACCACGGTCAGCCTGGGCATGGCCCGAGGAGATGCCGATCATGCCAGCATCACGCTGAACATCCGCCTGACGCCTCCGCATACGGTCGCCAGCCTCTCGGAGAAGCTTCTTCGCATCGGGGAAGAAGCCGGCCTGCAGGTGGAGATTGACCCGACCGCGATGAATCCCCTTTTTGTGGACGAACGCGATCCCTTGGTCGTGGGCCTGAAGCGCGCCTATCAGCTTGTTACCGGCCGGCCGGCGGCCTGTGCCTATATCGGCGGCACCACCTATGCCAAGGCTTTCCCGCGTATGGTGGCCTTTGGCCCCCTGATGCCGGATGAGCCGATGCTGGCGCATCATGTGGACGAGCGGATCAGTCTGGAGTCGCTGGTGCGCAACACGGAAATCTATGCGCTGGCCCTGTATTTCCTCGCCGGCGCGTAGACTGCCTGTTTCCATTCCAACGCATACGCAAAGGCCCGGAACCGCAGTGGTCCCGGGCCTTTGGCTTTTCAAGGAGATAGAGCGCACCCCTACGGCAGATAGTCCAGGGGGTTGCGCCGCACGTTATTCACGATCACTTCGAGATGCAAGTGCGGGCCGGTCGCCCGGCCGGTGGCACCCACAGTGCCGATGGTCTGCCCCTGGGTGACGGCGGTGCCGGCCTCCACGAAAATCTCGTTGAGGTGGGCATACAGCGTCTGCATGCCGTTGTTGTGCTCAATCACCACCATCAACCCATAGCCCACGTCGGTCCAGCCGGCGCGCACCACATAGCCCGTGTCCGCCGCCGCGACCGGGGTACCCCGCCGCGTGGCGATATCCAGGCCTGGATGACCTCTTGTGAAGCGCTGGCTGATGCTCCCGCGCACCGGCCAGATGAGCGCGCCGGTGCCTACAGGGGCATCTGCCGGCAGTGAGGCTTTGGTCATCCCTTTCCGCGCCTGGCGGATGGGCATTTTGCCGCCCGGCACAAAGAGCTTCTCTCCAACCTTCAGCGCCTCCGGGTCCAGGACCGGGTTGTACTGGCTGTCCAGGATGGCGTTCATGGTGACGCCGTACTGCCGGGCGATGCCCAGCAGGGTGTCACCGCGCTGGATGGTATGCACCACACCGTCCGCCGGCGGTATCACCAGCTCCTGTCCCACCCGCAGGCGGTTGGGATTGGCCTGCAGGTCCGGGTTGGCCCAGATGATGGATTTCTGGTCCAGCCCGAGGGCGCTGGCGATGCTGGAGATGGTGTCCCCTTCCCGCACGACATATTTGCGCAGAAGCACCGTCTTCGGGCGGAGCTGAGGAAGGTTTGGCGGGATGCCTTCTCCCAGCGGCGTGGCATGCGTCGGCACAATCATGCTGTTCGGCAGGGCAGTCCCTTCCTCATCGATCGCCCCCTCTTTCGCCGAGCGGCCGGCGCCTGGTATGCGGAGTTCTTGCCCGATGCTGAGTTTGTCCGGGTCATCCTGCAGTTCCGGGTTCGCCAGCAGGATATCCAGCAGGCTCACCCCGAACTGCTTGGCGATGCCCGTCAGCGTATCCCCGTCCTGCACCACGTAGACGGCCGGCTCGGGTTCAGGCGTGGGCAGGAAAGGAATCGCCTCAGGGCTCAGGTCCTCGCCCAGCGGCGTGGCATGGCTGGGCAGAGGCGGCGTGGGCACGCCTACCGGCGTCGCGACAGCCGCCGGCGCGGCGCCGGCATTTTTCGGCGCTTCCTGGCCGGCGCGGGGGATGCGCAGTTCCTGGCCGACCTTTAGCCGGTGCGGGTCATTCTGCAGGTCCGGGTTGGCATCCAGGATTTCCTCCTGTTTCACCCCGAAGCGTTTGGCAATGCCGGACACGGTATCTCCCTGCTGAACCGTATAGAGCTGGAACCCCGGTGTAGACGCAGGGGATACCGGGGTGATCGCCGGCAGGGCCGGCACCGCCGCTGAGGTCGGCGTTGCCGATGGGGTTGGGGCGCCCGGGGCCGCCGGCGTGGAAGGTGCCTGCGGCGCGGCCGGCGGAACATACCCTCTGCCGAGCAGTGGGAGGAAGACCCTGGGAGAAGTGCCGCCTTGAGCGTAGGCGAAACGTGCGAAGGGGGAGAAGAGTGCTATCAGGATGGAGAGAAGAACCATGACCGGCAGGCATTTGTGGGGCGTTGCTGCACGGTAGTCTGGTTCAGCCACTATGCCAACCTCCGATGTCTAAGATGTGAGCGAGCCGGCACAACGCCGCCATAATAGCATAAATGCGCCGTATGCGCAAATCGGCACAAGGAGGGTGTGGAAAAAGACTCATTGCCTGGCAGTTGAAACTGCGTCTGGTGCCTGCGAAGTCGGCACAGGTCGACTTCGCGAAGCCTGCGCAGGCAGGCTTCGCAGGTGTTGCCGTGGCCTCAGCCGCCAAACGCTAGCGCACCAGGCTTACGCTACCAAGCCCCGTAGGGGCTTGGCTTCCTGAGCCGGCGGCTTCCAGCCGCCGGCGAACTTCCGACAAGCGGATGGCCGACCTCCTGGGCCACACTGAGGGCGGCCAAGAAGGCACTGAATCCTCAGACCACCATATGTAGGTTCGCTGTGGGATGTCTCCTGCGCATTCTTATGCTCCAGCGCCAACATGCCGCGTTTTCATGACCTTTTCAGCGTTCTCAATTTCCAGGAACTGCCGACGCGTGCTATAATGATTGTTATCACTGCGGCCCACTGAACACGTGGGCCGCAGTACATGGAAGACGAGCCTCTGGTCTGAGGAGGATGCACTTTGCTGGTGAGCGCGCTGAAAGCTGTCTACCTGATTGCCGCCCTGCTCTTGGGAATATACGGCCTCCAGGCGCTGGTCCTCAGCATATTGTACTGGCTCCACCGTCGCGAGAGCGTTGCCCTGCCGGCCGTCTCCTCTTGGCCGGCGGTCACGGTCCAACTGCCCATCTATAATGAGATGTATGTGGCAGAACGCATCCTGCGCGCGGTGGCACGCCTGCGGTACCCGCGCGAGAAACTGCATATTCAGGTGCTGGACGACTCCACCGATGAGACCAGCCGTCTGCTGGAGCGGGCGGTGGAGCGCTATCGCGAGGCCGGCTTCAATATTGACCTCATCCGCCGGCCGGAGCGTCGGGGGTTCAAGGCCGGCGCACTGCAGTACGGCCTCGCAGTAGCAAAGGGGGAGTTTATCGCCATTTTCGACGCCGATTTCGTCCCGCCGGCCGATTTTCTCCTGCGCACCATCCCCTATTTTTCGCTCGACCCACGCCTGGGTTTCGTGCAGACGCGCTGGGGGCACTTGAACGCGGAGCACTCCACACTGACGCGCGCGCAATCCATCGGCTTGGACGGCCATTTTGTCGTGGAGCAGACCGGCCGCCAGCGCGGGGGGCTGTTCATGTCCTTTAACGGCACGGCCGGCGTCTGGCGGCGCTCCTGCATCGTCGAGAGCGGGGGATGGCAGGCGGACACCCTGTGCGAGGACCTGGACTTGAGCTATCGGGCGCAGATGGCTGGCTGGCACTGTATATATCTGCCGGATATTGTGGTGCCGGCAGAGATACCGCCGCAGATAGCCGCCTTCAAACGCCAGCAGGCCCGCTGGGCGCACGGCTCCGTGCAGTGCCTGATGAAGCTCTGGCGGCCGGTCCTGACCAGCTCCAAGCCGCTGGCGGCGAAATTACTTGGCCTGGTGCACCTGGGGGCGTACCTGGCGCATCCGATGAGCCTGCTGTTGCTGTTGTGCCTCGTGCCCCTGCTGGCATGGGATGGGGGGGTCCATCTGAAGCTGGCGTTTTTGAACGCGGTGAGCTTCGGGCCGCCCCTGGTCTATCTCCTCGGACAACAGCGGTTGTACCGGGATTGGCCGCGCCGGCTGGCATATTTCCCGGTCCTGTTCCTGCTGGGCACTGGGTTGAGCTGGAGCAATAGCCTAGCCATTGCAAAAGCGGTACTGCGCCGGCCCATGGTCTTCCAACGCACGCCTAAGTTCCGGCTTACCTCCTCTACTGCCGGCTGGGAGCGCAAGCGCTATGTCCTCCGCTGGAATTGGGACAATCTGGGCGAGGTGTTGATGATGGCATACGCCGGCACGGGGATACTCATAGCCGTGGAGCATGAGGCCTTCTACATCATCCCCTTCCTGGCGCTGTATTTTCTGGGCTTCGGCTACGTAGCCTTCTACGACCTTTGGCGGCAGTGGCGGGCTTCCCGAGCAGAGCGCCGATCGGCCTCTCCACGTCATTCGCCGGTATGAAGCGCTCTGTCAGGCGTCAGTGACGCTGAAGGAAGGCGCGGGCGATGGCCTCTTTCTCCTCGTCGGTGAGGTTGTGTTCCGACTCCCAGCCGCACAGGGGCTTGGCATAGACGCGCTGATTCTGCCGGCCGGCCAGGCTGGTCAGCACCACGCCGTTGCCGTGCCCATCCACCAGGGCGATGGAGAAGCTCTGCTGGCCGCTGACATCCGGGTAAGCGTCGAAGCGCACGATGCCGAGGTGCTGGAGGGAGAGCTTGGCGGCCTTTTCCAACTGGCGCGAGGCGCGGGTCAACTGCTCCACCTGTTCGGCGGTGACCCGGGCCTGCTGGAGGTATTCGTCGAGGATTTCCTCCAGCGGCCGCCCTTCGCGACCGCGCATCAGTTGCAGATAGCGCCCTAACAGCCGGCTGACGCGCGCCTGCATCGTCACCAGCCAGAGCAGAAGGATGATGAGCAGGCCGGCGGAGACGAGCCACAACAGCGCCAGATGGTTTTCGATCCAGACCAGCATATACAGGCCCCTCCGTGGGAGATGAAGGACATTACACGGCCTGATTGTAGCGAAATTACGCCCGAGGGTCAACATGTCGCGCCATGCCAAACTGCTCATTGCCACGAATAACGCCGGCAAACTGCGGGAATATGCGGACCTGCTGGGGGATTTGCCGGTGCAGTTGACCACGCCGCGCCAGGAAGGCATCGAGCTGGAGGTCGAGGAAAGCGGCACCACCTTCGCGGAGAATGCCCTGCTCAAGGCGCGCGCCTACTGCGCGGCCAGCCGGCTCCCGACCCTGGCGGATGACTCCGGCCTGGAGGTGGATGCGCTGGGCGGTGCGCCGGGCGTGTTTTCGGCGCGCTATGCCGGCAACAACGCCACCGACCGCCAGCGCTATGAGAAGCTCTTGGCGGAACTGCGGGGGGTTCCGCCGGCGGAGCGCACCGCCCGCTTCCGCTGTGTGATTGCCCTGGTCATGCCGGACGGCACCGAGGAAATTACCGAAGGGGAATGCGAGGGCGTCATCATTGACACACCGCGGGGCGAACATGGTTTTGGTTACGACCCGGTCTTCTATATGCCGGCGCTGGGCAAGACCATGGCGGAGCTTCCGCCGGTGCTGAAGAACCGGGTCAGCCATCGGGCGCGCGCCCTGATGCGCATGAAGCCCGTCCTGCAGGCTTTGCTGGAGCGCTCATAGGCCGGCCAGGAACTCACTCACTGCGCCGGCGACCTCTTCCGGGCGCTCGAAGGTCAGCATATGGCCGGCGCCGGCGAATGTCACCATGCGGGCGCGCGGCAGTCCATGGTACAGTTCCTCGGATAGGGCGAGGGGGACCATGCGGTCCTCACTGCCGGCCAGGATGAGGGCCGGCGGTTGGATGTCCTTCAGCTCGGCGCGGCGGTTGAACCGACTGCAGGCCAGGAAATCGCGGTACAGCACCGCCGGCGGCACCTGCTCCAGCCGCCGGCGGGCCAGGGCTTTGCCCTCTTCCGGAAAATCCCATCCGTATGCCCAGCCGATAATGCGAGGGATGATCTCTCCCGGCGACTGCTGAAGCTCTTCCAGGATGAGCGGCGAGACCGGCAGTCGCGCGCCGGCGCCGATGAGCACCAGGGCGCGCACCAATCCAGGCTCCTGCAGGGCCAGCTCCAGCGCGATGGCCGCGCCCATGGAATGGCCGACCAGCACCGCCGGCGGCAGTGCCAAGGCGCGCATCCATTCTGCTGTCCAGGCGCTGTAACCGGCGATAGAATCGCGTGCCGGCGGCGCAGAGCGCCCATGCCCGGGCAGGTCAAGGGCATATACCCGCGCATCGGGCAGGCGCCGCAGGGAAGCCGGCCAGTCCAGATGGCTCCCGCCGGCGCCGTGAATGAGCAGGAGGGTGTGTGCGGCTTCTAGCGGGCCGGCGGCCGTGTAATAGGCGCGGCCTGTGGGGGTGTTTAGGAATGGCATGGGTGCATCCTCCGGCCGGCCTCACGCCGGCAGGGGTTCCAGGTCGCCGGCCTCGTAGAGAATGGCGGCGGCGGCGACGATGCCGGCGGTCTCGGCGCGCAGGATGCGCGGCCCTAGGCTGATGGTGCGGACGCCGTAGGCCTGGGCCATACGCACCTCATCCTCCGTGAAACCGCCTTCCGGCCCGATGAAGAGGTTGATGGAGAAGGGGAGCGGTGCGCTGGACAGCAGGCGCTTCAGGCTGGTGCGAGTCTCGTCCTCCCAGGGGAGCAGGGTCAAGCCGCCGGCATCGCGGGCGCGTTCCAGCGCCTGCTGGAACATGGCGGCCGGCTCCAGGATGGGGAGCCGGCCGCGGCGAGACTGCTCGGCGGCCTCGCGGATAATGCGCTCCCAGCGCTCATGCTTGCGGCGGATGTCGTCCAGGTTGGCGACCACACAGCGGGAGGTGATGATGGGCACGAACTCGACGATGCCCAGCTCCGTCCCCTTTTGCAGGGCGAATTCGAAGCGGTCTCCCTTCAACATGGCTTGGTACAGGCTGACCTTGACCCGTGGTTCTCCCCGGGCGAGCATGCGTCGGATAATGTTCCCGCTGATCTGGTACGGCTCGACCTCGGTCAGCTCCACCTCCATTTCCCAACCGGAATCATCCAGGACGATGATGTGCTCCCCCGGGGTCATGCGCAGGACGTTGCGGATATGGTGTGCCTGCTGGCCCTGGATGAGCACTCGGCCGCGCCCGATGGCGTTTGGGGAGACGAAAAAGCGGTGCATGGTACCACCTCATCCTCCGGTTTTGCGGACGACTAATCCCACCCAATCGCCCTGGGTTTGGCGCTCTATGACGATGAGGCCGGCTTCTTCCAGGGCGTCATGTACCAGTTCCTCACGTTCCTGGATGATACCGGAGAGGATCATCAGGCCATCCGGCGCGAGCCAGGCGTCCAGGCCGTGTGATATCATGGTGGCGATGACCTCAGCCAGGATGTTGACCAGCATGAGGTCGAACCCCTGCGGCGCCATCAGGGCGGCCTCGTCCACGGCGCGCTGGTCCTCCTCGCCGCGCGGCGGTAGGGTGCCCTGCAGGACTATGATGCGGTCCGCCAGGCCGTTGGCGGCGGCATTGTCCGCGGCGACCTCCACGGCCAGGGCGTCAATATCGAGGGCCAGGATGCGCGCCGCGCCCAGCTTGCCGGCGGCAATGGAAAGGATGCCGGAACCGCATCCCAGGTCGAGGACCTTCTGGCCGGGCCGGCAGTGGCGTTCCAACGCCTGGAGGCACAACTGCGTGGACGGATGCAGGCCGGTGCCGAAGGCCATGCCCGGGTCTAGCTCAACAATAATCTCATCCGCCTGTGCCTGCCACTCGCACCAGGTGGGTTTGATGACGATCCGCTCGCCCAGCTTCATTGGGCGGTAATGAGCCTTCCAGGCCTCCGCCCAATCCGAGTCCTCCAGCAGTTTGAACTGCACGGGGCCGGTGGGGTGTACTTGGTTGATGTGCCAGACGGCCTCCTCCACCCGCCGGCGGCACTCTTCTTCTTCCAGCGTGTGATGGACGGGGAAGTAGCCGATGACCCAGTACAGGCCGGCTTCTGGGGAATCGGGCGGCGCGGCCGGCTCCACCCGCTCCAGCACGGCGCCGCCGGTGCTCATGCGGTTGAAATATTCACTGATAGCCTCCACGGCCTCCCCATCGGCCCGCACGCGCGCTTCCAACCAGCGTACCCGAGGTGAACTAGTGTGGTTCATGGCTTAAAGGCGTCTTTGAATCGCTCAAAGATGTTTTTGCTGTTCTGTGGGATGACCGGTTTGCCCAAGGTCTTGCCCAGCTCTTCCAGCAGTTCTTTCTGACGAGCGGTCAGCTTGGTCGGTGTGACCACACGAGCGACGATGACCAGGTCGCCGCGCCCGTTGCGGCGCAGGTGGGGCACGCCGCGGCCTTTGAGGCGGAAGATATCGCCGGTCTGGGTGCCGGCCGGCACGGTGAAATCTTCCTCCCCTTCCAGGGTGGGGATGCGCACCATATCGCCGAGGGCCGCCTGGGCGAAGTTGAGCGGAAGCTCCAGGATGATATCATCCTCCTGGCGCTGGAATACGGGGTGCGGCCTGACCGTCAGCACGACATAGAGGTTGCCGGGCGGCCCGCCGTATAAGCCGGCCTCGCCCTCGCCGGCCAGGCGGATTTTGGTACCGTTGTCCACGCCGGCGGGAATGGTGACAGTGATCTTACGCATGCGCTGAACATGCCGGCGGCCGCGGCATTCAGAGCACGGGGTAGTGATGATGGTGCCCTCTCCCTGACAGCGCGGACAGACGCTGACGGTCACGAAGGACCCCAGGATGGACTGCTGGACGCGGCGCACCTCGCCGGTGCCCTTGCACTGGGGGCAGGTGGTGGGGTAGGTGCCCGGTTCGGCGCCGCTCCCGTTACAGCGCGGGCAGGTCTCCGTGCGCGGAATCTCGATTTCCTTCTCACAGCCGAACACGGCTTCCTCAAAGGAAATCTCCACCTGCACGCGCAGGTCTTCGCCGCGTCGGGGCCGCCGGCTGGCGCGAGTGGAAGTGCCCATGCCGAAGCCGGCGAACAGGTCCTCGAAGAGATCGCCCAGCCCGCCGAAGCCGAAGCCGGTGAAATCGCCGAAACCGTTGCCGGAGACGCCGGCATGGCCGAAGCGGTCATAGGCGGCGCGCTTCTCGGGGTCGCTCAGCACCTCGTAGGCCTCGTTGATCTCCTTAAAGCGGGCCTCTGCTTCAGGGGATTTGTTGACGTCGGGATGGTACTGGCGAGCCAGCCGGCGGTATGCTTTTTTGATTTCCTCGGGGGAGGCGGTTCGCTCCACACCGAGGACCTCATAGTAGTCGCGCTTGGCGCTCATCCCTGTGCCGCTCGTATGGTGATGATGGGGGCGGCCCTCGCGCCGCCCCTACGGGTGGATTTATGCCTGGCGGTACTCGCCGTCCACAACTTCTTCTTCGCCGCCGCCAGAGGAAGGGCCGGCACCTGTCCCGCCGCCGGCAGTGGATGGGCCGGCGGCCTGGTACATGGCGGCGCCGAGGCGCTGGAGGGCTTCGCCCAGTTCCTGGGTGGCCTGGCGGATGCGCGCCACGTCCCGCCCCTGCATGGCACTGCGGGTGGACTCGATCTTGCGCTCTACATCGGCGCGCAGGTCCGCCGGCACCTTATCGCCGTACTCGCGCAGTAGCTTTTCGGCCTGGTAGATGGTGGAGTCGGCGTTGTTGCGGGCCTCCACTTCTTCTTTGCGCCGGCGGTCTTCCTCCGCGAACCGCTCCGCCTCGCTGATCATGCGCTTGATTTCCTCTTCGGTCAGGCCGCTGGAGGCGGTGATGGTGATGCGCTGTTCGCGGCCGGTGGCCTTATCGCGCGCCGAGACGTGCAGGATGCCGTCGGCGTCAATGTCAAAGGTGACCTCGATTTGCGGGACGCCGCGCGGTGCCGGCGGGATGCCGTCCAGGATAAAGCGCCCCAGCGACTTATTATCGGCGGCCATAGGGCGCTCGCCCTGCAGGACGTGGATTTCGACCTGCGTCTGGCCGTCCGCGGCGGTGGAGAAAATTTGGCTCTTGCGGGTGGGGATGGTGGTGTTGCGCTCGATGAGCGGCGTCATCACCCCGCCCAGGGTCTCGATGCCCAGGGTGAGCGGCGTCACGTCCAGCAGAAGCACATCCTTGACCTGGCCGCCGAGGACGCCGGCCTGGATGGCGGCGCCGATGGCTACCACTTCATCCGGGTTGACACCCTTGTGCGGCTCTTTGCCGAAGAAGCGGCGCACGGCTTCCTGGACGGCCGGCATGCGGGTTTGCCCGCCCACCAGGATGACCTCGTTCACATCCTCGGGACGCAGTTTGGCGTCCAGCAGGGCCTGCCGGCAGGGACCCAGGGTACGCTCGATGAGGTCGCCCACCAACTGCTCCAGCTTGGAGCGGGTCAGCCGCATAACCAAGTGCTTGGGGCCGGAGGCATCGGCGGTGATGAAGGGCAGGTTGATCTCGGTCTCCATGACGGTGGAGAGTTCGATCTTTGCCCGCTCAGCGGCCTCTTTCAGGCGCTGGAGGGCCATACGGTCCTCCCGCAGGTCAATGCCGTGCTCGCGTTTGAACTCTTCGGCCAGCCAGTCAATAATGCGCTGGTCGAAGTCATCGCCGCCGAGATGGGTGTCGCCGTTGGTGGATTTGACCTCGAAGACGCCGTCGCCCAGCTCGAGGATGGAGATATCGAAGGTGCCGCCGCCCAGGTCATAGACGGCGATGATCTCGTCCTTCTTTTTGTCCAGACCGTAGGCCAGGGCGGAAGCGGTTGGTTCGTTGATGATGCGGAGCACCTCCAGGCCGGCGATGCGGCCGGCGTCCTTGGTGGCCTGGCGCTGGGAGTCGTTGAAGTAGGCCGGCACGGTGATGACCGCCTGCGTCACCGGCTCGCCGAGGTAGGCCTCGGCATCCTGCTTGATCTTCTGCAGGATCATGGCCGAGATCTCGGGCGGGGAGTATTCCCGCCCGCCCATGACGACGCGCACGTCGCCGTTGGGCGCGGCGGTCACTTTATACGGCACCAGCTCGATATCGCGCTGGACGGATGGCTCGTTATACTTGCGCCCCATGAAGCGCTTGATGGAGAAGATGGTGTTCTCCGGGTTGGTGATGGCCTGCCGCTTGGCGACCAGGCCGACCATGCGTTCGCCGGTTTTTGGGTTGACGGCCACGACGGAGGGGAACAGCCGGGAGCCTTCCGCGCTGGGGATGACGGTCGGCTCGCCGCCTTCCATGACTGCCACCACCGAGTTTGTCGTGCCCAGGTCAATGCCAACGATTCTGCCCATATGTGTTGTTCTCCTGAGGTTTCATCTGTAGGTATTGGAAACACCTTGTTGAACAATCTCATCCCGAAGCCCCTTCCCCGCACCCAGGAAAGAGGCTAGGGGTTGGGGCTTTGCATTTTCCTCTTACATTGATACGAGGGGTCGGGTGATTGGAACCCTATCCTCCCTGCATTCCATCACGAAGACGATGCTTCTGTGCCGCCGGCCTCTGATACCTTGCGCCGGCGGGCGACGCGCACCTGCGCCGGCCGCAGGACGCGATCGCCGAAGCGGTAGCCGCGCCGCACCACGCCGATGATGGCGCCGTCCTCGTGTTCGGTGCTTTCTTCATTTGAGACTGCTTCATGATAGAGGGGGTCGAACTGGCCACCTTCCGCCTCGATGGGCTGTAGGCCCTCCTGCCGCAGGAGGTCCTGCAGTTTCTGGTAGACCATCTGCATGCCGATCACCCATTCATGGCCGGCCAGGTCCGCCGGCAGGTGGGCGAAGGCGCGCTCCATGTCATCCACCACCGGCAGGAGGCGCTTGAGGAAGTCCGCGGTGGCAGTCTTCTGAAATTCCTGGCGGTCGCGCTCCATGCGCTTGCGGTAGTTGGAGAATTCGGCTACAGAACGCCGCCACTGGTCGAGATATTCGTCGGCCTTGGCCTGTGTTTCCTCCAACTGCCGGCGCAGTTCCGCCACTTCCCCTGCGGCCACTGCCTCTGCGGCTTCTTCGGTGATAGGTGCAGGCGCGGGCGTTTCGGCGGAGGGGGCATCGGCGGCTGGGCCGAGGGCCGGCTCCTGACCGAATTCGATCTTCTCTTTCCCGTTATCTTTCACAGGTTCATCACCTCCTGGATGCCAGTCTGCGGGCACTGGTTATTCCTCCATATCGATAATGTTTGCCTCGTTTTCAGAAGGCATTTTTTCTTCGGCATACAGGGAGCGGATAAGCTCGCTGAGCACGTCAGAGACGTAGCGCACGGCGGAGATGTTGCGGGCGTAGGGCATGCGCATGGGGCCCAGCACACCCAAGAGGCCGGTAACGCGGTCGCACCAGCCGTAGCGGGAGAGCACCACACTGCAGGCGCTCAGCCCTTCCCAGCGGCCTTCTCCGCCGATGATGACCTGGATACTGCCCGATGTGGACGCCTCCCGCGAGAGCATGCTGAGCAGGTCGCGCTCTTCCAGGACGCGGATGAGCTGGAGGCCGGCTTCGGGGTCGGAGAATTCGGGCGTCTCCAGCACATGGGCCAGGCCGTGGCGGTATACCTCGACACTGCCCTGGCGGTCGCTTTCCTCAATGAGGTCGATGACCAGGTCGCGGATGCCGGTTTCGAAGGCGTCGAGGGCGGCGGATTTGGCGCGAATCTGGCCGGCGGTCAGTCCCACGAACAGGTCGTTGAACCTATTGGAGATGCGCTGGAGCTCCTCCTGGGGCTTGGCTTGGGCCAGGGAGAGCATGCGCTGCATGACGATGCCGCCCTGGAGCACCAGCACCAGCAGGACCAAGGTGTCGCGGATGGAGATCAGCTCCAGGTGTTTGTATTGGCCGCGAGAGATGCGGGGGCTGGAGACCAGGGCCGCGCTGTGGGTGACGTGTGCCAGGACTGCCGCGGCGAGCTTGGCCCATTCTTCCAGGCTCATGCCGGCCTGGTGGAACTGATGGCGGATCATGATGCGCTCGCGTTCGGGGAGCTGGCTTTCCCCCATGAGGTGTTCGACGAAGAAGCGGTAGCCGGCCTCGGTGGGGACGCGGCCGGCGGAGGTATGGGGGTGCGTCAGGTAGCCCAGCTCCTCCAGGTAGGCCATTTCGTTGCGGATGGTGGCCGGGCTGACCCCCAGCCCGTACTGCTCCACGACGGTTTTGGAGCTGACCGGCTGAGCGGTCTGGATATATTGTTTGACGACTAGTCCGAGGACGGTCTTTTGTCGTTCGGTCAGTTCGGGTGTTGTCATAGCCATTTGGGTGGTAGGGCCGGCGGGGCCGGCGTGCCGTGCAGTTATGTAATGGTTTTTAGCACTCTCTTCTCAAGAGTGCTAAAATTCGAAATATATAATACCATTGTCTGGCGTGTCTGTCAAGAAACGCGTGCTGCGGCGGGGGGCCGGCGGGGGAATTTGACGCGAGGTGTAAATTGTTTATAATGGACAGCGCGCCCGTAGCTCAACGGACAGAGCGCCTGACTTCGAATCAGTAGGCTGGGAGTTCGAGTCTCCCCGGGCGCGCCTTATTTTACCTTGTACCGCCGTATGTAGTACCGCTCTGCCTGTATGCCCCTATATGTGGGCATATCCCCCCAAAGGGCGCAGGACGCTTCCCTTGTGATATCCCAAAGATTGCTACACAGATTGCTGTCAGAACATGCGTTCTAAAACACAAAGCCCCGCCAGGTTTGCGCCTGACGGGGTCCTTGTATACAATACCCCTCGGTCAGGTGCTGTGCTCACCTGGCCCACGCCCCAGGGCGTCCCTTGCGCCGCTGGGGCACTGTTTGTCTGGGGGTATTATAGCACCGCTCCCGAAAAAGTCAATACCCTTCGCGCGTCAGTTTCTGACGTCTTGCAGACGATATGCAACGCATGAGCGCGCAAATTCCTACAAACATGATCTCCGCCGGTAGGCCCGGCGCAGGGCGCGCTCCCAGTCCTCAAAGTCGCGCCAGTCCCTACAGGTGCGCACCAGCTCCAGGCGCACGGTGGGCGGGTCGGGGCGCGGATCGCCGCCCAGGTAGCGGAATACGTCGAAGGGCCCCTCGGGGAAGCCGGTGACGATGTACACGGGCACATAGGGGGCCAGGGCGTTGTAGGCGATGATTTCCGCAAAGGTGATGCGGTCGTTGGGGTGCTTGTAGTCCACCAGCGCCGCGATGCCGGGCGGGTCTTTCTCCACCAGCATGAGATCAGCGTCCGCGGCGTAGAAGCGGGGGGATATGGCCTTGTGCGCCCGCTTGAAGCGGTCGCGCCAGGAACTGCCCTGCAGGGTGCGCTTGTCATCGTTCATCCCGCGCCTCCAGCGCACCGTACCAGTCCTCAAAGTCCGCCAGGCGCATGATCACCAGCGCGTCGCTGTAGCGCTGGCCCAGCGCATGCAGGACAACGATGGGCAGGCGACCGTCCGCGCCCGACACCGCCTGCGCCACCGCCTCCACCAGCCACTTGGGGAGCGCTTTACGGGTCTTGACCTCCACCGCCAGCCAGTCCGAGACCACATCGGGCCCTGCGCGGCCCGTTATCGGTATACGCTGGCCCCCCAGGTGATCCGCTATCGCCCGTTCCGCTCGCTTCCAGGCCTTCTCAGCCATCGTGATGCTCCCCGCAGGCCCTGCAGTGCCCAGTGCTGTCATGGGCCACTATGAAATAAAAATGCGCCCCCGGGTGCTCCTGACGACTGCGCGCCAGCAGTGCCTGGTAACAGGCGTCCGGCAGGCCGCGGTTGTGCAGGAGCAGTACAAACACCACTTCATCCTTGCCCTGCATACGGCGCAGTTTGCGCTCCAACTTGTGCAGTTTATCCCTCATGCCTCACCTCCAGTGCTTCAACTATGCGCTCCAGCTTCTCCACCCGCTGGGTCAGCTCCACCGCCTCATAGACCTGCAGGAGGCGCGACAGCACCGTGTCCGCCGCGCGCAGGCGCAGGCGTGCGTCATCAGCCCGCATGGAGGCCTCCAGCACGTCGCCCGCGCGCCCCGCCAGCGCCAGCAGGCGACTGCGCAGGTCTGCCAGGGCCTGTTCCTGCGCCTTACCAAGCGCCTCGCAGAACGCGGACTGCTTCAGCCAGCGGTAGAGCGTCCTGGGGGCAATGCCTGCGGCCCGGCAGGCCTCCCGCCTGCTCCCCGTGCTCACCAGCGCCTCCACCGCCCTCCTCTGCTTTGGTGTAATCGTATCCTTTTCGGTCATTCTTTGCCCTCCCCTACAGCGCGCCCTATCGCCACAGACCTCAAAGGGCAAGGAAGTGTTGAGAATGTTGAGAATCTTGAGAATTTCCAGAAAACTTTTTATTTTCGTTCCTCTTCTACTTCGCACTATACTAACAAAATTTCGACTTTTTCCCCAGATTCTCAATTTTCTCAACATTCTCAACAATCTCGACAATCTTACGAGGTATCAGGCCAGCTAAGACCTCCAGATAGTCCAGAGAGTTCCATGCCCGAACCGCTCTTCTTGTGCCTTGATGCCCGCACAGCGCAAAGTGCCCGACAGCTCCCGCAGTCGTCTGGAGATGGCTTTGCCGCCGCCCATGTAGGGCAGGTCCGCACCTGCGTCCTGGAGCGCCTGCACGATCTGGGTAGCGGTGCCACGCAGTCCTTCAGGGGGCAGGTAGGCCATCAGCGCCTGGACCAGCGGGTCCAGGTCAACAACAGACAACTGCTGAGCCATACGCCAGGCACGCAGGTAGTGGTCGCGCAGTTTCGCGTCCCCGTCCACTAGATGATGCAAGAGACGGGCGATGGTCTGGAAGCGGGATGGCAGTCCGCTGGGCGCCTCCCCGCCCAGCGTCCACCGTGCCGCATGGCTCGCAAGGTAGGCCAGCACCCCGCTCCGCCTGTCCAATACCTCGACCACCAGCGCCCCGTCATCAAGCCTGTTCTCATCGGGCAGATCACCGATGAAGATGGGGATGAGGCGCTCCAAAATGTCAGGGCGATCCGCAAAGCCAGCGGTTCTGGTCGTGATGACGATGCCCGCCTGAATAGGGAGACTCACCAGCTTGCTGTCGGTGTACAGCTTGCGAGCGGTGATGACGCCGCCGGTAACCGCCTGCGCCAGAGCGTCGTGGAACCAAGCGTCGGGCTCGGCGTCCAGGTTGTCCAGGACGCAGACAGGGCGCCCCGTCAGGGCGGTCTTGAAATCCCGCTCGCTCAGATGCCCATCCGACGCCTCGCCCAGACCGCCCAGAAAGATTTTAGCGACCGCCCGTGCCGCAGTGGACTTACCCGAACCCTTGGCGCCGATGAAGGCCAGCGCTGGCAAAGGCCACGCGCCCGACATGCGCGCCAAGAGCCAGGCGATGAGCAGGAGCTTCTGACAGACGACGTCGTACTCGGGCACCTCGGGCGGGGCCTCCAGCGGAGGCTGAAGAGCCCGCAGTTCCAGCGGATGGACGGGTTCCGCGCTGGGACACCATTCAGGCAGGACGGTATCACTAGCGAAGAGCACCCCATCCGCCCCGTTCTTGAGCAAGGTGAGCCTGCCATCTGGACCAGCACGCACCAGATGCCGCATCCCGCAGGAGATGTACAGCGCGTCATCCCGCCGCAGAACCCAGCGAGCGAGCCGAACACGCCTGCCCTCATTGAAGGCCCTTGCCTGGAGGTCGGAGACCACCCAGCGGTATATCGGTTCCGCGGCGTTGAGCCCCGCCTCGGCCAGCATGGCGCGGAAGGCCAGCGCCTCACCGTCCAGGCGCAGTACCGAACCGTCCTCGGCGATGACGTAGGGCGTCCAGGACTGCGGGTCGTCGGACGCGGTGTCCAGCAGGAGGCGATCCTTGCGGGCCAGGAGGTCACCGATGGCGCTGGAGACCGAACGCTTCACGTCGCGCGACGTGCGGCTGGCCAGTGTCTCGTGCACCCAGGGTGTCAGGTCCGCCAAGCTTTCCGCATCCGGCGGTGGATCCTCCGACCGTTCGGGCGTGCGCTCCGCTGATGGCGCGGCTGGGCGCAGGGGGATGACGCGCGGCTCCGCCAGCTTGGATGGTTCCTGGGGAGGCACCTTGGCCCCGTCCCTCTCCCAGGCGGGCAGGCGGTTCGATCGCAACGCCTCCTGACGATCCCGCTCCTGGCGAACCACTGCTTTGGCCAGATCCAACCACTCTAAGGGCGTTTTCTGCATCACCGACCTCCCTGCCTCCGGCGCTTCTGCTCTTCCGCCAGGCGCTTCAGGCGCTCCAGCAGCCACCCCTGTCTGCGACCGCCTATAATGGCATATTCAATCCGCCTGCGCTCTATCCACAGCCCCACGTCATCCAGCTCATCCAGGTCGTAATGGTGGTACCGCGCCCAAGCCTCCAGCGATGCGTATGGGTCAGGGACAAGCCCCGTGTCCACGCCAGTGACGGTCGGTCGCACAGGCGTCAGCACCCACCAGCGTTCAGGGAGCGCGTTCATCCTGCTGGCCTCCTCACCACCCTGCCGCATGTACAGATTGGCAGTACGCTATTCATCCTGCTTTTCCTGGTCATCATCATTCTCCATTTCTGTTTCTGCCAACAGGCGCAGGAGCTCGAGGTCATCTAGATCATCTTTTGTCCGACCAATGTGGCTGATGAGTGCCTCGACTACGGCGCGGACGACATCGGGGTCGGACGTGGCCCAAAAGTTACCACGGGCGTCACGCAGAAATACGTTCATCATCTCACACCTCCATGCCCAAGGATGCCGAAAGGCCAGGTTTCTGCCTGGCCTTTCACTCTCTCTACTTATTATCAGTCTGGCGAGGGCATTTTGTGACATGAATTTTAGCGAAAGACGGAAATCTCCCGTTTGGCCCGCTCAAACCTTTTCCGCACCGCCTCGTTGGTCATTCCTGCCATCGTGGCAATCTCGCCGTGTGAATATCCCTTCAACGCCAGGAGGATGATCATCTGGTCTAACGGTTCCAACCGTCTCAGCGCCATCTGAAAATCCACCCACCGTTCTACATCCTCTATCCGCTCCGCATTTACCCTCTGCTCCAGCTCCCTCGTCCTGATGGTATCAACAGGGTAGTGACTGTCCAAGGTTCTCCCGTCCAGAAGGGTGCGCTCCACGCCCTTGCGCACCTCGCCGCGCAGGTGGCGGTAGATGTCGCTAATATACATATCATCCGGTAATTCCTTGATCGCAATCAGCAGGGCAGGGCCAGCCAGCTCCTCCCAGGCGCTTGATTTGCCCACTTCCTCGCAGTACGCCCAATATTTGTCCTGCAGCAGCCGCCAGCGCTCTGGATGCATGACAGCGGTGCGGGTGAAATACTTCCTCAGCAGGCGGGATAGGGCTTCTGGGTTCCCATAGAAATATACGCGCCCAAAATCGCCCAAGAAGGTGTCCGAACTAAACGGCAACGCCAGCTCCCTTGACAACTGAAAGGTCAGGCGCTCTATCGAATCCTTGAGGCGTTCAGTGAATACACTTGATACAGCTCGCTGCCAAAAGGCCTGTTTTATCTGTTCGAGCAGGTCTTTGATGGAAACTAATGCCAGCTGAGAGAATGCCTGCTGGACCCCATCGGGCAGGGTCCATGTCAGCTGTGAGAAGGCCTGCTGGACCCATTCGCTGCTCACACTTCTCAGCGCCTCCGAGAGGGTCTTCAGGGCGTTGGGGGACAGCTGTGCAGATATCAGTCCATTCTCGCTTTTCGCAGACATAAACCGCCCTCCGCATTGGATTTGCGCAGGGCGGTCTCTTGTGCTATATTTCCTCATGCCAGACCGCCCTGCACGCAGTTCTGGCCAACGCCCTGGGTGCTTGCACACCACAGGGCGCTTCTCTTTGTCAGCATTATGCCGCAGTCCGCGACCGCATGTCAATTCCAGAGAAAAGCCCCCTGATGGCTTCAGCCACCAGGGGGCCTTGCGCGGGGGCTTATGGGGCGGTGCTTCAACCCCCAGCGTGTCTGTTCTTCAGCACCTCCAGCAGGTCGCGGCCCTCCCAGGCCAGCTCCGCGCCCTCTGTTTCGTCATTGCCCGCCACGCGGTTGACGCAGGATGGACAGCCTACAAAGCCCGCATAGGCGCCTCGGCTCCTCTCGTCCCGCTCGTACTTGCCGCAGGTGTCCTGGCGGAACCCGAACACGCACCCGAACACCCAACTGCTGTTGATCATCTTTTCACCTCCTGTTTGTCTGACTATGTGCATCATGCATATAGCGGCATTCTCAGGCCCTACAAGCCCCTTTTTGGCCCGCATAGGTTTGTCTTCATTCACCCCCGCGCAAAAGCCTCACAGCGGGCCTCTGAAGGGCCTTAGAAGCCGTTCTAGCGGGCCTCCAGGACGCGCCGGATGATCTCCACCGCCTGGCGGTCGTGCCTGTCCACCGCATGGGCGTAGATGCTCATGGTCACCTGGGGCGTGGCATGACCTAACCGCTTGGCCACCTGGGGCACCGCCAGCCCGCCCTCCAGCAGTAGGCTGGCGTGCAGGTGGCGCAGTCCGTGTGGGGTAAGCTCCGGAAGCCCCAGCCGCTGGCATTCCCGCTTCAAGGCGTGCTGGACAACGGACTGGCACAGCGGCTGTCCGCGCTCGCCCGTGAAGACCAGCCCCCAGTCCTGCCATTCCCCGCCAGCCCGCAGGCGCCGCTGTGCCTGCCATGCCCGCTGGCGCTTCAGGGCCTGCACAGCCTCCGCAGGCAGGGCGATGGTGCGCTCCCCAGCCCGGGTCTTGGGGGCCGCGAAGACATACTCCCCGTTCACTCGGTGCAGTGTCCTGCGGATGGTCAGCGTCCCCCGCTCCATGTCCACGTCGCTCCAGGTCAGGGCCAGCAGTTCGCCCAGCCTTGCGCCCGATCCGACAGCCAGCACCCACAAGGGCCAAAGCCAGTGGCCCCGCGTCCCCTCCAGGAAGGTGGACAGTTCCTCAGGCGTCCAGATCTGGCGCCGCTCGGCATGGTACACGGGCCTGACCACGCGCTCGCAGGCGTTTTCCAGCACCCAGCCCCACATGACCGCCAGCCGAAGCGCGCGGTGAAACAGGACGTAGACAAGCTGGGCGGTGCGGGCCTTGCCCGCCTTTTGCAGGGCATTTATCAGCCTCTGAATGTGGGAAGGGGTAAGCTTGCAAAGGGGCACATTGCCCAACTTGGGCAGGATGTGGCGCTCACACGTCCTGCGGTAGTCCGCCAGCGTGCGGGGCCGCAGTGATGGCGCGGACGTCTCCAACCATGCGTCCAGCAGGTCGCCAACGGTGCGCTTTGCGTCGGGCAGTTCCCCCTGACGCTCCGCCCATTCCTGCAGGGCCTTCAGCTTTTGCAGGGCCTCCTGTCGGGTTCGTCCGTAGACCGTGCGCCTCTTGCCAGCGACCCGCAGGCTCGCCACCCAGCGTCCATCGCCCCGCTGGTACAGACTGCCCTCCCCATGCCTGCGCTTGCGCATACGGCACCTCCCAAGATTGCTACACAGATTGCTACACGCTCTTGGGAAGCCCCGCGCCGTACTAGATATGGGGGTCAGGCAGGATAAAGTCCCTACATTTCGCGCGCCCGTAGCTCAACGGACAGAGCGCCTGACTTCGAATCAGTAGGCTGGGAGTTCGAGTCTCCCCGGGCGCGCCTTATTTTACCTTGTACCGCCGTGTTAGGAGTTCGTACCCCTGTATGTAGTGTGTCGCCCCGGCATACCATACAGCGGCTCCCCCACGGGATTGGTAGCCTCTGCGAGCTGGTCTCCCATCCCCGGCTTGGACCCTCGGGGCCTGTATGCAAAGCATCCGAATCTCGATGGCGCCCTCGCCGGCCTGGCGGCTGAAGCCGCGGCTGTGCATGCGAAGCCGGCGCCGGCCTCGCAGTTTCAACTGCCGGGCGATGAGCTTCCCCATACCTTCGTTCACTGTTAGTTGACAAAGCATGTCATTTGTGATAGAATGCCATGTGCTAATCGTGGGCGTTCCCTGCTTCTCTATCCTGTGGTGCCTGCCTGATGTGAGGTGATGCATGTCCGAACATCCTGTCTCTGCTCTGGAAACAATTTCCTCCCAACCCCTTTCCGCCTATGATCCATCGCTGTTGTTGGAGATGTTCCGCCGCATGACCCTGGTGCGCGAGTTCGAACTGCGGGCGATCGAGGAGCGCCGCAATGGGCTGATCCCAGGGTTCATCCATCCTTGTGTGGGGCAGGAGGCTACGGCAGTGGGTGCCTGCCTGGCGCTGAAACAGGACGATGTGATCACCAGCACCCATCGCGGCCATGGGCATCTCATCGGCAAGGGCGGCGACCCCCGCTATATGATGGCGGAGCTGGCCGGCCGCTCGACCGGCTACTGCCTGGGGCGCGGCGGTTCCCTCCATATCGCCGACTTTGACCTGGGCATGCTGGGCGCCAACGGCATCGTTGCCGGCGGCATCCCCATCGCCGTCGGCGCCGGGCTGGCCTTTCACCTGCGGGGGGAGAAGCGCGTGGCGCTGGCCTTCTTCGGTGACGGAGCGGTCAACCAGGGCGCCTTCCATGAAGCGGCCAACATGGCCGGCCTGTGGAAGCTTCCCGTTATCTTCATGTGCGAGAACAACCTCTACGGCGAAGGCACTCCCCAGCATAAACAAGCGCCCATCGCCGACCTGGCCCGCAGGGCGGAGGGCTACGGCTTCCCGGGCGTCATCGTGGACGGCAACGATGTGCTGGAGGTGTACGAGGCGGTGCGGATGGCGGCGGAACGGGCGCGCGCCGGCTTGGGACCGACCTTCATCGAGGGCAAGACCTACCGCCAGCGGGGCCATTACGAGGGCGACCCAATGGTCTACCGCACACAGGAAGAGATGGAATACTGGAAAGCGCGCGACCCGGTGGTGCTCTTCCGCCGGCGCCTGCTGGAGGCCGGCGTATTCGATGCGCAGACCCTGGACAAAGTGCACCAGGACGTCCTGCACCAACTGGACGAAGCGGTGGCCTTTGCCAAGTCCGCGCCCATCCCCGGCCCGGAGGAAGCCCTGCTGGGTGTGTACGGCGATACCCATAACGGCCTGGTATTCTGAGGTGCACCGATGAGAGAAATCACATTTGCCGAGGCCATTCGTGAAGCACTGCGCGAGGAGATGCACCGCGATGCGTCGGTGTTCATCATGGGAGAGGATGTCGGCGTGTTCGGCGGGGTGTTCGGCGTGACCGCCGGCCTGTACGAGGAGTTCGGCCCCGATCGCGTGCGGGATACCCCTATCAGTGAGAGCGCCATCGTCGGCGGAGGATTGGGCGCGGCGATGATGGGCATGCGGCCGGTGGTGGAGATCATGTTCGGCGATTTCCTGATGTGCGCCGGCGACCAGATCGTCAACCAAGCCGCCAAGGCGCGCTACATGAGCGGCGGCAAGGCGAAGGTGCCGCTGACCATCCGGGTGACCACCGGCGCGCCGGGATCGGCGGCGGCCCAGCATTCCCAAAGCCCGGAATCATGGTTCATGAATGTGCCGGGGCTGAAGATCGCCGTGCCGGCCACGCCGGCGGATGCCAAGGGCCTGCTCAAGACCGCCATTCGCGGCGAGGACCCGGTCCTGTTCTTCGAGCACAAGATGCTGTACGCGGTGCGGGGGCCGGTGCCGGAGGACCCGGACTTCACCATACCCTTTGGCGCGGCGAACCTGGCGCGCGCCGGCCGCGACCTGACCATCATCGCCATCGGCGGCATGCTGGCGAAAGCCCTGGAGGCGGCGGATGCCCTTTCGCAAGAAGGGATTGAGGCGGAAGTAATTGACCCGCGCACGCTGGTACCGCTGGATAAGGATGCCCTGATCCGCTCTGCGGCGAAGACCGGCCGGGTGGTGATCGCTCATGAGGCACACAAGCGCGCCGGCCCGGGAGCGGAGATCGCGGCACTCCTGGCGGAGGAAGCAGTGGAATATCTGGACGGCCCTATCATGCGGGTGGCGGCCAAGAACGTGCCCATCCCGTACAGCCCCGTGCTGGAAGAAGAGGTACTGCCAGGGGTGGACGACATCCTGGCGGCGGCGCGGTTCCTGATGGGCGGCGCAAAGGCTTAGTATAAGGAGCGGATAGATGGAATTCACCGGCTACATGGACTTCTGGTTCCGCGATGTGCCCATCGTCGAGCGGGTGGAGCGCTTTGCGGCGCTGGGCATCCGCCGGCTCGACGTCTGGCTCTGGCGCGAGCGCCCCATGGCCGATATCTATGCCGAGTGCAAGCGTCATGGATGCATCATCAACTCCACCTTCGACGGCCAGGCCGGCAGTCTTGTGGACGCCAACGACCATCCCCGCTGTCTGGATGCCTGGGCAGAGACGCTGGAAATGGCCCAGCGCTACGAGATTCCTCATCTCTTCATCTTCTCCAATCAGATCGAGGTGCGTCCGAACGGTGAAGAGTGGGTTGCCCCACTGACGAAGGACTATTCGCCCGGGGAAATGTACGTCAACCTGCTGGACGGGCTGGAAAAAATCCTCGAGATGGTGGAGAAGACGAACATCACCCTGTGGTTCGAGGCGCTGAACACCTTCCATATTCACGGCGGGGTCTTCATCCATACGCATGACCAGGTGGCCGGCATCGTGCGGCGCTTCAATCATCCGCAGTTGCGCATGTCCTTCGACTGCTATCACCAACAGCGCACCGCCGGCAACCTCATCTACGGGCTGGAAGCCTATCACGGCCTGTATCCCACCGTGCATATCGGTGACGTGCCCACCCGGCAGGAGCCTGGCACCGGCGAGATCAACTTCTGGAACATCGCGGCGGCGCTCCGCCGGCTGGGGTACGATGGCCTCATCGGCATGGAGTTCTACCCCTCCCAATCCGAAGAGGCCGCGCTGGCGAAGGTGCGGGAGATTTTCGGTTCATGACTGTGCTGACGTCGCGCAGGGGTGAACTGCACATCGGGCCGGCACACCCGACCGTGCTGATCAACGACCAACTGCGGGTCATGGACCAGCGGCCGGAGGCGCTGGCGGAACTGCGCGCCGGACGGCTGGATACCCTGCTGGAGCTGGCGGAACAGGGGCAGCGCGCCGGCGTGGACATGGTGGATATCCTGCTCACCCACCCTGAGGTGGACGAGGCCGCGTTACTGCCGCGGCTGGCCTGTGCCGTCCATGAAGCCCTGGGCTGTCCGATTTCCCTGGACTCGCGCCATCCGCCGGCCCTGGAGGCCGCGTTGAAGGCGCTCCAGCCGTACAAGGCGCTCATCAATTCGGTCACCGCCGAGCGGGAATCCTTGGAGACATTACTGCCCATCGCTCGGCACTACGGCGCCGCCATCGTGGGCATGCCCATTGGCCACCGACACGGCCTGCCGCGCACGGTGGAAGGCCGGCTGGAAGAGGCGCGGATCATCATTGAGGCGGCCGGCAGACACGGGATCCCGCGCGAGGATATCATTATTGACGCGATTTGCCTGGCGTCCTCCGCAGAGCCGGGGTCTATGATGGTCACCCTGCAAACGTTGAAGGCCCTGCATGAAGAACTGGGGGTCACCACGATACTGGGCATTGGGAACGCCGGCTTCGGGATGCCGCATGGGACATCGGTGGTCCTAGCGTATCTCGCCGCCGCCATCCCCTGGGGGCTGGATGCGGCGCTGGTGGATCCGACCACGCCCCAGCTTCTGCCGACGGTGCGTGCCGCCGACTTCCTGGCCGGCAAGGACCCATACGGACTGCGCTATATCGCCTACTATCGTGTACGGGAGCGAGGTGAGATAGGCACATGAGCAGTGAAGGGGGCTACACGATCCTCATGCCCAAGCTGGGCCTGACGATGACGGAGGCCAAGCTGGTGAAGTGGCATAAAGATGAGGGCGCCCGGGTCGAGAAAGGAGAGACCCTGTTTACCCTGGAGAGCGAGAAATCGGTGCTGGAAATCGAGGCGCCGGCCAGCGGCTTCCTGCACATCCTGGTGCCGGCCGGCCAGACGGTGCCGGTGAAAACCCCCATCGCCGTCGTCATGTCCCAGCCCATAGGGGCGCCCGCACCGGCCGCGGGGGAGCAGGCGCCGGCGGAACGGGTGCCAGCCACGCCGAAGGCGCGCCGGCTGGCCAGAGAAGCTGGCGTGGAGCTGACAAGCATCCAGGGCACCGGCCCGCGCGGCATGATTGCGGCGCGGGATATCCCTATGCCGGCGCAAGCGGCCGCCGCGCCCCCGCCGCGTGCCACGCCGGCCGCCCGTAAACTGGCGGAAGAGGAAGGGGTGGACCTGGGACAGGTGGTGGGAAGCGGCCCTGCCGGCCGCATCCTGCGGGAAGATGTGGAGCGCGTGCTGGAGGGCCGGGCAGTTCCTGCACAGCCGGCGCCTATCTCGGAAGAGGTCGAGCTGATACCGCTGGCCGGCCTGCGCGCCATCATCGCCGAGCGTCTTTCCGCCGCCTGGCGCGAGCGGCCCCAGGTCACGCTCAACATTGACGTGGACGCGACCAATCTGGTCAGCGCCCGTCAGCAGTTGATCGAAGAGCTGGGGGAGAAGATTTCGTTCAACACCCTCCTCATCAAGCTGGTGGCACGGGCACTGCAGGAGCATCCGTACATGAATGCCCGCTTCACGCCGGCCGGCATCGAACGCGTCAAATCCATCAACATCGGTCTGGCGGTGGATACCGAACGGGGCCTGATGGTGCCGGTCCTGCATCATGTGGAACAGATGAACCTGCTGACCATCGAGCGGCAGTTGCGGGAGCTGGTCCAGCGGGCGCTGGACGGCCGCAGTCTGCCGGACGAGCTGACGGGTGGGACATTCACCATCACCAACCTGGGGATGTACGGCATTCGGGATTTCTCCGCCATCATCAATCCCCCGGAGGCGGCGATATTGAGCGTGGGGGCGATCACCCTGCGGCCGGCAGTGGATGCGCAGGGCAATATTGTAGCGCGCCAGGTGATGACCTTGAGCCTATCCTTCGATCACCGTCTGACGGATGGCGCGCCGGCGGCGCGCTTCCTCCAGCGCGTGAAGGCGCTGGTGGAACGCCCCTTTGTGCTCACCGTGCTCGATTGAGTGCGGTGGCCATAAGGAAACGGTAATGGAAATTCGCGATTCTGTTGTGATGATTACCGGCGGCGCCAGACGAGTGGGGAAGCAGGTGGCCCTGTACCTGGCCAGCAAGGGCGCCCACATCGCCTTCTGCGACATACAAGCCGGGAATTGGAGGGGACCAGGGCGGAGATTGAGGCGCTCGGCGTGCAGGCCCTGGCCGTGCCGGCGGACGTGACTCGGTCCGAGCAGGTGCGGGCCTTTGTGGACGCGGCCGTAGAGCGCTTCGGACGCATTGATGTGCTCATCAACAACGCCTCGGTCTGGATACATGCCCCTTTCCTGCAGATTCGCGAGGAGGATTGGGACATGACCATGGCCGTGAACCTGAAAGGCCCCTTTATCTGCTCGCAGTTGGTGGCGCCGCACATGCTGAGGCAGGGCCGGGGGCTGATTATCAACATGACGAGCGTTTCCGCGTTTCAGACATGGCCGGGATATGCCCATGATGCTGTCAGCAAGGCCGGCCTCTGGTCCCTGACCAAATCAATGGCGGTGGAGCTGGCGCCGGCGGTGCGCGTCAATGCCATCGCCCCCGGCACTGTTCTGCTGCCCGATGACGCCCCGCCCGAAAAGCGCCGTTGGGCCGAGGAGAAGTCCCTGCTTAAGACCGTGGGATCGCCCCTGGATGTCGCCCGGCTGATAGAATTCCTCATCGAATGCGATTTCGCTACCGGAGCAGTGTACTTCGTGGACGGCGGGCGCTCCCTGACATGAGCGTAGAAGCTATTTCAAAAACATCGAAACTTATGCTATACTAGTACTTCACCACAATAATTATTGATGATATAGGCGATGGAACTTAAGCCGAGCATCGGTCGTGGTAAAGCGCCATTCGACGGTGGCCTGCGCCGCATTGC
>CALIBQ010000039.1 GCA_938049385.1 uncultured Anaerolineae bacterium
ATGCAGCGAGGGGGCCGGCGCGCCGGCCCCCTCGCTGCATTCCGCTTACCGCTCGATGTACACGTCGTACAGCCAGGGGAACCAGCCCTGCAGGCTGTAGCGCAGACCCTTCACCTTGGCGCTGGCGCCGTTCAGGTTCACATAATCGCGGATGGGAATGATAAGCGCCTGCTCCATGATGCGGACCTGGGCCTTGGCATACAGCTCGGCGCGGGTGTTCCAATCCATGGCGCGGGCCCCTTCATCCAGCCACTGGTCCAGCTCCGGGTCCGCAAAGCGGGACCAAGCGAAGCCTTTCTCGATGTTGCGGGAGTGGAAGTAGCTGGCGAGGATGTCCGGATCGCTGCTGCTGATGGCCATGGGGATGAGGTGATGCTCGTTCTTGCTGGCCGCCTCCAGCGCCGCAGGGTAGGTCAGCACCTGCGTCTCCAGCTTCACGCCCAACTGGCGGTAGAGGCCCTGCATGGCTGTGCCGATCTCCGGCAGGTAGCCCCAGGTCATCAGGATGGTGTTGAGGGCCAGGTCCTGGCCGCCCTTGTCCAGGATACCGTCGCCGTTGGTGTCCTTCCAGCCGGCCTCCGCCAGGAGTTGTTTCGCCTTCTCCAGGTCAAAGGGATACATGCCCTCCACCTGAGAGGTGTAGCCCGGCGTCTTGCGCCCCAGCGGGCCGTGGGCAATGGGTGAAAGGGCGCGGAAGATGCCGTTGACGATGGCCTCGCGGTCCAGGCCGTAGAGCAGGGCTTGCCGCACCCGCAGATCATCCGTAGGCGGCTTGGAGGTATTAACGAAGAATTGGAGCGACTGGCCGGGGATCTCCACCGGATAGATGACGAAGCGTGGGTCGGCCATGAGGCGGTTGGCGTCCACCGGCGGGATCTCGCCCATAATCTGTACCTCACCCGACTCGAGCGCCGGCGCGCGGGTGGCGGCATCCGGATAGAAGCGGAAGGTGATCTTGTCCAGATAGGCCGGCCCTTGATGCATCATGAAATCAGGCGCCCAGTTGTAGTCGGGGTTCTTGGCCAGGACGATATGATCCTTGGCGACATACTCGACCATCATGAAAGGCCCGGTGCCCACCTGATGCTCGCGGTACTTCTCATCGCCCCACTCCTGCAGGGCTTTGGGGGAGGCGATGGCCAGATACACCTGGCTGACCGAATCCAGGAAGGGCGCATAGGGCTCTTTGAAGTAGACCTTCACCGTGTAATCGTCCACCACTTCAGTGTGGTCATAGGGCCCCATCATGTACTTGGCCTTGTTGGACTTGAAGTTCGGGTTGGTGATGCGGTCGAAGTTGAACTTGACCGCCTGCGCGTTGAAGGGGGTACCGTCATGGAACTTGACGTCATCGCGCAGGTAGAAGGTATAGACCTTGCCGTCCTCGGAGATTTCCCACTTCTTGGCCAGGCCGGGGTGGAAATTGCCCTCCTGATCGCGCCAGACCAGCGGGTCATAGACGCTGGTGAGGAAGATGCCCAGTTCAGAGGAAGCGCCGGAATGGGGGTCAATGTCGGAGACAATGAGAGTCAGGCCGTAGGTCAGCTCGCCGCCCTTGGGCGCCGGCGTGGGGGTGACGACCTTCTCCACCACCACCGTCTTGACCACTTCCTTCTCGACAGGAACCTCCTTCTCAACCACGACGGTCTCCTTGACCGTCACCACCTGCGGTGTGGCCGGCTGGGCACAGCCGGCAAGCAGGCCGGCCAGCAGTGCCAGCAGTACCACTCCCACTACCAGACGATAGCGCGACATGCCATCTCCCTCCTTTTGTGTGCCTTCCGAGAGAACCTTTTCGAGAACAATGTCAGCAGGATACCCACTTTCCCACCCGCACAACGCGCTCTCTCGCTTTCACCTCCTTTCTTTCTCCGTGGAATGTAGTGTGCGGCCCCAGGCGCATTCTATTGAGGTTTGCCTGGAACGTCAATTTGCTTCCAGATGAGCTCGGTGATATCCACCACTCGCATGGCACTGCGCAGTTTGTTGCGGATCTGCTGGAACTGCATCAGGCAGGCGGGGCAGGATGTCACCAACGTATCGGCGCCGGTCTCCTCCGCTTCGCGCAGGCGCTCTTCGCCGGCGCGCGTGGCGATGTTGGGATAATCGAAGCGGATCAGGCCGCCGGCGCCGCAGCAGTAGGCCAGGTTGCGGTTGCGCCGCATCTCGCGCACCGAAACGCCGGGGATATGCCGCAGAATCTGCCGCGGCGCCTCATACACGCCTAACCAGCGTCCGAGCGTGCAGGAATCATGATAGGTGACGACAATCTTCGGTGATACTGGCAGGAAGCGGATTTCTCCCTCCTCGGCCAGGCGCGCGATTTCCTCCAGGATATGGACCGGTTCGAAGGGAAGCCGACGTCCCAGCAGACGCGGCGCGTCGTGCTTGAAGGTCTTCAGACAGCCCGGGCAGTTGAACACCACGCGCTCCACCCCCAGGCGCTGATACTGGGCGATGGTATGTTCCAGGCTCTGACGCGCCTTGTCGAGCAGGCCGGCGGCGATGTACGGATGGCCACAACACCACTCGTCGCTCAGCACGGTATAATCCACCCCCAGCAGTTCCAGCGTCTCGGCGGTGTCGATGGCCATGTTCTGCCGCACGTAGGCAGAGGTACAGCCGACGAAGAAAGCGGTGCGCGCCGGCCGGTCCACCCGCTCGCGGCGCGACAGCCAGGCCAGCCGCTCAGCATGCGGCGCCTGATAGACGTTGTGCACCTCATCTAACCCCATTTCGCCGTACAGGGCGCGCCGGTAGTTCTCCGGGATGAGGCCGCGCTCCGCCAAGTCCTGCTTCATGGCGGTGAAGATAGCAGTGGTATCCAGGAACTTGAAGCAGTTCTCCGCGCAGGCACGGCATTCAGTGCAACTGTACACGCGCCGCGCCAGTTCCTCATCGTAATCGATCAGGCCATCCACCAGGGCGCGGGCGATGTTGAACTTGCCGCGTGAGGCATACGATTCGAACAGGCCGCCCCAGTAGGCGGGACACTTGGCCGCCAGCCCCAGGGTGGAGAAGTCCAGGCACTGGCCACAGCGGTTGCACTGGTAGATGATGGCTTTCAGCTCGTCAATGTGCCGCGAGGAGCGGACAGCCTCCCCGGCCGGCGCCGTCGTTTCCTGTCTCACCGTATCACCTCCGGTGTCACCTGCGGGGTGGTCTCTGGTTCCATCAGAAGCACCCCGGGGTTGAGGATGAAGTTCGGGTCCAGCGTGCGCTTCAGCGCCTTCATAAGCTCGAAGCCGGCGCCCAGCTTGGGCATGACGACCGGCGCCAGCGCCTGCAGGATGCCGCCGGGGGACATATAGCGCCGCATCAGCTCATCGGTGTAGCGCTCGCGGAGCGCCAGCCCGTAGCGCCAGGAGCGCTCGTCCAGCTCTGGGTACAGGGTGTCGATCCAGATGAAGGCGCCGTTGCGGGAGAAGTAGACGTCGTAGCACTTGATGCGGATGTCGTAGCGCTGAAATTCCTCCGCATGTTCGACGGCATCCTGCCGCAGGTAGGCGATGGCGTCCTTGACGGCCTGAGTTGGGATAAAGCCGGCCACCTCCGGGCAGGTGTACGGGCGGTTGCCGTAGTAATAATCGGGCGGTGTGTTGCGCAACCAGGAGTACATGTGCTCGGTCCAATAGCGGCGCGTGGCCCTGCTGTCCAGCGGATGCCCGCCGTGCGCCTCGCAGACCGCCTCGGCGATGCGCCGGCGCTCGCCGGCCCGCAGGCGCGAGTCGCGCACTACGATGTGCAGGAAGGCATCGTACTGTTCGTAGCCGGCTGGCTTCGGGCCGCCGAACAGCCCCACCAGATGGGTGGCCGCCTCCTGCTGTTGGATGGACTGGGCGGCGTCCACCGCCTGCTCCACGCCCTCGAAGCCGTAAAAGGCGAATTCCTCCGCTTCCGGGATGCGCCGGATGCGGAAATATACTTTGGTGATGATGCCGAACACGCCGCAGGAGCCGATGAAGAGGCCGGTCAGGTCGGGGCCGTTGGCGTAGCGCTCGAAATGGGGATGGCCGGCCGTCTCGTTGGCGCCGCTCCCGGTATGGAGTATATCGCCGGTGGGGAGCACCACTTCGAGGCCGGCGACGTGCTCGCCGGTCATGCCGTATTCCGCCAAGCCGTGCGGCACCGCGTTATAGGCCACCGAGCCGCCGATGGAGCAGGAAAACATGCCGCCGGGGCCGGGCACACCCAACTCCCAGCCCAGCTTGTTCAGCTCCACGTCCACGGCGTGCCAGACCGCGCCCGGCTGTACCACCACCAGCTTTCGCTCCAGGTCAATTTTCTCGATGGCGCGCATGAGGTCCATGGCCATCAGGATACATCCTTCCCGGATGCCGTTGCCGATGAAGGTGGTAGATCGCCCCCAGACGAAGATAGGCGTCTTGTGGCGGTTGGCGGCCCGCACGATGCCGGCCACCTCTTCCGTAGATACCGGCCGCACCACATACCCTGGCACGCCGCCGGGGCTGGGGCCGCAGTCGCGCGTGTAGCAGATGCGGTCCACCAGCTTGTCGCTGACGCGCTCCGGGCCGCACACCGCTGTCAGATCTTCCATCAAACTTGGCATACGGTTACTCCTCTGTCCGCGGGAATAAGGGGCTTTGCAGGCTTCGCTGGCGCAAATCCCGCCCTCTCTCCTCGGCCATGACGATGATATCGTCCTCGTTCATGGTCTCCAGCCGGCGCTCGCGCATCACCACCCGGCCGTCAATGATCACCGTCTCCACATCGGCTCCTTTGGCGCAGTACACCAATGTGTTGATGATGTCGTGCACCGGCACCAGGTGCGGCCGGCGCAGGTTCACGATCACCACATCGGCCAGCTTGCCGGCATCCAGCGTGCCAGCGTCAATGCCGCATGCCTGTGCGCCGTACTCCGTCGCCATGCGGAAGACCTGGCGCGCCGAGAGCACCGCCGGGTTTTCGGCCACCCCTTTCTGTATCAGCGCCGCACTGCGCATCTCCTCGAACATATCCAGCAGATCGTTGGAGGCGGCGCCGTCGTTGGCCAATGCCACCAGGATGCCCAGCTCCAGCATGCGGGGCACCGGCGCGATGCCGCTCCCCAGCTTCATGTTGCTCTTGGGATTGTGCACGACAACAACGCCGCGCCGGCGCAGAAGCCCCAGGTCTTCGTCGTCCATATGTACGCAGTGCACGGCGGTGAGCCGCTGGTCCACCAGACCGAAGCGGTCCAGGTAGCGCAGGGGCGTTGTGCCGGCGATGTTCCGGATATTCTCCACCTCGTAGCGGGTCTCCGCCACATGGATCTGCACGCGCAGGCCCAGCCGATCGCGTTGCTGTGCCGTCCAGCGCAGGAGTTCCGGGCTGGCCAGAAAGGGGGTGGAGGGTGCCAGCATGATATGGATGCGGGGGTTCTCGGCCGGCACACCGTGCCAGCGCTCGACGTAGCCCAGCGCTTCCTGGCGCATGAGCGCCGGCTCCCGCCGCAGGCATTCTGGTATCCACTGGTCCACCAGCGTGACTGCTCCAACACCCCGGAAGCCAATGTCCAGCCAGGCCTGGAACACGGCATCCATGGTCATGTCCATGTTGATACAGCAGGTGGTGCCGTTCTGGATCATTTCCAGCGCGCCGGCCAGCGACCAGGCGTAACCCAGGCGCTCATCGTGTGCCTGCCAGTGGTCGGCATGGATGACGTCGGCGGCCGGGTACAGCACCTGCGCGCACCAGTCCACCAGCGGAACGCCGTCATTAAGGCCTTTCAAGAAGTTCTGGTACAGGTGGGTATGGGCGTTGATGAGGCCCGGCATGACGGTCCGACCATGCCCGGGTATAATATCCCACCCAGGTTGGGGCGCGAAGCGGCCGATGCCGGCGATGCGGTTGCCCTCAATGAGCAGGTCCTGGTCCCGCAGTACCCGATCCGCGTCGCAGACGATGAATGAAGCGGTTTGGATGAGAATCGTCATATGATTTGCAAGACGTCCTTGTCCGATAAACTCTCCGCCGTCAGGAGGCTTTGGCCCAGAGAGCCAGGGACGCTTGGCGTGTGCGGGCACGCAGGCCGGCCTCATCCACGCCGGGGATCTCCCCATCCTGCATGAGAAAGCGGCCGGCGACCATCACGCTGCGCACATGCTGGGGGTTCCGCCAAAGGATGAGCTGGTCGTAGAGGTTATGCGGTTCCGCCGGCGTGGGCAGGTCCAGCTCTATGGTGATGAGGTCGGCGGCGAAGCCTTCCGCCAGCCGGCCGGCGCGCTCCAGTCCCAGCGCCTGCGCGCCGTGCAGGGTGGCCATCTTCCACACTAGCGGCGCCGGCATGACCGTGGGGTCGAGCAGGCGCGCCTTGTGCATCAGGAATGCGCCGCGCATCACCTCGAAGAAGTTGTTGATGTAGCCGTCGGTGCCCAGCGAGACGGGGATGCCGGCGGCCAGCATCTCCGGCACTGGGCTGAATCCCCCACCCACCTCGCAGTTGCTCAGCGGCATATGAGAGACCGAGACGCCGCGCCGCGCCAGCAGGGCGATTTCATTGGCATCAATCTGCACGCACTGCGAGGCCAGGACGCGCGGCCCCAGCAAGCCCCAGTGCTCGTACTGTTCGATGGTGCGCCGGCCGTAATGCCGCAGGCAGTACTCCGGCTCGTAGG
This sequence comes from uncultured Anaerolineae bacterium, assembly GCA_938049385.1. GTDB lineage: Bacteria > Chloroflexota > Anaerolineae > JACIWP01 > JACIWP01 > JACIWP01. The sequence continues at coordinate 6,618 of CALIBQ010000039.1, forward strand.
TTCCCTCGGAGACGTGCATATGCACCTTGGCATCCAGCTCCTCGGCCATCGCGAACACCTGGCGGATAAAGGCTTCCGAGCAGGTGAAAGTGGTGTGGAAGCACATCATGCCCTGCACCAGGCCGCCGGCCCGCCGCGCCCGGGCGATGAAATCGGCGTTCTCCCGCAGGCCGAGCTGGCCGTTCTCCTCGCTCTGGCGCTGGGTGGCCTCGAACGAGAGGAAGCCGCGCAGTCCCCAACGACGCACGACCTCGGCCTCGGCATCCAGCGCGCCCGGGATGGCGTTGGGCGCCTCCAGGCAGTCATAGAAGGCGGTAACGCCGCTCCGGACCATGTCACAGCAGGCCAGCTCTGCGGCGGCGGCGATCATATCCTGGGTGAGGGCATCCTCGACCAGGGGCCACCAGAACTCTTCCAGGAAGGGCCAGAAGCCGGCCGGCGCCTTGCTCAGGGGGATACCGTGCGCCAGGACGCCGTACATGTGGTGATGGGTGTTGATCAGACCGGGGCTGATGACCTGATTGGCGAAGTGCAGATGCTCGGCGGCGGGGAAGCGGGACAGCAGTTCGTTCGTGGGGCCGACGGCCAGGATGGTATCGTCCTGAACGGCCGCGGCCCAATATTTCGCCGGCGGTTCGCCCGGGGTATGGATGACGAAATCCGCGCTGAGGATGCGTACCTGGTCCATGGGGAAGCCCTCCCTATGGCGTTAAGCGGGTGAGGAGCGCCGGCTGGGACTGCCGGCGTTGCGTTCTCATCCATACTCATCTTATCACAAGTGGTATACATTGTCAAGAGGTACTTAACAGGGAAAAACCGGCCCCTTCCCCTCCCCTGCATGCGGGGAGGGGAGCTAGGGGTGGACCGGCGCCAAACGCGAAAAAGGAGCCACCGATCGGACTTGAACCGATCGCGCGAAATGAACCGGCTGGATACGCGGGTTGGGCGCTCTCCTTTTTCTTTTCAGTTATTGCTTACCCTTCCCTTACTCAGCACCCTCTTGCAAATACGCCGGCCGGGGAAAGCGAATTTTCACTGGCTGGCGGAAGGTAGCGTGGCTAATCACCAGCTCCCCCCTTTTGCAGGCGTGAGACGTTGGCCTTGACTGCCGGGTCGAGAAAGCGATACGCAGGTGACGAGAGTTCGGCTGAGCCGGTGCGGCCGATGACGGTCGTCGAACAGTTGCCGACGACGCGCTCGTGTACCGCGCTCATGAACTGTTCCGCGCCCAGGAGCACCACGCCAAGCGAACGTCCGCGCTCGGCGATATCCAGTACTTGCTCGATGATAGGCGATTCCATTGGGGGCAAAGGATGTACCGGCCTTGGTTTGTGTCAAACGGCCATACGCTTTTGGTAATTGAAAAGGGGATGTTTTCGCTTTTCCATCATAATTCTCCCCGAAACGCCCTATCCAAAATCGCCTGCTCCAGGCGCTGAAGTTCCGCATTGGTGCTCGCCTGCGCCTCTTTTAGAGCCTTGATCTTCACTTGCACCGCCTCCAGATACACCACAATGCGGCGTTGCTCGGAGAGAGGTGGAAGGGGGAGAGAGAGTTCCTTAATTTTGCTCAACCGAAGTGACGGATAGGAAGGGTTATCAATGAACTGCGACATGTCTACTGTGCAAAGCCAATAGAACGCCCAAAGGTTATTGAGAATGCTTGGGTTTGGTTCGACGGCTGCAAGATGAGACACGATATAGGCATCTCTGCCTAATGCGGCTCTGGAGTTAGTCAGAATAGCAGCACCACTCTTCGGGAAAAGAATCGTGCCCGCCCTAGCTTTCTTCAGCCGCAACTCTTTCACGGCTTTTTCATTGACGAGGTCGGCACCTTTCTACCAAGTTTGTTGTAATCCCATGACGCCCAAGGTCTTGAACACGAACAAAGAGGAAACAACCCCCTTGAAAATACTGCTCACCTTGAGGCGCTGATGAGCCTGCAAAGACTTTTGCAACTTCCCCTAACCTTACCCACCGCCAGCCTTCAGGGAGTTTGTAGGCTCCTTCAGTCATGAGCGGCTTCCTCCCTGTTGTTGTTCCCGAGGAGTTCGTTGAGTTCTTCGGCGATGCTCAGGATCTCCCGTTCGCGCTCGAGCAATTCTGCCACGATCTCTACGGGCGAGGGAAGTGCTTCGGCCTCCTTGCGGTTCGGGTTCCGGGCAGTGAGATCGTAGCCGCTCGCTTTGACCTCGTCAGCCAGAACAATCCAGGAACGCTCGGAAAGACAAGCCTCGCGCGGGCCCTGGCCTTTGCGGTAAGCGTCCCATGCTTTCCAGAGTCGGCGTGCCTCTTCAAAGTGCTGGTCCTGGATGGGACTTCCCTTGCTGAACTTTTTCAAGCCCTCCGGCAGAGGCAGTTCGTAATACCAAATCTCCTTGGTTGGCCCGGGTCGCTCGAAGAAGAGGAGGGCTGTCTTGACGTCGGAGTAGGGCGCAAAGGTGCCGGGCGGGAGGCTTACCACCGTGTGGAGGTTGAATTGCTCCAAGAGATCGCGTTTGACGTCGGCGAAGGCCCCACTGCGGAAGAGCGTCCCCTCTGGTACGACCATGCCACACCGTGCGCCGTCGCGGGGCTTCAACTTCTTCATGATGTGCTGAAGGAAAAGGAGTTCCGTGGCTGAGGATTGAACGGGGAAGTTCGCCTGGATGTGCCTCCCTTCTATCCCGCCGAAGGGCGGATTCGTGAGCACCACATCGTAGCGCTCGGAGACCTGCCGGATGTTCTCCTCCAGGGTATTGCGCCGAACGATCCGCGGGGCGCTTACGCCGTGGAGGACCATGTTCATCAAGCCCAAGAGAGCCGGTAAAGCCTTCTTCTCCTGACCGAAAAAGGTCTTCTCTTGCAGGGTCTTGTGATGCTCGAGAGTGTGCTCGTTCCTTTTCATCCAAAGGTAGGCCTGGGCCAGGAAGCCGCAGGTGCCGCAGGCCGGGTCGTAGATTGTCTCACTGATCCTGGGATCCACCACCTCCACCATGAAGCGGACCACTGGGCGAGGGGTGTAGAACTCACCGGCCAGTCGGTTCTCGCTGCCGAGACGGCTGAGCAGTTCCTCGTAGACCTGGGAGACGGTGAAGATGTCGTCTTGGCTATGGAAGTCAATGCCGTTGAGGATGGAGAGAACATCTTTGAGGTTGTAGCCAGAGGCGCAGACGATGACATTGCGCTCGGCGAAGACGATGCGGATGGTCTCACGCAACGGATCTCCACCCAAGGTCTGAAGGTAGGGGATCAGCCGGCCATGGACAAACTCCAGGAGGCGATCGGCGGGCCAATCTTTCGTGGCCCAAGCACTCCAGCGGAGGTCGCCGTCCAGGATGCGGGTGTAGCTTCGGCCGGCAAGCTGCGCCTGGGTCTCCCACTCTTCTTCCTGAGCATCCAAGAAGCGCAGAAAGAGGAGCCAGGCCAGGTGCTCGACATACTCCATGACGCCGCCGCAGTTGTTGTCGCGGCGCAGGATGTCGCAGGCGCGCCAGATATCGTTTGCAAGGGTCTCTCGGGTCTGGGGTCCGGTCATGCTACTTCCTCCTCTGCATAGATTCGCCTTCTCATTTCACTAAGGGACTGGGCGAGTCCAGGAGGGCCGCCAAACCATTGGCTGATCTTGGTGGCACCGCCCCATTCCCGGAAGGGGGAGACGCCAAATATCTCGGGCTCAAGCTGGTCGACGCCGCCAATGCGGTATTTCTCCAGTAATTCCAGGATCACTTTTCGAGCATCCTCTTTGTGGCGAGTGATGAAGGCTTGTTCACGGTTCCGAAAGGCAGTCGCCCGCTCGCTACGGGTGCGGATAGAGCTACCAAAAGCAATATGGCAGAGAAGGTCGAAGGCATCCGCTTCGGGCTGGCCAAGGACTTCGGCGAGCACGTCGGGATGAATGCTCGAGCGCCTTAGCCCCTCCAGAAAGACCTGGCGGCGGGCGCTGTCCACCCAGATCTCCCGCAGGGCTTTACGGCTGGAGGCCGCCTGAAGGACGCGGCTCCGGGTGTAGTCCCGGTACTGCTCCAGGGTGAGCTGCTCGCCGGTGGCCTCGATCAGGAAGACCGCCTCGTCGGCGATGCTCACCTCCAGGCCCTCCACGCGGACCTTGCTGGCTCTGCCACGCTCCGGTTTGAGGGGAACCTCTACGGTAACAACGTCGTCGGGCAATGTCTCCACGCTCAGCGCGCGATTGGTGAAGCCTGGAGCACTCACCAGGAACTGGAGGCGTCCTGAAGGCAGGTGATCGAAGCGGAAACGGCCGGCTTCGTCGGTCCGGATAGGTCCTTGCTGGCTGTTGGGTCCGGTACGCACACTCACCCTCGCGTCGCGGATAGGCTCTTCCGTTTCAGCGTGGAAGACAACACCTTCCAAGACGGCGGTCTGTGGGCCCTGGGGTGGCTCGATCGGTGGCACCGGCGGGCGGTCCCATTCGTCGAAGAGGCGGGTGGCGCCTGTGTAGTCGATGATGCGGAACCAGTACTTGTCCGTGCCAAGGTCTAGGCGGCTACCGCGGCCGACGATCTGTTTGAACAGGATGGGCGAGGAGATTGTCTTCATAAAGACGATGTTGCGGCACGACGGCACATCCACCCCCGTGGAGAGCAGCTCCGCCGTGGTGGCAACTACGGGGGCCTTCTTGTCAGAGTCGGCGAACTCCTCCAGCCAGCGACGGGCCTCCTCGCCTTCCTCTGAAACTATGGGCACGGCGTAATTGGAAAGGCCGGTCTCCAGCCCGAACTCATTCTGAAGGAGCTCCGCCACCAGGCGGGCGTGCTGGATATCAACACAGAACACCATGGTCTTTCCCATCTTGCCGAACCGGCGGAGAAGGCCGGCCAGGTGGCATACCATCTCGCGCGTGCGGTCTGGGATGGTGATTTCCCGCTCGAATTGGGGTGTGGTGTAGATTTCGCGCGGTTCCACGTCCTCAGGTATGAAGACCTCGGCTCCTTGCTCTACAGCGTCCTGAAGCCGCAAGCCTATTGCGTCCACTGTGGTTCGGACACGGTGCACCTTGTAGGTGGCGAGGAAGCCGTCTTCGATGCCCCGTCCGAGGCTGTATTGATAGGCTGGGGGGCGCCATTTCCCTTTCTCCGGCCGCTCGGGGTCAATGAAGACTTCATCCTCCTCCGCGCAGAAATACCCATAAGTATCGATGTTCTCGTTCTGCTTTGGGGTCGCGGTCATGCCCAGATGAATGGCCGATCCGAAGTGGTCCAGGATCTCCCGCCAGGTCCCAAACCCCGAACGGTGGCACTCGTCGATGATGATGAGATCGAAGAAATCTCTGGGAAACTTCTCAAAGAGGCGGATGCCTTGCTCATCCGGGCTCCACAGGGTCTGATAAATGCCGAAGTAAAGGTCCCGGTTCAGATTCGGCGGGTGGCCCTCGATTTTGTATCGCGGCTCATTGGTGCCATCGGCGAAGGGCGCGAACGTGTTGTAGGCCTGGTCGCGGAGAACCACACGGTCGGCCAGGAAAAGCACACGCGCGGGGCACTCAGGGTGCAGGTATTGCAACCAACCTGATTTGATCAACTTCCAAACGATCTGGAAGGCAACAAAGGTCTTGCCCGTGCCTGTGGCCATGGTGAGCAGGACCCTCTTGCGGCCCCGCATAAGGCGTAGCACGATTTCGCGGATGGCAACTTCCTGGAAGTAGAAGGGCCGTTTCCCGCATTGGCTTTTTGGGCAATAGGGGTGGAACAGCGGGTTGGAGTGCTTGTCATGGAGATAAATGGCAGGTAGCTCGGCCACCTGGGTGACTTCTCGAACGGGAGCTACCCCGGCGTTGCACCGCCAGCGTTCCAAAAGCTCCTGCGGCTCCGGGAAGTGGTCGATTTTGCGGCTCGTGCTGGTGAAAAAGTCGAATTCAATGATCTCATGACCGTTGGTTGCATAAGCGAACGCCAGGCCTAAATCACGGGCGTAACGCTTGGCTTGTTCTAATCCTGTTTCCGCAGGCTCCGACTCGGCCTTGGCTTCTACCACCGCGATGGGGAAAGCTTCGGTAACGCGAAGAAGGTAATCGACCTTGCGGGCCTCGCCTCGCCGGACGCGATCGCCTATAAGGATGATGCGGCCGGGCGCATATTGATCATCGCGCTGGTAGTAGTGCTCGCGAGCGATTTGGGTATCTGTCCAGCCGGCTGCTTTGAGTTTTGGATCGATGAGCGTGGCACGGGTATCTGCTTCGTTCCCCATGGCTACATTTCTTCTCCCCCAGTCAGTGCAGTCTTTCATACCTAGAACCTATTTCATAATTCGATCGATGCACCATAGAATGATGGCAATCAAGCAAAAGGCTTTATACATATGCACAT
>CALIBQ010000040.1 GCA_938049385.1 uncultured Anaerolineae bacterium
TGCATCTCAAGACCGGCAACTCCGTCGTCAGCGCACACGGCCAGATCACCACGGCCGAAGATGGCAAGCGCATGGCCGCCCAGGCCGCCATCGTCGTCGAAATGGTCTCGAAGTACTATCCGCAGGCCAAGCAGACCCAGCGCGGCGCCGCCGACCTGCGCATCCCGTACGTCTAAGCATGCTGTTTGTCCAGCAGTAGATATCGCTCTTTGGGGATAGCTGAGGGTGGGTGGGTGGATTATCCCCAGAGAGCGGAGCGGTGTGGAAAATGCTCGCCGGCGGAGCGCACCCCGCCGCCGGCGTGATTCCAGGAGGACCCTATGGGAAAATGGAAACTGCCGCCCTCGGGTGGCCACATGGACAAGCCAACCGGCATTTACTTCCAGACCATGACCAAGCGGGAGATCGAGGAACGCCTGAAGGTCAACGACATCATCATCATCCCGGTGGGAAGCACCGAGATGCATGGGGATGCCCAGCCCTTCGGGGAGGACACCTTCCTCGTCAGCCGCATGGCCGAGATGGTCGCGCAGGCCACCGGCTGTACGGTGGCGGAGCCTATCTGGTACGGCTCCCATCCCTATAACCACCTGGGCATGCCGGGAACCGTCGTCATCCCGGAGGACACCTTTATCGCCTATCTGCGGGCCGTCATCGCCGGCTTCTGGAACGCCGGCTTCCGCAAGCAAATCCTGCTGAACGGCCACGGCCAGGAAGAGGTTATTCCGCTGGCCCTACATCAGTTCGCCAAGAAGTATCAGGTGCCCTGCATGCTGGTTTCCCTGCACTGGCCCACGGTGATTCACGATTACCTCAAGGACAAAGCGCACGGCGGGCCGTTCGAAACGCCGTTCCGCCACGCGGATGAGGCGGAATGCTCATATTCCCTGGCATTGTTCCCGGAGATGGTCAAGCTGGAACACGCCAAGGACACCTGGCCGGAAGGGTTCATGCCCCACGACCATGTGGACAAGGGCGGGGATGTCTATCACGCCCCCATCAAGGGCCATGAGCAGGTTGGCTTCGGCGGTATCGAGGTCATCATGACGCCGGAAGGGGTGGTCGGCCGGCCGTCCTTGGCCGATGCCTCCAAGGCGGAAGCCGGCCTGAACGCCCTCTTCGATTATATGGTGCGGCTCATCCATGATATCCTCGAGCGTTTCCCTCCCGGTCAGCTCCCGCCCATCGAAAAGGTCACCATGCGCGACCGGGAAGAGGTCGAAGCAGTGCTGAAAGGGCCTTTCCGCGGCGGCAAACACCTCTACACCATCTGCTATCCGCCCTGATGCGGCGGAATAGGTCTGGAACCGCACTGCCCGGCCGGCCGCAGGGGGTCTGGACACGCATAGATGCTTCGTGGCGGCACTGTGTCCCGACCCCCTGCGCGGGGAACATGCCGGCATCAGGCCGGTCCCGCATCTGACAGCCCTGCGCATTCACCGCCTGACATAGAACAAGAACTGGAGGAAGTACATATGGACAAAATCCTACGAGTAGATATGAGCCGGCTGGAAGCCCGCGCCGAGCCGCTCCCGCCGGAATATGAGCGCTTCGGTGGGCGGGCGCTCATCGCCCGCATCCTGCTGAACGAGGTCTCGCCGGAATGCGAGCCGTTGGGTCCGCACAACAAGCTGATCTTCGCCCCGGGCCTGCTGGGCGGCACCAATGTTTCCAGCGCCAACCGCCTCTCGGTGGGTGGGAAAAGCCCGCTGACCGGCGGCGTGAAAGAGGCCAACGCCGGCGGGAACGGCGCGCGCGACATCGCTCGCCTTGGGTACAAAGCTGTCATCGTCGAAGGGAAGCCGGCGGACAGCAGGCTTTATATCCTCTACCTGGCACACGGCCGCGTTGAATTGATCCCGGCCGACGACTGGCGCGGTATGGGGACGTATGCGACTTCCACCCGGGCCAAAGAGCGCTGGGGAGAGGGGTGCTCGGTCATCTCCATCGGGCCGGCCGGCGAGATGCTCATGCGCGGCGCCGGCATCGTCATTACCGGCCACGAGGAGCAGGTCAGCCGGCTGGCGGCGCGCGGCGGCTTGGGCGCGCTGATGGGCAGTAAGGGACTGAAAGCAGTAGTGCTGGACAGCAGTGGTGCGCCGGCGCTCCCCCTGGCCGACCCGGAACTGTTCCGCAAGGCTTCGAGCGCCTTCGCCAAAGCACTGCTGGACAACCCCCGCACCGGCCGCACCGGCTCCATGCACCTGTACGGCACTTCCGGCATCCTGAAGATCGTCAATGAGATCGGCACCCTGCCCACCCGCAGTTTCCGAGAGGGAAGCTTCGAGAAGGCGGCGGAAATCAGCGGGGAGAACCTGAGGGAGACCGTCCTGCGGCGCGGCGGCAAGATCGGCACGCCCTGCATGCCGGGCTGTGTCATCGCCTGCTGTAACGAGTTCGTGGACGAGGGCGGACAGACCATCGTCGCGACCCTGCAGTATGAGACGTTGGGACTGCTTGGGTCGAACCTGGGCCTTGGCTCCTTGGACGATGTAGCGCGGCTCAACCGCATGTGCAATGACTTGGGCCTGGACTCCATTGAGACAGGGGCGGCGTTGGGTGTGGCGGCAGAGGCCGGCCTGGCACGCTTTGGGGACGTGGAGAGCTTCCTCGCCTTGCTCCGAGAGGTGGCCGCCGGCAGTCCGCTGGGCCGCGTGATTGGGAACGGCGCAGTGACCACCGGCAGGGTGTACGGGGTCCTGCGCGTGCCGGCGGTCAAGGGGCAGGCCATACCGGCCTATGACCCGCGCTCCCTGAAGGGCAACGGCGTCACCTATGCCACCTCTCCGCAGGGCGCTGACCATACCGCCGGCAATGCCTTCGGCGCCCGCAACGAGGTGGATCCACTGGCGGTGGAAGGCCAGTGTGCCGTGTCGCTTAAGCTCCAGCTCGGCGCCGCCATGCTGGACAGCACCGGCCTGTGCCTCTTTGCCCGTCCACCCGTCTACTCCGACCCGCAGTTGATGGTGGATATGATCAACGGCCGCTACGGCTGGGGTTGGACGGTACAAGACCTAGAGGAATTCAACAAATCGGTCCTGCGGATGGAATTGGAGTTCAACCGCCTGGCCGGCTTTACGAAAGCCGATGACCGCCTGCCCGAATACATGCTGGAAGAGCCGCTTCCGCCGCATAACAGCGTGTTTGACGTGCCGGCTTCCGAGATGGATGCCATTTTTTCTGGCCTGTGATGGTCATAAATGAAATGATGGGACTTGAGGAGAATGTTGAACGATCGTGAAAACACGGCAGGTTGGCGCTGAAACAAAATAGATACAGCCAACGCCGAGTCTGCATGTACAGTAGAAAGAATTACAGCCCCTGCCCACTGGCCCCTTCCCCGCATGCGGGGAAGGGGAGCAGGGATGGGGCGCCCTGAACCAAGATTCACTAGCCTATCTTTTCCCAATACTCTCGCCTGAGAGCGAAGGAGCGAACGTACTCATGGCTGAAGAGGTGGTGAGGGTTCCTGTAGAGCAATTGCTGGATGCCTGCCGGCGCATCCTCGAAAGCGTTGGCGTGCCCCCCGACCAGGCGCAGATGACCGCCGAGGTCGTGGTGGAGGGAGACCTGCGCGGGGTGGAGTCGCACGGCGTCCTGCGTCTGCCGGCCTATGTGCATCGCGTGCAGAAGGGTCTCATGAAAGCCGTCACGGAGGTAAAGACCGTGGTGGAACGGCCGGCGACCGTACTGCTGGATGCCGGCGGCGGCTTTGGGCAGGTGGCCGGCATTCATGCCATAGACCGGGCCATCGAGAAGGCGCGACAGAACGGTGTCGGCACAGTCGCCGTGCGCAATGCCAATCACTTCGGCGTGGCGGCCTATTACGCCATGCGCGCCCTGCCGCACCGCATGATCGGTATGGTGGCGAGCAACGCCGCCCCCAGCATGGCGGCGTGGGGCGGTGCGGCACCAGTGCTGGGCACCAACCCCATCTGCATCGCCATCCCCACCGGCCTGGATGTGGACATCGTCCTGGATATGGCATCCTCCCAGGTGGCGCGCGGCAAGATCCGGCTGGCGGCGGTAAAGGGGGAACCTATTCCACCTGGATGGGCGCTGGATGCCGCAGGCCGGCCTACCCAGGACCCCCAGGAGGCGCTGAAAGGCACATTGATGCCGATGGGTGGGCCGAAAGGCTACGGCCTGGCGCTGGTGGTGGATGTGCTGGCTGGCGTCATGACCGGCGCGGATTTCAGCGTGCGCATGGCTTCCGTCCACGACCTGGAGCGGCCCACCTCCGTCGGTTTTGTCATGCAGGCGGTGGACATCTCCGCCTTTATCCCGTGGGAGGAGTTCACCGCCCGCATGCGGGAGCTGGTGGATATTGTCCGCGGTTCACCGCGCGCCCCGGGGGTAGAGCGCATCTATCTGCCCGGCGAGATCGAATGGCTGAAGGCACAGGAGCGCCGGCAAAACGGCGTGCCGGTGTCGCGCTCGGTCCTGCGCGAGCTGGAGGCTCTGGCGGAAGAATTGGGCGTCAGGCTGGAACTGCCGGCGGCCTAACACTCGCTCAAGCGCGTGCATAATTGTGAATAATGGAACAATCCTGGTTGGTATTTGCCTATTCGCGGACCTAAGAATATAATGGTATTGTGCCTGCCCTGTCATACGGTCGGCGCAGGCGTTTAATTCCTCCTCGCGGCAGGCGAGGAATGGGAGAGCACAAATGGTGACTGCAAATCAAAAGGATCTGTTGGCCCAGGCGCAGAAGCCGGCGGAAGAGGCCATGCGCCTGCATCCCTTCTACGGAGGGAAAATTCAGACCGCGCCCAAATGTCCCGTGCGGGATTTCCACGACTTCTCCATCTGGTACACCCCGGGCGTCGCGGCACCCTGCAAGGCCATCCAGGCCAACCCCGAACTGCTGTACGAGATGACCAACGTTGGCAACACTATCGCGGTGGTCTCGGACGGCACGCGGGTGCTGGGGCTGGGGGATATCGGGCCGGCGGCGGCCATGCCGGTCATGGAAGGTAAGGCCCTGCTCTTCAAGTACCTGGGAGGCGTCGACGCGGTGCCCATTTGTCTAGACACGAAGGACCCGGACAAGCTCATTGAGGCGGTCAAACTGCTGGAGCCTTCTTTTGCCGGCATCAACCTGGAGGACATCGAACAGCCCAAGTGCTTCTACGTGCTGGACCGACTGCGGGCGGAGATGTCCATCCCGGTCTGGCATGATGACCAGCAGGGGACGGCCACCATCATCCTGGCCGGCCTCATCAACGCCGCGGAAGTGGTCGGCAAGAAGCTTTCAGAAATGCACATCGTCGTCTTCGGGAGCGGCGCCGCCAACGTTGCCACCACGCGCCTCCTGCTGGCTTACGGTGTCAATCCGGCCCAGTTGATTGTGGTGGATTCCAAGGGCATCCTGCATGCGGAACGAGAGGATATCGCGGCCCAGCGCGACCTCTATCGCGACAAGTGGCGGTTGTGCCAAATCACCAACACCGAGGGTCGGAAAGGCGGGCCGGCGGAAGCCTTCCGCGGCGCCGATGCCGTCATCGCCCTGTCCAAGCCGGGACCGGGCACCGTTAAGCCCGAATGGGTCGCTTCCATGGCACCCAAGGCCATCGTCTTTGCCTGCGCCAACCCCACGCCGGAAATCTGGCCGTGGGAGGCGAAGGAAGCCGGCGCCGCGGTGGTGGCGACCGGCCGCTCCGACTTCCCCAACCAGGTCAATAACTCCCTGGTGTTCCCGGGCATTTTCCGCGGCGCGCTGGATGTGCGCGCCAGGACCATCACCGATGAGATGTGCCTGGCGGCGGCCGATGAGCTGGCCCGCATGGCCCGCCGGCGCGGCCTGGACCCGGAATCCATCGTGCCGACCATGGATGATGTGGACGTCTTCGTGGCGGAGGCGGTGGCGGTAGGGATGAAGGCGCAGGAGCAGGGTGTGGCACGCAAGCGCGTCGCTCGTGAGAAGCTGTGGGAGCACGCCCAACGGGTCATTTACCATGCCCATGAGCTGACGCGGGTAATGATGCAGGAAGGGCTGATCCCCGCTGTGCCGGCGTAAATTCCATGGAAGATATCAGGTGGGAGGGTGTTGAAAAAGTCCAAACATACAATCTGTGAAGAGGCCTGGCGGCTGAAGCCGCGGCAACAACTGCGAAGCCTGCGCAGGCTTCGCGAAGTCGGCACAGGGCCGACTTCGCAGGCACAGCCGCAGTTTCCACTGCCAGGCGATGAGCTTTTTCAACACCTTCAGGTGACAGTCACCGCGCAGGTGACTGTCACCTGGTCTTTCAGCAGATGCGCGGCAGGGGGTCGCCGGCCAGCATGTCCAGCACCCGCCGCGCGCCGTAGGCAGTGCGCAGTACCACGCGGCCAGGATGCTCCTCCGTGACCCGGCCGATGACCGCCGCCTCTTTGCCCAGTGGATGAGAACAGAGGACCGCCAAGGCGCGTTCGGCGGACGCCGGCGCCACCGCTATCAGCACCTTTCCCTCATTGGCGATGTACAGGGGGTCCAGCCCCAGTATCTCACAGGCGGCGCGGGCCGCCGGCCGCACCGGCACCGCTTCCTCATCCACCTCAATGCCCACACCGACGCCGGCCCATTCGTTGAGCGTGGTCGCCAGCCCGCCGCGCGTCGGGTCCCGCATACAGCGCACGTCCGCCGGCAGTTCTGCCAGCAATTCTGCGATCAGCCCGTTCAGCGGCGCGCAGTCGCTGACTAGTTCGGAGTGGAATGTCAGTCCCTCTCGCTGTAGCATAATGGCCAGTCCGTGGTCACCAACCGGGCCGTTGATGAGCAGGACATCGCCGGCGCGCAGGCGGCGCGGCGACAGCGGTTCGGGCGTCAGCAGGGCACCCACGCCGGCGGTGTTGATGAAGAGAGCGTCGGCCGCACCCCGCTCAACCACTTTGGTGTCCCCAGCGACGATTTGCACGCCGGCCTGGCGCGCCGTCTCCGCCATGGAGCGCACCACCCGCTCCAACGTCTCCAGCGGCAGGCCTTCTTCCAAGATGAAGCCGGCGGTGAGGTACAGCGGCCGCGCGCCGGCGACTGCCAAATCATTGACCGTGCCGCAGACCGCCAGCTTGCCCACATCGCCGCCGGGGAAAAAGAGCGGTTTGACCACGTAAGAATCGGTGGTGAGCGCCAGCCGGCCGGCGCGCAAGCCGGCGTCCTCGATCAGGCCGGCATCCCCCAGCTCCGCCAGCGCTGTGCCGTCGAAATACCGCAGGAACACCTCGCGGATCAGCGCATGGCTCATCTGGCCGCCGCTTCCGTGGGCCATGAGGATAACCTGGCTCATGCCGGCGCACCTCCGTACAGGTAATAGGCGGAGCAGGCCCCCTCGGCGCTGACCATGCACGGGCCGACGGGGTGCTGGGGCGTGCAGGCTTTGCGGAACAAGGGGCAGTCATATGGTTCCAGGACGCCGCGCAGGACCTCGCCGCATCGACAGCCGGCCGGCTCGCCGGCGCTTTTGACCTCAATCTGGAAGCGCCTCTCGGCGTCGTAATCGGCGAAGGCCGGCCGAATTTTCAGCCCGCTGGCAGGAATGACCCCAAACCCGCGCCATTCGGCATCCGCCACTTGGAACACGCGCTCCAGCATGGCGAGCGCGGTAGGATTGCCCTCCGGCTGGACCCCGCGGCCGTAGGCGTTGAAGACGTCCGGCCTGCCCGCCACCACGCTTTCCACCAGCGCGGCGATGCCCTGCAGGATGTCGAGAGGCTCAAAGCCGGCCACCGCACAAGGGATGCCGTATTCTTCCGGCAGAAAGCGCCAGGCGTTGGAGCCGATGATGGCGCTGACATGCCCCGGGCCGAGGATGCCGTCCAGGGCTACTTCGCCGGCGTTCAGCACGGCGCGGGTTGCCGGCGGGGTCAGCTTATGGATGCTGAAGGCGCTGAAATTGGGGATGCCGCGGGCGTGGGCCTGGTAAACAGCGGCCGCCACCGCCGGCGCCGTGGTCTCAAACCCCACGCCGAGGAAGATGACATGCGCCCCCGGGTTTTCCAGAGCGATGCGCAGGGCGTCCGTGGGCGAATAGACCACGCGCACATCGCTCCCCCGGGCGCGAGCTTCCTGCAGGGTGCCGCGCCGGCCGGGCACGCGCATCATGTCGCCGAAGGTGGTAATGATGACATCCGGCAGGCCGGCCAACGCGATGGCGCGGTCCAGGTCAGCGGTGGAAGTGACGCAGACGGGACAGCCTGGGCCGGCGCGCATGGTTACATTGGGTCCGATAGCCTGGCGCAGGCCGAAGCGGAAAATAGCGTGGGTATGGCTCCCGCAGAATTCCATCAGGCGCACCGGCCGGCGGGCCAACGCCCGGATGCGTTCGATCAGCCGCCCGGCGAGCTGGGGATCGCGAAATTCATCTACGTAGCGCATCAGGACCCCTCCCGGGAGGCAAGGAAATGCCCCAGCACTGCCTGGCCGAGCGCCACACCGCCGTCGTTGCAGGGCACCTGGCGGTGGAGCAGGACCCGGAAGCCGGCCTTCTCCAACAGCGGCACCGTCAGGCGCAGTAACAGCCGGTTCTGGAAGCACCCGCCGCTGAGCGCGACCGTACGCAGGCCGGTCCGCTCGGCGATGGCCTGGCATACGCTGGCGATGATGTGGGTCGCAGTAAGATGGAAGCGCCAGGCGATGGCCGGCACCGGCACCTGCCGGCGCATATCGCGCAGGATGGCATCGAAGAGGGTTTCCAGGCGCACGATGGTGAGGCTGTCTTCCTGCACCAGGTCGAAAGGATAGGCTTGTGGAAAGCTGGGGTCTGGCTCCGCCAGGTGTTCCATCTCAATGGCCGGCTGTGCCTCGTACGAAGCGTGCCGGCAGATGCCCAGCAGGGCGCTCACGGCGTCGAACAACCGGCCCATAGACGATGTAAGCGGGGCGTTCAGCCGGCGATCGATCTGCTGGAAGAGCAGGTCCAGGCGCTCTGCCGGCGCCAGGTCCGCCGGCACCGCATGCGGGCCAAGCAGGGTGTACATATAGCCGGCGGCGATGCGCCAAGGGTGATGGATGGCGGCGTCGCCGCCGGGAAGGGGCAGGTACATCAGGTGGGCAAGACGGCGCATGCCGGCATAACCGCCGGCGAACCATTCCCCGCCCCAGATACAGCCGTCCTCCCCGTAGCCGGTCCCATCCATGGCGGCGCCGATGACCGCGCCGTCTTCCGGACGCCATCCGCAGTCTGCCAGACAGGCGGCGATGTGCGCTTTGTGGTGCTGTACGGCGCCCACGATGGGGATGCCCGTCTGGCCGGCGTATTCCTGGGCGAAGCGCGTGGTCATGTAATCGGGATGCAGGTCATGCACAATGCCCTGCGGCTCCAATCGGAACAGATGCCGGTAGAGGGCCAGGGTCTGGGTGAAATGCTCCAGCGTCTCCAGGTTCTCCATGTCCCCAATGTGCTGGCTGAGGAAAGCATACTGGTCCCGCGTCAGGCAGAAGGTGTTTTTCAGCGCCGGCCCGACTGCCAGCAGAGACCTGACCGGGAAGGGCAGTGCAACGGGGAAGGGGGCATAACCGCGCGCCCGGCGCAGGGGCTGAGGCTGTGCCGCCGGCGCGCTCCCCTCCCAAGTCACCACATGCCACACCGAGTCGTCGTAGCGGGAGTAGATGTCGCGGTTGTGGAGCAGAAAGGCATCCGCCAGGTGGCCCAGCCGGCGCGTTGCCTCTTTGTTGTCACAGGCGATAGGTTCCTCGCTGAGATTCCCGCTGGTCATCACCAGCGGCCGGCCTACATCCCGCAGGAGGATATGGTGCAGGGGGGTATACGCCAGCATGACGCCCAGGGTGCGGTGGCCGGGCGCCACATTGGGCGCCACATTGGAGCACTCCAGCCGCTCCAGCAGGACGATGGGGCACTGTGGGGAGGTCATCAGCGCCTCCGCCGCCGGCGTCAGCCGGCAGTGCCGGCGCACCTCCTCCAAACTTGCCATCATGACGGCGAAGGGTTTGGCCGGCCGGCGCTTGCGCTGGCGCAGGAGCGCCACTGCGTCCGGGTTGGTGGCGTCGCAGGCCAGGTGGAACCCGCCCAATCCCTTGATGGCCAGGATGCGGCCGGCCAGCAGTAGCTCTTTGGCGGCGGCCAGCACCGCCTCGGTGTCGGCACGTTCCGGGCCGGCGGCGCCGGGCCGGCCGGCGGCATCGGTCAGCCAGATGTGGGGGCCGCAGACCGGGCAGGCGTTGGGCTGGGCGTGAAAGCGCCGGTTCGTCGGGTCGTCATATTCCCGCTGGCAGTCCGGGCACATGGGGAAGACCCGCATGGTGGTGTTGGCACGGTCATACGGGATATCGGCGATGATGGTGAAGCGCGGGCCGCAGTTGGTGCAGTTGATGAAGGGATAGCGGTAGCGGCGGTCGGTCGGGTCGAAAAGCTCCCGCAGGCAGTCCGGACAGGTCGCCACGTCCGGCGAGATGAGCAGATACTGGCCGGCCGCCTGTTCGGAGGCGCGGATAGTGAAATCGGCGTAACCCTGCACCGGCGCATCCTGTACCTGCAGGGAGACGATGTGCGCCAGCGGTGGCCGCCGGCGCTGTAACTCCTGCACGAAGCGCTCCAGCAGTTCCGCTGGCCCCTCCACGGCGATGTCCACGCCGCCGGAATGGTTGAGCACCCAGCCGGCCAGGCCCATTTCCCGCGCCAGGTTGTACACGAAGGGGCGGAAGCCCACCCCCTGCACGATGCCGGCGACGCGGATATAGCGCGCTTGCCGCGAGGCAGTGGCCAAGCCTATCTCCTGACGGCCGCTTCCAGCCATTCCAGCCAGGCCTCCATCCCCTCACCCGTGCGTGCCGAAAGGGGGAGCACCGGCGCGCGGGGGTTCAGCCCATGTACCAGCCGGCGGAATTCCGCCAGGTCAAAGTCCATGTAGGGCAGTACATCGGTCTTGGTGACCAGCACCAGGTCCACGAACTCGAACATGCTGGGGTACTTGTACGGTTTGTCGTGGCCCTCTGGCACGCTGAGGAGGGCGACGTTGTAGTCCTGTCCCAGGTCGAAGCCGGCCGGACAGATCAGGTTGCCCACGTTCTCGATGAACAGGAGCTGAATCTCCTCCAGCGGCAGGGCATTCAGCGCCTGCTGGACCATAGAGGCTTCTAGGTGACAGCCGCCGCCGGTGTTGATCTGGACGACCGGGACGCCGGCCTGGGCGATTTTGTCCGCGTCCACCTGAGAGGCCACATCCCCTTCGATGACGCCGATCTTACAGGCCTCGCCCAGGGCGCGGATGGTGGCCAGGAGCAGGGTCGTTTTACCGGCGCCCGGCGAGGACATGATGTTCACCGTCGTGATGCCGTGCCCTCGCAGGCGCTCCCGGTTATTGGCCGCAATGCGGTCGTTGGCGCTCAATATCCGTTCCACCACCGGGATTTGCCGTCGGGTCATACAATACCTCCCGTGAGCCTCATCGGCTCACTCAATTTCGATGCTTTCCACATAAAATTCCTTGCCGGCCCGCACTTCGCCCCCCATGGCACCGCACGCAGGGCATGTCCAGTCCCGCTCTGGCGGGTGGAATTCATGGCCGCATTCCCAGCACCGCAGGCGGGTAGCCACGCGGTGGAAGTGTAGCTTCGCGCCCTCGGCCAGCGTGCCGGGCGTCAGGATGTCAAAATAGAATTGGATCGAATCATCCACAAAGCCGGCCAAATCGCCGATGACCAGATGAATGTCGGTGATGCGCCGCGCGCCGGCCTTCTCGGCGTGCTCGATGGCGATGCGCAGGATGCCCTCTGTCACCGGTAGTTCATGCATGCTGAGATGCTTCTGCCCCCGCCAGTTCCAGGATGCGGGCCACCGCGGCCGGCACCAGCGCCTGTGCAGCCGGCGAGAGACCCTCACCGAAATCAAAGTCGTGCCCCCGCAGGGAAAGCAGGATGCCTTGCGGCGCGCGGCCGTGCATCTGCTCCGCCAGAGCCAGCAGGGCGCAGGGATGCAGGATATGCGAGACCGTGGCCGGCTTGAAGCAAGCCTCCAGCGGTTCCTCCAGGATGGGCTGGGGCAGGCTCTCCACATGGGCATCTACGAAGATCACCAGTTCATAGGGCGCGAGCATTTCCGCCAGCTCTGGGAGAAGCTGGTGCAGGGCGATGCTGTCAATACCCGTTCCGCTCTCGCCGAGGGCGTCCAAGCCGTCCTCGCCGGCCGGCAGTTCGGGCTGGCCCAAATGCCGGCGCAGGGCGTTGACCACCGCCAGGCCGACACCGTCATCGCGGCGGTATACGTTTCCGAATCCAATCACCAGCACCCGTCGTGGGTTCATAAGCCGATATAAAGGCTCCGCATCAGATTGTCCGGGTTATACTACGGAAACCCTGACTGTGCAATTTGTTCAAAATCACGGGCTTCCCACAGATGACTGTCACCTGGCCGCGAGTCAGCGGCTCGCGGCCAGTGATGCGAGCCGCTGGACGGCGGCCCGCATCACTGTACATGATGATGTCAGCAGTGCTGTGGGTGCGGCTTAATCGCGCCGCAGGATATCCAGCAGTTGGCCGGCGGAGTCGTACAGCTCCACCACCATCGGCATCTGCCCCACAGCATGGGTGGAGCAGGAGAGGCAAGGGTCGTGGGCGCGGATGGCCGCTTCCACGCGGTTCAGCATGCCCTCGGTGAGGTTCTTGCCGTCAATGTAGCGCTTGGCGACCATGTCCACCGACTTGCTCATGGCCCAGTTGTTGTGGCCGGTGGCAACGATGAGGTTGACGCGAGTGAGCTGACCCATCTCATTGGTCCAGTAGTGGTGGAACAGGGTGCCGCGCGGCGCCTCCACACAGCCGACGCCCTCCCCGACGATGCCGGCGGATTCCGCCACGATGTCGGTGCGCAGGATGTCCGGGTCTTCCAGCAGTTCGCGGGTGCGCTCCAGGGCATAGACCGCCTCGATCAGGCGGGCATAGTGGAACCAGAGCGTCCCCTCGACCGGCCGGCCGCCGTTCAGCCGCTTCCAAACCTTCATCTCTTCCTGGGCCAGCGGCGTGCTGATGTGGGTGGCGACGTTCAGCCGGCCCAGCGGCCCGACGCGGTATGTGCCCTCCGGCCAGCCCAGCTTCTTGTAGAAGGGGAACTTGAGATACGACCAGCGCTCCACGTGCTCGGCGATGTAATCCAGATAATTGCGCGGGTCGAACTGGTCCAGCAGTTTGCCCTGGGCGTCCACGATGCGCACCTGCCCATCGTACAGCTCCAGCGCGCCGTCGGGCTGGACCAGGCCCATGTAGTTGGACGGGAAGACGGCGAACTCGTTCATCAGGGTTTGGTTCTTGTCTGCCCAGTCCAGGAAGAGGGCGATGCCGGTCTTGGTGGTCGCCATGTGCTCGTCAATCTGGCTCAGGATCCAATCGCGGTCCTCCGGCTTGAGGGCGCTGTTCACGCCGCCGGTGATGGCCCAGCGGGGGTGAATGCGCCGGCCGGAGAGCCGGCGGATGATCTCCTGGCCGTAGGCGCGCATCTTGACAGCCTTGACCGCCAGGTCCGGGTTGGCCTGGATGACGCCCACCACGTTGCGGATGGCTGGGTCGGCATCAAAGCCCAGGATGAGGTCTGGGCCGGCCAGCTCGAAGAAGTGCATGCCGTGCGACTGGATCATCTGCCCCATGTGCAGAAGCTCGCGCAGTTTATGGGCGGTGGGCGTCGGTTTGACGCCGGCGACCCCGTCGCAGGCCTTGGCGGCGGCCAGGTGATGGCTCACCGGGCAGATGCCGCAGATGCGGGGCGTGATTTCCGGCATTTCGAAGAACATGCGCCCCTCGCTGAATTTCTCGAACCCACGGAACTGATCCACGTGGAAGAAGGACTGCTCGACCTTCCCCTCGTCGTTCAGGTGGATGGTGATGCGCGCGTGTCCCTCGATGCGGGTCACGGGTGAAATGGTAATTTTCTGTCCCATAGATGGGCCTCCTTACAGACGTCGTTGGCGAAGCGGCGTCATTCGTATTTGAGCACTTCGCCGCTCAGAACCGGCTTGCGGCCGGCGAGCAGTTCCGTTATCACGTACCAGATGGCATCCGCTGAAGGCGGACATCCCGGCAGGTACACATCCACCGGCACCACCTCATCCACCGCCATGGCGCGGTCGGTCAGGATGCCAATGCCCTCGTCAGGGATGATGCCCTCCGGGTTGTGGGTGCTCTCGGTCTCGATGTAGCCGCGGCGCAGCACCTCTTCCTTAGGAAAGAAATTGCGCATGGTACAGATGCCGCCGAAGACGGCGCAGTCCCCCAGGGCGATGAGGATTTTGCAGTGCTCGCGCATCTCTTTTGCCGCCTCGACCTGGTGCGTATTGCTCACTGCGCCGGTCAGGATGCCCACATCCACCCCATCCGCCGGCGGGTGCTTCAGGTCGGTGATGGGCGATGAGGTGATTTCGGCATGCTCCAGCAGGGTCAGGATGCGCTCATCAATGTCCAGGATGCTCATATGACAGCCAGCGCAGGCATCTAACCATTCAGTGGCCAGTCGGATCTTGCCCATGTTCGTAACTCCTCGCTCGCGAATTTGCGTTTCACGTGCCGGCCTGTACGCTGGGTGCTTAGCCGGCGCCCGGCCTACAGCAGGCTGGCCAGCGCCTGGAGCACCTCGGCCTCACTGCGCACACCGGCCGGCATCTGCACTGCCGCCTGAACCATCAGCTCTTTGCCTTCCAGGTTGGTGACATGGCCGTTCTGCTCCGCCCAGATGGGCGCCGGCAGGACCACATCCGCCTTGTCGGTCAGCGCCGACTGCCGGCTGGCCAGCACCACGTTGAAACCGCCGTTCAGCCAGCCGGCCAGCTCCGCCGTGCGCACCTCGGGAGCGTCGCCGGCCAGCAGGAAGACGACCGGGGCCGTGCCGGCAGTTACTGGCGCCAGGCCGGCCTGCAGGGCACCCCGGCCGTTGGGGCCTGGTTCCAGGCCGAGGAAGAGCGCCTTGTCCTTCAGCGTGCTCAGCGCCTTACACACCTTTTCCGAGGCCCCAACGCCGTAAATGACCACGGGCTTCTCGGCGCCGGCGGCCATCGCCGCGGCCTTGTCTGCCTCATCCTCAGGGAATACAGAATGCGCGTAGGCGGCCATGCCGTTGGGGGAATCCCCAATAAGCAGTAGGCGGGCGCCCTTATCGAAGGCGCGCTTGGCGAAGTAGCCGACCACGCGGTTCTGCTCCAGTGGGTCGGCGCCGGCCACCACGATAAGGTCCGCCGCGGCCACATCGGAGACCTGGGCCGGCCGGGCGCCGGGGATGACCGGCAGGGCCGGCTCGGCGCGGCCAGCTTTGCCGCCGGCTTTGGCGAAGAGGCCGGCGAAGGCCCGCAGTGCCTCGTTAGTGGTGCAGGAGGCGGCCACGCCCAGGGCGCCGCCGGCTTTCAGCTTGCCGGCGACAAGCCCGAGCGCTTCGTCCCAACTGGCCGGCTCCAGCTTGCCGTTGCGCCGCACCATCGGCGTGGTGACGCGCCCCCGCGTGTCGTACAGCGGCCGGAAGCGGCCGTCCACACACAGCAGTCCCCCGCTGGGACCCTGATGCCAGGCGCCCTCGACGCGAAGCACGAGATTGTCATGCGTCACCGCCTCCACCGCACAGCCGACACTGCACTGCATGCAGGTCGTGGCCACTTTCTGCACGTCCCCTTTATGGCGGTAGCGGTAGGCGGATTTGCGGTCAATCAGCGCGCCGGTGGGGCAAACCTGCAAGCAGGTGCCGCATTCGACACAGGTGGATTCGCCGAAGGGCACGTCGTGGTCGGCGATGATCATGGAGTTGGCGCCGCGGAATTTAAGCCCCAGGGTGTGATTGGCGGCGATCTCCGAGCAGGCGCGCACGCACCGCCGGCAAAGGATACAGCGGTTCGGCTCGTAGACAAAGTAACTGCGGGTTGCATCCACTGGCTTCGGCTCATAAGTGCGGTTGTAAGTCCAGTGGTCGAGCTGATAGCGGTACGCCAGGTCCTGGAGTTCGCAGTCCCCGCTCATCTGGCAGTACATGCAGTAATGGTTGCGCTCGGAGAAGAGCAGTTCCAGCACGAACTTGCGCGTCTTAACCACCTTCTCCGACTCGGTCCAGACCTCCAGTCCTTCGGAGACGGGAAAGGTGCAGGCCGGCTGGAGGGTGCGCTGTTTGGCAACCTCCACCAGGCACATGCGGCATCCGCCCCAGGCGGAGAGCGCCGGATGCTCGCACAGGGTGGGGATATCAACGCCGGCCGCGCGGGCGGCCTGCAGTATGGTCTGCCCGGTCTGGGCAGTGATTTTCTGACCGTTGATGGTGATATTCACCGTGGCCATCGGTCGCTTTGCCTCCTTGACACGTTCATAAGTTCCCTCGGTTCATCACGCCGGCTGGTGGGTCTTCTGTTGGGCGGCCATGACGGCGGCCTTGTCCTTGCCCGTGACCTCCAGCCATTCCAGGTCGCACCGCAGACAGCGCCGGCATTCTTCCCTGGCCGCCTGCTCCGACAGCCCCAGCTCGACCTCGGCGAAGGAACGGCGCCGCTCGGCCGGCGCCAGCTCCGGCATCTTGGGCCGGCGGGCGTCCACGTATTCCTCCATGTTGTAGGTCAGCTCAGGGAAGTGATACGGCGGGTTGTATTCCGGCTTGGTGGCCTTGCCGGTATGCAGGTAGGCATCCACGGACTGCGCCACCAGGTTACCCTGGGCCACCGCCTGGATCACGGAAGCCGGCCCCAGCGCGGCATCGCCGATGGCGAAGACGCCGGCGCGGGTGGTGGCGAAGGCCTTGTCCACCACAAAGGTGCTGTCGCGGTTGGTCTGGATGCCGTCCTCTTTGAGCCAGGAGAGGTCGGTCTGCTGGCCAATGGCCGGGATGACCACGTCGGCTTCCATAATGAACTCGGAGCCTTCGACAGGGATAGGCCGGCGCCGGCCGGTGCGGTCGAACTCACCCAGCGTCTGATGCACCAGCTCCACACCGGTGACCCTCCCGTCGCCGACGATACGCACCGGGTTGACCAGGAAGTGGAAGATCACGCCCTCTTGTTCAGCGGCGTGGACCTCTTCCTCGTAGGCCGGCATCTCGGCGCGCGTGCGGCGGTAGACCACGTTGACCTCGCTGGCGCCCAGGCGCAGGGCGGAGCGGGCCGCGTCGATGGCCACGTTGCCGCCGCCCACCACGACCACGCGCTTGCCGGTCAGGTCAGGGGCGCGGCCCAGGTTCATCTCCCGCAGGAACTCGACGCCGGGCATGACGCCCTCTTTGTCCTCGCCCTCGATGCCCAGCCGCCGGCTCTTGTGCGCGCCGATGGCCAGCACCACCGCCTTATAGCCCTGGCGCATCAGGTCGTCAATGGTGAAATCGCGCCCAAGCCGCTGGTTGTACTTGATCTCCACGCCGGCGCGCAGGATGTTCTCGATCTCGATGTTGAGCACGTCGCGCGGCAGGCGGTAATCGGGGATGCCCACAGCCA
Organism: uncultured Anaerolineae bacterium; assembly: GCA_938049385.1. Taxonomy (GTDB): domain Bacteria; phylum Chloroflexota; class Anaerolineae; order JACIWP01; family JACIWP01; genus JACIWP01. The sequence goes on from CALIBQ010000040.1 coordinate 17,371, forward strand.
TCATGCCGCCGGCCACCGGCAGGGCCTCGAAGATGGTCACCGGGTAGCCCAACTGGGCCAGGCGCAGTGCGGCGGTCAGGCCGGCAGGGCCGGCGCCCACTACCGCCACTTTGTCGGACTTCGGCGTGCCGATGCGCGGCGGCGTCCAGGGGTTCTTCATCTCCTGGTCTGCCATGAAGCGCTTGATCTGGCGGATAGCGATAGGCTCATCAATATCGCCGCGCCGGCACTTCGACTCGCAGAAGGCGGGGCAGACGCGGCCGCAGGCCAGGGCGAAGGGGTTACGCTCACGGTGGATGGTCAGCGCCTCGGCATAGCGGCCCTGTTCGGTGAGGGCGATATAGGCCGGCACGTCCACGCCCGCAGGGCAGGCGTTGAGACAGCGAGCGATGGTCAGTTCCTTGCACTGGCCGGCGGGGCACTTTTTGTCCTCGATGTGGGCGATGTATTCGTCCAAGAAGTAGCGCAGGGTGCTCATCACCGGGCCGGGCGTCAGTTGGCCGAGGGCGCAGAGGGAGCCGGCTTCCATGCCTTCTGCGATCTCCTTGATGGTCTCGATGTCCTTCATGGTGCCCTTGCCCTCGGTGATGCGGGTCAGTACCTCCAACATGCGCTTGCCGCCCACACGGCAGGGCACGCACTTGCCGCAGGATTCGGCCTGGGCGAAGGTCAGGAAGAACTTGGCGAACTCCACCATACAGGTGTCTTCATCCACCACGATCATGCCGCCCGAACCCATGACGGCGCCCACTTCTTTCAAGGAGTCAAAGTCCACCGGCACGTTCAGGTGTTCGGCGGTGATACAGCCGCCCAGCGGGCCGCCGGTCTGCACCGCCTTGAACTTCTTGCCGTTGGGCACGCCGCCGCCGATGTCGAAGATGATCTCACCCAGGGTGATGCCCATGGGCACCTCGACCAAGCCGGTGTTGTTGACCTTACCGGTGAGGGCGAAGATGGCGGTGCCGGGGCTTTTCTCGGTGCCGATGCTGGCGAACCACTGGGCGCCGTTAACGATGATCTGTGGGACGTTGGCATAGCTCTTGACGTTGTTGATGTTGGTGGGCTTGCCCCAGAGGCCGGAGACGGCCGGGAAGGGCGGGCGGGGCCGCGGCTCGCCGCGCCGGCCTTCGATGGAGGCCAGCAGGGCCGTTTCCTCGCCGCAGACGAAAGCGCCGGCGCCTTCCTTGATGTGCAGGTGGAAGCTGAAATTGGTGCCCAGGATGTTGTCTCCCAGGAAGCCGTATTCCTCCGCCTGCGCGATGGCGATCTTGAGGCGCTTGATGGCCAGCGGGTACTCGGCGCGGCAGTAAATGTATCCTTCGCGTGCCCCGACGGCATAGGCGCAGATGAGCATGCCCTCGATGAGGCTGTGGGGATCGCCCTCGATAATACTGCGGTCCATGAAGGCGCCGGGGTCACCCTCGTCGGCGTTGCAGACCACGTATTTGATGTCGCCGGGCGCCTTCTGGGTGAACTGCCATTTGAGGCCGGTGAGGAAGCCGGCGCCGCCGCGCCCGCGCAGGCCGGAGGCCTTCACTTCTTCCACAACTTCCTCGGGCGTCATGGAGCTCAGCACCTTGGCCAGCGCCTGATAGCCGCCGCGAGCGATGTATTCATCAATGTTCTCCGGGTCGATCAGGCCGCAGTTGCGCAGGGCGATGCGGAGCTGTTTCTCGTAGAACGGAATCTGGTGGTAGTACGGTACCGCTTTGTGCTCTTCCGGCTCTTTATACGTCAGGCGCTCGACGATGCGGCCCTTGACCAGGGTCTCCTCGACGATCTGGGGCACGTCGTCGGCGCGCACCTGGCAGTAGAAGATGCCTTCGGGGTAAATGATCATCACCGGGCCCATGGCGCAGAAGCCGCGACAGCCGGTCTGGACCAGGCGCACCTCCACATCCAGGCCGCGCCGGCCCAGTTCGGCGCGCAGCGCATCCATCACCGCATGGGAGCCGGATGCGGTACATCCTGTGCCACCACATACCAGCACGTTGGCACGATACAGTGGTTCGGCCATTCGGGTCCTCCTTCCGCAGAATAGTCAACCGTGTTTCACAGGCAGTGTGTCGGGACTGCAAACCTAAAACTGCTGGTACACGATATCCTCGAACGCGCTTTCCAGCTTGCGCTTATGGGTCAGTTCTTCGTTGGCCAGGAACTCGAACAGGTTGTGCACGGTCTCGTCGCAGGTGACGCCGGCCATGGTGGCGTACAGCTCGTGCGATTCCTTCTCGCGGCGGATGGCCACCGTCAGCACCGCCTGCAGGTCCGCCTGCTCGTCCAGCGGTTCGGCCACCAGGTGGTCGCCCAGCTTGAGGTCCTGGACCTTCTTGAATTCCCCTTCGACGATCTCCCAGGTCAGGCCGCGCTTCAACAGGCCTTCCAGTTTGGCCTTATGTCCCAGTTCCTCTTTCGCCAGCTCTTCCAGCATGGCTTTGGAGTTGGGGTCTTTCACCCGGCCGGCGGCGTTCTTGTACAGGGCATGGGAATCCTCTTCGCCGACGATGGCCTGTCGGATTATTCCTTCGATGGTCTTCCAGTACTCGCTCATGCTCTTTTCTCCTTTGCTCATTTGACGGCGTCCATGCGGGCCACCACCCACTCTTCCACGACGCGGCCGTTGATCAGATGTTCCTCGATGAGGCGGGGCACGCGCTCCGGTGTGACCTTGCCGTACGTGATGCGGCCCATGCCGGCCTGTTCGATGTCCACCAGCGGTTCATGGACGCACATACCGATACAGCCGACGGTCTTGACATGGGCATCAATCTGGCGCTTGTTCAGCTCCTGCAGGATGGCGTGCATGGTCTCGCGGGCGCCGGCGGCGATGCCGCAGGTACCCATGCCCACGGTGATGACCGTGCCGGTATCCGTGCGAATCTTCAGCTCTTTCTGCGCTTCCTCCCGCAGTTTTTGCAGTTCCTCAATGGATTTGATCTTGGGCATGGTATTCCCTCCTCAGCCGTTCCCTGGTAAGGTCTGGTCTGCGCCGGCCGGCTCAACATCCCACAGGCCGGCCTCCCCTTGGCGCAGGTACTCGTACAACCACTGGCGAACCTTCGGGTGGGTCAGGGGGACATCCCCCAACGCTTCCCGCAGTTCGCGGGTGTCCAGCTCAAACCGGCGCTCGTTCACCCGATGGATATAGCGCACCTCGACCGGTGGTTCCGCCAGCAGGATGGTCATCAGCGAGGCCGGCATGTCCCCCAGCGGGGCGCGGTCAATGTGGCTGTGCTGGAACTCGGCGGTGACGGTGGTGCCCTGGCCGGGGGCGGACTGGATGGTCAGCCGGCCGCCGCACTGCTCCGCCGCCGCCTTCAACAGCGGAAGGCCCAATCCCACCTTGCGAGTGGTGCGCGTGGTGAAAAAGGGATCGGTCACGCGGCGCAGGGTTTCTGCGTCCATGCCCCGGCCGTTGTCAATCACCCGGATGGTCAGGCGGTCTTCCGCCAGGTCCTCGTCTATCTCGATGGTAATGTGCGTGGCGCCGGCTTCCAGGCTGTTCTGAACGATGTCCAGGATATGCAGGGACAGTTCGCGCACTATTACAGGCCCTGCAGGATTTCCATCATCTTCTGCGGGGTCAGATGGCCGTACACCGTCTCATCAACGACCGCCACGGGCGACAGGCCGCAGGACCCCAGGCAGTACACGACTTCCAGAGTGTACTCGTAGTCCGGCGTGGTCTCACCGGGCTTGATGCCCAGGTGGGACTGCAAAGTGTCAATAATCTTTGATGCCCCGCGCACATGGCAGGCCGTGCCGTCGCAACAGCGGATGATATGCTTGCCGCGGCGGGTCAGGTAGAACTGGGCATAAAAGGTGGCCACGCCGTAAAGGTCGCTCAACGGGATGTGCATCTTGCGGGAGATGTGCTCCAGGGCCTGGCGCGGCAGGTAGCCGAAGACGGCCTGGGTTTCCTGAAGGATAGGGATGATGACCCCTTTTCTGCCGGCGTATTTCTCCAGGATTTCGTCCAGCGGTGCCAGGTCCAGCGTCTCTTCCGCGGCTTGCTGTTTCTGCAGTTCCGCCATGTTGGTATCCCCTCCGTTCAAAGTATGAATTCAGGAGAAGTGCTCGCTCGTCCCATGCCGGCGGCGCGCACGCCGCTCATGTCACCCACACCTTGCGCCCATCCGCGCCGGCCAGCGCCAGCCTCAGCTCTGCCAAGGTCGGCTCCGCCACCCGGACCAGCGTGCGTCCCGCCATCTCGCTCAGGCGGTGGGCATCGCCGTTGGTGATCAGCGTCAGGCCGGCCAGTTGCGGGAAGCGCTCCAGCGCCTGCGCCGGCGTCAGCCGGGGCGTGATCTCGGCGGCGGTGATGTGCAAGCCGGGCGGGATAATCCCCAGGTTGGCCAGCAGGCTGAAGGCCGGCCGATCCACATGCGCCGGGATCACCAGCCCACCGAGCGCTTCCACCATGGTAAAGACCTGCTCCACCGAAAGGGAGGTGGAGGTCTGGAGCAGTCGCTCCTGAAACCGCAGGAATTCCCCCTCGGCGTCCACCACGAGCTGACTGCCGAAGGTCTCTTCGCGATTGGGCAAATCCGGCAGGTGCTGGTAGACCTGCTCCTGCCAGGCCAGCGCCGGCTCCAGCTCGTCAAAGAGGCAGAGCAGATGCACCTCTTCGCGTGTCTGCACCTCCATACCTGGCAGGACGGCGATGCCGGCGCGCTTGCCGGCTTCTATGAGGGCGCCGGCGTTCTCCGCTGAGTTGTGGTCCGTCACTGCCAGCCACTGGATGCCCAGCTTCTGTGCCTGCCGGATGATGAGCGGCGGGAGCATCTCGATTTCCGCACAGGCCGAGAGCACCGTGTGCAGGTGGAATTCCGCCGGCAGGTACAGCAGGCTCATCCCTCATCGATCCCGAGCACTCCCGCCCTGGCCAGCCGTGCGATGATGGTGAATGTGGTCAGCGGTGTGGCGAACAGGGCGACGCTTTCCTCGCGCGCTTTCTCGATGGTTGCCGCGTCGATCTTGGCGATATCCGCGCATTCGGTGATGATGACGCCGGCTATGTCCAGCAGGGAAGCAACAGCCACCACATTGGGATGGGTCTGGAGCGTGACCCAGATATTGCCGGCGCCAGCCCGGGCCATCACACAGCTCAACAGGTCGGAGGCATAGCCCCCGCTGATCTCCTGTTCCGGCGTTCGCGGCAGGACGAGCGTCGTGATGTCGGGTAACCTGGATACCTCTCCGATTTTCATGCCTGTCCGCCTCCCTCTGCCAACGCCGTGCCCGTCGACCCTGCGAGCCTTCACGAGGTGCTGGAGAGGTGCTCTCCCAGCACGGCCTCTTCCTTGAGATAGAACAGCACTTCCAGGCGGGTGCCCACCCCGACCTGGGAATCGAGCATCATTTGATCAGAACAGCGCTTGATGTTCAGCAGGCCCATGCCGGCGCCGAACCCCAGGGAGCGGATCCAGTCCGGTGCGGTGGAGAATCCCGGCTGCATGGCCTGCTGGATGTCCGGGATGCCAGGGCCATCATCCACTGCTAGTAATCGCACCTTATCGGGGTGGATCTCGGCGATCAGATCACCGCCGTGCAGGGTATGGATGATGAGGTTCATCTCCGCCTCATAGGCGGCGATGGCGACGCGGCGGGCAAAGCCTGGTTGGGCGCCCAAGCGGTAGAGGGCCTTTTTGATCTTGCTGGAGGCTTCGCCGGCTTTCTGGAGCTCTCGGGCTGGGATGTGGTAGCAGAGGATGAGGCTGGTACGGTCGGAGCTGATGTCTTCGAAGATGTGGCTGGCTCGGTAGCGGCGAATCTCTTCCTGATGATAACCCAATCCGATGGCGTGCAGAAGCCCGCGCGTGATGTCACCGCTGGTGAGGATGCCGACCAACTGCCCGCTGGAATCCAGCACGGGCAGTCGGCCGACGCCGTGCTCCTCAAAGCGCTTGACCGCTTCCACCACCGAGTCATGTGCGTTCACAGTGATGACCTGGCGGGACATCTTCTCCCCTACTGTCGAGTGCATTTCTCCCCTTTCGAGGGCTTTGATCAGGTCTTCAATCGAGATAATCCCCACCAGCTTACTGCCCTGGACGACGGGGACGCCCGATATGCGGTTGACCCGCAGGATCTCTTTGAGCTGGTCAATTCGTGTGTCAGGGGTGACAGTAATCACCGGCCGGCTCATGACTTGCTCGATTTTTAGTTCGTAGATGAGCTCCTGAACCTTGGTGATCTCCGGTATCGCTGTCACTGGAGCATTCCGTTCCCTGACACTGCCGGCGTCTATGCGATTGTGTCGGGCGAGGATGCACGCCGGCTCATGTGCCGCGGCTTAACTCTCGCCGACGAAGTCACAGCTTCCCATGCCGGCCTTATACAGCCGGCCGCACATCTCGAACATGGTGTATTTGGCCGCGATGAGCGGGATGCCCTTTTCCTCGGCCAGGGCGATGGTCTCCTGCGGGGGCAGTTTGCCGCGCACGAAGACGATGGCGGCAATGTCGGCCATCTCAGCAGTGCGCACGACCTGCGGATTGGTCAGCCCAGTCAGCAGGAGGGCGCGTTCCTTGGCAAAGGAGAGCACATCGCTCATCAGATCCGCGCCGCAGGCGCGGTCAATTTCCATATCCAGATCGGTATTGCGGGTGAGCACCACCCCTTCTACGACCTTGACGATATCCCGGAGTTTCATCGGTCAGACCTCTTTTCGCTGCGGCGCGGGCCGCTGGCCCTGCCGATGTGTAGATGTAGATGCGCGCTGCGTGCGATCTCAACTCGCGATACATATCACTAGTATATCCGATGTCGATTATAACATACTTCACAAATCTTGTCAACCGCGGGGCCGGCCGCCGGCCCCGCGGGAGCCCGGCTCGGTACGATAGGCTCGAATTTGTATTTTACTTCACGAATCCCCAATCGGCAAGGAAGGCATCCAGGGGATGCCGGGCGTGGGCCTGTGCCAATGCAAGGAAGTCCGTGCCCTCCGCAGCGCGGTAGCGAAAGCGGTCCGCATAATCCCGCAGAAAAGCGAGGAAAGCCTCATCTCCCATCTCCTGGCGCAGTGCGTGGAGGAAAAGGGCTCCTTTCGCATATACCGCCGGCCCGTAGATATCGCGGGGATAATCCGCTACCGGCAGGAAAATGGGCAGGTCCTTCTCCTCATCCCGCAGGCGCTGTGCCGGCTCCTCGAAGGCTTCGCGGAATAGGGCGGAGGCCTCTTCCTCGCCGGCTGTCCGCTCGAAATACAGCCAGGCGCTGTAATTGGCCAGCGCCTCGTCCAACCACGGCTCACGGAGCTGGTCACTGCCCACCAGGCCGAACCACCATTGATGCGCCACCTCGTGCAGGACCACCCAGGGCAAACGCCGGCTCCGTTCCCCCGTGTACATGTGCCGGCCGAGCGAGATGAGGCCGGGATATTCCATGCCGGCGGCCAACAGTGGGGTCTCGACCACATCCAGCTCACGGTAGGGGTACGGTCCGAACCACTGCTGGAACTGCCGCAGGCCGTCGGCGGCCAAGCGGCCGGCCAGCACGCCGGCGGTGCGGTCCTCCGGCAGGAAGAATGAACGCACCAGGATATCCTCGACAATCTGACTTTCCCACCTGATACAATGGGCTGAGGGCAGCCATCACATCGCGCGCCGGCCCGCTGATGTACGTTTCTGTGCGGGTGCGGGTATTCCGCCGCTCCTCGACGCGCGTACCGGTGGCGGCCAGCACCATGCCGTTGGGCGTGGTCAATCGCAGGCGAAAGAGGGCCGTTTCGGCGAACAGCACGTCACCGTAGGGCGCCGGCAGGTCCGTGTCCCATACGCCGTCCCGCCGGGCGGGGATGATGGGCACCATGCCGGCCAAGCTCATGATGCCGTCGCGCGCCACCAGCTCCTGGTAGCCTTCTGGTGCCGATTCGGGCACCACCAGCCGGTAGGTGAGGGTGATGCGCGCAGCCTGGCCCGGCTCCAGCGCCGGCGCCAGCCTCAACCAGGCGGCTGTCCGTTCCACCGCGTAATCGAAGGCGAGCGGCCGGCCGTCCCGTTCGGCGCTGAGGATGTCCAGCCGTCCCTGGCGGTACGGTAGGTTGGCAAAAAGCCGCAGGGGCAGTTCGGTGAGGGGGGAATCGCCGGCGTTGGTAAGGGTGATGTGCAGGCGGGCCTCGACGGTGTGCTGTTCCGGCAGGATGTGGACCTCCAGGTCGTACAGCGTCGGGTGCGGGAGTACCAGAAGCTCGCCGGCGAAGCTGGGGCGCATGGCCAGCGCCTGTTCGCTCTGCCATTCTGCCGGTAGGGGGTATAGTGCCGGCGTATCGGTGGAGGTTCCCCATCGTGTGGGCGTCGCGATGGGGCCGGCCGGCTGACAGCCGGCGCAGACCAGCAGTAGGGCCAAGGCCAGACCGACGATGCCGCCGGCCAGCCCGCCAGGCCGATGTTCGCGGTATCATTTGCTCCCATCCATGGTCAGTGCCGATTACGGAGCCGCGCCTTCAGCAGTGAGCACCCACTGCTGGATGAGTGGGGTCAGGTCGCGGCGCGACACCTCGCCGGCGACCTGGAAGAAGTCCGCCGGCGTGGCGATGCGGAAGCGGTACTGGCGGACGTAGCTCTGCAGGATGGCGTAATACACGTCGTCGCCCACGACGCGCCGCAGGGCATCGAAGAAGAGGGCGGCCTTGGCGTAGACCATGCTCTCGTACAGGCGCTGGCTGAGGAACTGGTCGGCCGGCTGTGCCAGCACCTTGTCCTGGCCTTGGGCGCGGGCGTATGCATACGGTCCTTCCCAGCGCAGTGTGCGCAGGCGCTCCGCTTCCTCTCTGCCATATACCCAGGCGTAATAGGTATACGATGAGTATTCCGCCAGCCCCTCGTCCAGCCAAGCGCAGTTGTACGGGTCGTTCCCCACCTGGGCGTACCACCACTGATGCGCTACCTCGTGGATGGTCAGATAGCGCAGGTCGCCGCGCTGGGTGCGGTAGGTGTCCATGCCCAGCAGGTTGAGGCCGGAGAATTCCATGCCGTTGTAGGTCAGCGGAGCTTCCGCTACCGTCATGGTGGTGAATGGGTAAGGGCCGTAAGCATCGGAGTAGACGCAGAGCGCGGAGGCGGCGTAGTCCAGGGCGGCCTGGCCGGCGGCGCGGTCTTCCGGCAGGAAGAAGGAATGGATGCGGGCGCCGCAGGCCTCGCGGGTCAGCTCCTGATAGCGGGCATGCCCCAGGATGACGAACTCCCGCACCGGGCCGGCGCGCCAGTGCACCTGCTTAATGCCGCCTTCCTGCAACTGCTCTTCCACCTGCACCCCTGTGCCGGCCAGCGTGAGGGATGTCGGCAGGGTGAGCCATACGTCGTAGAAGGCGGTCTCGCTGAAACCGGCATCGGCGAAAGCCGGCGGGATGTCCAGGTGCCAGCCCTGGCCGTTGTGCACCGCCAGCGTGGGGTAAAAGTAGGGCAGGCTGAGGAAGCCGGCGCTTTCCCCGAACAGCACCCATCCCTCGTCCACGGCCGGCCACGAGAGGGTGAAGGCCGCGTCCAGCTCTGCCCACTGCCCGGGCTGGATGGGCGGCGTGCAGGGGATTTTCAACGCCGTATCGGCACGGTCGTATTCGAAGGGCAGGGGACTGCCGGCGGACCAGACACCGGAGACGCGCATGGTCCCGTTGTACTGGGGCAGGTTGGGGTAGAGGCGGAGATACAGCTCATATATTGGGTTCTGTTCGCGGTTAGTGAAGCGCAGGTGCAGTTTGCCCTGCAGGGTGCGCTCAGCGACGTTCAGGGTGGCAGTGATGGTATAGCGGGGCAGGCCTTCCCAGTAGCGCACCTCTTCCGGCTCCCAGACTGCCAGCAGGGGGCGGTAGGGTTCCAGCGCGGAAGGCGGTGCGGCCGATTTCGCCGGCCGACAGCCGGCCAGGAACAGGGCCATGCCCACCAGCCAGGCGAGGCTGATGAGAATGGTCAGCAGGCCGGGAATCATCCTGCGCTTGCAGTGCCCAACCGCATGCCCGTTAGCTCGTTCCATGTTGGCATTTGACGCCCTTGATGTCAGGGATATACGGCTGTTCCCATTATAGCACAGCCGGCGGCCGGCGAAGCCGCCGGCGCACGGCCTTAAACTTAATTTGTCCACACTCAACGGATGGTGTTATAATGGCCTACGGCCAGATGGCACAATCTGAGATAGGCGAGGGGCGAGATGAAACTGTCGTTGGAGCAGGTCGAGCATATCGCGGAACTGGCCAAGTTGGGCCTGACCGATGAGGAAAAGGAGGGTTACCGCGCCCAGCTCTCCGCCATCCTGGAATATGCCGATATGATCCAGCAGTTGGACACCGAGGCGATCCCGCCCACGGCGACGGTGCTCCCCCTGCGCAATGTCATGCGCGACGACGAAGTGACCCCATCTCTGCCGGTCGAAGATGTGCTGGCCAATGCCCCCGATGTAGAGGATAACTGCTTCCGTGTCAAGGCCATCTTAGGATGATGGGATGGAGCGGCCGGCATCCCTGAAGCAGGTGCCTCATACCACGTATCGGAACGCGGGAGGAAGCAATATTGGCGCTGTATGAGCTGACCATCCGTGAAGCCCGCGCCCTTCTGCGCAAGGGTGAGATTACCTCGGTGGAGCTGACGCGTGCCGTGCTGGAACGCATCGAGGCGCTGGACGCAAAGGTGCGCGCCTACCTGACCGTCACCCCGGAACTGGCGCTGGAGCAGGCGAAGGCGGCCGATGCCCGTCGGGCCGCCGGCGAAGATACCCCCCTCCTCGGCATCCCCATGGCTATCAAGGATGTCATTTGCACGAAAGGTGTGGAGACCACCTGCGGCTCGCGCATCTTGAAGGGTTTCGTGCCCCCTTATGATGCCACGGTCATCGCCAAACTGCGGGCCGCCGGCGCCGTCCTGCTGGGCAAGACCAACACCGATGAATTCGCTATGGGCTCCTCCACGGAGAACTCCGGCTACTTTACCACCCACAATCCCTGGGACCTGACGCGGGTGCCGGGCGGTTCCAGCGGCGGGAGCGCCGCGGCGGTGGCCGCCGGCGAGGCCCTGGCGGCATTAGGTTCCGACACCGGCGGCAGTGTGCGCCAGCCGGCCGCTTTCTGCGGCGTGGCCGGCATCAAACCTACCTACGGCCGCGTCTCCCGCTATGGGCTGGTGGCCTTCGCCTCCTCCCTCGACCAGATCGGCGCCTTCGGGCGGGAGGTGGCGGACGTGGCCAGCGTGCTGGGCATCATCGCCGGCTACGACCCACGCGACTCTACCTCGGTGAATGTTCCCGTCCCGAACTACGAGGAGGCCCTGATGCCAGATATCAGGGGCATGCGTATCGGCATCCCGAAGGAATATTTCGTCGAGGGCATCCAGCCGGGCGTGGAGAAGGCCCTGCGGGAGGCCATCCGCACGCTGGAGGGACTGGGCGCAGTGGTGGACGAGGTCTCCCTGCCGCACACGTCGTATGCCCTGCCGGCCTATTACCTCATCGCGCCGGCGGAGGCCTCGGCCAACCTGGCGCGCTACGACGGCGTCAAGTACGGGCTGTCCATCCCCGGCGAGACCATGTGGGACGGCTACCGCAACACCCGCGGCCAGGGCTTCGGCCCGGAGGTCAAGCGGCGCATCATGCTGGGGACATATGCCCTCTCCGCCGGCTATTACGACGCCTATTACCTGAAGGCGCAGAAGGTGCGCACCCTCATCAAGCAGGACTTTGATAAGGCCTTTGAGCGGTTCGATGCCCTGGTGACACCGACCACCCCGATGGTGGCCTTCAAGATTGGCGAGAAGATCGCCGACCCGTTGAGCATGTACCTGACCGACATCTTCACCCTGGCACCCTCGCTGGCCGGCATTTGCGGCATGGTGGTGCCTTGCGGCATGGCGGACGGCATGCCGGTCGGCATGCAGATACTGACCGGCGCGTTTCAGGAACCCACCGCCCTGCGCGTTGCGTATGCCTATGAGCAGGCCACGGAATGGCACAAACTGCGCCCGCCTTTGGATGGAAAGGTGGAGGACAAGGAGGTCATGAGGCAGTGAAAGTCATTATCCCGCTCGCCGGCTTTGGAACGCGACTGCGCCCGCATACCTATACAAAGCCCAAACCTCTGGTGAACGTGGCCGGCAAGCCGGTCCTGGGCCATATCCTGGACAAGCTCGAGGGGCTGGACGTCGAGGAGATCATCTTCATCACCGGCTATCTGGGCGACAAGATCGAGCAGTACGTCTCCCAGAACTACCATTTTCCGGCGCGCTATGTGGAGCAGAAGGAGCTGAAGGGACAGGCCCACGCCATCTGGCTGGCGAAAGAGCACGTCGCCGGCCCGGTGCTTATCATCTTCGTGGACACCATCTTTGAGGCCGACCTGAAGCCCCTGGCGCAGTTGACCAGCGACGGGGTGATTTTCGTCAAGGAAGTCGAGGACCCGCGGCGCTTCGGCGTGGTCACCATCCAGGACGGCGTCATCACCCGCTTCGTGGAGAAGCCCAGCGAACCCATCTCCAACCTGGCGGTCATCGGGGTATATTACCTGAAGGACGCAAAACACCTGTTCGCCTGCATTGATGAGCTGATTGCCCGCAACATCCAAACCAAAGGGGAGTATTTCCTGGCGGATGCCCTGCAGTTGATGGTGGAGCAGGGGGCGCGCCTGAACGCCTGGCCGGTGGAAGTGTGGGAGGACTGCGGGACACCTGAAGCGGTGCTGCACACCAACCGCTATCTGCTGGAGCGGGTCATCCATCAGGAGCCGACGCCCAATTCCTGCATCGTGGTGCCGCCGGCCTACGTCCACCCTACCGCACGCATCGAGCACTCGGTCATTGGCCCGTACGTGTATATTGGGGCGCACTGCCATGTGGAATCCTCCATTGTCGGGCCGTACGTCAGCCTGGCGGACAAGGGGGAAATCTACCGCTCGCTGGTGAATGATTCCATCATTAATCAGGCCGCGCGCATCGAGAACGCCATGCTGACCCGCTCCCTCATCGGGGATGAGGCGCGGGTGCGGGGGAGCTTCGAAAGCCTCAACGTGGGGGATTCGTCCCAGGTGGACTCTGCCGCCGGCCTGATACCTAGCTTGTAGGAGGCCGCATGCCCGAGCTGTCTGCCAGAGCGGTGCAGGTGGAGTGTTATTCGGGCTATACCTATGCGCAGGAGCCGCGCGCGATCATTATTGAAGGTCAGCGGCATGAGATTACCCACGTTATCGCGCGCTGGCGCACCCCGGCCGGGCCGGCCTTCCGCATCGAGACCGCTACAGGTCACCATATCCTGCACTATGACGAAATCGCTGATGTGTGGACCCTGGCCAGCCCATCCTCTGGGGAATGGCTGGAGGAGATATCGGGAGGGGAAGAAGCATGATCGCATCCAAAATCGCACAGCGTGTAGCGGAAATCCCGCCGTCTGGCATTCGGCGCTTTTTCGATATTGCGGCGACCATGCAGGATGTCATATCGCTGGGCATTGGCGAACCTGATTTCACCACGCCGGCCCATATCATCGAGGCCGGCGTCGAGGCCCTGCGCCGCGGGGAGACCCATTACACCTCCAACGCCGGCATCTTCGAACTGCGCGAGGCCATTGCGGAGAACATCGCGCGCCTGTACGGCGTGCAGTACGACCCGGCCAAGGAAATTTTCGTCACGGTGGGCGTCTCCGAGGCACTGTATCTGGCCCTGACCGCCCTGCTGAACCCCGGCGAAGAGGTCATTGTGCCGGAGCCCTGCTTCGTGGCCTATGTGCCGGAGGTGGTGCTGGCCGGCGGCGTGCCGGTGCGCATCCCCACCTGGGTGGAGAACAATTTCGAAGTCACGGCGGAGGAAATCGAACGGGCTATCACCCCGCGCACCAAAGCGCTCCTGCTGGGCTATCCCAATAACCCCACCGGCGCAGTGATGAGCCGGGAGCGGTTGATGGCCATCGCCAGACTGGCCGAACGCTATGACCTGGTGGTCATCTCCGACGAGATTTACGACCGGCTGGTCTACGGCGTGGAGCATATCTGCTTCGCTTCCCTGCCGGGCATGCGGGAGCGCACCATCGTGCTCCAAGGCATGTCCAAGGCCTATGCTATGACGGGCTGGCGCGTGGGCTATGCCGCCGGCCCGGCCGAACTCATCGCCCCCATGCTCAAGATTCACCAGTACACCATCATGTCGGCGCCAACCGTGGCGCAGATCGCCGCCCTGCGCGCCCTCAAGTACGGCGAAGCGGACGTGCAGTACATGCGCGAAATGTACGACCGCCGGCGCCGCCTCATTGTGGCCGGCCTGAACAACCTCGGCCTCTCCTGCTTCGAACCGAAGGGCGCGTTCTACGCCTTTCCTTCCATCCAGGTTACCGGCCTCAGTTCTATGGAGTTCTCCGAACGCCTGCTGATGGAAGAACGGGTGGCGGTGGTGCCGGGGAGCGCCTTCGGCGAGTGCGGGGAAGGCTTTGTGCGCTGTTCGTATGCCTCGTCGCTGGAAAATATCGAAGAGGCGCTGAACCGCATGGCGCGCTTTGTCCAGCGTCATCGGGAGGCATAGCGCCGGCGAACCCACTGGAAGCGTTACGGAGGGACGGTTTTGGAGTACGAAGCCATCATTGGACTGGAAGTACATGCCCAACTGCTCACCCGTTCCAAGATGTTCTGTGGGTGCAGTGCCGATTATGCCGCCGCGCCGCCTAACACCCATGTCTGCCCGGTCTGCCTGGGCATGCCGGGCGTCCTGCCGGTCATCAACAAGCGTGCCGTCGAATACACCATCATGACCGGCCTGGCGCTCCACTGCAAGATCGCCGAGTTCTCGCGCTTCGCCCGCAAGAACTATCCCTATCCCGACCTGATGAAGGGTTACCAGATTTCCCAGTACGAAGAGCCGCTGTGTTACGACGGCTGGCTGAACATTGAGGTGGACGGCGTTGCGAAGCGCATCGGCATTATTCGCGTGCACCTGGAGGAGGACACCGCTAAGCTGACCCATGTCGGCGAGTACAGCCTGATTGACGTGAACCGCTCCGGCGTGCCGCTGATGGAGATTGTCAGCCGGCCGGATATGCGCACCCCCGAGGAAGCGCGCCAGTACCTCATCAAGCTCCAGCAAATCCTGCGCTATCTCGGCGTCTGCACCGGCAACATGGAAGAGGGAGCCATGCGCTGTGAGGCCAACATCTCCCTGCGGCCGGCCGGCTCCCAAGAATGGGGCACGAAGGTCGAGATCAAAAACCTCAACTCCTTCCGCTCGGTCAAACTGGCGCTGGAATACGAGATCGCCCGCCAGACCGAGCTTCTGGAGCGCGGCGAGCGCGTCCGCCAGGTCACTGTCGGCTGGGACGAACAGCGCAACGTGACCTTCGTCCAGCGGAGCAAGGAAGAGGCGCACGATTACCGCTACTTCCCGGAGCCGGACCTGCCGCCGCTGTACATCTCGCGGGAGTGGCTGGAGGAGATTCGCTCTCGGCTTGTCGAACTGCCCGACGCCAAGCAGGAGCGCTTTGTGCGCGAGTACGGCCTGGACCCGAAGGATGCGGCGGTGCTGGTGGCCGAACGGGAAATCGCCGATTACTACGAGGCCTGCGTGAAGGCCTACGGTGACCCCGTCAAGGTGTGTCATTGGATCAGCGGGGAGCTGTTCCGCCTGCTGAAGGCTACCGAACTGCCGATGAGCCAGGTGAAGATCGCGCCGGCACACTTGGCGGAACTGCTGAAGATGGTGGATGCCAACACCATCAATCTGAATACCGCCAAGATGGTCTTCGACGAGATGTTCCACACCGGCCGGCGGCCCCAGGACATCGTCCAGGAGAAGGGCCTGGCCCAGATTTCCGATGCGGATGAGCTCCTGCGCGTGGTCCAGCAGGTCATCGAGCAGAACCCGGAGCCGGTACAGCAGTACCTGAAGGGCAAGGAGCAGGTGCTGAGCTTCTTGCTCGGTCAGGTGATGCGTGCTACGCGCGGCAAGGCCAACCCCCAGCTCGCCGGCGAATTGCTCCGTCGTTCACTAAGAGGGGAATAATTTGGATTCTTTCTCCTGACATGGTATAATTTTCCGGGCAGGCAAGGGCGCCTGACTCGTGCTCTTTCCGAGACAGCCGCCAACTCTGCCGTCCGTTCTCTTGCGTAAAGAGGAACGGGCGGTGCTGTGTGTGCAGTGATGCAATCTGAATACAGTATACTGCGATGACGCAAAACCCATTATTTTCAGGAAAAGGAGACCCGCTATGCCAGAGAAACCGAACCCATTTGAAGTCGCTCAGCGCCAGTTGGACATGGCCGCACAGATTCTCCGCCTGGACCCCGGGGTGCATGCCCTTCTGCGCGAACCCATGCGCGAACTGCACGTCACCATCCCGGTGCGCATGGATGATGGCACGGTCAGGGTGTTCAAGGGCTTCCGCGTGCAGTACAACGACGCGCGCGGGCCGGCCAAGGGCGGCATCCGCTTCCATCCTGAAGAGACCATTGACACCGTGCGCGCCCTGGCGGCCTGGATGACCTGGAAGACCGCTGTGGTGGATATCCCATTGGGCGGCGGTAAGGGCGGCATTATCTGTAATCCGAAGGAAATGTCCCCCGGTGAGCTGGAGCGCCTGAGCCGCGGCTACATCCGTCAGGTGGCCCGCATCTTGGGCCCTGACAAGGACGTGCCGGCGCCTGACGTGTACACCAATCCCCAGATTATGGCCTGGATGATGGACGAGTTCGAGACCATCAACGCCGCGCATCTGCCGGGCGTCATCACGGGTAAGCCTCTGCCCCTGGGTGGGTCCGCCGGCCGCGGGGATGCTACAGCACGCGGCGGCATCTACTGCATGCGTGAGGCCGCCAAAGTGTTGGGGATGAATGTAAGAGGCGCCACCATGGCTATCCAGGGCTACGGCAACGCCGGCTCCTTCGCTCATAAGCTGGCCGCAGAAATCCTGGGCGTCAAGGTCGTGGCGGTCTCCGACTCCAAGGGCGGCATCTTCAACCCCGAAGGGCTGGACCCGGCCCAGGTCGCGGCCTTCAAGGACGAGACAGGCTCTGTGGTGGGGTTCCCCGGCACCCGCAGTATCACCAACGAGGAACTGCTGGAGCTGGATGTGGATATCCTGGTGCCGGCCGCTCTGGAAGGCGTTATCACCGAGAAGAACGCCGGCAACATCAAGGCACGCATCGTGGCGGAGCTGGCCAACGGCCCGACGACGCCTGAGGCGGACGATATCCTGTTCCGCAACGGCGTGTACGTCATCCCTGATTTCCTCTGCAACGCCGGCGGTGTTACCGTCTCGTACTTCGAGCAGGTGCAGAATGCCTACAACTTCTACTGGCCGCTGGAAGAGGTGCATCAGCGGCTGGACCAGAAGATGACAGCCGCCTTCCATGCCGTCCACGAGATGGCGCAGAAGCACAAAGTGAACAACCGCATGGGCGCCTACCTGGTGGCTGTGGCGCGCGTGGCGGAAGCGGTGCGCCTGCGCGGCTGGGCGTAAAGTAAACCGTGCTGGGGTGACGATCCCAGGCCCTTGCCATACTCCCGGCAAGGGCCTTTTGTTACAAGGTGGCTGTCACCCGGGAGTTGGCCTGCACAGGCAGGCTGTGCATTGGTTGCCGCGATTTCAACGCCAAGCAGTCTGTGGGCCAGGAGGGGAGAACGATGGGCAAGCGAGGGCGTGCACCGCAGAAGGAGCATTCGCCGGCGGAAGATGAGATTATCGTCGAGCTGGAGGGCCTGGCACACGGCGGTCTGGCCATGGGGCGGGCCGCCGGCCGCGTGCTCTTTGTCCCCTACGGCGCACCCGGCGACCGTGTGCGAGTGAGCATCACCGAGGACCATGATTCCTGGGCGCGGGCGCACATCCTGGAAATCCTGAAACCCTCGCCCCATCGAGTGGAGCCTCCCTGTCCCTATTACCCGCGCTGTAGCGGCTGTCAGCTCCAGCATATCGCCTATGAGAAGCAGGTCGCGGAGAAGCGCCGCATCGTACAGGACCAGCTCGCGCGGCTGGCGCATCTGCGCGGCGTGCGGGTGGAGCCGGTGGTGCGCATGGAGGACCCCTGGGACTACCGCAATTCCGCGCAGTTATTCCCGACCCCGGAGGGGGGATTGGGCATCCGCACCAGCTTTCACACTGGCATCGTGCCTATCGAGGACTGCAAGCTGTTCCATCCCCTGCTCCGGGAAATCTACGAAGTGGTGGACATTGAGGCGGAGAAGCTCCGCCGGCTCACCCTGCGCGCTGGCACGCGCACCGGCGACCAGCTCATTGTTTTCGAGACAGAAGAGGGCTGGGTGCCGCACCTGTCCACCGACCTGCCCATCGCCTGCGCGCTGGACGAGGGGAAGGAGGTGCGGGCGCTCATCGGCTCTCCGTGGATCACGGAGGAGATCGCCGGCCGGCGCTTCCGCATCTCCGCCCTCAGCCCCTTCCCGCCCAACTCCGACATGGCGGAGCACATGCTGGACCTCGCCTATGATTACCTCTCCCCAGAACCCGAGGATATCCTGCTGGACGCAGGCTGTGGCGTGGGGCTGTTCAGCCTTTCCTTTGTGGAGGATGTTGCCGGCGTAGTGGCGGTGGAGGACAACCCCTGGGCGGTCAACGATTTCGTGGTCAACGCCGGCGAGGCCCCGGCCGGCGTCATCTACGGCACCCTGGCGGAGGGGCTGGAAGAGGTAGAAGGGCCGGTGGACCTGGCGGTCTTGACGCCGCCGCATGAGGGGATTGACCGGGCAGTGGCGGAGAAGCTGGGCCGGCTGGCGCCGCGCCGGCTGGTCTATTACGCGGCGGACGTGGCGGCGTTGGCGCATGACGCGCGTTTCCTGCAGGAGGCCGGCTTTTCCCTGGCGGAGGTCCAGCCGCTGGACATGACCCCGCAGACGTACCTGATCGCCGTGCTGGCCCTGTGGGAGCGCCGGCGCAAAGGGTAGCCTGCTAGCGGGCGGGGTGTTGAAAAAGGCTGGGGATGGGATGTCCTGAAATTAAGGAGGGACATATGACCAGCAGTTGGGCGGTTTTCCTTCGATACGCGCTGAGCATCCTGGCCGGCTGGGCCGCCGGCGGCCTGGCGAACTGGGCGGCGGATGCGCTCCCCCGCCGGGGCATGCCGGACACGGCGCCGGCGGCACGACTGCCCCATCTCCCGCATTATTTGACGCTGGCATGGTACCCCTTTCGCAATGGGATATGTCCCGGGTGCGGCGAACGACGTCCCGTCCGGACGCCCCTGCTGGAGCTCGCCTGCATCCTGGCATTTGCCGGCCTGCAGTACCGCTGGGGCGCCGACTGGCCGCACCTGCTGGTCTCCTGGCTCTATGCGGCTTTCCTGCTGACCGTGCTGGTGATTGACCTGGAGCACCGGCGCGTGCTGAACGTGATGCTCCTGCCGGCGGTGGTGCTGGCGCTCTTGTTCAGCTTCCTGCCGGGGAGGCCGGCGCCGCTGGAGACGCTGATAGGTGGGATAGTCGGCTTCGGGTTTTTCCTCCTGCTGGCGCTGATCAGCCGGGGGAAGCTGGGCGCCGGCGACGTGAAGCTGGCCGGCGTCATCGGACTGATGGCGGGGTTCCCGGATGTCCTGCTGGTGTTGTGCGCCGGCATGATACTGGCCGGCCTGGTGGCCATCGTCCTGCTTATCACCCGCCGGGCCGCGCGCAAGAGCTACATGGCCTATGCGCCTTACCTCTCGCTGGCCGCACTGGCGGCGCTGTTCCTCGCCAGGTAATCGGCGCAGATATCGCGCAGGAAGCATGCCTCGCAGTGCGGCCGGCGGGCGGTGCATATCCGCCGGCCGTGCCGTATCAGGTTGATGTGGAAAGGATAATAGCGCGCCGGCGGTATCAGCTTCTCCACGATATCTTGCACCTTCTCCGCCGCGGCGCGCGCCGGCGCCAGCCCCAACCGGCGCGTCACTCGATGGACATGCGTGTCCACCGGAAAGGCCGGCATGCCCAGGGAAAAGAGCAGGACGATGGAAGCGGTCTTAGGCCCTACCCCATGGATGCCCATCAGCCAGCGCCGCGCCTCCTCCACGGGCATTTGGCGCAGGAAATCCAACTCCAGGTTCCCCCGCTGTGCGTAAATATGCTGTAGGGCGGCTTTGATGCGCGGGGCGCGCTGGGGGGCCAGGCCGGCCGGCCGGATAGCTTCTTCGATAGCCTCAACGGGCGCCTGGCATACCTGCTCCCAGGTCGGGAAGCGCTCCCGCAGGCGCCGGTACGCGTGGTCGCGGTTGGCGTCGTTGGTGTTCTGGCTGAGGATGGTGTTGACGATTTGGGAGACCGGGTCCAGGGCCGGCGCCGGTCCGGGGTCGCCGTAATGCTCCATCAGCCGGCGGTCCACCTCGCCGGCCAGCGCCGCCAGCTCCTCACTTGTATCTTTCATGGCTGTGCGTCGTTCCCCTAGGGATCAATGGGTTCGAACTCAATGTCAATGCGCGCCCGCCCGCTCAGCGTGAGGCCCAGATGCGCGACGCCGACGCTGTCGAGGGAGACCTGGCGCTTGCGGCCGTTGACGCGCGCGCCGGCGATCTTGAGCGCCGGCGGGAAGGTGAACCACACCTCGCCGAACTGTGCGCCAGGCCGCTCGAGGTGCACCGTCAGGCGCCGGCGGCCGTCCTCCCCCCGCGTCCGCTCCACCTCTGCGACCTCACTCAGCGTCTGGGCGACGTGGAAAGTAGTGGTCAGGAGATCCGGCTCATCCGAGACCGGCTTGAAGAGCAGGACGACCGTCTCGTGGGGCAAGTGGCGCTCCAGGGTCAGGGTCCCCTGGCTGACGCCCATATAGCGGCGCGGCCAGTAATGGAAGACGTGATAATCGCCGGCTGGCAGTCCCATGGCCTGCAGGTCAACCTCGGTGGTCTGGATGCGGTCCTCCCAGTTGATGACCGCCACCACGAGCCATTCTCCCCAGGGCCGGCGCACCGGCAGGGCCAGGCACTGGGGAAGCTCATGCTCGAAGAGGTCCAGGGGCACGGCGGAGACGCCGGTAGGCGGCAGTATCTGCTGGAGATATTTCAGCCGGCCCTTGCGCAGGGTCGGCAGGTTATCGCTGGATATGGTCAGCCCGCCCAGCAGGGCCACCACGCTGGCCAGGGTGCGGATTTCTCCCAGCGCCAGGTCGGACTGATCGTCCCGGTCGCGCAGTAGGACGCAGTCGGGGTCGTTGAGCCACAGCCGGCCGTGGGTGAAGTAGCGGGTGATGCTGTTGCGCAGGGCGTTCTCCGCCGCCGGCATGGAGAGGTCCGGCCAGAAGGGATGCCAGTTGGCGGCCACGTCCGGTCCCACCCGCATGCCGTCAGCCAAACCAATGCAGGGGCCCAGCGGCGCGCCGCAGGCCAGCAGGAAGGCATCATCCCCGATGGCCTGGCGGATGGCCGTCAGGCCGCGCCGCAGGAGCTGGGCGCGGGTGAGGCGCGGGTCATACCGCCGGCCGGGCGCACAGCCGGCGAAGAGAAAATCAACCTTGAACAGCTCGACCCCCCATTCCTGGCGCATGGTGCGGAAGACGGAAGCGAGCCACTCCAGGGCTTCCGGCCGGCTCAGGTCCAAGGCATAGATGTCCCGGCCGAAGTGCTGCCAGGCGATGACCGGCTGGCCCTGCTCATCCCGCACGACCCAATCGGGGTGCTCCTGGAACGTCACAGATTCCGGCTCCAGGCCGAAAGGCGCCAGCCAGATGCCGGCGCGCCGGCCCTGTTCGCGGATGGCGCGCGCCAGGCCGGCCATGTCGCTGAAGCGCTCCGGGTGCGGTGTGAGCCAATCGCCGATGGCGCGCTGATAGCCGTCATCAATGAGGACATAGTCCAGCGGCAGGTTCTCGCGCGTCAGCTCGGCCAGGTTGTCCAGCACGTCCTGCTGGGTGTTCTCGCCGAAGAAGTAGTACCAGGTGCACCAGCCGGTGGGGATGCGGGCCGGCTGGCGCGCCCCCATCAGCTCTCCCAGGCGCTCGGTGTAGCTCTCCAGCAGGGGGAGCGGCTCGCGGCCGGCGGCGATGAGGAGGCGCTCCGACTGCAAGCTCTCGCCCGGCTCCAAAGGGATATTATCGGTGTGGCAGAAGGCCCGCAGGGCGTGGAAGGCATCGGCATCGGCGCGCAAGCGGATCTCGGCGAGCTGGTCGGCCGCAGTCACGAAACCGAGGAGCAGGGCGCTGGCGCCGCGGGGGCGCCGGCCGCCGCGAGCGCTGAGCACGCTGAACCATTCACTGCTGATTTCTCCGCCGGCGTCGGGGTTTCCGTGCGGAAGATGGTAGCGGGCGTAGGCATCGCTGTCTGGGGTGGTGTGGATGGACCCGCTCAGACGGCGGGCGAAGGCCGGCGACCAGGACTGCCAGCCGTTCTGGTAGATGCTCCAGCGGCGGGGGGCGGCGCCGAGGTTCAGCCGGCCGCCGGCGCCGGCGTCCAGCTCCAGCACGTTCAGCCGCTCAACCTGCACGGGCAGGGTGCACAGATTACGGGCTTCCAGCGATATCTCGACGCTACCGGCCAGCCGCACGCGCCAGGTCAGCAGGACATGCTCATCCGCCTGGCTCACTTCCAGCCCGTCCGCCTCCACCTTATAGGCAAAGTTTCCTGGCGTGAAGGCGAGGTGCCGGCGAGCGCCGGCGATGGTATAGGTCAGGGAAGCGCCGAAATTTGCCAGTACTGCCTCGCCCTCGAACACGAAATCCAGCTTGCCCGTCCCTGGATGAAAGACAAGATGCTCATGCAGGAACAGGTCGTCGTCTGTGGAAGACATAGGAGCGCTCCTTTGCGGTATGGGGGCGGCGGGTGGAAGGGAACCGCTGGCGGATGATGCCGGGGAAGCGGCCGGCGAGCGGGTGCTGTGCCGGCGCGAGCACAGGTCTGCCAGGAGCAGGCGGTAGTACGCCGCGCTCCACCGCAGGAAGGCGCGAAAGCTGTTCAGCC
Organism: uncultured Anaerolineae bacterium; assembly: GCA_938049385.1. Taxonomy (GTDB): domain Bacteria; phylum Chloroflexota; class Anaerolineae; order JACIWP01; family JACIWP01; genus JACIWP01. Next base: position 40,196 of record CALIBQ010000040.1, read on the forward strand.
AGCCGCTTGCGCGGGTCAACCACTGCTTCAATGTTCTGCTCCCGATGACTGCTGGATGCCGGCGTATTTCCTATTAACAGCTACCGGCCGCCCATCTCATGCCCGCCCGTGAGGGGCACAAAGATGACCCCGGTGATGTTGCGGGTGACGATCTTCTCCCCCTCTTTCTTCACCAGCCACAGCGTCTGATAGCCGCCTGGCGGCCCGACCGGGATGACCATGCGCCCGCCGTCCTTCAACTGTGCGATGAGCGGCGGCGGGATGTGGTCAGGGGCGGCGGTGACGATGATGGCGTCGAAGGGCGCATGCTCCTCCCAACCGTAGTAGCCGTCGGCGTGCTTGACCCGAATGTTGGTATACCCCAGGCGTTTCAGCCGCTTCTCGGCTTGCTCCGCCAGCTCTTTGATGATCTCCACGGTATAGACTTCCTTGCACAGCTCGGCGAGGATAGCGGCCTGGTAGCCAGAGCCGGTGCCGATTTCCAGCACTTTATCGGTCGGGCGGAGCTCCAGGAGCTGGGTCATCAGCGCCACGATATAGGGCTGGGAGATGGTCTGGCCGTAACCGATGGGGAGCGGGTGGTCGGCATACGCCTGACTGCGGTATTCCTCCGGGACGAACTCATGGCGCGGCACGCGCTCCATGGCGGCCAGCACATCCTTGTCCGTGATGTCGCGTCCCATGAGCTGGAATTTGACCATATTCGCTCTCGCTTCCGCGTAGTGGTCAGCCGCCGGCGCAGTGGTTGTCTCGGTCGGCGGTGCGGCTCGCGGGTATGCCCTCCAGACCAGCCAGGCCAGCACCGCGACGGTCAGACAAGCCGCGATCAGGGCCCCGATCAGCCGGCGAGAAGGCCACCGCGATCTCTGCCCTGCCATTGCACACCTACATCGGTATACCCAACAAACATGAATCAATGGCACCCGTGGTAATGAGCGCGTCCGTAATCATATCTGCCAGCACCGCCTGCCCCTGGGCGGTCAGATGCACGCCGTCCGTATCCAGGAGATTCTCCCAGCGGATAAGCCGAAGCTTTTGCTCGATGTCAATCAGCCCAACACCGGTCTGGCCGGCCACACTGCGCACAATGGCGTTGTAGTGGCGCAACATGGCTTCCTGCTTCTGGCGCCAGCCCTCGTCTTCCAGGAATGTCGGCCGCACCGGGTGGGTGGTCAGCAGGAAGACCTGACTAGCGGTGGCGCGCTGAATGCGGCGCACCATGGCCGTCAGCGCGGCGCGGAAGGCCGGCGGAGACACGCGCGGGGCTGGCTCCGGCGGGGAATCCCAATCGAACGGTGGGCGGCGGCGAATGCTCTGTGCCAGCCGGCGCAGGCGACAGCAGGCGGTGCGGTAGATATGCGAGCCGCGCAGGAAGCGTCCCACGCCGCGCGGCAGAAGCTCCTTTTCGAGCCAGATGTCCTGCGGCCGGCGGCGCAGGTTGGCATCGTTCAACCCGAAGGATATCAGCGTGATGTGCGGCCGGAAGCGGATGACATCCCGCTGAAGGCGCTGAAGCCCGTGCAGGGAGGTGTTGCCGGGGATGCCGGCGTTGATCACCACCACGTCCTGGCAGTTGGCATATGCCCGCAGATGATGCTGTACCAGATACGGGAAGGTCTGCTCCTCGGGGAGTTCCATGCCGTGGACGATGGAATCGCCCAGCACCACCACGCGCCGTCTGCGCCAGAGCTCCGGGTTGGGAAGGAGCCGGCGCGTCTCCGGCCTCAGCAGTCCGTCGTCCTGCACGGCCGAACGCCGGTGCCGCACGCGCAGGCCGCACTCGCCGGCGGCCAGCACCAGCGGGATGACCCATGCCCAGCACTTCCTCTGGGGATCCATGTCTCGATCCAGATGGTCCATACTTTACCACCGCACCGCGTTGTACCTTCATTTTAGCATTTTCGGCTACGGGAATCAAGCCTCCGATGTAAAATGCGAAGGTTAAAAATGATGGTGCGACAGCCACCGGCCCCCCGTTATTTGGCCGGCGGGCGGCTGGATGGTACAATGACGTCCTATCAGGACTCTGCGTGTGGAGAGAACGATGCTGGGGAAGATCGCCAAAGGTCTGCGCATCCTGGCCTATCGTCTGCGGGCCCAGGGCATTCGGGTGACGCTGTTATGGGCGCTGGACCATGCAGTGCGCGCCGTGCGCGGCGCCAATATCCGCCGGCTGAGCCAGATCACCCCGGAGCTGTTCGTGGGTGGGCAGTACCGCCGGCGAGGCTGGTCCGTAATGGCCGGCTGGGGCATCACCGCGGTGGTCAATATGCGCGTCGAGTTCGATGACCAGGCCGCCGGCATCGCGCCGCCGCGCTATCTCCATCTGCCGGTGGAGGATGATGCCGCTCCTACGCTCGAACAGCTTGAGGCCGGCGTGCGCTTTATGGCTGATGTCATCGCCGAGGGCGGCAGGGTATACGTGCACTGCGGCGCCGGCGTGGGGCGCGCCGCTACCATGGCGGCGGCCTACCTCGTGAGCACGGGGCTGACGCCGGCGGAGGCCTGGGGACGCCTGCGGGCAGTACGGCCCTTCATCAAACCTACCCCGGTGCAGTTGGCGCAGTTGGAGCGCTTCGCGGAGCAGTGGAAAGCTTGCGCGGGGGAAGCCATCCGGGCGTAAGCTCTGCCGACGGCCGGCCCAATTGGAAGGCCGGCCGTCCTGTGATATAATGCACGGTACCGAGCGGGTTTGCGCTCAACCGCGAAAGGTCTCGCCATGTGATCCAGGAGGGATGGCAGGTATGAACGAACGGCAAAAGCGATCCGCCGGCTGGCAGACACCCCTTCTTATTGCGGCTCTGCTTCTCATCGCCAGCATGGTCCTCGGCGGCTGTGGCACCGGCGTCAAGGCCACTCCTACTCCCACCAAAACGCCGAAAGCGGTCAGTACGAATACCCCACTTCCGACCCATACGCCTCTTCCCACCTCTCAACCAACCGAGACACCCATGCCTTCGCCGGCGTCTTCCTCACCTACGGTCCCCGCGCCCGGGGATGGGGGGACACCGCCGGTCGAGCTGATTGTCCCATCGCTGGATAACGCCATCTGTCCCTTGACGGGGGAAGTGGTGACCGACCTGAGCCGGCTGGAGCGCCGGCCGCTAGCCATCAAGGTTTCCAACGCCCCGTCCATCGTGCGGCCGCAGGCCGGCCTGGACAAGGCCGATGTGGTCTTCGAACATGTGGCCGAGGCTGACCTGACGCGCTTCACCGCCATTTACCTGTGCCAGGACGCCGACAAGGTGGGGTCGGTGCGCAGTGCGCGCCTCATTGACCTGGAGATTCCCGCCATGTTCAAGTCGCTGTTTGCTTTCTCCGGGGCGAGCGGCGGGGTCAAGCTGAAGATCAAGGCTTCGGACTTCGCAGATCGGGTCTTCTCCCCGGACCCGGGCTTCAATGACCCGGGATTCCGGCGCATCCCGCAGGAGGGCAAGGCGTTCGAGCACACCCTGTTCACCGACACGCCGACCCTCTGGAAGCTGGCGGCAGAGCGGGGCATCAATCAGCGGCAGAACCTGGATGGATGGGTTTTCTCGGTACAGCCGCCGGCCGGCGGCACGCCGGCGCGTGAACTGGACATCGTCTACCGCCCCAATATCGCCTCAGCCGAATACCGCTATGACCCCAAGCGCGAGGCCTACCTGCGCTACATCCTGGGCGAACCGCACGTGGATGAGGTGACGGGCCAGCAGTTGACGGCCCGCAATGTCCTGGTGCTGTATGTCAACCACGTGGAGACCGACATCGTCGAGGACAGCACCGGTCCCAAGCCCTATTACTCCATCGAGATTCAGATTTGGGGGCAGGGGCGCGCCCAGCTCTTCCGCGACGGCCAGATGTACGAGCTGACCTGGTCGCGGCCGCATCGCGAGGACATGATCCGCTTTCTGGATGCCAGCGGCAGTCCCTTCCCGCTTAAGCCGGGCAACACCTGGATCCAGGTGGTGCCGCTGAATTTTCAAATTGCGGTGAGGCCGTAGACGCTGGAGCGCAGGAGGGCGGCAGTCCCATGGTGCGGACGGAGCGTATTCGCGTGCAGACCGCCGGCTTTGCGGATATCGTGGACATCACCAGGGAAGTAGCGGAAGCGGTCCAGTGCGCCGGCCTGCGCAGCGGCATCGTCACGGTCTTTGTGGCCGGCTCCACCGCCGGCGTCACCACCGTCGAATATGAGGACGGTCTGGTGCGCGACCTGCAGGAAGCTTTTGAGCGCATGGCCCCCAGCGGCCGTCCGTACCATCACGATCGCCGCTGGGGCGATGGCAACGGTTTCTCGCATGTGCGGGCGTCCCTGCTGGGGCCATCGCTGACGGTGCCGGTGGAGGACGGCCGGCTGATGCTGGGAACCTGGCAGCAGATCGTGCTGGTGGATTTTGACAACCGTTCGCGCCGGCGGGAGCTGGTGATCCAGCTCATGGGGGAGTGAGGCTTATCCCGGGGCGCGCCCCTGGTGCGAGACAAAGGGGTTATGCAGGAGGAAGAACCGCCAGGGGCGTTCGCGAGCCAGGGTATCGCCGCGCACCCCGACGCGCCGGCTGGCCGCTATCAGCGGCTCGTCCTGCCGGGCCAGCTCAATAAACAGCCAAGGGCTGGTGCACAGGTCGCATCCGTTCAGGGAGCGGTCAATGGCCAGCGCCTGGCATAATTTGCCGGGACCATTGGTCAGTTCATGCAGGGGTCGGCCCTGCCGATGAGCCTGCATGCGGGCGATGCCTTCCGTGGGTTCGATGGCGCGAATGAGAACCGCCGCCGGGAAACCTTCCTGTTCCGTGACCACATTCAGGCAGTAGTACATGCCGTAAATGAAGTAAATGTAAGCGAGGCCGGCCGGCCCATACATGACGGTGTTGCGCGGTGTGCGGCCGTGGGAAGCATGGCATGCCTGGTCATCCTCACCGATATAAGCTTCCGTCTCCACGATGATGCCGGCGAGCCGCTGACCGTCATCCATCATGCGCACCAGGCGCTGGCCCAACAGCTCCTTTGCCACCGTCAGCGTATCTCGCTGGTAGAACTCCCGACCCAGGCGCATATGCTCCGATACCATCCGGTTCGCCCTCTATCCTGGTAATGTCGCGGCGGCTATTGTACCACGGCCGGCGGCGGCCGGCCAAGCTGGAAGGGTCCATGCGTCGTCCCCGGGGTCGGACGGAAGTCACCTGGTGAGCCGGCTGTCAGGTGTGGTACAATGAAGATAGACCATATCCGGAAGGCCCGTTCCCTCGTCTATGTTCATGCAGGATGATGCACAGGGCGTCGAGGAACGCCGTTTGCTGGAGCTGGCGCAGTGCGGCGACCAGGAAGCTCTAGCGAGCATTTTCGACCGGTACTATGAGCGCATCTACGCTTATATTTACCGCCGGACCGGTCAGATGAGCCTGGCAGAGGACCTGGCCGGCGAGGTGTTCCTGCGCCTGGTCGAAACGCTCAAGCTTCAACGCGGGCCGAACCTGCATCTGGGGGCCTGGCTGTACCGGGTTGCCCATAACCTGGTCGTAGACCATTTTCGCCGCAACACCAAGGCAGCCCACCCAGTCCATGGAGGACTGGCTGGTGGCAGTGCCGGATGACCCGCTGGAGCATGTGGAGCAGGAGCAGATGCAAGCGGTGGTACGGCAAGCGCTCCGCCGGCTGACACCGGACCAACAGCAGGTCATCATCCTGAAGTTCGTAGAGGGCCTTTCCAACGCGGAGGTCGGGCTGATCCTGGGGAAACCAGAGGGGGCCGTGAAATCGCTTCAGCATCGGGCGCTGGCCGCCCTGCGCCGGCAGTTGGAGAAAACCCTGCCCCCTTCTGCATGGCCCAGGTGGGCCAGGAGCAGTCCTGATGAAGGATCAAAGGTACGAGATTCTGGATGAACTCCTCGCCAGAATAGAAGCTGGCGAATCCATAGAGGAATGCCTGGCCGGCTTACCGCCGGCGGAGGCGCAGGAGTTGCGCGCTTCCCTGCAGACCGTTCTTGCCCTGCGCGTCCTGCGGCACGTCCCACCGCCGCGCCCAGAGGTGCGCCGGTGCATACGGGCGGAGGTGCTGGCGCGCGCCGCAGAAGCGCCGGCAAGGCCGGCATGGTCATTCCCCATTCCCTGGCGCTGGAGTGCCTGGGCGATGGGAGCCATTGTGGCCCTGGTGCTCTTGGCGGCCGGCGTTTGGCAGTACGGGATTCGCTGGCAGACGTTCCCAGCTTCCTCGCCTGGGCCGGCCGCTACTCAGATCGCCGGCCTGGTGAGCGCCCCGGTACCAACTTCCACGCCCGTGCCGGCGCGGCTTTCGCCGACGCCGCCGGCCGCTGAATCACCTACCCCGCCGCCGGCCCTTCCCCCTAGTCCAACAGCAACTATGATGGCGGTTCGGGAAACTGCTGTGCCAGTTACCCCTTCGCCCTCACCCACCCCCTCTCCGGTGGTGATAACGCCGGTGTCAACCCCGCCGGCCGCAGCCCTTACCCCGGTGGTGCCGACGCCAACCTTCACGCCGATGCCGACACCGACGCCTGAACCGCCTTCTCCGACGCCGACACTGCCGCCGCCACCCCCGCCGGCGCCCACCCAGCCGCCGCCAACCTCGACACCGGCCCCAACGCCGACCGCGACTGAGCCGCCGCCCACCCCGACGCCGGCGCAGACCGCCGAGCCGGGGCCGACGTTCGTGGCGACGCTGGTGCCAGCCTCGGAGCCGACCGCTACACCGGTGCGCTGATCACGGAAAAGGATTGCGAAGATGTCCCTACCCCGCCTCCTGCTTCGACCTGCACCGGGCCGGCGGCCCGATACCCGTAGCAGGCTGTTTGGAATGGGGGAAGTGCTGGGGTATAATATGCATGTTCACGGTACAGCAGAAGCACACACGCAAGAGGTTGGGAAAATGAGTGCCCGCATCCTGATCGTGGATGATGACCCGCCCAGCCTGAAGATGACCGCCTTCCTCCTGCGGGAAGAGGGATATCAGGTGCTGACGGCGGAGGATGGCCGGCAGGCTCTGCGCCTTATTGACGAGGAAGAGCCGGACCTCCTGGTGCTGGATGTGATGATGCCCCATATAGACGGGTTGGAGGTCTGCCGGCGGGTGCGCCAGAGCCGTAATGTCCCCATCATCATCCTCTCGGCCAAAGGGGAAACCAGCGACCGCGTCCTGGGGTTGGAGCTGGGAGCCGATGATTATCTGGCCAAACCCTTTGAACCCAGCGAGCTCCTGGCGCGCATTAAGGCGCTCCTGCGGCGCGCCGCGGCGTTCTCCCAGCCGGTACTCGAAAACCTGGAGGTGGGCGGGATTGCCCTGGATTTGATCAACCATACCGCTACCCTGCCCAACGGCGAAACGGTCGTGCTGACCCCCATCGAGTTCAAACTCCTGCACGCCCTGATGAGCCATGCCGGCCGCACCGTCAGCCATGATAAACTGCTCAATTATGTGTGGGGGTACGATTACCCGGGCGATGCGAATCAGATTGCGGTCTATATCGGGCGTCTGCGCGCTAAGATCGAGGACGACCGCCGGCATCCCCGACGCCTAATCACTGTGCGCGGCGTGGGCTACCGCTTCGAGAAAGCATAACGCCCCGCCGCCAGCTACCCAAGCGAGGCGGAAAAGAGCTATGAAGCGCATTCGACTAGCAAGCGGGTTACTCGCCAGTGCACTGGGTACCACCGCCTTTCTGGCCCTGCTGGCGGTTCTCTTCATCTGGGCCGGCCCCTCCCTAGCCCAAGCGCGAACCCCTTCTCAGACCCCCCTGTCCGATGCTACCAGCACCTGGGGTGGCTTCCAGCCGGCCGGCTGGGTCACCACTACCTCGCCGACCTGCAGTGTAACCGTCACGGACAGCCTGGGCCTGCAGGAAGCTACCGCCGTCTACCGCTATTCCACCAACGGCGGTTCGAGCTGGAGCAGTTGGGGCAGTAGCGGCCTCTCCATCAGCGGGGATACCGATACCACCAAATACATCACCGTCACCGGTATCACTTTCATCGAGTCGGGCACGGCCAACCTCATCCAGTTTCGGATTCTGGATTTTAACGACGACCCCGATACCAGCCCGGTTTTCGTGGTGAAAGTGGACAGCCAGCCGCCGGCCGCGCCGTCCGGGCTGACGGGTTCCCCCGCCGGCTGGAGCCCCACCAACAGCTTCACGCTGACCTGGACCAACCCAGCCGATACCTCGGGCATTGCCGGCGTCTATTACAAGCTTGCCACTCCGCCCAATTCCGCCGGCGATGGCACGCTGGTGGAAGGCGCCGGCATTTCCAGCCTCAGCCACCTGGTCGTCAGCGGCAACGGCGCCCACCCGATCTATATCTGGTTACGGGACAGCGCCGGCAACGCCAATCACAACGCGCGCGCCTCGACGACGCTGTACCTGGACCAGGACCTGCCCAGCGCTCCCAGCGCCATCACCTCCACCACCCATATCCCGGCGGCCTGGTCGCAGGATAACTACGTCCAGGTCAATTGGTCGGGGGCGAGCGACCCCACCAGCGGCATCGCCGGCTATGCGGTGGCCTGGGATCAGTCGCCGGGCACCCTGCCGGCGCCCATCACGACCACCACCCAACAGCAGGCCATGAGTCCGGCGCTCGCCGACGGGGACAATCACTACGTGCATGTCCGCGCCCGCGACCTGGCCGGCAACTGGTCCGCCAGCGCGGCGCACCTGGGGCCGTTTTACATTGACCGCACCGCGCCGGCGGCCCCGATAGACCTGACCGCCAATCCCATCACCTGGACCAACATCAACCAGTTCAGCCTCTCCTGGACCAACCCTGTGGACCTGTCGGGCATCGTCGGCGCTTATTACAAGCTGGACACGCCGCCCGGCTATGCGGACGACGGCATACTGGTGACCGGGGCCAACATACAGTCCATCTCGAACATCAGCGTGTCGGGTGACGGCGCGCATGCAGTCTACGTCTGGCTGAAGGACACCGCCGGCAACGTGCTCTCCTCTCAGCGCTCCTCGACCACGCTGTACCTGGACACCGTTCGCCCGGGCGCGCCCACCAACCTGACCCCCAGCCCGGCCGGCTGGAGCAGTTCGCCCTATTTCGGCATTACCTGGACCAATCCCAGCGATGTATCGGGCATCGCCGGCGCGTATTACAAGCTGAACGCCGAGCCGACCGCCCCCACCGACGGCACCTGGGTCACTACCACGAACACGATTACCAATATCCTGGTGCCGGCGGAAGGGGAACACCATATTTATCTGTGGTTGAAGGACCGCGCCGGCAACGTGGATCACGGCACGCGCAATGTCCTCCTGCGCGCCTTCAAGTATGATGCCACGCCGCCCACGACCACCTACACCATCACCGGCACGCTGGGGAGCAACGGCTGGTACACCAGCACGGTGTCGGTTGGGTTCAGCGCATCGGATAACCTCGCCGGCGTCCAGCGCACCGAATACCGCATCGGCTCCAACCCCTGGCAGACCGGCACCAGTCTGAACATCTTGGCCAGCGGCGTCTATACCATCGCGTACCGGTCGGTGGACCAGGCCGGCAACGAGGAAACGGCGCGCGAGCTCCCGCTAAAAATTGACCGCGAAGCGCCCACCACAGGCCTGACCATCACCGGCACCTTGGGGACGAACGGCTGGTACACCAGCCCCATCACCATCACCTTTGTGGTGACCGACCCGGTTTCGGGGCGCGACACCACCATGTACCGCCTGGACGGTGGGGTATGGCAGGCCGGCGACAGGCTGGTGGTGGACTCGGACGGCATCCACACCCTGGAATACCATTCCATTGACCGCGCCGGCAACCGAGAGACCACCCGCACCGCTACCCTGCGGGTGGACCTGCTCCCACCCATGACCATGTACGCCGCCCAGGGCACCGCCGGCGATGGGGGTGGTTCCGCTCGCCCGTTACTGTCACCCTGACCCCCACCGACTTGGCATCTGGGCCTGCCGCGACCTATTACCGGCTGGATGCCGGCGGCTGGATCTCCGGCACGAAAGCCACGGTCTCCAGCGAAGGCACGCATTCGCTGAGCTTCTACTCGCGCGACTACGCCGGCAATGTGGAGGCGACCCAGGCCATCAGCGTGAACATTGATGTCACACCGCCCCTGCCGCCGTTCGGACTGGCCGCTCAGCCGGTCGGCTGGACAAGGACTAACGCCTTTACGGTGACCTGGTCCAGCTTCGCGGACCTTTCCGGCATCGGCGGCGCCTATTATAAGCTCAACGCAGAGCCGGCCTCGCCGACCGACGGCACCTATGTCGCCGGCGCGACCGATCAAATCACCGGCATCCAGGTGCCGGGGGAGGGCAAGCACACCGTCTACCTGTGGCTGCGCGATGGCGCCGGCAACGCCAACCACCTCACGCGCAACGTGCTCAATCAGGCGCTCTGGCTGGACATTACGCCGCCCACGACCACGCATGTGCTCACCGGGAGCCTGGGGTTGAACGGATGGTACACCTCGCCGGTGCAGGTGGGGCTGACCGCTGTGGATGCCCTTTCCGGCGTGGATCGCTACTTCCACCGCATTGTCGGTGTCAGCGATTGGGCCGAGGGCCGGGTCTTCACCATCACCGCGTCCGGCCGGCATTCGATCCAGTACTACGCGATGGATGTGGCCGGCAATGAGGAATCCCCGAAAACGAGCTTCGTGCGGGTGGACCTGGAAGCGCCGCCGGCGCCCATCAACCTGCGCGCCGAACAGGTCGGCTGGCAGAGCGCGAACAGCTTCAGCGCAGTCTGGACCGACCCGCTGGATACCTCGTTGATCGGCGCGGCCTATTACAAGCTGAATGCGCCGCCGGCCGGCCCGACCGACGGCACGCTGGTCACGGCGCCGCTCGGGCGCATCAGCGGCATCCAAGTGCCGGCGGAGGGCAAGCATGACCTGTACGTCTGGCTGAGGGACAACGCCGGCAACCTCGACCATACCCACTATGCCTATCTCCCGCAGGCGTTCTGGTATGATGCCACCCCGCCCACGACCACGTACACCATCACCGGCACGCTCGGCTTCGCTGACTGGTACCGCTCCCCGGTCAGCATCACCCTCTCCGCTGTCGACGCCGGCTCAGGAGTGCTCAGCACGGTCTATCGGGTAAACGGCGGGCTGTGGCAGACCGGCACGGCGCTGTCCATCTCTGCTGAGGGCACCCACACGGTGCAGTTCTATTCCATTGACCAGGCCGGCAACAGCGAGCCGCTCCGCACCCTGACGGTGAAAATTGATACCCGTGCTCCCAGCTCAGCGGTGGTGGGGCCGGCGACCATCTATCAGGAGGAGAATGTCTTCACCGTGGCGTGGTCGGGCAGTGACCCCGAACCTGGCTCCGGCCTGCTCGGCTACGATATCCAGTATCGGATGGGCCGGCTGGGGACCTGGACCAACTGGCGTATGGCCACGGATGAAACCTCTGGCCTGTTCGCCGGCCAGCGCGGCCGGCTGTACTTCTTCCGCTCGCGGGCGCGCGATCGCGCCGGCAACGAAGAGGCATATCCCGCCGGCGACGGTGACCGCATGGTCTATATCGAGCCGGTAGCCAACGGCCGCTTTGAGACCCGTGACCTGACCTCGTGGACGCACGGCGGCGAGCTGGGCCGGCGCGTCGAGTCCCAGCCCACCCACGGCGGCGGCACAAGCTATATGGTGATCCTGGGCAACCCGGAACTGGGGCCCTGCTATGATAATCAGCCTCCGACCCTGCCGGTGGGCTCCGCGTATATTTCCCAGACCGTATATGTGCCGGCACCCCCCGACGTAGTTGCGCCAAAGCTCCATTTCTGGTATCGTATCATAACGTACGATGTGGTGTGGAGCGAGCGCTATCAGCGCTACTACGACTCGTTCGATGTGGAGCTTGCTGTTGGCGGGACCACGCGATTGCTCCTGCGCGACGGCAACTTTGACCCGAATAAGGTCGGCACCGGCAAGCCGGCCGTGGACCTGGGGTGGAAGGAGGGCGTGATTGACCTCTCGTCGTACGCCGGCCAGACAATCACCCTGTACTTCCGCAACAGCAATCGCGTGGACAGCTACTTCAACACCTGGACCTACCTGGATGACATTTCCATCACGGATTCCGTGACTGGTTATAAGGTCCAGGTTCCGCTGGTGATGCGCACGCTGGCCGGCACCGCTATGGGAAAGATGCAGATGGAGGCGGCCGGCGGTCCGCGATAATCTCTGTGGAAAGGCGTGAGGATGACCTGTCCGTATCTGGGGACACTGGAAAGCCGGGAGAGACACAACGATTATCCCACCGACGAGAACGTCTGCTATGCCGGCGGGAGCGGCGCATCGCCCATGGCGGTCGGCGCTGTGCATCAACAGCGCTACTGCCTATCCGATGCGTTCGCGGAATGCACCTTTTACCGCCAGGCCCAGTCCCCAACCGAAACCGGACCCTCCGACCTGCTTTCCCTCTCGCCGGCCGAGCTATACGAGCGCGGCATGACCCACTACCGCCGGCGCGAGTGGGTCGAGGCGCGAACCTATTTCCGCCGGCTGAAAGAAATCGAGCCTACCCGCAAAGGTATTGATGACCTACTGGAAGACCTGAATCTCTTCATCCAGCTCCAGTCGGTGCGGGCGCCGGTCGAGCCAGAGGCCGGCTTTGCCGAACTGCTGGCAGAGGCTACCGCACAGGCCATGGGTGCCGAACCCGCCTCTGAGGAGGAAGCGGAGGCAGTGCCGCCGCTTCCGGCTTCCCCTGCCGCTCGCCGGTCCCTGGCCGGCAGAGCCGTAGGTGTCCTCATCGGCATCGTCATCGTGATTATCGCGGCGCTGATCGCGGTCTTTGCCGGCAATCCCCCGCTCCTGGGGCGGCGCGTCAGCGAGGCAGAGGCCATCGCGCTGTACAATCGGGGACAGGCGCGCTTGGCGGTGGCGGACTATGACAGAGCCATCGCCCTCTTTCAGCAACTGCTGGAGATGGAGCCGGATAACCGCGAGGCACAGGCGGCGCTGGAGCGCGCCAAAAAGCTGAAGACCCTGGATCAGCTCTATCAGGAAACACAGGCGTTGTTGAAAGAAGAGCGGTGGGACGAGGCGGCGGAGAAACTGCGGGCCATCCTGGAGCTGGACCCGAACTATAAGGATGCCTATGCCCTGCTCTCGGATGTGGAGCGCAAGCGCCGGCTGATCGCCCTCTTCGAACAGGGGAAGACCAACTTCGAGCTGGGGAACTGGGCGGCGGCGGCCTCCGATTTCGAACAACTGCGCTCCCTGGACCCCACCTTTCGCACTGACGAGGTGCAGGAGTATCTGTTCCAGTCTTATATGAAGGACGGCCAAGCACTGATTACCGGCGCCGGCGAGGCGGTGGAGCCCATCAAGGAGGCGCTCCAGCGCTTTGCCAGCGCGCTGGGCATTCACCCGCGGGACAAACAGGCCGCTGAGGAGCGCCGGCTGGCCGCATTGTACCTGGATGGGCGCCAGGCATATATCAAGGGCAATTGGGAACAGGCCATCCAAAAGGTGCGAGAGGTGTACGCGACGCGGCCGGATTACGCCGGCGGATGGGCGGCGCGCACCCTGTATTCGGCCTATGTCCAGCGCGGCAACCAGTTCATGAGCGCCGGCGACTGCCAGTCCGCCCTGGACATGTTCACGCTGGCGCTGGCGGTGGATGTGCCGGACCGGAGCGTGGCGCAGGAACGCGCTGCAGAGGCGCAGAACTGCGTCACACCACCTACGCCGACCCCCACCCGGACGCCGACTTTCACGCCGACCACGCCGCCCACACCTACCCGGCCGGCCACGCCGACCCCGGTGCCCACCGCCACCTTCACGCCGGCGCCGCCGCCTCCCACCCAGCCGCCGCCCCCGCCGCCTCCCACGCCCACGCCCCCGCGCTGAGGCGGCTGGCATGGGCCGGCGGATAAGATGGTTCTGACAACGAGCTCTCGGCGCCATGGTCACGCGATCATGGCGCCTGCCTTATGCAGGAAGGCGTCACAGCATGAAGGGAACCCCCTATCGTCTGCGGTATATGCTGGTGCTGGCGGTGCTGAGCTTCACTGCCCCGCTGGCCTGGGCGGCCGCGCACTACACGCCGGCGCCAGCCCGGAGCTGGATGCCGGCCGGCGGGCCGCAGGCGCCTGCTCTACAGATGGTGATGATGCCGGGCGGGCAGGGTGAGGGCTGGCTGGTTGTCGGCTTCGGGGGCGAGGGGGTGTGGGGACTGCCGGCCGGCCGCTTTGAGGATGCGGAATGGATCTGGTTGGGAAAGGGACTGCCGCGTGCCGTGGCGGACGGTATCACAACGGCGGGGCTGGCCCGGCTGGGAGATGGCCGCCTGATGGTCATGTTGGCGGACGGCAGGATGTGGGTGCTCGAGAATGGTTCCGAAAGCTGGCGGCCGGCAGCCTCGCCGGTCTATCCGCCGCATGCTGGCCTCCTGAGCGCCGGTGCGGACGGCGCGGCCTACTTCGCGCTTCATGCCTTGCTGTACCGCAGTGACGATGCCGGCCAGCGCTGGAAAAAGCTGGCTCCGCCCCCGCAGAGCGCGGACGCGGCCTGTATGCTGGCGGATGTGCCGGCTCCCGGCATGCTGGCGATCGGCACCCGCGCCGGCGAGATATGTATTACTGCGGATGACGGCGCCTCTTGGCAGACCGTTGGCTCGCTGGGGCGGGGCGCGGTCTGCCGTGCCCTGGCCGGCGATGGTCAGGGCGGGCTGTATGCGGCCACCACCGCCGGCCTGTACCACTGGCGGTGGGCAAATGGGGGGTGGAGCGCGGACGCGCCGGCTTTTGCCGGCCAGGATGTTGCCGCCGTCTTGGTCGCCGGCACGCGTCCATCCGTGCAGTTCGCCGCCCTGCGGCTGGGGGGTGTTTGGATGCGGCCGGCGGAGACAGCAGAGTGGATGCCGGTGGGAAGCGGGTTGATGTCCTTGGAACTGCACGCGCTGGTACTAGATGAGGAGACCGGTGCGCTCTACGCCGGCACGCCGCGCGGGGTGTGGCGGACGCTGGTGGAACTGCCGCCGGCAGAGCCGGCCGGCCCAATATCCGAGCCAGCATCATCTCCTACACTTACCGCCAGCCCGACCCTCACCCGCACACCTACCCTGACAGTCACTCACACCCCTGCCCCCAGCCCGACGGCCACCATGGGGGTGTCGCGCCCGACCGCGGCGCGCTCGCCGACGGTTACGTTCACATCTACCTCTTTGCCCTCGCCGACGAGCACCCCCAGCGCGACGAGCACGCCGCGCCCGACCGCAACCAGCACACCTACGGACACGCCGGCGCTCATCCCGACCGATACGCCGCCCCGGCCGGCACCGGCCACACCGACGCCGGCACGCTGATGGGCGGAGAGAAGGCCTGGCCATGGAACGGAAAGGGGAAACCTTCGGTTATCGGGAGCCAGTAGAGCATACGGAGCTGTTCGCCCTGGAACTGCGCCTGGCGGCCGCCACCCGCATGATCATTGCCGCGCTGGGACTGGCTCTGCTGGTGCGGGGCGGTCCCCTGCGCGCTCCCGCTCTGGCGCTCCTGCTGGTGTACATTGTATTGGGAACTATGTTCAGCGCTCTGCCGGCGGCCGACTGGCTGATCCCCCAAGTGGGGCGCGGCATTATCCTGGCCGGCACCGTCCTGGACAGCGCGTACATCTCCTGGCTGGTCTTTCTGGACGGCGGCGCATCCAGCCGGCTGTTCCTGCTGTACCTGCTCCCGCTGTGGAAAGGGGCGCTGCTCTATCCGTACATGCCCCAGGCGCTTATGCTGGCGGTGCTGTTCGCGCCGCTGTACATGGCGGCTGTCTTTGCCTCGGCCGGCAGTTTATATTTCATACGCCAAGCCGATTTCCTGATGACCTATGCCCTGCTCTTCGCCATGGCCGGCCTGAGCGCCTATGCCGGCCATACCTTTGGCGTGCGTCAACAGCGCATCCGCCGGCTGTATCACCTGTTGAGCACCAAGAACCTGGACCTGGAGCGCAAGACCGCAGTGCTACAGCACACCGCCACGGAGCTGAGCAACCGCGTGGTGGAACTGCGCTCTTTGCAGGAGGGCATCAAGGCCATCAGCTCAGCCCTGGCGCTGGAAGATGTACTGCGCCTGATCGTGGAGAACGCCTCGCAGGTGCTGGCCGGCAGTCCCTGCTATCTGGCCGCCGTGGAGCAGGAGGGGCAGACGCCGGCCCTGATGACGTGGACAGCGGCGCCCGGCGTTTCCCCCTCGCCAGCTCTGCAGTCCCTGCTGGAGCAGGCGGCGCTTTCCATCGTGCAGGCTGGTCAGCCTATTTCCCACCCGCACTTGGCACGGGACATGCATATCCTGGAGGATGCCGGCATCTCCGACCAAGCGCTGATTGGTGCGCCGCTGATAGTGGAGGGCCGGCCGCTGGGTGCGCTGATGGCCCTCTCGCCCCGCCCCTTCACCGAGGAACAGTTGGACCTGCTGGCCGCCTTTGCCGACCAGGCCGCCGTAGCGCTGAAAAATGCCCGCCTGTATCGCGATCTGGCGCAGGAAAAGCGGCGCTCCGAGGAAAAGAGCAGTGAGCTGGAGGCCATCGTGCGGGGCATCGGCGACGGTGTCATCGTCACCGACGCCCAGCTCCGGCTGGTGCTCATCAACCCCAGCGCTATGCGCATCTTCGGGCTGACCAGCCCACCCATCATGGGCCAGCCCCTGCGCGCCTATGTGCGCAACGAGGCCCTGCTGGAACTGCTGGAGGAGACGCGGGAGGCGCCGGCCCATATGGCGGTGCGGGAAATTCCCCTGCCGGCCACGCGCGATCGCCAGCCGGTCTATCAGGGCCTGGCCTCGGTGCTCCGCTCCGCCGATGGGGATATCAGCGGCATCGTCACGGTTCTGCGGGACATTACTGGCCAGAAAGAGCTGGAGCGCATGAAGTCCAACTTCCTGTCGGTGATCTCTCATGAGCTGAAAACACCGCTCCATTCCATCAAGGGTTTTGTGGATATCATTCTGATGGGCAAGACAGGCCCCATCAACGAGGTACAGCGCGATTTCCTGAGCACGGTGAAGGACCAGACCGCCCAGCTTCAGCGCCTGATCAACGATTTGCTGGAGTTCTCGCGGCTGGAGTCGGGGCAGATCAAGCTTCAGCCGGAGGTGATGGCCGTCTCCAGCCTGGTGGAAGAGGTCATGAAGAAACTGCGTCCGCTGGCGGAGCAGGGTGGGCTGACGCTGGTCAATGAACTGCCGGCGGATTTCCCCTCCCTCGAGGCCGACCCGGTGCGCATGGAACAGGTCTTCAGCAACCTGATAGATAACGCCATCAAATTCACCCCCGCCGGCGGCACCATCACGGTCGCCGGCGAGGTCCTTGGCGAAAGTGTGCGCCTCTACTTTAAGGACACGGGTATCGGCATCCCGCTGGAGGAGCGCGAGCGCATCTTCGACCGCTTCTACCAGATAGAAGGCGGCCCTACCCGGCCGTACCGCGGCACCGGCCTGGGCCTGACCATCTGCAAGCACATTGTGGAGCGGCATCACGGCCGCATCTGGGTGGAGGGGGAGCCGGGGCAGGGCGCCATCTTTGTAGTGGAACTGCCCCTGCGCCTGCCCAAAGAGGAAGAGCTGTCGCTGGATTTCTCGGCCCTGCCCTCCGGTTCGGGACAGGAACGGCGGGACGACGCCGGCACCGGGCGGGGATAGCCGACCGACGTGCCCTGTTTGGCGCGCCGGCGGGAGTATGCTATAATCGCATTACGTCAAGTCCAGATTGTCCATCCAGCGGCAGGGGAATCCTATGCGCGGGCATGCACTGATTCGCGTCACAGCATTGATCCTCATCATCAGCCTGCTGGCCGGCTGTGCCGGCGCGCCGGCGGTTACCACCCCTACCCCCGCGCCGCCGGCCGCGCCCCAATCTGAGACGCTGACAGCGCCGCCGGCCGGTCCGGTCACCCTGACGCTGTGGCACCGCTGGCCGGAGCGCTTTGCCGCCTCGGTCCGTCAGCTCCTGGATGAGTTCGAGCAGGCGGCCGGCGTTCATGTGGAGATGACCTATCAAGCCAGCCTGCACGAGGCGCTGAGCGAGGCGCGAGCCGCCGGCCAGCTCCCCGATGTCATCGCCATGCCCGGCGATTACCTGTCGCTGGCCGTGGGAAACGGCTGGCTCCAGCCGGCGGAGCCTTTGTTCGACCCGACCATGCTGGACGAGACCTATCTCCCCACCGGCCTGGAAGCCCTGCGCTATCAGGGGCATCTATGGGGCCTGCCCCTCAACCTGCACACCCAGACCTTTATCTACAATATGGACCTGATTTCCGAGGCAGAGCTGTCGGCGGCTACCGCGGAGCTAGTGCCGAAGGCACAGCAGTATCAGGCCGCACATCCGGGGGTCTGGTACCTGGTGTATCCCGCCCGCGATGATGTCTACTTCGCCGCGGCATGGTTCTACGGCGCCGGCGCCTGGTACGCTCGCGAGGATGGCACTGTGGGGCTGAACACACCGCAGGCCCTCTCGGCGGCGGAATTCATCGCCTCCCTGCGGGAAATTATGCCGGCGGATATTGACCTCACGAAGGCGGACGCGCTCTTCAAAGCCGGCCAGGCCGCCATCACCATCCAAGGCATCTGGTACCTGGCGGAGCTGGACGCCGCCGGCATCCGCTACGGCTTGCAGATCATGCCCGTCGTCAGTAGCAGCGGCATGCCGGCGCGGCCCCTGGTGGCGGCGGATGGGCTGATGATCAGCTCGCAGTGTCAGCGGCCGGCGGAGGCGGCACGCCTTATCGCCTACCTGACCAATGCCGAGAGCGCCCTGCGCCTGGCCCGCAGTCACAGCACTGTGCCGGCCAACCGCCTGGCCGTCCAGCGCGCCGGCCAGGAAGGATTGTGGGTCGTGGCGCATTATGCCCATCAAGCGGAACTGGGACAGCCTCTGCCGGCCACCCCTTACTGGCCGGCGGTCCTGCCTGTCGTGCGCGATGCTCTGGAGGCTCTCTGGGTCGGCCAGCCGCCGGTGGAGGTGCTTCAGGCGGCGCAGACCGCGGCGGAAAAGCGCATCGCCGGCCTGCGCTAGCTCTGGCGCGGCAGGCTCAGCCGGCATTTCCCCAATTCTCCCGCATCCCCGGGCTGGTACAGCAGTACTTCCAAGCCGTCCACCTGCGCGCCGGCCGGCAGACCGATGATGTAATCATCCCGCACTACCTCGCCCGGGCGCCAGCGCGAGAAGGGATAGGCGTTCCAAGCCGGCGGGTGGTCCTGCGCCGCCAGCGTCCCGCCCAGCCAAAGATACGCGTCGGCCTGCAGGGGCCGCACAGAGACGGTCATGTCGGGAAGAGGCCGGCGCGCCCGCCAGTACAATGCTAGATGGAGGAAACCGGGGTCTGCCGGCAGGACGTCCAGCCCAATCAGCTCCAGTCCCGGCACAGGTGCACAGCCGGCGGGAATGTCAGGCGGCTGTGTCAGCTCCCAGCGGGGCTGACGCAGGGCCTCCACCAGATGAGCGCCGGCGGACCACCATGCGGCCGGCTGTCCGACCTCCTGCTGGAACAGCGCCACCGCCTGCACCGTCACGTACAGCGGGCGGGGGTCTCCGCCGGCTAGCCACTGCCGCGCCTGATGGGTATTGGCCGGCGTGATATCGGCGCGCTCCCCCCATACCACAGTCAGGTACTGCACGGCGGCCATTTCCTCCGTCGTGCCGTAGATGAGGGCGCCGTATGCCGGCGCGTCCTTCAGCAGGGCATGCGCCAGCGGTACGGCATCGTCATCCGGCCGTCGGCTCTGGTCCACATGGGGATAATTGGCGGCTGTCCGCAGGGCGATCAGCGCGATCATGCCGGCGGACAGCAACAACAGGGCCGATGTCCTCCGCGCGGCAGGGAGGCGGCGCAGGAGCGCGTCCAACAGGCCGGCAAATCCCAAGAGGACCAGCGGATACATCGGCATAATGACCTGGTACCAGTTGCCGAAGCGGTCAATATAGCTGAACAGCAGATAGATGACGAGGGTGGGGTATATTAGCAGGGCGCGCGGCTTTCCTAAGAGCATGACGCCGGCCAGGCCGGCCAGGCACACCCCCGGCGTCAGCTCGGCCAGCATCAACCAGGGATAGTCCAGCGGCGCGCCGCCGAAGCTCCAGGTCAGCTCTGAGCGGCCCTGCTCAGTGCTGAGGAACTGCCAGAACCATCCCCCGCCGCGCCAAGCGATGCCGCTCCAATCGGGATGGGCGCGGCCGGCCCAGTACACGAAGAAGTAGCTGGTCAGCGGCAGTAGGGCCAGGACAGCGGCCTGGACCAGCAGACGCCGGCGGCGCAGTAGTCCGGGCTCCTGGATCAGGTAGAACAGCAGTAGCCCGGGGACGATGAAGAGCACGGAGACGAGGTTGCTGAGGGCAAAGCCGGCGTTCAAGGCGCTGTACCGCAGATAGCGGTCGGCGCGCGCCTTTTCCCAACGAAAGGCCCACAGGACAAAGAGCAGGGTCTGGAAGACAGCCGAGGCGTACTGTTCGGTGGTGACCGCGTAATACCAGAAGAAGTAGGTGACGGCATAGAAGCCGGCGGTCAGCCAAGCTAGGGGCCAGACGTGGGTGATCTCCAGCAGTACCAGGTACAGCACAGCCAGGGCCATCAGCGCCCACAGGGTAGAGAATAGCGACAGCACCTGAGTGGGGTTGAAAAGGGGGAGGGCGGCCCGCCCGATGCGGAACCACAGCCAGCCCAGCATGGAATAGACAGGATAGCCGGGGGCATTGGCCGGCCGGCCCAGCACCTGCGCATATTGGTGCGTGATGAGATCTCCGCCCAGCAGTTCCCCTACCCGCAGGCCGTCGTCCAGGGTGAGCAAGTACAGCGCGCTGGCCAGCAGGAGGAGCGAGACGCCGGCCAAACGCGCGGCGCGCCGCGAGGTAAGACATATCGCTGGAATTGGGAAGGGCTTCGTCGCGGCTCCGATGTCTTTCATCTCCGCTGACAACATTCCACAAGCCGAATGCTGTCCTCCAATATACCGACCACGCCCCTCGCTGGCAAATTGCCGGCCAGCCGGTAGGGGCGACCCTCGTGCCTGCCCGGGGACAATCACAATTAGGGTTACCCCTACGTGGGCACATTTTGCCGGCCCCATGCTCCCATTGTATAATTAGGGACTTGGTACGCGGACTCCATCCGGAAGGAGAGGGTTGGCCGGCCCATGGGCCTGAACCGACGGGATATATGGGCAGTGGCGCTCATCTGCGCCCTGGCGCTGTGGATGTTTTGGCCGGTGACGTTCGGGGGGAAAACGCTCCTGCCGGCCGATAACCTGTTCACCTTTGAGCCTTGGCGCACTTTTGCCCAGCAGTGGAACGCCGTCGTCCCCCACAACGAGCTGTTGAGCGACCTCATCCTCGAGAACTACGCTTGGAAGACCTTCATCCGGGAAAGCATCCGGGCGCGCGCTCTGCCGCTGTGGAACCCCTACATCTTCGCCGGCATCCCTTTCCTGGCCGCCGGCCAGCACTCTGCCCTGTACCCCTTCAGCATCATTTTCTACGTCTTCCCGCTGGCGAACGCCTACGGCTGGTTCAGCGCCCTGCAGTTGATGCTGGCCGGCCTGGCGATGTACGCCTTTGGCCGGGTGCTGGGGGTCCGCCGGCTGGGAAGCCTGGTCGCCGCCATCACCTATATGCTCAGCGGCTTCTTCATCGTCAGCGTCGTCTTCTCCATGATCATCGCCGCAGCGGCCTGGCTGCCGGCGCTTCTGGCCATCATCGAGGTCATCATCCAGCGGCACGAGGAGCGCCCAAGCGGGGCGCGGCGTTCCGCCCTGCCGTGGGTGGCTGCCGGCGCCGTCATCCTGGCGGTGCAGTTCCTGGCCGGCCATGTGGAGATCAGCATCTACACCCTCATGGTGATGGCCTTGTACGCTCTGTGGCGGCTGGCCTGGCTGGTGCGCGACACCCGCGATGCGCGCCTCACCGCAAACGCCTTCGGCCACCTGGCGCTCATGGGAGTGCTGGGGCTTGGCCTGGGGGCGGTGCAGTGGGTGCCGCTGTACGAGCTGGTATCGCGCAGTTTCCGCGAGGGTTCCGCCAGCTACCGGGACGTGGTGGGCTGGGCCTATCCGACACGTCAGATCATCACGTTTTTCATCCCCGACTTCTTCGGCAACCCGAGCCATCACGGCTATTGGGACGTCGTCCTGTGGCAGTGGGTACCGGCGGCGCGCAATGCCCTGGGCGAGCCGATCCAGAACGTCTTCTGGGGCATCAAGAACTACGTCGAGGCCGGCAGTTGGGTGGGTATCCTGCCCATCCTGCTCGCTGGCGTCGCCCTGACCGTCGGCCGGCGCACCCGCCGCGAGGCCTTCTTCGCCCTGCTGGCGCTGATTTCCCTCCTGCTGGCCTTCGGCACGCCGCTGTACGCCGTGCTCTATTACGGCGTGCCGGGCTTCAAGCAGTTGCATTCCCCCTTCCGCTGGGTCTTCCCGTACACTATGTGTATGGCGGTGCTGGCCGGCATCGGCGCCCATAAGCTGGCCGATGCCGTGCAGGGGAAGCGAACCCTGCCGGCTCTCTGGCGGCTCATCGGCTGGGGCGCGGCCGCCGCCGGCGGCGCCGGCCTGCTGGTCCTGGCGTTCAGCCTTGCCAAGCCTGAACCCTTCTTCGCCCTCGGGGATTGGGTCCTGCGGCACTCCGAGCTGGCCCAGCGCGCCTACCTCGACGGCCGGGCGTTCTACTCGTATCAGTTCCGCAACCTGCTGATCTTCTTCGCCTTCCTGACGGCCGGCGGTTTGGCGGTCCTGCTAACGCGCTGGCCGGTGATGCGCCGGCGCGTCGGCCGCATGCTTCTGTGGAGCATCCTGCCGGTTGGCCTGACGGCGGGGGAGCTGTTCATCCTGGGGCACGGCTTCAACCCGGCGGTGGAGCCGGCGCTCTTAGCGTTCAAACCGCCGGCGGTGGCGTTCCTGGAAGCACAGCCCTGCCCCTTCCGCCTGACCACCTTTAACGCGCCGGGGGAGAAGACCTTCAACGCCAACGTGGGCATGTTCTACGGCCTGGAGGATGTGCGCGGCTACGATTCCATCATCACCAAGCAGTACGTGGAGTACATGGACCGCATCGCAACGCAGGCCAACGAACTGCTGTACAACCGCATCGCGCCCATTTACATCCCACAGTACGAGGCCCTGGATTCGCGCCTGCTGGACCTGCTGAATGTGCGATACGTTATGACCACTCACACCATCCCCAACCCGGGCTACCGGCTGGTGTATCAGGGTGAGGTGCTGATATATGAGAACCAAGATGCCCTGCCGCGGGCCTTCTTCGTCGCCCAGGAGAAGGTCCTGTCGCGGCAGGAACTGCTGGACTATCTGCCGGCCTTTGAGCCGACCCGCGAGGTCCTGCTGGAAGAGGTGCCGGCGCCGGCGGACCGCGCCGCGCTGGAGGCCGGCCGCTCGGCTACGTCCTATCGGCCGGCGGACGCCGTGCGTTATGCCATGAACTCCGTCGAGGTGGACATTACGACGGACGGCGCCGGCTGGCTGGTGCTGACCGACAGCTACTTCCCCGGTTGGAGAGCCTATGTGCGGCCGCTGGGGGGCACCCAGGACGACGAGATCGAGCGAGTCATCTATCGTGCGGACGGCAACTTCCGGGCGGTGCGGGTGGACGCCGGCCGGTACACCGTGCGCTTTGTGTATACCCCCATGAGCTTCAAGATCGGCCTGTTCGTCGCCTTCCTGGCCGGCGTGGTGCTCTTCCTCCTGCTGGCCTATTACGTCTGGCGCAAGGTCTATCGGGAAGAAGAGGGCGAGGATGCCCTGCTCAAGCGCGTCGCCAAGAACAGCCTGACCCCCATGCTGTTGTCCCTGGTCAACAAGGCCATTGACTTCGCCTTCGCCATGCTCCGCCTGCGCATCCTGGAGCCGCAGGGCGAAGGACGCTATGCCTTCGCCATCATTTTTATCGGCTACTTTGAGATCCTGACCCTTTTCGGGCTGGGGACCCTGCTGACGCGGGAGGTATCAAAGGACCGCTCGCGGGCTAACCGCTATCTGAGCAATACCTTCGTCCTGCGGGTCATGCTTTGGCTGGCGGCCCTGCCGCTGATGGCGCTGGTGGCGTATATTTATTACCGCCTGGGGGCGCTGAGCGCGGATACGGCCGCCGCCATCGGTCTTTTCGCCCTGGCGCTCTTCTTCAGCAACATCTCCGAGGTGTTGAGCGCCGTCTTTTACGCCCATGAACGTATGGAGATACCCGCCGGCCTCAGCGCTGTCACCAACGTGCTCAAAGTCAGCCTGGGCACGCTGGTACTGCTCATCGGCTGGGGCTTTGTGGGGCTGGCCGGCGTCTCGGTGGTGGTCAATATCTTCACCGCCAGCACGTTCTTCCTGCTGATGCGCCGGCTCTTCTTCCGCCCGTACCTGGAGGTGGACCCAGCCTTCCAGCGGGATATGCTGCAGACCTCTTACCCGCTGATGATCAACCATCTGCTGGCGACGGTCTTCTTCCGCATTGATATGCTCCTGCTCAAGCCGATGCAGGGGGACCGCGTGGTCGGCTACTACAGCGCCGCCTACAAGTACATTGATGGGTTAAACATCATCCCGGCCTATTTCACCCTGGCCATCTTCCCGGTCATGTCGCGCTTCGCCGAATCGGCGCGCGACTCGCTGAAACGAGCGTATATCGCTTCCCTGAAGTTCCTCTTGATGGTCAGCCTGCCCATCGCCGCCGGCACGCCCTTTATCGCCCGCGAGCTGATCCTCATCCTGGGCGGCGGCAAGTTCCTGCCTCATTCCATGATCGCCCTGCAGTTGCTCATCGGCTTCCTGCCCTTCAGCTACATCAACAGCGTCACGCAGTACGTGCTCATCGCCCTGGACGAACAGCGCTTCCTTACCCGGGCATTTCTCATTGGCGTGGCGTTTAACTTCATCGGCAACCTGCTTTTCATCCCACGCTTTGGCTATCAGGCGGCGGCGGTCATCACCGTGCTTTCGGAGATCGTCCTGCTGATGCCTTTCTATTACTGTGTGCGGCGCAACATTGGGCCGCTCCCTTGGCCGGCCATCGTCTGGCGGCCGGCCGCGGCGGCCGGCGTGATGGCCGCCGGCCTCTGGCTGACCGCTTCCTGGAACATCGCCCTGCGCCTGCTCCTGGCCGTCCTGGTGTACCTCGGCCTGCTGGTCGCGCTGGGGGCCTTCCGCGAGCCCGACATGCAGGCCGTGCTCAAGCTGATGCCCTGGGGGCGCCTGCGGGATGCCTTCCGCCGGCGCATCGGCCTGCGGCCGGCGAACCCTGAACCATAGAGAAAGGAATTTCCCCATGCGTCTATATCGCTTGCTGGCTGTACCGTTGGGAATCCTCGCCCTGTTGCTGTCGGCCTGCGCCGGCCGGCCCGCCGGCGTCATCGCCTTCGAGTCGCGCCAAGGCGATACCTCGGACATTCTCCTGCTGTCGCTGAGAGATGGGCGCATCACCCCGCTGGTCTCCGACCCGGCCTGGGACGGCACGCCGGCGGTTTCGCCCGATGGCAAGCGGCTGGCCTTCGCCTCCGATCGCGACGGCGACCCTGAGATTTTCGTCATGAATATAGACGGCACGGGGTTGGTACAGCTCACCGACAACACCTTCACCGACTTCATGCCGGCCTGGTCGCCCGACGGGAGCCGCATCGCCTTCGTCAGCGACCGCACGTATTTCGTGCCGATGGAAGGGGGCACGATGGAGGTAGCGGCCGGCCTAGAGCTGTACGTCATGAACGCCGATGGCTCAAACATAGTGCGGCTGACCGGTGGGAAAGACGATGTGTCGCTCTTTCCGAGCTGGTCGCCCGACGGCCAGAAAATCGCCTACATGAATGTCAGTAGGGTGGCGCATATCTACGTCGTGGATGTGAACCCCGAGAACCCCCAGCCCACCGACCTCACGCCGAGCCTGGAGCTGAGCGCCTGGAGCCCGCGCTGGTCCCCGGATGGACAGTACATTATCTTTATGGGGGACAATCAGGTCAAGAAGGGGATTTACCGCATGGATGCCGCCGGCGGCAGTCTGACGGAGCTGACACGGGATTGGCCGGCGTACGCCGTGGACCCGGCCTGGTCGCCGGATGGCAAGCGCATCGTCTTTGCCTCCAACCCCAGCGGGCCGGTCAATCTGTACACCATGACCCCCGACGGCCGGGATATCCAGCAGTTGACCAAGGATGCCGGCTATTATGCCCTGCCGAGCTGGTCACGCTGAGGCAGACAAACGGCCCTGTAGCCAGACCGCCTCTTGCTCCAGCCCTTCTCGCAGTCCAAAGCGCGGGGCGTAGCCCAGCTCGCGGGCGGCTTTGTGGATATCCGCGGCGGTGTGCAGGACATCGCCTTTCTGCGCCGGCGCGAACTGCACCCTGGCCGGCCGGCCGAGGATGTCTTCCAGCAGGGCAATGACCTCGCGCACCGTCACCCGCGAGCCGCCGCCGATGTTATACACCTCGCCGGGCCGGCCGCGCTCTGCCGCCAGCAGGTTGGCCTCCACGATATCCTCCACATAGGTGAAATCGCGCGTTTGCATGCCGTCGCCGTATATGGTCAGCGGCGCATCCGACAGCATGGCGCAGATGAAGCGGTGGAAGGCCATATCGGGGCGCTGGCGCGGGCCGTAAACCGTGAAGTAGCGCAGGGATACCGCCGGCACACCGAAGGCGCGGGCGTAGAGCCGGCAGAGGTGCTCGCCGGCCAGCTTGGTGACGCCGTACGGGGAGATGGGCTGAGGGAGGAAATCCTCGTGGGTCGGATAGCGTTCGGCGTCGCCGTACACCGAGGAGCTGGAGGCATAGACAAACGCCAGCAGGGCTGGGGAACCCTTGGCCGCTTCCAGCAAGCGCTGGGTGGCCAAGACATTAGCCTGGGTGTAAATGGCAAAGTCAGCGCCCCAGCTCGCCCGTACGCCGGCCTGCGCCGCCTGATGGAAGACCCACTCGATCCCCTCCAGCCAGGGGGTGAGGTCCATCTCTGCCAAATCGCCTTCAACGAGGGTGAAGGCCGGCTGTTCCCTCAGCCAGGCAAGGTTGTCCTCTTTGATGGAGCGCGGGTAATAGTCGCTGAAGTTATCAATGCCGATCACCCGGTGGCCGAGCTGTATCAGCCGCTCCGCCAGATGCGAGCCAATGAAGCCGGCGCACCCGGTCACCAGACAGCGTTTGGGCATGGCGATCGTCCTGATGAATTCAGAGGGAGACCGGTTCCACCGGTTCGGGGACGCCGTTTTTGGCCATGGAGCGCTCCGCCGCTTCCAGAACGCGCACCACGCGCAGGCCGTTGAGGCCGTCGGTGCGCGGCCGGCGGCCCTCCTGGACGCATTCCACGAAATGCGCGCATTCCAGATAGAGCGGCTCCGTGAGGTCAATCTTCGGGATGTAAATATCGCCCGTGCGGAGCTTGTACTGGAACTCCCCGTAAATCTGCGAGCCGTTGATGCGATCCGCCCCTTTATCGTAGAGCCGCACCTTGCCCTCAGGGTCAATGTCATCGTAGACGATCATCTTGCGGCTCCCGACGATGGTCATCTTGCGCACCTTGCTGGGGTCCAACCAGCTCGCGTGGATGTGGGCGATGATGCCGTTGGGATAGGCCAGGTCGGCAAAGACCACATCCTCCACCAGCCCGCTGAGGTATTTGGCGCCGCGGGCGCTGACCTCCAGCGGCATGGTGCCCAGCAGAAAATTCATGATGGAAATGTCGTGCGGTGCGATGCTCCAGAGGGCGTTCAGGTCCTGCTGGACACGGCCCAGGTTGACGCGGGTGGAATAGAGGTAATAGATGTCACCGAGCGCGCCGGCGTCAATCAGCTCTTTGATCTTGAGGACAGCGGGGTTGTACTCGAAGGTGTGGCCGACCATGAGGACACGCCGGCGCTCCTCCGCCAGCGCAATCAGTTCCTCGGTCTCTGCGCTGCTCATGGCGATGGGTTTTTCGACCAGCACGTGTTTGCCGGCCAGCAAGGCCTGCCGCGCCAGGCTGTAATGGGTGCGCGCCGGCGTGGCGATGACCACTGCATGGATATCCGGGTCCTGCCATATATCCTCCAGGCGCGTGGTGGTGCGAATGCCGGGATACAGCGCGGCCACCTTGGCCAGCCGGCCGGCGTCCAGGTCACAGCAGGCGGCAAAGACGCTCTGCGGAAGCTGATGCAGGTTGCGGGCCAGATTCGGCCCCCAGTATCCGTATCCGATCAACGCGACGCGAACCATGGCATCTCCTCACACGAAATTGTCCGGCTCATCCGCCGCCCACCAGCGGGAACAGCTCCACGTAGTCTCCGTCGTTCAGCGTGCGGGTGGTGCTGACATGTTCGCCGTTGACGCGGATGACCCACACCTGTGAGGCCGGCAGTCCCAGTTCCTCGATGAGGTCCCGCACCGTCTTACCCACCGGAAGCTGTAGCTCCCGCTCAGCCCGCCGGCCGGGCATCTTCTGCTGTAAGTATCCTGATGCACGCACACGAACCTGCACAGTCCCCAACATCATTATGGCACGCTCTCCTGTCTCTGCCGAGATTCTCACATCAGACTGCGCATGCTCCCGCCGTCGACCGGCACGCTGATACCTGTCAGATAGCTCGCCGCCTCCGAAGCCAGGAATACCACCACCCGGGCGAATTCCTCCGGCGCGGCGATGCGGCGCACCGGGATAGCACTCGCTGAACGCGCCAGCACCTCCTCGACGCTGATGCCCTCGGCCTGGGCCTGGCGCGCTGCAAGCTCATAAGCTCGGTCGGTCAGCACCGCGCTGGGCATCACATTATTGACCAGGATGCCGTCGGGGGCAAGTTCATTGGCCAGGCTTTTCACCAGCGCGGTGACGCCGGCCCGGAACACGCTGGATAGGATCAGGTCGGGCCGCGGCTCCTTGACCGCCATGGAAGTGACGGTAATGATGCGTCCCCATTTGCGCCGGCGCATGTCGGGCACGACTAGCCGGCATAACCGCACCACGCTCATCAGGATTTGCTCGAACGCCTGCTCCCAGGCGGCATCTGCAAAGTCAAAAAAGGTGCCCGGCGGCGGTCCGCCCACATTGCAGACCAGGATATCAATCCGCCCGAAATGGGACAGCGCCGCTTCCACCACCCGCTCCACGCCGGCAGAGGTGCTGATGTCAGCCGGGGTCGCCAGCACCTCGACGCCGGTCTGCCGGCGGATGTATTCGGCGGTCTCCGCCAGCGCCGGCACTCCCCGCGCGCAGATGGCAACGCGAGCACCCTCGCCGGCCAGCCCCAGCGCCACCGCCCGGCCGATGCCCTTGCTGGAGGCGGTCACCAGCGCCACCTTTCCACGCAGTCCCAGCTCCATGTCCTATCCCCCGATTAGAACAGGCTTAACTGCTGGGCCGGCGGAGGGGTCGGCGGGCTGGACTCCTCCTCGGCTTTGGGCGCACGCTCCAGGTCCTTCAGGAGCTTCGCCAGTTTCTGAAAGTCCTCCTCGATCATCGTGCGGTAGCGCGGCTGATGCAGGCCGGCGGCCGGGTGAAACATAGGGAAGCACCAGATGCCGTTGACGTATTTGGGAACGCCGTGAATGCGGGAGATGCTCTGGCCGGGGAAATAGCGCGCCATGGAGTAGCGCCCCAATGTGACGATGATGGCCGGCTGAACCAGGGCAATCTGCCGGTCCAGATAAGGCTGACAGGCCTCGATCTCTTCCGGCAGAGGGTCGCGGTTGCGCGGCGGCCGGCATTTGACGACGTTGGTGATGTACACATCCTCGCGCCGCAGGCCGATGCGCCCCAACAGTTCGGAGAGGTACTGGCCGGCGGCCCCCACAAAAGGCCGGCCCTGCTGGTCTTCATGATAGCCCGGACCCTCCCCAATGAACATGATGCGCGCCGGCACGGGACCCTCTCCCGGCACAGCGTTCGTGCGCCCCCGGCCCAGGTCGCATTTCTGACAGGCGCGAATCTCCGCACAAAGGTTTGCCATCTCCTGCATGCGCCATTCCTCCTGTAGAGGTGTCACGGCCGGCTGACCCTCTGATTATACCCGTGCGGATATCATCTCACAAACGCCCTTCGATAAGGGTATTGAAAAAGCCTGGCAGTTGAAACTGCGAGCCGGCGCCGACTTCGCGAAGCCTGCCGGCGCAGGCTTCGCAGTTGCTACCGTGGCTTCAGCCGCCAAGCGTAGTGCCGCTGTGCCCTTGCTTCACTCCTCCGGCCTGCGCAGAACCTCGCGCGAGCGGCCGCCCCCCACATTAGGCCCCACGTATCCCTGCTCCTCCAGCAGGTCCATCAGGCGGGCGGCGCGCGGATAGCCGATGCGCAGTGCCCGCTGAAGATATGAGGTCGAGATGGACGATTTCCCCTTCAGCAGGGCAACCGCTTGGTCAAAGAGCGGGTCGCCCTCATCGCCGGCGGCCCACTCCTCCCCTTCCCAGGGATAGAGCGGCGCCGGCGGTTCCGCCGCGGCCGGCGTCCCTTCCGCCGGCGGGAGCATTTCGTACTGATAAGTCTTCTGCCAGAAGCGCACGACGGCGCGGATTTCTTTATCGGAGACATAACAGCCCTGGAGCCGGCGGAGCTTGCTGGAATCGGGCGTCATCAACAACATGTCGCCGCGGCCCAGGAGTTTTTCGGCGCCGGCGGTGTCCAGGATGACCCGCGAGTCCACCTGGCTGGTGACCGCAAAGGAGATGCGCGCCGGGAAATTGGCCTTGATAAGGCCGGTTACCACATCCACGCTGGGCCGCTGGGTAGCGATGACCAGATGGATACCCGTAGCGCGCGCCATCTGGGCGATGCGGCAGATGCTCTGCTCCACCTGGTCGGGCGCGGCCATCATCAAATCGGCCAGTTCATCAACGACCACGACCAGGTACGGCAGAATCTCCTCGCCGCGCCGCAGGGCCTTCTGGTTGTAATCGTTCAGGTGACGGACGCCCATATCGGCGAAACGCCGGTAGCGGGCGTCCATTTCTCGCGTTACCCATTGGAGCGCCCCCACCACTTGCTCCAGGTCCACCACGACCGGCGCGATGAGGTGCGGGACGCCGTTGAAGCCCACCAGCTCGACGCGTTTGGGGTCAATCAACAGCAGGCGCAGGATGTCCGGGGTGTTTTGCATCAGCAGGCAGGTGACGATGGAGTTAATGCAGACGGACTTGCCCGAACCGGTGGCGCCGGCGATAAGCAGATGGGGCATGGCCGCCAGGTCCACCGCCACCGGCTCGCCGGAGACATCGCGCCCCAGCGCAATGGCCAGCGGCGACCCGATGGAAGTGAATGCTTCGCTCTCCATCACGCCGCGCAGGGAGACTAGCGCGCTCTTCGTGTTGGGCACCTCGATGCCGACATACGGCCGGCCGGGCACCGGCGCCTCAATGCGGATCGGCGAGGCGGCCAGTGCCAGCGCTAGGTCATTGGCCAGGGCGTAAATTTTGCTCACCCGCACCTTGCGCAGAATCTCGCGCCCGTCCTTGCCCCGCCGGCGGATATACCCCGGCTCAATGCCGAACTGCGTCACGGTCGGCCCGCGATGAATGTCCACCACCCGCGCTGGGATGCCAAAGTTGGCCAGCGTCTCGACGATGATCTCCGCCTTTAACTGCGCATCGCCGTTCTCATCCACACCGCCGGCGCTGTCCGGCCGGAGCAGGTCCATCGGCGGAAGGACCGGGTCGCGTTCGGCGGAGGCTGGGGGAGCCGGCCGGGGTTTCGGAGCCGGCCGCTTCGGCTTCGGTTCCGCCGGCGCAGAGGAGGGCTGGGCCGGCGCCGGTGCTTCTTTCGGCCGGGTGGTCGGGACAGCGGCCGGCTTCTGGCGCGCCGGCTTAGGCGGGGCCGGCGGGGTGGGCGCTTCCCCCCGTTCCGGCGGAATCTCCGCCAACAGCATCATGGCGGTGCGCTGAAGATAATCCCATATCCGGCGCAGTTGAGTCGTGGGCACGCGCGCCGCCAGCAGACCGCCGGCAAGCAGTACCAGGGCCAGCAGAACCAGCGCGCCGATGCGTCCCAGCACGGCATACGGGCCGGCCGCGACCAGCCAGCCAACAAGTCCACCGCCGCGCCCTTCGGCGGCTGTGCGGACCCAATCCTCCCCTTCAGCGAGGAGATGCAGGAGGCCCAGGCCGGCGAAGAAGACCAGCTCCACACCCAGCATCTGGAGCCGGCGGAACGGGAACGGGTCCAACCAGCGGGAAAATATCAGCAGTGCGCCGGCGATGCCCAGCAGGACGCACGCCGGGTAGATGCCCCAGCCGAGGAGGCGCGCC
Source organism: uncultured Anaerolineae bacterium (assembly GCA_938049385.1). Classification (GTDB taxonomy): domain Bacteria; phylum Chloroflexota; class Anaerolineae; order JACIWP01; family JACIWP01; genus JACIWP01. The sequence goes on from CALIBQ010000040.1 coordinate 72,325, forward strand.
GTTAGGAAATGCCAGCCGGCGAGCGGGCCGGAGGTGAACAACAGGCTCACGGCCGTGCCCAGGCCCAGCGCCAGCAGTCCCAGGCCGGCCAGCTCGCGGTGAAAATAGGAGACAAATTCCAGGGTGAGCTGGACGACTTCAATGAGGTATTGTTTCCACCGTGGGGAGCCCGGACGAACGGACATTCCCTGCCGCCTTCCCGATTCAGGCCATGCCGGATAAGTTGCTGTCCCAGGAGCCGGCGGCCTCCCCGCCGCTGAGCTGACGCATGCTCAGCCCCATGCGGTGATTGGCCGGGTCGAGGGAGACGATACGCGCCCAGACTTCCTTGCCCTCCCAGATCACACTGCGGGGATGAAGCAGGGCGCCCTCTGCCAGCTCCGAGACGTGAATCAGCCCCTCGATGCCCTTCTCAATTTCCACGAAGGCGCCGAAATCGGTAACGCTGGTAACGATACCCCGCACCATTTGCCCAATTTGATAGCGCCGGCCGATCTCCTGCCAGGGGTCGGGCAAGAGCTGTTTGACGCTGAGGGCCAGCCGGCGCGCCGGCGCGTCCACCGAGAGCACCAGCACCTCCACCTCCTGCCCCACCCGGAAGAGATCGCTGGGATGGCGCACCCGGCTCCAGGAAAGCTCCGAGATGTGCACCAGGCCTTCCATGTCCCCGACGTGGACGAAGATGCCGAAATCGCGCACCGCGGTGACGACACCGCGACAGCGGGCGCCCGGAGCCAGCGCCGGCGCCTCGCTGGCCGGCGCAGAAGGTCCCGCGGCTTCCCGTTCCGAAAGGACCAGCCGATCGCGGGTTGGGTCCACCTCGATGACGCACAGGCTGAGATGGGTGCCCACGCGCCCGGCCAGATAGGCGTTGCGCTCCTCCAGGTCGGCTGAACGCGGCATGCCGATGAGGTGCGAGGCTGGCACAAAGGCCTGTTTATTTCCCCACTGCACCAGCAGGCCGCCGCGGTTGAACCCGATGGCCGGCAGTTGGATTATCCGCTTCTCCCGCATGTACTCCGCGGCAGCCTGCCAAATGTTTTCTGCGGTGACATTATTGACCACAGCAGGCGAGGGGTCGGGATTTGCTTCCGGAGCGGCCTCTCCGTCTTCTGCGTTCAGCAGTTCCTCGTCCCAACCGGCGGCCGGCGCATCGCTACGCCATACATCCACGTTGACTGCCTCGCCTTGCTCCATGACCACCTGCCAATATTCCTCATCCCATTCCATTTCTAATGGATGCCCACTCATCGCAAACCCTCTCTGCATCTTAAAGCCGCACGAGTCCTACGTTGCTCCCCCTACTCGCAAGAACTCTACTCCATCCCCGACCTCTTCCCCACACAGGGAAGGGATGAGATGCCGGCGCCGCAGTCGGGACCCTTTGCGGGCTTCGCACCCTGCGCCAGGCGCTTCAGCGCCGGGCGAGGCTGACATCCTGCGTTGAAGACTCCTCGCCGGCCTGCCGCTCCATGTCGGCCAGCACCCGAGCCACCTGCTCGATGGCAATGCGCTGTTTGCGGTACAGGTCTGACTCGCTCATGGCCAGGGTGTCGGCGATGTCCCGCACGCGCTTGCCCTGAATATACCGCATTTCCAGGATGTTGTACAACAGCCATTCGGAGGCGGTCATATGGCGCGGGCCGGCCGGCCGCAGGGCCTCAATGGCCTCGACCAGGGTAGCGCGCAGGGCGTTCACCGGGCTGGTGTCCTGCTGGCGGAGCCGGCGGGACACCACCCGCAGGTTCAGCAAGGGGCTTTGGCTCAGCTTGGGGCCGCCCCAGTAATGGGCCAGCGCTTCCTTGACCCAGCGCTGATACTCCGGTGCGTACACCGGGGAATCCTTGATCATTTCCAGCGGCTCGCCGACATCATATCGCACGGTGCCGCGCCAGCGCTGGATGCGCTCGATCTCGGGGATGATACTGCGCAGGGCGGCGAACACACCTTGCTGCAGATGGCGGTCCTCCAGGGCGATCTCCGCCTGGGCAATAAGCGCGTCGACCGCCTCGCCGGCCTCCAGCGAAAGGGGCTCCTCCTGCGCGTCAATATACAGCCCCAGCAGTCCCAGCGTCGCCTCGCGACTGCGGGTGCGCAGGGGCAGTACCCAAAAGCCATCCGTGCGGATGAACTCCGCCCGGCTCGGCTCCAGCCGTGCCAGGCGCACAGAATCTGGCGGATGGAAGAGCACCTCTGGCGAGAACTCTTCCAGACAGCGCTGAACCGCGCTGAGGTCGCCGGTGACGGTCTCCAACTGCCACTTACCGCCGGCCAGGCTGGCCACAAATCCCGTCCGCACCCGCAGAAGCTCGCACAATGCCGTCAGCAGGTTCTCCAGGAACTGCTTCAGGTCGGTGGTGGTCAGCAGGCGTTTGTCCAGCTCCTGAAGCCATTCCAGCTCCGCCAGGTCCTGCCGATAGATCAAGCGGTCAATGAAGGGTTGGGTCAGCTCGATCGCCAGCTCCAGCAGGACGATGAGGAGCATGGCGGAGAAGATGAGCATGGTATCGCGCGGCAGGCCCAGGATGCTCTCCACGCGGGGGACAACCAGCATCAAGATAATGACACAGATGCCCACGAAGGGACCGCGCAGGAGGAAGTGGATCATGGAATGTTTGACCACGCGGTCGGGGGAGAGCACACCGTAATAGGCGACGCTGTAGCCCATGACCACCAGCATGACGGCGACGGCGAAATTGCCGGCGGCGGCCAGGGCCAGCACAGCCGTATAGGGCAGTGGGGTAGTGGGGGACGCCACCAGCAGGAAGGGGAAAACGCCCAGCGCCGGCGCGATATATGCCACGCTCAGGTAGGTCATACGCCGGATGGAAGTGGGGGTCAGACAGCGCTGGCGCGCCCGCCACACGTTGATGCCCCCGATCAGAGTGGCCAGGGCGAAGTAAACGGCGAACCCCCAGAAGAGCGGGCCGGCGGTCAGGCGTTTGATGGTGTACGCCATGACCCCATCCTGCACGATGAGGTCGCTGAAAAGGGCCAGCACCAGCACCGCGAGGGATAGGGCATAGGCCGCCACGATAGCGGCGCGTCGGCGCCGGCTCCGCAGGCCGGTGGCGTTCAGCACCGAGTCGGAGAAGTGCAGGTAGACCGCCGGCAGGATGGCAATGCCCAACCATTGGAAGCGCATCCAGGGGATGGCGCGGGGCAGATCGTCTATGAGCGAGACGATGACATCGCCGGCGTACACCACCGTGACGCATGCCAGGATGGCCCCAAAGGTCCGCGATACGGGGCTGGTCAGGTTGCGGCTGAGGATGTACGTCAGCAGTGAGAAGGCGATGATCAGGTCAACGATGGCAAAAATCAGGTCTCCGAACGAGAAGAACTGCGCCCAGTCCCACATATCGGCCCAACTGTCACCCTTCTAATAAAGATGCTCCGGTTGCTTCAATGCCCCATCTATTTTACGAGATGCGCCGGATAAAGAACAGCGCCACCTGGTTGGAGTAGTAGCGGTCGTGGAAACCGCAGAACTCCAGCCCCAGCTTGCGGTAAAAGGAAATGGCCGGCCAGCTCTGCGCCGGCGCTTCCGCCATGAGATACTGGAGCCGCCGAGTGCGCGCCCACTGCACCGCCGCGCCCAGCAGTCGCGTCCCAACGCCCTGCTGGCGGTAGCCGTTCGATACGATGAAATTGGTAATGCGGGCGGTGCTGTGCCATCCCTCGGCCCGCAGGTCCAAATAGCCGCACAACTGGCCGCCGGCTTCCGCCACCAGCAGGGCATCCACACTGCGCCAGATTTCGATGATGTCCTCTGGCGTGCGGGGATACGGCACGGTGACCGGCCGCGGCAGACGCACCTCGCTCAAGGTCAGCACGATCTGGCCCTGGGATTCCCGCCGGCTGATCTGCCAGACATGGTCGCTGACGCAACTGCCATCCATCTGCAGGCAGGACTCCAGGTCTGCGCGCAGAGCATGGCGGATCTCGACGTTCAACGCGACCCTCCTCTGGCAAATGCCTTGGTCCCGGGAATGCTGTGCGAACTGCCGGCGGGACCATCGTCTCGATTGTAGCATCAGCGCCATCATTTGACAAGCAAGAGGATGCGGCCTGGCGGCTGAAGCCGCCAGTATGTTGGACTTTTTCAACACCCTCATGCTTGATTGACGCGCTCTTATCATCGTGTTATACTCGGGCCAGCGACCGCCGACATCAGGAGCATGCGCATGCTGGCCAAGGTCTCAAGCTGTGCCCTCATCGGGCTCGACGGCGCCACCGTGGAGGTGGAGGTTGATATCTCCGCCGGCATGGCCGGCCTCACCATCGTGGGACTGCCCGATGCGGCGGTCAACGAGAGCAAGGAGCGCGTGCGTTCCGCCATCCGCAACAGCGGCTTCGCCTGGCCCAACAAGCGCATCACCGTCAACCTGGCGCCGGCCGACATCCGCAAAGAGGGGCCGGCGTATGACCTCCCCATTGCTGTCGGCGTGCTGGCCGCCTCCCAGCAGATATGGCCCGACGGGCTGGAAGATGCCCTCTTTATCGGCGAGTTGTCCTTGGATGGGACACTGCGCCACACTGCCGGCATCCTTCCCGCCGCCTCCTTCGCCCGCGCCAGCGGCTTCCGCGCCATTTTTCTGCCGGCGGCCGATGCCCCTGAAGCGGCCCTGGTGGAGGACATTCAGGTCATGCCGGTCCGCGACCTGGCACAGCTCGTGGGACACCTGCAGGGGCTGGAGCCTATCGCCCCGTACCAGGACCAGCACGGTCTGGATGCCGAGCCGCCGCCTTATGCGGTGGACTTTGCCGATATCCGCGGCCAAGAGCACGTCAAGCGGGCGCTGGAGATCGCCGTCAGCGGGGGACACAACGTGCTGATGGTGGGGCCGCCGGGCGCCGGCAAGACCCTGCTGGCGCGCGCCATGCCCTCCATCATGCCGGCACTCACCATTGACGAGGCGCTGGAGGTCACCAAGATTTACAGCGTGGCCGGCTTGCTTCCGCCCGACGAGCCGCTCATCCGTCACCGGCCCTTCCGCGCCCCGCATCATACTATCTCATATGCCGGCCTAGTAGGTGGGGGACATTGGCCGCGCCCTGGCGAGATCAGCCTGGCGCATAAGGGTGTCCTCTTCCTGGACGAGATGCCCGAGTTCGGACAGCGCGTGCTGGAGGTCCTGCGCGAACCTCTGGAATCGAAGCGCATCCTGCTGGCCCGCTCGACTACCACGCTGGCCTTCCCCGCCGACTTCATCCTGGTCGGGGCCATGAACCCCTGCCCCTGCGGGTATTACGGCGACCCGGTCAAAGAGTGCACCTGTTCTATGCATCTGATCCAGCGCTATCAGAAGCGGCTCTCCGGGCCCCTGCTGGACCGCATTGATATTCATTTACACGTGCCGCGAGTGGAGTACGAGAAGCTGTCCGCCGACCGGCAGGGGGAGCCGTCGGCGGTGGTGCGTCAGCGGGTGGAGCGTGCCCGGCAGATTCAGCGGGAGCGCTTCGCCGGCACGCACCTTTCCACCAACGCCGATATGGGCCCCTCGGAGATACAGCGCTACTGCCGGCTGGACGAGGCCGGCCGCGCCCTCATGAAGGCGGCGGTGCAACAGCTTCACCTCAGCGCCCGCGCCTATCACCGCACGCTGAAGCTGGCGCGCACCATCGCCGACCTGGCCGGCGCGGAACACATCGCGCCGGCGCACCTGGCCGAAGCCATCCAGTACCGCACCCAGTTGATGCTGTGAGCGGCGCGTCTATTCTTCTTTCGTCCCCTTGGATTGGCCGGCCTTCCCGCTTCGCAGTTCATCCAGGTAGTGCTGGAGCGTGAGCAGGGGATGATAAAGGATCATACGCGGGCCGGCAAAGCGCATCACCTGGCGCACGCGGGCGCGCATGGTCGGGTTGTAGCAATGAATCGGGCATTTGGCACAGGTGGGCTTGTTCTCCTGATAGGGGCATTTGGCGAGCCGACGCAGGCCGTACTGATACAGCTCCTCACATTCGGCGCACAAGGCTGAATGCGTGCCGTGATGGGAGCGGCAGTATATCTCGATCATCGCCCGCAGTGTGCGTCTCTCTCGTTCCAGTCGGTCAGCCATTCTATCCATTCTATTGGTTCTGATGATTCCCAGTCAGTCGATGTCCACCAATAAGCGCGACGCGCCGGCGCCCCCAATAGCTGGTGGAGCGGTGGCCAGCGTTGACAATAGTTAGAGAAGTTGAAGCAGGGCAATAGTTTGCTAAGCACACCTTGAAACTTTGGCACATGAAGTAAATGAGCTATTGTTCCTGAATTGTATCATTGAATAAATTTCCGTACACTAGCGATGGTCGAATTTCGATCCAATCTACTCGACGTTCCATAATCGCGTCCCTGATCTGTCTCTCCCGACCGCTCAGAGAGGACTTCCCTGTCTTAACCTCGGCGAAAATGATTTTCCTGATTTCACCATCATTCAGTCCATCGAAAATGATCAAATCTATCGGGCTCCCAATAAATCTTGCATCTTTTGGGTTATAGATGAAATCTGGTAAATACGGTACAATATGCTCCGTAACCTTTCCGACAATCACTGACTGGCTTCTTTGGATTGCATCTTGGCGAATCTGTTGCTCATATTCCACTTTCCACTGCTCGAATTGAGCTTGCATTTCACTACGAGCTATGGCCAACTGCTCCTGCCGAACTTGCTCGAGCTCTTGCTCACGCCATTGCTGAAGCCGGTCTTGGGCCTTTTCGTAAGCGATCTCTGTTTGTCTGCGAAGTTCCTGGTCAATTTTAGATTTCAGTGAATAGTAACGGAGTGTCAGAATAACAAGGGCGATAACAGCCGCAACAAGGATGACAAACAATACCCCTGAAGCAACCAGCAATGTATTCTCCATCCTTCCAACTCCCCCTGGCCATGAAAGAGGAATATTATAAGTATAATCACTAGAAGCTATTTCAAAAACATCGAAACTTATGCTATACTAGTACTTCACCACAATAATTATTGATGATATAGGCGATGGAACTTAAGCCGAGCATCGGTCGTGGTAAAGCGCCATTCGACGGTGGCCTGCGCCGCATTGCGGG
>CALIBQ010000041.1 GCA_938049385.1 uncultured Anaerolineae bacterium
GGCAGTTGATAAAATCCAGGCAAGCGCGATGTCTTCTCGTCCATGACCGCCTGTTTCTGTGATTTGCAAGCACATGAAAAAGCCTCGACGCAGGGCGAGGCTTTTTCAATACAAGCATATTATAGCATTCGGGAACTGTCAAAATCTATCAAAAAGCTTTCAAGGCCTTTCAGAACGCGCGCAGAGATAGGGGCTGTTGAAAAAACCTGGCAGTTGAAACGGCGGTTGTGTTTGCGAACACTTCGCCTGGTGCTGAAGCACCGGGCTTACGGTGCCAAGCCCCGTAGGGGCTTCGCTTCCTAAGCCGGCGGCTTCCAGCCGCCGGCGAACTTCCGAGGAGCAGGTAACCAATCTCCTGGGCCAAGTCGAGAGCGGCCAAGAAGGTGCTGAAACCCCAACCCCACCCCTTCCCCGCAGACGGGGAAAGGGTGTAGGTGGATGGGATGTTTTGGGCCATAGTCAAACAGTACCTTTTCAACACCCTCGAGATAGAGCCACAGGCGCCTCCCTCGGCCCCTCCTTTCTCGTCTGCGGGGAAGAGGCAAGAGGATGAGATAGACAGCTACTTTTCCCCCGTCGGCAGGGCGGCATGCTCCGCCAAGAGCGCGCGGATACGCGAGACAATCATGTCCAGCGCCACGACGTTGAATCCCCCCTCAGGAATGATGATGTCCGCGTAGCGCTTGCTCGGCTCGACAAACTCCAGATGCATGGGGCGCACGGTCTCCATGTACTGCCGGATGACCGATTCCAGCGAGCGGCCGCGCTCCTGAATGTCGCGCTGGAGCCGGCGGATGAAGCGGATGTCCGCATCGGTGTCCACGTAAATGCGCACGTCCATCAACTGGCGCAGGATTGGGTCCACGAAGATAAGGATGCCCTCGATGAGGATAATGGGGCGCGGTTCGATGCGGCGGGTGGCCCCGGTGCGCACGTGCTGGGTGAAATCGTAGACCGGGATTTCCGCCGGCTGGCCGGCCAGCAACTGCCGGATGTGCTGGATCATCAGCTCGGTCTCCAGCGAGTCCGGATGGTCGAAGTTGACCTTCATGCGCTCTTCTGGGGGCAGGTGGGACAGGTCCCGGTAGTAGGAATCGTGCTGGATGTAGGCGATGTTCTCCGCGCCCACCCGCCGCAGGATCTCATTGGCCACGGTGGTCTTGCCCGAACCGGTGCCGCCGGCCACCCCGATCACGATGGAACGCTTTTTCTCCGTCATACCCTCCTCCCGGACCTCATAAGCCGCTCATCCCAGCCACCAGCGCAGGATGCCCCAGGCGCCGATGCCCACCGCCGTCCAGGCCAGCACCAAATCCACCAGCCAGGCCGAGGGACTGCGCCGCTCCGCCTGATGCCAGGAGCCGACGAGCAGAAGGAAGACCGCGCCGGCAAATCCCAGCAGTACCGGCGCTTGGCTGTCCAGGCTCTCGCCCCCCAGCCAGGCCGCGCCCACCAGCAGGACAGCGAGGCTGAACATCAGGCGCAGACGGCGGTCCAGCGGGCGCCGGCGCCGGGCTTCCCCCAAACGCCGCAGTTGGATGCTCATCCAGACAGCGCCGGCGAGCGCCAGCGCCCACCCAATCAGCATCAACCAGCCCGACCATGATAGGGTATGCATCACAGCACCTTCAATTCGTCCAGCCGCTCGCGGTGCCCCCCGTCCACGGCACTGCATTCCCACTGGACAGTGACCGTGTTCCGCACGATGCGAAAGCGCCAGCACTGCCAGCCGGCCGGCGCCATCAGCGCCAGCAGGATGCCGGCGGCCGCCAGCAACGCCCCGCCCCACAGCATCCCGCTGGCCGGCGCGTACCCCACGCTCAGCACAACATAGTGGTCCGATTCGAAGAACAGGCGCTCCCCATCCAGCTCTACCGCGCCGCGTCCATCCCACTCGCGCACCAGCGCCGGCCCACTCTCGCCGGCACGGTACGCTTCCAGGCGGACCTTTCCATCCGCTAACTGGAGGCGGAAGACACTGCCGGTGGTCAGGGAGCGGAAGTAGCGCTCGGACTGCCCGGGGGCGAAGGCCAGGTTGAGCATGGTGCCGGCTTCCCCGACCCGCGGATGTGCTTCCAAGCGGGCCGGTGCGCCGTCGGGGGCGGTGCCGGTCACCCGCACCAGCGGCCCGCGCGCACGCAGGCGAATGGAAAGGGCAACATGCCGGAGCGTCGGGGAGGCGTCGGTCAGGATGCCCCGGGACACGGGGGTCTCGCGCTGGAGCAGTGTTACCTGTTCGGCCGGCGAAGCCGCATCCCCGCTCGATACCTGCACATGTTCCACCTGCAGGGAATAGTCCCCACGCCCCAGCGATACCGCCTCGCCAGGGGGCAGGGCCAGTTCCGGGATGCGCCAGCCCCAGCCGGCGTTCAGCGCCAAGGCCAGGAGGATGGCCAGTGCTCCCAGGTGCGCGGGGACGCTGGCCGGCCAGGGGACGGCGCGCAGTTCCGCTTCCTGATCCTCGCCGGCCTGGAAGACCAGATAGCGGCGCAGTAACAGCTCCTGGCGAAGGCGTGCCCTGGCTTCCCGCAGGTCTTCGATGGTGCCCGGCCGGCGCCACTCACGCCGGACACGGGGCACCTGCTCCGCCGGCCACTCGCCGGCGCGCCAGAAGCGCCAGATGGCCCAAAGGGAATCGGCCAGAATGACCAGGATGTTCCATGCCGAAAGAGCCAGCAGGGCGCGAAACCAGGGCGCCTGAGCGACGGAAAACAGGCGCAGGGCATGCATCCAAGCGGCTTGAGCGCGCAGACCGGTCGAGAGGCCGGCCATCCAGCGCGCCGCCGCGGCGGGGTCTGCGGCGAATTCCGCCGGCATCTGGGGAATCAGAGCACGCAGCAGCAGACAGCCGGCCAGCAGGATGCTCCACAGCGCGGCCGCATAAGGCGAGACCATCCCACGCCATAGGCGCGTCAGGATGTCCCGCCCGGCCGCTTGCACAGGGTATTCCTCAGGGCGTCCTGCGTTCATGCCAGATCGGTGACCTTCGCGGCAGGTTACTGCCGGCGATTGTATCACATGCAGGAGGGGGTGGACAAATCGCCGCGGCCGGGGCGCGCCGGCCTCGCCGCGGTTTCCAGATGCCGGCGCAGTCGCTCCATCAGGCGCATAAGGGCCCCATCGCGCCGCAGGCCGTAGACCACCAGGTCACCATCAGTATACCTCTCCAGGATGCCCAGAAGCGCCATATCTTCCAGCTCGCGCGCCAATGCCGCATACTGCCGGCCCAGACGCTCCGCCAGGGCTGTCGCGGTATCGCGCGCCTGCGGGTTCAGGGCAAAGAACGTCAGGATGTCCCACTGCAGGGGGGTGCGGGCATGCCGGGACAGGAAGAGGGTCAGCTCCAGGTCCATCTGGATATAGCCGGCGCTCTGCCATTCCTGGGTTATGGGATGTGTCAAGGGCGTTCTCTCCTATAACAGCCGCGGCTGTGGCTCGTCCTGCACGATAATGGGGTCCAGCGCCAGCATTTTCAGCAGTTCCCCTGCCTCGCGGGGCATTTCGCCGGCCAGCCGGCGCATCAGCCGAAACTTCACCAGCCGCCAGCCGTAGCGCTGTACCATCCTGTTCCATAGGGGACAGGCGCGCCGGCGGTACAGCACCAGCGGGGCGCGCCCACCGGGAACCACCAGGAAGAGCAGGGGGGCGTTGGCCAGCAGTGGCGCCGGCGGACGAAGATGCTCCAGCACGGTGTCCGCCGCCACCCGGAACAGCCACACACGCTCGCCGGCCCAGAGGGCATCCTGGGGTGAAAGCCCCAGCTCCTGGCCGGCCGGCGAGTCCGGCGGTATGGCCTGCATGCCCATGCGCGTCCCGATGGTGCGAATGGCGTCGGCTAATTCCAGGCATTCCGCCTGCCGGCGGGCTGGGGAATCTTCCGGCCGCAGTATCCAAAGGTTGTCCGACGCCGGCCGGCCGTAGGATGCCAGACAGACAGCGATGGCTTCCTGCGGCGGGGTCAGAAGGCCTGGGAAATGCTCATATACGGCGCGGCACAGGGTCGGGGCCGGCGCCGGCCCTTCCCGTTCGAGCCAGTCGCGCACGAACCGCTCAAGGCGGTCGGTGAGTGGAGGCTGGCGCAGGCTGGCCTCCAGGCCGGCCTGCCACCAGAACAGGGGGCGCAGGCCCGGCTCCGGCGGCCGCGCGGCTGGGATCTCCCCATCGCCTTCCATGGGGAAGATATCCTGCGCGCCGGCGATGTCCTCCCAGATGTGGTCAGTGATGAAGTAAAACAGAGGTGCGGGAAGAGGGATGCGGCCGGCGGTGCCCCAGGGGAAGGCCTCAGCCAGCCGGCGGTAGGCCGCCGCGTGCAGGTACAGCCCATGTGTGGGTTCGGTGCGCAGGGAGAGCACCTCTTCGACGGCCTGACGGCCGATATGACGCAGGCCGGCGGCCAGCCCATCCTGCGTCTCGGGAAGCGAGAGGGTCAGGCGCATCTGCCGCGGCCCGGGGCGCAGTACCAGGCGGTATTCCGCCGCCGGCGGGCCGCCGTCCAGCGGTTCGGCCGGCTGACAGGCAAAGCCGGCGATATCCAGGCCGGCCATCCCCACCGCCGTCATCAGCGCCTCGATCCAGCGCTCCTGTTCCGAGCGCAGGATCAGGACGATATGCCCTTCGGAAGTCAGCAGATGGGTCAGGGCGCGCAGGGTGCGTTGGAACACCTCGGCGTACCAGTCCCAATCGGTCAGGTGATGCGCCAGCCACGGCTCCAGCGGCTCCGCCTGCGGCCGGCCCCACAGCCAGGTGGTCCAGAGGAAGGATATGATCCAGAACGCCGGCTCGGGAGAGGGCGGGGCAGTGATGATCAGGGAGATGCTGTTCGCCGGCAGGAGCTTACGCAGTTGTCCGACAGCGGCGGTTGTGACTGTGGTAGGTGGAAGGGGGGTCTGCCATTGCGTGGCGGTAGGCAGGGGCCGGCGTGTCTCGATGAGCCGGCGGGCCCATTCGCAAGCCTCCTCGAACACCAGCCAGACGTTGCGCTCCAGGAAGCGGGCCGGCATGGCCGGCCGCGTGGTGCGGCGTGCTCGCTCCGGGGAATCCAGGCCGGCGCCGGCGTCCAGACAGTACAGCAGGATGACGCGCCAGAGGTCCTGTGCCGCGGGCTGGGGATGGCGTTCTGCGAAAGCCTCCAGCCGGCGCGTCAGCTCGAACAGGGCGTATAGGTTGCGCGGGGTATACAGCTCCAACAGCTCCTGAAGACGTTCATAGGCCGGGTCATCGCGCCGGGTCAGGCGATGCAGGGCGCGCCAGTAGCTAAGTGCCCGAGCCGGATAAGCGGCGGCGATCTGCTGGTCGGCGTCGTCCGCCGGCGCCTCGCCGGCACTGCCGCAGGACTCACAGCGGTAGCGTCGGGCCAGCAGTTTGCGGGGCTCCCGCTCCCAGATGAACAGCTCGGCCGAGAGGTTCCAGCCGCAGTCCGGACAGCGCCCCCGGTACAGGTCCAGCAGGTGCTGGCGCAGGGTGAGGCCCATATGGGGCGAGGTAGCCACAGCGGCGTACAGACGGTCGAGCAGTTCGGCCGGCGGTGGGGAGAGCTGGAGACGGGTGAGCAGTGTGCAGAGGGGATTGCCGTGGACGCTGATCGAGCGCCGGCCGTGGGCCGCAGCCGCCCGCGCCGCGGTGTCCGACTGGACGAACGGCGTCAGCACAACCTCCCCCGGCTCGGTAAGCCCTTCCATGTACTCCTCGAGCGCCGTGAGGGGGAGGGGTTGGAGATACGCCTTGAGCGGGCCGTCGGGTGGATCACGCCGGCCGGCCACGAAGCGCTCCATAGGCTGGCCTCCTTCGCTCTGCCCCAGGCCACGGACTGTTGTCCCCGCGTTACCGTCTTTTGCGCTGGAGCACCTCTCTGGCGGCGCCGGCGATGTGTTCCGCCGACAGGCCGTATTTCTTGATCAACGCCCGGTACGGGCCGGACTCGGCAAAGCGGTTGCCCACTGCCACCCGCTTCATGGGGATGGGATAGTTTTCCACCAGCACCTCCGCCACCGCGCTCCCCAATCCGCCGTACATGATGTTCGACTCAGCGGTGACGATGGCGCCGGTCTGGCGCGCCGCCTCCAGGATGGTGCCTTCATCCAGCGGCTTCAGGGTGTGGCAGTCAATGACGCGCGCCTGAATCCCCTCGCCGGCCAGCATCTCCGCCGCCAGCAGGGCCTGGCACACCATGTCGCGGATGGCAACGATGGTCAGGTCCTCTCCCTCGCGAATCACCACCGCCCGGCCGATCTCAAACGGGTAGCTCATATCGAACAGTATGGGCACGGGGTCGCGGGTGAAGCTCAAATAGACCGGCCCATCCCATTCTGCCGCCGCCCAGACCGCCAGTTTCGTGGTGGGGGCGTCTGCCGCCGCCACGATGGTGGAATGAGCGATGGCGCGGATGAGGGAGAGGTCCTCCTGCCCCTGATGGGTGACGCCGTCCGGCCCGGGCGTCAGGCCGCCGTGGCTGGCGGCGATCTTCACGTTCAGGCGCGGATAGTGGATGCTGTTGCGCACCTGGTCCAGGGCGCGCATGCTGGCGAAGACGGCGTAGGTGGTGGCGAAGGGGATGAGGCCGGCGGTGGCCATGCCGGCGGCCGCCGCCATCATGTTCTGCTCCGCTACCCCAAAGTTGAAGGAGCGATCAGGAAATTTCTCGGCGAACTTGCTGGTGCCCACCGACTTGGACACGTCGGCATCCAGCACCACCACCTTGGGGTTCCGCTCACCCAGCTCAATAATGGCCTCGGCATAGGCGTAGCGCGTGGCCTGCGCCTTTGCCCCGAACAGCAGTTCCTCCGAGGCCAGCAGGGGAATGACTTCCGGCAGGAGCTGGTGATAGCGACCCGGGTCAACCTTGTTCATACCAGGCAGCTCCTCAGCTCGCGCAGTGCTTGTTCCGCTTCCTCACGACACGGCGCCTTGCCGTGCCAGACCACCTGGTTCTCCATGAAGGAGACGCCCTTGCCCTTGATGGTATGGGCGATGATCATGACGGGCCGGCCGCGAAAATCCCTGGCCCATTCCAGCGTGCGCACGATCTGCTCCATGTCATGCCCGTCAATCTCCACCACCTCCCAGCCAAAAGCGCGCCACTTGTCCGCCAGCGGCTCGACAGGCATCTCGGTATCCACACAGTCATCGTTCTGCAGATGGTTGCGGTCAAGGATGGCGGTGAGGTTGTCGAGCTTCCATTTGGCGGCCGCCATGGCCGCTTCCCAAATCGAGCCTTCCTGCACCTCGCCGTCGCCGACGATGACCCACACGTGGTAGTCCTTCTGGAGCAGGCGGCCGGCCAGGGCCATGCCGACGCCCGCCGACAGCCCATGCCCCAGGGAGCCGGCGGTCATGTCAATGCCCGGCGTCTTGCGCATATCCGGATGCCCTTGGAGGATGGAATCGAGCTTGCGCAGGGTGCGCAGGTGGGATTTATCAAAATAGCCCCGTTCCGCCAGCGCGGCGTACCAGACCGGGCAGGCATGCCCTTTGGAGAGGATGAACCGGTCGCGATCGGGCCAGTCCGGGCGCTGGGGGTCAATGCGCATAATGCGGAAGTAGAGCGCGGTAACAATGTCCGCGGCGGAAAGGGAGCCGCCCGGATGGCCGGCCCCCGCCTCGCAGGTCATCTCGATAATATCACAGCGAATTTCCACGGCGATGCGCTTCAGCTCTTCCACTGATGCCGGCACCTGCCACATAATACCCTCCTGACACGCGGCAACTCACTACTTGTACTATTATATCACAGAATCCGTCCGACTGCCCGTCCAGAAGCACTGAAAAAATCCAGGCGGCTGGAAGCACCGCAAGTCCTGCAGGGGGCTTCGCTTCGTAAGCCAGCGGCTTTCAGCCGCCGGCGAACCTGCCGGCCTATGGCTCAATCGGAACTTCGGTTACATGCGGACACCACCCTCTCCTACACGCGCCTGTTTCAACATCCATGCGGCGTGCCTTTCGACAGCTTGCGCGCTCAATGGTATAATGACGCCGGCACTCCATCCGTGCGGAGGTCCTGCATGAAAGCCTTTGACCTGGTCATTCGGGGCGGCACAATCGTCACCCCCGCCGGCACGATGCACGCTGACATCGGCATCGAGGGCGAACGCATCTCCGCCATCGGCACTGACCTGCACGGCCGCGAGGAGATAGACGCCCGCGGGCTGTACGTCTTCCCCGGCCTGATTGACGTCCATGTGCACCTGCAGATGCCCGCCGGCGACATCGTCACCACCGACGACTTTTTCACCGGCACCGCGGCCGCGGCCTGCGGCGGCACCACCACTATCATTGACTTTATCGAACAACTGCCAGACGAATCGCTGCGCGCCGCCGCCGACGCCCGCCGCGCCGAGGCCGATGGGAAGGTCGCCGTGGATTATTCCCTGCATCTCACCGGCAACAGCAGCGCGCCGGCGTTCCTGGAGGAAATCGCCGCTCTGGTCAGGGAGGGCTACACCAGCCTCAAGCTGTACACCACCTACACCGACCTCATGGTGGACGACAAGGATATCCTGCGCCTGCTGGAGACCTGCAAATCCCACGGCCTTCTGCCCATTGTCCACGCGGAGAACGATGCCATCATCGCTTATGAGCAGGCGCGCTTGCTGTCCGCCGGCATGACCGCGCCGCGCTATCATCCTCACAGCCGGCCCTGTACCGCCGAAGCCGAAGCGGTCCAGCGCGTGCTGGCCCTGGCCGCTGTGGTCAATACGCCTGTCTATTTCGTGCACATCTCCTGCGCGGAGAGCCTGGAAGCGGTCGAGCGCGCCCGTGCCGCCGGCCAGACCGCATACGTCGAGGTCACGCCCCAGCACCTGCTCCTGGATGATCAGGTCTACGACCAGCCGGGCTTTGAGGGAGCCAAATACTGCTGTGCCCCGCCCCTGCGGCCACGCCGGCATCTCGACGCCCTCTGGCAGGGCCTGCAGTGGGGAAAGGTGCAGACCGTGGCCACCGACCACTGTCCCTGGGATTTCGCCACCCAGCGTCAGCGCGGCCGGGACAACTTCACCCTGATTCCCAACGGACTGCCGAGTATTGAAACGCGCGCCATGCTGTTGTATCACTTCGGGGTCAACGCCGGCCGCATTTCCCTGCCCCGCTTCGTCGAGCTGTGCGCCACCGCGCCGGCCCTCCTCTTCGGCCTGGCGCCGCGCAAGGGGGACATCGCCGTAGGCGCGGATGCGGACCTCGTGCTGTGGGACCCAGGGCGGGAAATCATCCTGTCCGCCGGCTCGCTCCATCAGCGCGTGGACTACTGCCCGTACGAAGGCTGGAAGGTGCGCGGCGCGCCCCATACTGTGCTGTTGCGCGGCAGGGTCATCGTGCGCGACGGAAAGTTTGTCGGTGCGCCGGGCATGGGGAGATTTGTGCCCCGTACACCCTTTCGCCCCCCATTTCGCGGAGGCATGACCAATGAACGTGCCCATTGACTGGGCCGCTCTGTTCATTGGCTGTACCGGTGTCGGACTGCTGGCGCTCTCCGCCGGCATGATCGCCCTAGTGTTCTGGCAGTCGCGGCGCATAGAGGCAAAGCACCGCCAGCGCGCCAGCAAGCATGACGATGAACAGCCGCCGGCATAAACACCTGGCCATATCCCAATGATTATCTGGAACACGGAGGGAAAGAGGATGCGGGAGCTCTGGGAATCGGAACGTCCTATCATCGCCATCACCATGGGCGATGCGGCTGGCATTGGGCCGGAGATTGCGGTGCGAGTGCTGTGCGACGTAGGGATATACCGCTTGTGCCGGCCGCTTATTGTCGGCGATGCCTCGGTCATCCGGGCAGTGCTGGACGGCATGCGTCTCAATTTCGCCGTCCATCCCATCGCCGGCGTGCGCGAGGCGCGCTTTGAACCGCGCTACCTGGATGTGCTGGACCTGCACAATATCGACATGGGGCGCCTCAAGAAGGGTCAAGTGGACCCCATGGCCGGCGCGGCCGCTTACCAATACATCATCGCCGCGGCGGACCTGGCCCTGCACGGCGAGGTGGATGCCGTTGTTACCTGCCCCATCTGCAAAGAGGCGCTGAACCTGGCCGGCTATGAATACCCCGGCCACACGGAGATATTCGCCGAACGCACCGGCGCAAAGGAATATGCCATGATGATGAGCGCCGGCGCTCTGCGGGTGGTCATCATCAGCACGCACCTCCCCTTACGTGCCGCGCTGGACCTTATCAGCCAGGAGCGCATCCTGACCGCGGTGCGGCTGGCGGATGAGCTTGGCCGGCTGTTAGGCATGGGCCTGCCGCGCATCGCGGTTCCTGGGCTCAACCCTCACGCCAGCGAAGGGGGCATCTTCGGACACGAGGAGCAGGAGATTATTATCCCTGCCATTCGTCAGGCCCAGGCCATGGGCTTTCAGGTCAGCGGCCCTTTCCCCGCTGACATGGTCTTTTACCGCGCTGTGCAGGGAGAGTTCGATTTCGTCATCGCGCTGTATCACGACCAAGGATTGATCCCCATCAAGCTGTTGGGCTTCGGCGCCGGCGTCAATGTCACGCTGGGGTTGCCCATCGTGCGCACCTCAGTGGACCACGGCACCGCGTTCGACATCGCCTGGCAGTTCCGCGCCAGCGCTTGCAGTCTTACCGAGGCCATCCGCTGGGCTGTGCAGTTGAGCAAAGCCCGCCAGAAAGCGCGGGCGAACCGCGCGCCGGCGTAATAACACCTATCATAGGAGGCTCAAAGGAACGCTATGCCGCGACCATGGATCATTGTCCACTGTTTGATGAGCGTGGACGCACGCCTGACCACTGCCCGCCGGCTCGAGACCCATTGGGAGGAAATCGCCCCCACCGCTGTGCATGAATACTACCGCCTGGCCAGACATCTGGGTGTGCAGGGCATCCTGACCAGCGCCTCCTTGATCTCTCTGGCGGAACACACACTTGCCGAGCAGGATATCGTGGCTTCTGACCCGCGGCAGTTGGCGCCGGCCGTCATCGTCCCGGACAACCGCGGCCGCATCAATTGGACGCTCATCAAGCGCAAGCCCTGGTTCCGCTCCGCCGTCGCCCTTTGCTCCAAGAAAACGCCGAAGGATTACCTGGAGTACCTGGATGAGGAGGGCATCCATTACATTGTGGCCGGCGAGGAGCACGTGGACCTGGAGGCCGCGCTGGACGCGCTCTGGGAGCGCTACCGCATCGGCATGCTGGCCTGCCTGGGCGGCGCGCAGTTGACCGGCGCGCTTCTGCGGCGCGGCCTGATTGACGAGATCAGCGTGGTCATCGCGCCCCTGGCCATCGGCGGCATTACCACACCGACCCTCTTTGAGGCCAGCGACCTCTCCAGCCTTCAGCAAATCCTGCGGCTCCGGCTGTCGCACTTTATGGGTCTGGAAGGAGGGGCGGTCTGGCTGAGGTATGAGGTGATCCCCAAGGAATAGCCGGCCTAATGCCGGGGCGCCTCCGCCAGTGAGCGCTTCCCTGTCCACGGGGTGATAATAATCGGCACTCCCTTGGGGTTCCAGAAGGTCAGCCAGCGCGCCTCATCGGGGTGAATGCGGATACAGCCGTGAGAAACGGGATAGTGGCCCAGCGCATCCAGCTCCAGATAGATGCGCCGGCCGTTCCCGTCGAAAATGTAGGGCGCGCCGTGAATCATGATGCGCCCATGATCATCGAACAGGTACCAGGCATAATCCGCAAAGGTGCCGTAGGAGAAAAAGGTCCCTACGTACTCGCCCACCACACCGCGCCAGGCCTTGGTGCCGTGATTTTCGGGGTCACCGGTACTGCAGGGAATCGCCCGGATTTCCACCCCGTCCTCAAAGATGTACATGTACTGCTGATCCTGGTCCACCAGGATAGCGCGGCCGGTCTTCGGGACTTCGGCGGCCGCCGGCGAGGAGTACGTCGGGGTTGGCGTCGGCGCAGCGTGAGGTAATACAGCCGTAGCAGTGGGTGTCGGCGGTACAGCACTGTCCCGGGATACTTGAACGATCGGCGGCGTAGGCGTGAACGTCGGCTTGGGAGTGCGGGTAGGCAGAGGCGCCAAAGTATGCGGCTGAGGTGCACACCCAGCCAGTATTATGAATATCAAGAACATGAGCGCGGCCGTCCACCTTCTCTGGCCGGCGGGCTGACTCCGGGTCATGCACAATCTCCTACGAAAGCGGTATCGTGAGCCACAAAGCTGGGAAGTTCGCTCCCTATCAAAGGCTCAGCTTTCCTGTTCTCCCTGCTCTTCCGCCGGCGGTTCGGGCGCGGCAGGAGACGCCTCCTCCGCCTGCTCCGTAACAGTGAGCGGCTTCGCCGCCGGCAGGGCCGGCGCGGGATACGGCTCCGCCCGCCGCTGGCGCCAGTTCAGCACCAGCACACCGCCGATCACGAACAGCACGGACAGCAGGCGCGAGTAGCTGAAATCGGTGCCCGGGATGCGCGGCTGGTCCGGCCGGAAGAACTCGATGATGAAGCGGCCGATGCCGTGCAGGATGAGATATGCCCCGAACACGGAGCCCACTTTCCAGCGTTCGCCCAGCCGGCGGAGCAGGTACATCAACAGCCCGAAGGCCAATAGGTCGTAAATGGTCTCGTACAGAAAGGTCGGATGAAAGCGGGTGCTGAGCGGGAAGCGGGTCAGGTCATCATACGGCGGTATGCGGTGCTGGGCGTCAATGGGAATGCCCCACGGCAGGGTAGTGGGCGGGCCGTACAGCTCTTGATTGACGTAGTTGCCCCAGCGGGCCAGCCCCTGCCCCAGCAAGACGCCGGGCGCGACAAAATCCAGATACATCCAGAAGTTGAGCCGCTTGGCGCGGCAGAACAGGATGATGGTCAGCATGCCGGCCAGCAGAGCGCCGAAGATGTTCAGCCCGCCGGCCCGCACGTTGAGAATCTGCAAGGGATTCTGGAGATAATAGGGATTGCCGCCCAAGGTAGCGGTGATGACGTACCACAGGCGCGCCCCGATGATGCCCACGAATACCACCAGGACGAACATGTCCCAGATGGGTTCGGGGTTCTGGCCGCGCCGGCGCGCTTCATACGTCGCGTAAAGGGTCGCCGCCAGCACGCCAATAACGATGGAGATGCCGTACCAGGTAAACTCCAGCGTCCAGCCCAGGAACGGCAGTGGAACGCGCAGTGCAACGGGGTCCATGAGATCCCTCGCCTCCGTACGCCAGCCTGGATTCCGGCTCCAGCCGGCCTGGGAGCATTGTAGCCAGAAGCAGGGATTGCGTCAAATATGCGGCGAGGGGGTGTGGAAAAAGCCAAGATTGTCATTCGATTTGCGGGTATCGGCTCATCGCCTGGCAGTTAAAACTGCGGCTGTGCCTGCGAAGTCGGCCTGCGCCGACTTCGTGAAGCCTGCGCAGACAGGCTTCACAGTTGCTGCCGCGGCTCCAGCCGCCAGGCCGCATACCGCCGGCGTTTGTCTTGTCTTTGCGAGCCTTTTTCCGACACCCTGGATTAAGCTTCCTTTAATTTTCGTATGGCATGGTATATTTATAATAGAATCACGCAGGGCGACTGCGGTATGCCCAACCCGAACTGTACCGCGTAGGGGGTGGAACCATGACCGAACAGCGACAGCCACAGGGCTGGATTTGGGCGGTAGTTATTGGTGGTGTAGTGCTCAGTCTGATACTGGGCTGTATGGCCGGCGCAGTTGCCGGCTTCTTGGCCGGCCGCTGGGCAGTGCGGGACCTGGAGGAAAAGGCGCCCTGGGAGCGCATTATCCCGACCCCGGAGTTCCTGGTGCCGGAGAAGATCCCTACCCCTACCCTCCCAGCCATGCCCCGGCTGAGCGGCGCGGCGCTGATCACCGAGGTGATAGACGGTTCGCCGGCGGATAAGGCCGGCCTGCGCCGCGGGGACATCATCCTGGCGGTGGACGGCGAGCGGCTCAGCCAAACCTATTCCCTAGCCGATGCGCTGTCCGAACACCAGCCCGGCGATAAGGTCACGCTGACGGTGTGGGAGCGGGGGCGCCGGCGCGAGCTCAACGTGACCTTGGCGCCGCACCCGGACGATGCCTCGCGGCCGTATTTGGGGGTCCGCTACTCCGTCATCGCCTTTCCGGACCTGCCGCAGGATGATTCTAAAAACCCTGATTGACCTCTCTGTCCGAGGTGGCACGATTTAACATTTAGGGCATCCTCGGGGCTGGGAAGGGGGCCGGCGCGGCATTCTCCATATGCCGGCGGCCCCCTCTTTTCTGCCCTGTGTTCATCCCCTGTGCTAGACGATAAACCACGTAAAAAGGGTTCTGTTGAGCCCTGGTTAACAGTTCCGTTTAGCAATATGCGGATTTTCTAAGGGAATTCGAGTAATATTTCCGCTTATTACAGAGAATTACTGCAAGATATTGCCGTTTTCTCCCAAAAGCTTCTCATTGCTTTTGATATTACGCTAGTTACCCTCATCGCCCTCTCCAATAAGGCACGAAGATGCCTCAGTATTTGACCATAACCAGCATTAAAGGGCGATAAAGGGTCGCGGTTAACATGCCGGCGAACCCCGGTCGTAATATGCTACTATATACCGTGGTTATAAACGATAAATGCCCATATTTAGGAGAGGGGATGTCACAAAGCCGGCTAGACACTACACGGCCGGCCAAGAGGAAGCACCGCATACACTTGACAATATACAAGGTTAAAGAAGGATGATGAGGGCCGGCTTAAGGTTCAACAGCGCGGCCGCTCCTCCGGCGGAACACATTCCAGGGGTAGCGTAATGACGAATGCCGCGCCGGCGGCACAGCTTTCATCCAACCGGATGGTGCCGCCGTGGTCCTCGACAATCTTGCGGGCGATGGCCAGCCCCAGGCCGGTCCCCTCGCGCTTGCCAAACGTGACAAAGGGTTCGAACAGCCGCTCGCGCAGGGCCGGCGGAACGCCCGGGCCATTATCACGCAGGCGGAATACCAGCCCCCGTTCCTCGACGCAGACGCTGATGCGCAGTATCCCGCCTGGCCCCAGGGCTTCGCGAGCATTGTTGGCGATGTTCATCAGGGCGCGCGTCAGCCGGCCTTCATCGAAGACCGCCGGCCCGGTATAGCCCACCTCCATCTCCAGATGCAGGCCGCGTGCCTTCCATTCCGGCTGGAGCAGGATGCGCAGACGCTCCATGAACTCCGGCATGTACACGATGCGGGGGACGATAGTCACCTCACCGCGGGCGAAATCCAGCAGTTCCTGACACATGGAATTCAGGCGGTCCACCGCCTGCAAGATATAGTGGGTCAACTGCCGGCGCTCTTCCGGACTCGGTTCGCCGTTGCTCAACAAGCCGGCATATCCTTTAATTGTATTCATGGGACCGCGCAGGTCGTGGACGACGCCGGCCGCTACCTGCCCCAGCATCGAGAGGCGCTCCGCTTTGGTCAGCTCATGCCTTGTCCTATCCAGCTCGCGCAGGGCCGACTCCAGCCGCTCGTTCTGCGTCCGCAGGTCAGCGATCAGCCGCGCCAGAGCGATCGCGACAGAGGCTTGGGAAGCCATGGCTTCCAGGGTCTGCAGGTCTACCTCGCTGAACTGCCGCACCCGCTGGCGGGTGTCCAGGTAGAGCGCTCCCAGGATTTCATCCTTAAGGGACAGCGGCGCGCACAGCACCGAGCGAATATGATAGCTGGCGATGCTGGCTGACTCTTGAAAACGGGGATCATGCGCGGCATTGGTGGTGCGGAGGGGCCGGCGTCCCTCGAGGACGCGGCGGACAATCGTCTCGCTGGGATGTTCACTGTCGGAGCCTCCCGGCGGATAACGGTGGGAAACCTTGAGCATTGGTTCTCCCGTCTGGCCAACCAGGATGCAGAAACCGCGCTCCGCCTTTGTCAGCTCGACGGCACGCTCCAGGGTGGATAGGATGACCTGGTCCACGTCTTCAAACGAAGCGAGGTCCTCACAGGACTTCACGACAGTGTGATAGGCGCGCTCCCTTTGAGACAGGGAGATCATCTGCTCACGAACCAAGTGTATCAGGGAGAGCATATGCCGGCGCTGGTCCTCAGGAACCTCACCTAGACCCAACACCTGGTGTTCGAGAGTATCGAGATATCCCTGTGCGCAGTCTGATGCACTCATGGTCGTTACCTCAAGCGGCCTCCGGGCCGGATATTGTCGCGGCCTGGCGGCTGAAGCCGCGGCAGCAACTGCGAAGCCTGCCTGCGCAGGCTTTTACCAAGTCGGCCTGTGCCGACTTGGTAAGTACGGCCGCAGTTTCAACTGCTAGGCGTTTTCAACACCCTCTGCTGTTCTAATTTGACAAATTGCCCCAATCTGATATATATTTATCAGCGATGTGGCGCATTCGTCTAGCGGCCTAGGACATCGCCCTCTCAAGGCGAAGATCGGGGGTTCGAATCCCCCATGCGCTACCAGCAAAAGCCCGCCGGCGGCGGGCTTTTTTGCTACCATGGGTTATTCCCCCCGGCCCAGGATAGGCAGCCAGGCGCGCGGCGGCAAACGAGGCGCCGGCGAGCTGGTTGCCGTGGCCGTGCTGGTAGCCGTGGGAGTAGGAGAGGCCGGCGGGGTCATCGTCGGCGTCGGCGTGAAGGTGGGGGTCGCGGTCGGTGTTGGGCTGACAGTGGCAGTGAAGGTCCGGGTAGCGGTCGGCGTAGGACTGCCGGCCGACGGGCCGGGAAGATACTGCCAGATGCCCAGGCCGCGCGTCCCAACGAGGAGCACCGGGTTGATGGGATAATTGGGGGCGAAGGCCAGTGCCCCGATCGAAACTCCCTGCCATGCCGCATCGCTGACATTCTGCCAGCTCACGCCGGCATTGCGGCTGACGTACACACCGGCATGGGTGCCGGCATACATCGGGCCGGCCGGCCAGTCCGGTGCCAGCACCAGCGCCCGCACAGCGGCCCCGGGGAAGGGGCTCACATTCACCCAGGAATTCCCGCCGTCCATGGACTTGCGCAGGCCGGTGGGACTCTCCCCGCCTACGAACACCGTGTTATCCACATCATAGCGTGGGGAAATGACCACGGTATTCAGGCTTCCCAACGTGCTGGCCTGCCCCGGCGCGGCCCAGGTCCATCCGCCGTCGGTAGATTTATACAGGCCGGAAAATTGGGTAGCGGCGAAAACGGTGCGGTCCCGGCTGTACGCCGGCGAGAAGGCCAGCTTGGTGACCATGCTCAACCCATTATCGCTCCGCACCCAGGTGAGGCCGGCATCGGTCGAGCGGAAAATGCCGCCGGCGGTCGCCGCGAGGACACAGCGTGTCGTCGCGAAGTCCGGCGCAAAGACGATATCCGCGATGCTGAAGTTGTCCAGGCCGGCATTGGCCGGCGACCAGGTACTGCCGGCGTCGGTGGAACGGAACAGGCCCCGCTCCGGTGTCCCCACTAGGATCAGCCGATCGGAAGCAAAGGTGGGCGAGAAGGCCACCACGCTGATTTCCGCCCCCATTTCGGGGGAGATGAGCTGAGACCAGGAAGCGCCGGCGTTGCCCGAACGGAACAGGCCGGAATGATCACTGCCAACCATGATCAAGGGGCTGGAGGCATAGTTCGGTGCCATGGCGATACTGCCCACGCTGACGTTCGCCAGCCCACTGCTGGCCGGCACCCAGCGGGCGGCCGCCGTGGTGGTCTTAAAGACGCCGCCGCCCTCACTGCCGGCGAAGAGCGTGTTATCGGCCGAGAAGCTGGGTGATATGGCCAGGACATTGATGCTGTCCAGCGTCTCGCTGATGCCGCTGCTGAGATACGTCCAAGACGCTCCACCGTCCGTGGAGGCGTATACCCCTTTCCAGGTGGCGGCATAGAGCCGGCGGTCGGCGCCCACTCCAAAGCCCGGCGAGATGGCCAGGTCCCGCACTGCCCAGGTATCCAGCCCGCCGGTCGGCATGGGTTCCCAGGTACTGCCGTCATTGCCCGAACGATACAGACCGTGATGCTGAGTGCTGGCGATGAGGGTGCGGCCGGCAGTGCCCGGTGCCAGCACCAGCGCGGTGAAGTCGTTGTTGACCAACCCTTCCGTCTGTAAAGTCCAGGTGGCGCCGGCATCGGTAGAGCGGTAAATGCCTCCCCAGGTAATGACCGCCCAGATGGTGCGGTCGGCGGCATATTGGGGGGAGAACAGGAACTCCACCACCGCCCGGCGGTGCCACATGGTGCTGACCCAATGCGCACCGCTGTCATGGGAGACGAAGATGCCGGCGTTCAGAAACCCCAGCACGATGGTGGGGTCCGACGGATACTGCGGGGAAAGCCCGATAGCAGTCAGCGGCATAGACGAAGGGCTGGGGAGTTCCTGCCAGGTTGTGCCGGCATCGGTGGAGCGGAAGAGCCGGCCGCTCTCGGTACCGACGAATAGAGTGCGGTCGGTGGAAAAGCGCGGTGAGATGGCCATGGCGCGTATATGGAGGTCCGCCAGCCCCTGGTTGACGGCGGTCCAGGAATCGCCGGCGTTCAGGGAGCGGTATACCCCGCCGGCCTCGGTGCCGGCGAAAAGGGTTCGATCCTGCGCGAATTGGGGGGAGACCACCAGGGTGCGGATGACGCCGCCCCACAGCCCCTGGGTAAGCGGCGACCACCCTTCGCCCTGGGCACGGCCGATGGGGGCAAAAAAGGCTGTAACCAGACCGGCCAGCAGGAGCGCCAGGATACCCAACCCCAGGGCAGGTCGCTTCCAGTTCAGGCCCATGAAACGATACAGCTCCTTTGGTAAGAATTCCTCGGGTGTTGCGCCGGCCTGTGATGGAGGCGGCCTGCCGCAACGCACCCATTATATCATACTATAGGGAGTGCGCCAAAGTGGGAAAAGCCCGCCGGCGCTTTTCCCCTTCCTCCCGTTTTGTGGTAAAATAGTGGGATGAGAAAGGAGCGCAGTAAGCGTATGGGCATCATTGATACCCTCTCAGCCGGCTATCGCGTGATCGCGCGCCGCTGGTGGCTCCTGGCCATCCCGGTCCTGCTGGACCTGTTCCTGTGGATGGGGCCTCGTCTGGGCATCGCCGGCCTGGTGCGGGACCTCGCGGTATCGCTGAACGTCCCGGCCGGGGCCAGCCAAGAGATGGCCGGCGCCCTTCAGCAAACCCAATACATCTTGGACCAGCTCGCCCGGGCCAACCTATGGGTGCTTTTGGCATGGGGCATCCCGGGCATCCCTAGCCTGATCGCGGCGGTGGCGCCGGCCGGTCTGGCTGCACCCATCGCGGCCGGCACGATCCAAGTGGGAAATGCCTTGCAGGCCGTGGGATTGGTGCTCGCCCTCATGTTGGTAGGCGTTCTGCTGTCCAGCGTATACGTGGTCGGCATCGGCAGTGCGGTGCTCCAGGAGTATGAGCCGGGGGCTTCCCGCAGGCCTTTTGGCCGGCTGGTGCTCTCCACTTGGGGCCAGCTCCTGCTTTTCCTGCTCATCATTCTGCTGGCCGCCCTGATGTTCAGCGTGCCCTTCCTACTGCTGGGCGGACTGCTGGCGCTGGTCAACCCAGCGGTGGGCATGGGGGTGTTGAACCTCTTCTCCCTGCTGATGCTCGCCGTGGGCGTTTGGATGGCGGTGTACCTCTTTTTCGCGGTGGATTCCATTATCATTAACGGCGTGCACATCCTGCGGGCGATGTGGAACAGCGCCAATGTGGTACTGCGCAACTTTTGGCCGGCGTTGGGCCTGATCATCCTGATCCAGGTCATCAGCGTGGGCATGTCGCTCATCTGGAAAGAGCTGACGTTTTCCCCCTGGGGGACGGCCTTCGCCATCCTCGCCAATGCCTTTATCAGCACGGGTCTGGTGGCCGCCAGCTTTATCTTCTACCTGGACCGGTTCAAACGCTGGCAGACCCAACAGCAGGCGGCACTGCTGGCCTGGCGCCGATGGCAGGAAGGACAGTCCCCCACCCATAACCAGAACAATCAAGATGATGGAGAGGATTCGTGACGGAACAAACACCCCAGACCTATGATGCCAGTGCTATTCAGGTGCTGGAAGGGTTGGAGGCGGTGCGCCGGCGCCCGGGCATGTACATCGGCTCCACCGATGTGCGCGGCCTGCACCACCTGGTCTATGAGGTGGTGGACAACGCTGTGGACGAGGCGCTGGCCGGCGCCTGCAACCGCATCAATATCATCATTCATGCTGATAACTCGATTACTGTCGAGGACAACGGCCGCGGCATCCCAGTGGACATCCACCCCCAGACCGGTAAGTCGGCGCTGGAAGTGGTGATGACCATGCTGCACGCCGGCGGCAAGTTCGGCGGCGGCGGATACAAGGTCGCCTCAGGACTGCACGGCGTGGGCGTATCGGCCGTGAACGCGCTGTCCGAATGGCTGGTGGCTGAGGTGCGGCGCGACGGCCGGCGGTACCGCCAGCGCTACGAGCGCGGCGTGCCAGTCACCCCGGTGGAAGAGCTGGGGCCGGCGGAAGGCACCGGCACCAAGATCACCTTCCTGCCGGATAAGACTATCTTCAAAGTGCTGGATTACCGCTTCGACACCCTCGCGCAGCGCTTCCGCGAGATGGCGTTCCTGACGCGCGGCCTCTTCATTTACTTCCGCGACGAGCGCGGCGAAGGCCTGCCGGTGGAGAAGAGCTTCTACTTTGAAGGCGGCGTAGCCTCTTTCGTGCGCTTCCTGAACAAGAACCGCGAGGTCCTGCACGAGCCGTTCTACGTCTGCCGGCAGATCAACGGCACGGAGGTGGAGGCTGCCATCCAGTACACCGATGGCTTCGCCGAGTCCATGTTCGCCTTCGCCAACAACATCAACACGGTGGACGGCGGCACGCACGTCACGGGCTTCCGCGCCGCGCTGACGCGCACACTGAACGATTACGGCCGGCGCAACGGCCTGCTCAAAGATTCCGACGCCAACTTCACCGGCGACGACGTGCGCGAGGGGCTGACTGCCATCCTCAGCGTTAAGCTCACGGACCCGCAGTTCGAATCCCAGACCAAGGCCAAGCTGGGCAATGCGGAGGTCAAGGGGCAGGTCGAATCGGTCATCGGCGAGGCCTTCTCCGCCTTCCTGGAGGAGAACCCGCAGGCCGCCCGCGCTATCATCCAGAAGTGTCTGACCTCGGCCCGGGCGCGCGAAGCCGCCCGCAAGGCGCGCGACCTGGTCATCCGCAAGAGCGCGCTGGAGAGCATGACCCTGCCGGGCAAGCTGGCTGACTGTTCCGAGCGCGACCCGATGAAGACGGAGCTGTACATCGTGGAGGGTGACTCCGCCGGCGGCTCCGCCAAACAGGGGCGCGACCGCCGCTTCCAGGCCATCCTGCCCCTGCGCGGCAAGATACTGAACGTCGAGAAGGCCCGCTTGGACAAAATCCTGGACAACAAAGAGGTGCGGGCGCTCATCACGGCTATCGGCGCCGGCGTGGGCGATCAGTTCGACCTGAAGAATCTGCGCTACGGCCGCATCATCATCATGACCGATGCCGACGTGGACGGCTCGCACATCCGCACCTTACTGCTGACCCTGTTCTTCCGCTACATGGAGCCGCTCATCACCAACGGCCACCTGTACATCGCCCAGCCGCCGCTGTACCTCATCACCGCCGGCAAGGAGAAGTACTACGCCTACTCCGAGGCGGAGAAAGAGGCGCTGGTCAAACAGCTCAAGGGCAAGAACATCTCTATCCAGCGCTACAAAGGCCTGGGGGAGATGAACCCGGAACAGCTCTGGGAAACCACCATGAATCCGGAGAACCGCATCCTGCTCCAGGTAACCATCGAGGATGCGGCGGCGGCGGACCGTACTTTCGACATGCTGATGGGGAGCAGTGTGCCGCCGCGCACCCGCTTCATTCAGACCCATGCCAAGAAGGTGCGCAACCTGGACATTTAGGCCGCACAGAAAAGCCCCTGCGGGTCTCGCTCCGCAAGGGCTTTTGATTATTCGGCGATACGGGCGCGCCGCAGGCGCAGGCTGTTGGTCACCACGAAGATGGAGCTGAAAGCCATGGCGCCGGCGGCCAGCATGGGATTGATCATGCCCAGCGCCGCCACCGGTATCAGGATAGTGTTGTAAAAGAAAGCCCAGAACAGGTTCTGCCGAATGGTGCGCATGGTGCGCCGCGCCAGCAGTATCGCCCGCCAGAGGGCATGCAGACTGCCGGCCATCAAGGTCACATCGCCGGCCTCCATAGCGATATCGGTGCCTGACCCCATGGCGATGCCGACATCGGCCTGGGCCAATGCCGGCGCGTCATTCACCCCATCGCCCACCATGGCGACCTTCAGCCCCTGGGATTGAAGCTGTCGGATAGCTGTGGACTTGTCCGCCGGCAGGACCTCCGCCAGCACCTGCTGAATGCCCACCTGTCGAGCCACCGCCTGGGCGGTGCGCGCGTTGTCGCCGGTGAGCATGATAGGTTCGATGCCAGCGTCCCGCAGTTTGCGGATGACCTCCGGCGCCTCTGGGCGAATGGTGTCGGCGATGCCGATGACACCCAGCACCTGCCGGTCGCGCGCCGCGATGATGGCGGTCTTGCCCTGGCTCTCCAGCGTTTCCAGAAGCCCGCGCGCCGGCCCCAGGTCAATCCCTTCGCCTTCCAAGTACGCCGGCGAACCGATCATCACCGTACTGCCGTTGAACGAGGCGATCACACCGCGCCCTGGCACCGCGAAGAAAGTATCCGGATTCCGCAGTGGGAGCATTTCCTCGCGGGCGCGCGCCACTACCGCTTGTCCCAAAGGATGCTCGCTGTTCTGCTCCACAGCCGCGGCCAGGGAGAGCAGTTCCTCCGCTGACACACCGTTCTCGGTAAGGGGCAGGACATCGGTTACCGCCGGCCGGCCCAGGGTGATCGTGCCGGTCTTATCCAGCACCACCGCATCCAGCTTCGCCAGGCGCTCCAGCGCCTCCCCGGACTTGATGAGCACGCCCATCTGCGCGCCCTTGCCTGTGCCGACCATCACGGCGGTCGGGGTAGCCAAGCCCAGCGCGCAGGGGCAGGCGATGACCAGCACCGCCACCATGGTGAAGAAGGCACGCGTGAAGCCGGCGCCGGCCAGCATCCAGCCGGCGAAGGTCAGCAGGGCCACAGCGACGACAACCGGCACAAAGACGGCGGCCACGCGGTCAGCCAGGTGCTGGACGGGTGCCTTGGTGCCCTGCGCCTGCTGGACCAACCGCACGATATTTGCCAGCGCTGTCTCGGCGCCGACGCGGGTTGCCTCGATAACCAGCCGGCCCTCGCGGTTCACCGTCCCGCCGATCACCTCTGCCCCCACGCCTTTATGCACCGGCAGGCTCTCGCCGGTCAGCATGGACTCATCCACGGCCGACTGCCCTTCCACGACGATGCCGTCCACTGGGATGCGCTCCCCCGGCCGCACCACTACCCAATCCCCCACCTGCACCTGGGAAGCGGGGATTTCCACCTCCTCGCCGTCGCGAAGCAGGCGGGCGGTTTTCGGGCGCAGGTCCATGAGCCGGCGGATGGCCTCCGAGGTATGCCCTTTGGCGCGTGCCTCCAGGAACTTGCCCAGCACAATCAGCGTGATGATGACCGCCGCCGTGTCGTAATAGACGTGTCCAGGGATCAGGAAAGTGGTGGCCAGGCTGTAAAGAAACGCCGCGCTGGAACCCAGGGCAATCAGCACGTCCATATTGGCACTGCCGGAGCGCAGGGAGCGGTAGGCGCCGGCGTAGAACTGCCGGCCGACATAGAACTGCACCGGTATGGTCAGCGCCAGCAGGATGTACTTGCGGACGGCGAAATCGGGCAGAAGACCGAGGTCCGGCAGTATGCTCAGCAGGAACACCGGCACGGTGAAGATGAGGCCGATGATAAGCAGGCGGCGCTGTCGTTCGATCTCCGCGCGCCGGGCCTGGCTTTCCACATCCTCCGCGGCCTCTTCCAGCGCCGCGGTCGTGGGGACGCGGTAGCCGGCCTCCTCCAGCACCCGCTTCATGGCACTGACTGGCGCCAGGCCGGGGATATATCGCACCTGGACCCTGCCGGCCGTCACATTTGCCTTCACCTCCAGCACGCCGTCCAGCCGTGAGAGCAGTTCTTCTGCCTTCGCCGCGCTGCTCGCATCCGTCATGCCCTGCACCGGCAGTGTCACCAAGCCGGTGGCCACATCATAGCCGGCGTCCCGCACACGCTGTACCAGGACCCGTGTGTCCACGCTGGCCGGGTCATACACCACCTGGGCGCGCTCCAGGGCGAAGTTGACGCTGGCAGTCTCTACGCCGGCGGTGCGCTTCAAGTTGCGCTCGATGGTCAGCGCACAGTTGGCGCAGGTCATCCCCAAGACGGGGATGGCGGCCTGCTTTTTCTCAGCCGCTGTTTGCTCCATGGGTACACTTCCTCTATCGGAGGTCACCCCTCCGCTGGATAGCCGATCTCCGCCAGCGTCTGTCTGATGACGTCAAGGGCGTCTCCATCGAATTCGACGCGGACCTCCTTGCGCTCGACACTGCCCTCGACCTTGCGCACCGCCGGCAACTGCTTCAGCTCGCGCGTGATGGTCATAATGCAGTGATGGCAGCTAATATTAGGGACCTTCAACATGACTTCTGCCATGATATCACCTCCGCGGTGGATATGCCGGCCTCCGCCGGCACATTCAGTATACACCTTGTTTAGCAAAATTGTCAAGTAATAGCGGTTACATCCCGGCAGGCCGGCACCGGGTAGTAGCGACACGGCTGTGCCCCCACACATCGCGCCCCGTTTGGCGCATCCGCCAAAATATGCTATAATGAACATGCTGGTAGCGGTTCGTGCCTTTCATCACCAGAAAAGGAGGTGTAGCCAAAAGGGGCCTGATCGCGTCCGACCCATTGGCCCTGCATCTCTGCCTCCAATGCACTATCTTCCTGCCCCGTTCTGCGATCGGCCCGCGGGACAAAATCAACGCCATGTTTGCATTCGATGGAATTTGGCGGGCGCTCTGGGGAGCGGTTTTGGCCGTGTGCCCGGCACGCCGGCGGAGGGCGCGCAATGCCGGCGTTGGCTGACCGAACAGTTCTGTCCCCGAGCGAGATACCCCCACGATGGACAAGCGCGCCGTATTATTGCATATTGCAAATCCTATCAAACGGAGAAAGTGACGGATGGCGAGTGTCACCTATGATCATGTGACCAAGCGCTTTGGCGACGTGACTGCGGTCAACGATCTGTGCATCCATATCGAGGATGGGGAGTTCCTCGTTTTCGTCGGTCCTTCCGGTTGCGGCAAGACCACTTCACTGCGCCTGCTGGCCGGCCTGGAGGAAATCACCTCCGGCAATATCCTCATCGGCGATCGCGTGGTCAACGACGTGCCGCCCAAGGACCGCAACATCGCTATGGTGTTCCAGAGCTACGCGCTCTATCCCCATATGAGCGTGTACGACAACATGGCCTTCGGCCTGAAACTGCGCAAGGTCCCCAAGGCGGAGATTGACCGCCGGGTGAAAGAGGCCGCGGCCATGCTGGGCATCGAGAACCTGCTGGACCGCAAGCCCAAACAGCTTTCCGGCGGCCAGCGGCAGCGCGTGGCGCTTGGTCGCGCCATCGTGCGGGAGCCGGCGGTCTTCCTCCTGGACGAGCCCCTCTCCAACCTGGATGCCAAACTGCGCGTCCAGACCCGCGCCGAGCTCTCGAAACTGTATCAGCGCCTGGGCACCACCTTCATCTACGTCACCCATGATCAGGTCGAGGCCATGACCATGGGAACCCGCATCGCGGTGATGCGGGACGGTATCCTCCAGCAGGTGGATACCCCCCAGCGCCTGTACGAGGCGCCCGATAATATCTTCGTGGCCGGCTTCATCGGAAGCCCCTCCATGAACTTCTTTGATGCCACCATCGTGGACGTGGACGGCAAGCTGTTCGTGGACGGCGGCACCTATCGCCTCCCCATTCCCGAAGAGAAGGCCAACGCGCTCAAGCCGTACAAGGGCAAGGAGGTCATTTTCGGCATCCGACCCGAGGATATTTTCGCCAAGCCTTATGTCCCGCCCGGCATCTTCGAAGCCATCATGAAGGCCGACGTGGATGTCACCGAGCTGATGGGCAATGAGATTTTCCTGTATCTGCTGACCGGCAAGCGGAGCTTCATCGCCCGTGTGGACCCGCGCACGCCGGCACGCGCCGGCGACCAGGTCGAGCTGGTGGTGAACATGCACAACGCCCACTTCTTCGACCCGCAGACTGAGCGTGCGATCCGCTAGGCCGGCCGTAGCTTGCCGCTCGCACAACTTTTCACAACAACGACGTGAACAGGCGCAAAGGGGCAAACCGTACGGCGGCGTATGGTTTGCCCCTTCTTACGCGCGAAATCACTGACAAATCACGGCCTGCATTGAGGAGCATGATACAATGGTGAGTTTCGAAGTACTGCGGGAACTGCATATCCCGGCGGAAACGAAGATCATCATGCTGGTGATGGACGGGTTGGGAGGCCTGCCGCTCCAGCCCGGCGGGAAAACCGAGCTGGAAACGGCGCGCACGCCGCACATGGACCGGCTGGCCGGCGAAGGCATCTGCGGCCTCAGCGTCCCGGTGGCCGCCGGCATCACCCCCGGCAGCGGCCCGTCCCACCTGGCCCTGTTCGGCTACGACCCCTTCCGCTACGAGATCGGGCGCGGCGTGCTGGAAGCCCTGGGCATCGGCTTCGAGCTGGGGCCGGACGACCTGGCGGCACGCGGCAACTTCTGCACCGTGGATGAAGAGGGGCGCATCACCGACCGGCGCGCCGGCCGCATCCCCACCGAGAAATGCGCCCAACTGGTGGAAAAACTGCGCGCCATCCAACTTCCCGGCGTCGAGGTCTTTGTCGAGCCAGTCAAGGACTACCGCTTCGTGCTGGTCCTGCGCGGCAAGGGATTGTCCGATAAGCTGACCGAGACCGACCCCCAGCAGGTGGGCAAAAAGCCCCTGCCGGTGACAGCCTTAAGCCAGGACGCGGAGCACACGGCGCAACTGCTCAACACTTGGATCGCTGAGGCGGCCAAGGTCCTGGCGAGCGAGAAGCCGGCCAACATGCTGACCCTGCGCGGCCTGGCCAAAAACCCCGGCCTGCCGCCCATGTCCGAGGTGTACGGCCTGCGCGCCGCCGCCATCGCCACCTATCCCATGTATCGCGGGGTCAGCCGGCTGGTCGGCATGACGGTGCTCGACGTCGGCGGGGAAACGCTGGAGGACGAGATTGCCGTCCTGCGCCGGCATTGGGCCGACTTCGATTTCTTTTATGTGCACGTGAAGAAGACCGACAGCGCTGGCGAAGACGGAGATTTCCAGCGCAAGGTAGAGATCATCGAATATGTGGATGCGCTGATACCCGACATCATGGCGCTCAAGCCGGACGTGCTCATCATCACCGGGGACCATTCCACGCCGGCACTCCTCAAGAGCCACAGCTGGCACCCAGTGCCGACCATCCTCTGGTCGCGGGTGTGTCGGGCCGACGCGGTGCGGGAGTTTGGCGAAACGGCGTGCTCGCAGGGCGGGCTGGGGGTTTTCCCCGCCACGGACCTGATGCCCCTGGCGCTGGCCAACGCCGGCCGCCTCACGAAATTTGGTGCATGAGGGGCGGAGGGATACAATAATCTGTACCATTCGGCTCTGCCTGACTTGCAGGGCCGGGGAGATATTGGATCATGGCTGGTAATCTGCTGGTTGCACAATCCGGCGGGCCAACGGCGGTCATCAACGCCAGCCTGGCCGGCGTGGTGCAGAGCGCCGTCGCATCTGGGCGCTTTGGCCGAGTCTTCGGCGCGCTCGATGGGACGCTGGGCATCCTGCGCGAGACGCTGGTGGACCTGACCCAGGAAGAGCCGGCGATCTGGAAGCTGGTCCAGCAGACGCCCGGCGCGGCATTGGGCACCAGCCGGCTGAAGCTCACCGACGCCCATTATGACCGCATCCTGGCCGTGCTGAAAGTCCATAACGTGCATTACCTCTGTCTCATCGGCGGCAACGACTCCATGGATTCGGCCTGGAAGCTGTCGCGCCTGGCCGCACACAGCGGCTACGAACTGCTGGTCATGGGCGTGCCCAAGACTGTGGATAACGACCTGGCCTTCACCGACCACTGCCCGGGCTACGGAAGTGCCGCCCGTTTCGTGGCGGTGACGATGCGCGATACCTGCATTGACAGTTGGTCCGGCAAGCTCTCCACGCCGGTCAAAATCGTGGAGATCATGGGCCGGCATGCCGGCTGGCTCACCGCTTCCGCCGCCCTGGCGCGTGCAAGCACCCCCGATGGCGCTCCTCACCTCATCTATGTCCCGGAGCGGCCCATCACCCTCGAGCAGTTCCTCGAGGACGTGGAAGCCGCCTACCGCCGGCACGGTTATGTGGTGGTCGCCCTGTCGGAGGGGGTGCGCAACCCGCAAGGGGAACTGCTGGGAACCGCTGTGGAAGCGGTGGACGCCTTCGGTCACCGCCAATTGGGCGGGGTCAGCGCTGTGCTGGCGGAAAAGGTCTCGGAGCGACTGCGGCTGAAAGCCCGTTTCGAGAAGCCGGACACCATGCAGAGATCTTCCTCCGCCCTGGTCTCGCAGGTGGACCGGGAGGAGGCACTGCGCGCCGGCCAAGAAGCGGTGCGCGCCCTGCTTCAGGGCATCAGCGGCAAGATGATCACACTGGAGCGGGAGGAGGGGCCAACGTATCACTGCCGCACCGGCCTGGCCGACCTGGACAAAGTCGCCGGCGTCGAGCGACTGCTCCCTGAGGCCTACCTGGACACCAACGGGCACGATGTCACGCCGGCCTTCTTGGACTATGTGCGTCCGCTCATCGGCGAGCCGCTCCCGCCGGTGGGATTCTTGCGGCGTCATGCGGTGCCGGCCGGCCTGCCGCCTTGGATTGAAGCATGAGCGAATTTGCGTAAACCGCAGACAATATTATATACAGCGTACCATTCCTGCCGGCCCTGCATTTCTTCCAAAAATTTTATGTAAGGAGGAGCATCAAGGGGTATGTATGAACTACATCTGACCACCTTGGAACTCGCAGGCGTCTGGAGCGTCATCGGCGTTGCCATCCTTTCCCTGCTGTATGCGCTTTGGCTACGCAGTGACGTCCTGTCCAACGAGAAGGGCACGGATGCCATGCAGAAGGTCTGGCTCGCCATCAAGGAGGGGGCAGAGGCGTACCTTGGCCGGCAGTTGCGCACCATCCTCCCCTTCATCGGCGTGCTGGTCTTCGTCCTCTTCGCCAGCGTCTGGATCGCTCAGCCAACCCCCGAGGCGAAAGAGATGTTCGGCGATAAGGCCCATCTGTACATCGCCATCGGGCGTGCGGCGGCCTTCATCCTGGGGGCCTCTTTCTCCCTGATGGTGGGACAATTGGGCATGCGCATGGCAATCGAGGGCAACATCCGCGTGGCCGCCGCTTCCATGCGTGATTTCGGTGATGCCCTGCGCATCGCGTACCGCTCGGGCACCATCACCGGCATGCTGACCGACGGCCTGGGCCTGCTGGGCGGCACTACCATCTTCATCATCTTCGGTAAGGCCGCGCCCGACGCCCTGCTGGGCTTCGGCTTCGGCGGCACCCTGCTGGCGCTGTTCATGCGCGTGGGCGGCGGCATCTACACCAAAGCCGCGGACGTGGGCGCTGACTTGGTGGGTAAAGTCGAACAGGGGCTGGAAGAGGATGACCCCCGCAACCCCGCCTCTATCGCGGACCAGGTGGGGGATAACGTGGGTGACTGCGCCGGCATGGCCGCCGATATCTTCGAGTCCTACGAGGTGACCATCGTCTCAGCCCTGATCCTGGGCCTGGCGCTGATGCGCCTCACTGGCGACGTGCACTGGATCATCTTCCCGCTCATGGTGCGCGCCATCGGCGTCATCAGCTCCATGATCGGCACTTTTTCCGTTCCGGTCTGGGAGCGCACGGTGGCCAAGGGTGATGCATGGCACAGCATGGAAATCGCCTACGAGGTGTCCTCGGTCATCACTATCGTTTCCTCCACCCTGCTGTCCTGGTTCTACATGCATGACCTGCGGCCAGCCATCATGGTCTCCGCCGGCGTGATCTTCAACGTCATCGTCAACCGCCTGACCGCCATGTTCACCGCCAAAGAAACGTCGGCGGTGCAGGAAATCGCCAAGAGCACCCGCTTTGGCCCTGCCACGACCATCCTGACCGGCCTGGCGGTGGGCTACGAATCCAGCGTCTGGGCGATCCTCGCCATCGCCGCCGCCATCCTGGTCTCGGTCATCACCTACCAGTCCCTGGGCGTGCAGTACGTGCTGTACGGCGTGGCCCTCATCGGCATCGGCTGGCTGACCCACGCCGGCAACCTGGTCTCCATGGACTCCTTCGGCCCCATCTCCGATAACGCCAACGGCATCGGCGAGATGGCCAAGATGGACGAGAAGGCCCGCCACATCATGACCGACCTGGATGCCGTCGGCAACACCACCAAGGCCATCACCAAAGGCGTGGCCATCGGTTCCGCCGTCATCGCCGCCGTCTCGCTGTTCGGCTCCTTCTTCACCGACATCAAGCTGGTGGACCCGACCTTCGGCGACGTCATCAACATCGCCAGCCCGATCGTGTTCATCGGCCTGCT
Organism: uncultured Anaerolineae bacterium; assembly: GCA_938049385.1. Lineage (GTDB taxonomy): Bacteria > Chloroflexota > Anaerolineae > JACIWP01 > JACIWP01 > JACIWP01. The sequence continues at coordinate 30,419 of CALIBQ010000041.1, forward strand.
CATCGGCGGCGCGGTGCCGGTGTTGTTCGGCAGTCTGCTGGTGAAGGCGGTGGCGCGTGCCGCCGGCGGTATGGTGGCGGAGGTGCGCCGGCAGTTCCGCATTCCCGGCGTCCTGGAGGGCAAGGTCAAGGCGGATTATGCCCGCACGGTGGAAATCTCCACTCGCGCCGCCCAGCGCGAACTCATCCCGGTCGGCATCCTGGTGGTGCTCATCCCCATCGTGGTGGGCTTCCTGCTGAAGGCGGAGGCCCTGGGGAGCTTCCTGGTGGGCGTCATCCTCTCCGGCCAGCTCCTGGCGGTTTTCATGGCCAACGCCGGCGGTGCCTGGGATAACGCCAAGAAACTCATCGAGGACGGCCTCTTCGGCGGCAAAGGCTCCGAGGCGCACAAGGCCAGCGTGGTGGGCGATACTGTGGGCGACCCGCTAAAGGACACTTCCGGTCCTGCCCTGAACCCGCTCATCAAGGTCATCAACCTGGTCAGCCTCATCATCGCGCCTATTGTGGTGCGCTACAAGACCACGCCGCCGCTGATGTGGGTCATTATGATCATCCTGCTGGCGGTGATCGCCTGGGCCATTTCCATGAGCAAGCGGCCGGCGGATTACGGCGCCGACGAGGCGCTGGAAGGCGAGCCGCTGGCCTCCAAGGCCGGCGCCAGCAAGTAATCCGGCGGTCTATTCGCACTCGCGACATGTGCCGGGGAGGGCTATCCTTCCCGGCACATGTTTGTCATGGCGGAGAAGCGATGACGAAACGACAGTGGATCCTAGCTTCCGCATCCCCACGCCGGCAGGAACTGCTGACCCTGTTCGGCCGGCCGTTCCAGGTACTGCCGGCGGATATTGACGAGACCAATCACGGGCAGGTAGCGGCGGAGGACTTCGTCCGCCGGCTCAGCCAGGCCAAGGCCCGTGCCGCGGCGAAAGGCGTGGACGGCGGCCTGGTCATTGCCTGCGATACCATCGTGGTGCTGGACGGCCGCATCCTGGGCAAACCGGGAACGCCGGCGGAGGCGCGGGAAGTGCTGAGGGCACTGCGCGGCCGGCCGCATCAGGTCATGACCGCGGTGACGGTGCTGGACACCCCCAGCGGCCAGGAGCACACTGCCTGCGATATCACCGAAGTATGGATGCGGCCGTACACAGATGACGAGATCGAGGAATATGTGGCCAGCGGAGATCCCATGGACAAGGCCGGCGCCTATGCCATCCAGCACGCCGGCTTTCGGCCGGTGGAAGCAGTGCAGGGCTGTTTCGCCAGCGTGATGGGACTGCCCCTGTGCCTCTTATACCGCCTGCTGTGTGAGGCCGGCGAGGAAATCGAGCCGCCGGCGGAGGCCTGCCAGCGACACACTGGCTGGCAGTGCAAGATATATCGGGATATCCTGAAGGAATAGGGCTTGTCAGCCGGCCGCTGGCTCCTCGGCCGGCGCTCCCTCTGTTCTCGTTATTTCACCTTCTTCCAGGCGGTAAAACAGCAGGAGCGTGCTCCCGTAGCGCCGTTCGTCGAACAGGCAGAGCCGGCGCAGACGCACCTCCTGGCGCTCCTTGGGGTGAATCTGGACGATGGCCACGCCGCCGGGAGCCAGCACCTCCCCCTCGTCCACTGCCTGGAGAGCGCGTATCCAGATGCCCTTATACTGCGGCGGGGCGATATAGACGAAATCAAAGCGCTCATCGCCCGGATTCTTAAGGAAGCGGAAGGCATCGCCGGCTACCACCCTTGCCCGCTCCGCCAGCCCCGTAGCCTGCAGGTTGTGCCCGATGGTGCGCAGGGCCAGCCGGTCCCGCTCGCAGAACACGGCACGCGCGGCGCCGCGGCTCAGCGCCTCGATGCCGACCGCGCCCGTGCCGGCGAACAGGTCGAGGAAGCGCGCCCCTTCGATGGACGCCCCCAGGATGTTGAACAGCGCTTCCTTAACCCGGTCGGTGATAGGCCGGGTGGACGTGCCGGGAACAGATTCCAGCTTGCGGCCCTTGGCACTGCCGGCGATGACACGCATATCGCGCTTCTACCTTCCCTCTCGGAGAAGCCTGACCAGCCGCTCCGGTCGGTACCATCCCCTTTGTATGATCGTCCACGTCAGGATGACCAGCCCCACCAGTTCAAACAGCACCAGCTTCGGCTCCTCGCGCACCACCTGGCGGTACGCATCGAGGAAGGCCGCCGGCGACCCCACATGCCGCCACTGGTGGAACGAACAGCCGCGCAGGGGCCATAGAAAGGTCTGTAGAAAGCCCCAGATGCGGTCCTCCAGCAGGTGGCCGGAGAATGCCAGCAGATAGGGAAGCCACTGCCGGCGCTGTCGGCCGGCGGCCAGCCAGACCAGCGCATGCAGTAACAGGGTGTGGCCGAAGAGCAAAGCCGCGTTAGAGCGCCGGAAGACGAACATCGCCAGCGGCTTGTCCAGCATGTCCGGCGCCAGGGCGGCCAGGGCGGCCAGGCGGTAATCGGCGTCCGGGAATTTGCCGGCGCGCTGGAGGGCATGCAGTGCTCCCCAGGTGAAAGCGACGTGGCCGAACGGAAGCATGGCAGTTATGATTTCCTGTTATCGGCCGGCGGCTCGGCGTTGCGCGGGAAGACGTGCTCTGCCGGCCGAAAGATGATGCGGTGAAAGCCCTCGGCATACGCAGTGCCGGCTTTGGCGCCCACATCTGCCGCCCACTGCCGCACACGGTCCTGCCAGTCGGGCATCTGTGCCAGTTGGGTCTGATGGCAGGCCACAGCATCCAGCTTGTCCTGCAGGGTCTCGGTGATATCCTCAAAGTAGTCCGGGTCGTCCGTGCCCCACAGGTACAGCTCTGATGGAGCATGGGGTGGAAGCCCAACAATTTCCAGCACAGGCACAAAGAGATGGTCGCGGGCCAGGACGATGGCGTCGCAAGCGGCCAGGCCGGCGGCGCGGTGGTCGGGATGGATCTGATACCGCCGCCAGGGGTCATGGGTGAAGATGATCTGGGGGCAGAAGCGGCGGATCAGCATGGCCAGCTCCATCCGCAGGTTCGAGCATGCTTCCAGCTCCCCATCGGGATGCCGCAGGAAAATCACCTCCTTGGCGCCGATGCGCGCCGCCGCTTGGCGTTGTTCTTCCTCGCGCAGTTCCGCCAGGCGGAATGGCGACAGACTGCGGTCATGAGTGCCTTTATCGCCGTTGGTGCATACCACATAGATAAGCTCGCGGCCGGCCTTGGCCCATTTGGCCGCCGTGCCGCCGCAGGAGAGCTCTACATCGTCCGGATGCGCCGCGATGAACAGCACGCGAACAGTGTCCCCTTCCATAGAAATCCTCGAACAGCGATGGGTATCAGGATGAGCAGGCGAGTCCGCGCGAGGCGGCCGTGCGCCGGCGGGCCGGGAGCGCTTCCCGCTGCACTTCGGTGTAGAGCGCCGTAATCTGGTCGGCGATGTGCGACCAACTGTACTGGCGGGCCCATTCGGCGGCCTGCCGGCCCAGCCGCGCCTGAAGCTCTGGATTCAAAAGGATCTGCTCCAACCGGTCCGCCAGAGCCTGATGATCACGATAAGGGATATGGAAGCCGGTTATCCCATCCTGAACGGTGAACGCCATCCCGCCGACCTTGGAGGCGATGACCGGTGTGCCGCAAGCCATGGCCTCCAGCGCCACCATGCCGAAGGATTCGTAGTGTGAGGGTACGACCACGACCTCGGCGGCAGAGTAATAACAGGGTAGGACCTCCTGGGAGCGTGCACCGAGGAAGGTGACCACTTGGGTGATGCCAAGCTCCTCCCGAAGGGCATGCAGGCGAGCCATTTCGATATCCATTTTTTCGGGCGGCTGGTCCGGGTCGCCCCCCACGATGGTTACCACCAGGTTCTGTGCCCATTCTGGCCGGCGCTGGATCAGCAGTGCCACGGCATGCAGGAGTGTGTCAATCCCCTTCAGCGGTTCGATGCGCCCGACGAACAGGATCATGCGCTGGTGTTGAGATAACCCCAGACAGCCCTTGGCCCACTGGCGCGGCTGGGGATAGAACTGCTCTAAGTCCACCCCGCACGGGATGACGTGAATTCTGGCGGGGTCGGCCCCATACAGCCAGGTCATCTGCGCCTTCTCCAGCGGCGTGGCGGCAACCAGCGCGTCCGCCTCGCGCATAAGTTCCGTTTCCACGATGAGCCGGCGCTCCGGCTCGTACTCCTCCGGCCGCTGGGCAACGCTGTTCTTCATATGGCCCAGCGTGTGGAACATTTGGATAAATGGAATGCCCCAACGTTCCCGCAGGCAGACGGCTACCTTGCCCGACAGCCAGTAGTGGCTGTGGATGATGTCGTAGCGGATGCCCTCCTGACGGGCGAAGGCTTCGACGCCGGCGGTGAACTCGTCCAAGTGGTTGTAGAGGGCGTATTTATTGTACGGCGCCGGCGGGCCGGCCTTGACATGGATCACACGGGTGCCGAAACCCAGACGGTCGGTCACACGTGGGCGATCTGGGTCCTGGAGACGGGTAAAGATGTCCACGTGGTACCCGCGCCGGCCCAGCTCGCGCGATAGATCGCGCACATATACATTCATGCCGCCCGTCTCTTTGCCGCCCAGAGTAGCCAGCGGGCAGGTATGCACGCTTAACATGCACACACGCAAAGGTTCCATCGGTTCAGTGACGCTCCATCTCGATCTGGTACACATAGGTATCGCGAGCGCCGAAGCGGTACTTATATTCCTCGTCGCCGCGCAGGAAGTCAAACTCGCGCCGGCCCAGCTCGATGGCATGCTGGATGCAGAGCGAGATCAGCACGCTGCCCGGGCTGAGATACGGATGCCCTTCGGGGTCAAACCCCGAGTTGTACAGCAGGACGGCATTATCGTAGTCGAAGGAGAGCATGGATGCCTCATGCCGGCCGTCCAGCACCAGATGGCTGAGCTGAAGCCAGCCGGCATCGAACAGGGCGCGCGCCATGGCGCGGAAAAAGGCCTCGGTGCGCGGCGTCATGAAGGCGTGCTTATCCGGCCGGCTCTTGCGGTGCAGTTCCAGGAAAATCTCCAGCTCCCGATCAAAGTCGTGCTCCGGCCCGACGATATACCATTCCAGGACCGCCTCGGACTGCGCCCGGCGCAGTTTGCGGCGGATCTCATGCCGCTGTTTCTTGTCCAGCATCGTCATGTATGCTTCCCAGCTCGCCGGCAGGGGGATCACGGGACACACATCCCTCTGCCGCACCTCCACCGCGAGGCCGGCGGATCGCGCCAGCTCCGGCAACAGCCGTAAGGTGGCGGAAGCCTGAGGAATATTGCACAGCTCAACCTTATCCCATGCCGGCGCGGCCGGCCCAAGCAGAGACTCCACGAAGAGCGGGAGCAGGGCTTCCTCATGCCCCTGCGCCGTGATGAGGTCGAGATAATCGGTCACTTCGACACAGCCGATGAAGCGCAGGAACCGCCGGCCGTCCGATTTCAGCACATGGCAGGGGAAAACTGCAAGGAGCACGCCGGCGGGGTCCCGCACGGCTGTAACCCACAGCTCGCCCTCCCCTAGATGCTGCCACCAGGCCTCCTGCCATTGGATAGTCAGGAAGACCTCGTTGGAACTGCTGGCGAACACCAGGTTATTCCATTCGGCGCGCAGGGCATCGAACGCGCTGGCATCATGATAGTGTTGAACCTGCATCTGCTTCTCTCGCGTGCCTTTCACGGCCCCTGGCGGCTGAAGCCACGACAACAACTGCGAAGCCTGCCTGCGCAGGCTTCGCGAAGTCGGCGCAGGCCGACTTCGCAGGCACAGCCGCAGTTTCAACTGCCGGGCAATAAGCCAATACCTGCAAACCGAATGACAATCCTTGACTTTTTCAACACCTCATATCTCCGGCCTGGCGGACTGCCGGAACCAGAGGCCGTGCACGAACGCATGGGCGAGGGCGCGAAAACGCCCCCAGTCCTGCCACTGTCCGTCGAGGCCGGCCAGCGTACGCGCCACGTGCGCCAGCTCCGCCGGCGGCACCCGTCGAAAACTGCAGATACGCTCACTGCTGTCCTGTGGATGAGGTTCCGCCGTGCCGATCTCGAAGCGGAACACGAAGGAGGAGAACCGCTGGAAGCGTCCCTGGCGGAACAGCGCATACCGCAGGAGGCCCAGGCACTGGGCCGGCTCGCCCTCAACCCCCAACTCCTCCCGCAGTTCGCGCACAGCCGCCTCCCAGGCGGTCTCGTCCAGATGGACGCCGCCGCTCGGCAGGCGGTAGATGCCGGCGGGATAAAAGGATTTGGTATGCAGCCAAACCGTGCCGTCAGCATGAAAAGCAACCAGCATCACCTCGGCGCGCCGGCCCTTTGCTCTTCCCTCCCACAGCTCATCAAAGAAAGAGGGGGCCGGCCCATCCATTTCCAGCACACAGTCCCGCACTTCCAGCCCGGGGAACTGCCGGCGCAGGGATGCCAGGTCCTGCTCTTCCGCCTGAGCGCGTCGCAGATCAAAGGGATCAGGGGCCGGGGATGTAACGCTCAATGGGAGGCTCCTTACTCTCCAGACTGCCCGGCCAGGGATTGACGGGCCGGCCGGCGCCGGATCAGCCATACCACACCGCCCGGTAGGCTGGAAAGGTAGATGATGCTCTGCATCACCAGCGAGAACGTGACGGCCAGCTCGCTGGAGGTAGTACGGCCCAAGGTGGCGTACAACAGGTCATAGGCCCCCTGATTAACCCCCAGGCCGCCGATGGATGGTATCAGGATGGGAGCGAAAGCCACCAGCGGGTTAAAAACGAAGATGTAGAGGAGCGGGATGCCGGCCCCCACCGCTTCGGCCAACAGCCAGTTGACGGCGTTGGTGATGAGCAGGACCCCCAGGGAGATGAGGAAGGCCTGCACCAGCCGGCCGGGGTTATCCCGATAGGCCTGCACAGAGCTGGACAGGCGGTGATATATCGGTGCCAGCCGGCGCAGGAACGGCAGGGCGAACAGCCGCTCAAAGAGGGAACGCAGGCGCCGGCTGAGCATGCTGGCGAACCCCAGCATGAAAGCCAAGAAGGCGGCGCAGACAACCACTGCCAGCCCCTGCAGGTCCGCGCGGCCAAGCCCCCAGACCGCATACAGGCTCATCAGCGCGCCGGCGGTGATGAAGGCCAGCAGACCCACCAGTTTGTCCACCAGGACCGACACGGCGGCCTCAGCGGCCTTTTCCGTATCGCGCGCCAGGCCGTAGCCGCGCACCACATCGCCGGCCACCATGGGGAGCAGAAAGTTGCCAAAGAACAGGCCGACAAAGGTGAAGGAAAGCAGGTGCGGCAGGGGCACGGGCAGGCCCTGAGTGCGCAAAAGCACCTGCCATTTGTAACAGCCCAGGGTGATAGCCAGGAAATAGAGCGCCAGGGCCAGCAGATAGTAGAACAGGTTGGCGCCGGCGATGGCCCGGCCGACCTGCGCCAGGTCCACTTTGAAAAGGAGCAGGTAGCCGATCAGTCCCAGGCTGATGACCGCCTTCAGCACTGTCATCAAGCGGTTCTTCATAGCGGCATTTTCTCCGAGGAGGAGATCGGGGGTTCGGGCGCAGGGCCGGCCGTCCCCACATGCGGGTTCTTCTGCTTCTCAATGGCCACCGGTTTGGTGCTCCAAGCCATGTCCCAGACTACGTGGCGCTCGTGCCGGACGTAATAGTCATAGGCGCCGAGCAGACGGGAGACGGCCTCCAGGCTGGCCAGGGCGAAGAGGACGTAGAGCAGGCGGATGGCGCCCCAGATTTCGCCCAAGGCGATGCGCAGGACGCGTTTGGTGTCCAAGCTGGAGACGCGGTAGCCGTACTTCTTTTTGAGGTGCAGGTGGCCGGCGTAGTTGCGCCGGCGCTGTTTGATAAAGTCCCCGACCGTTGTCGGCCCCATGTTGTAGACAATGGCTTCTGGCGCGTAGCGCACCTGCAGACCGCGCTGGATCACCAGCGCCTCCACGAACGCCTCATCCATGGCCACATCGGGTGGGATCGTGTCAAACACCTTGCGGAAGGCGATCAGCTCTCCCAAGCGCGGGATTTCCAGGCAGAGCTGATGCTCCATCCTCAGGCGCAGGTGGGAGAGATAATCCACAATGTGATCGGGGGTATTGACCGCCACTTTCTGGGCGCCGGTCATGCCAATGCTTGGGTCTGCAAACATGCTCACCATATGCTCGATGGCGTCCGGGTGGGGCAGGGTATCCCCGCTCTCCAGCACGCAGATGTCCTCTTTGGCGGCTTTCAGGAAGAGATTGACCGCCGCGCTTTTGCCCTCGCGCCGCTCCTGCACGATGAGTTTGATGCGGGGACAGCGCTGCATCCATTCCTGGACGATGTCCACCGTGCGGTCGGTGCATCCGCTGGCCACCACGATGATTTCGGTGATTTCGACGGTATGGAGCCGCTGGCTGATCAAGGCTTCCAGGAGCGCGCCGATATTGGCCTCTTCATTGTAGGCGGTGACGCCCACACTGCATCGGATCTTTGAGGATGCCGGCTCGCATGCTGGAGCAAGTATAGCCTGTTCCTGGTCCACCATTATTCCTCCCTGCTTGGGGGACTTGTTCAGCGCAAATGGAGTTTAATCTCTCGCACCAGTTCCGCCGGCGGGACGTACATCGTCCGGTCCGGCTTATTCGGCGCACCGTAGTCTTTGATCCAGGCGATCTTACCCGAAGCATCCACCAGGATGAATGTATGGCTGGGCTCGCCGCTGGCAACCGCCCACTTGAGCACGTCGTAGGCGCGTGATACGGAATGATCGGCATCAATAGCCATGGGCACACCGGCGATACCGTACTCTTGGATAAGCCGCAACTGCTCCTCGCGAGAATCAAACGCGATGCTGACAAGACCAACGTTCAGAGCCTGAAACTCAGGATCATTGTACAGATCCACGATCTGTTTCACGCAGGGCGGTCAGCCGGCCGCCATGTGGAAGAACAGCAGGACCGGCTGTTTGCCTACATAGTCGGACAAGGAGACTGTCTCACCGGTGGCGGTCGGCAGGCGGAAATCCGGAGCTCTAGCGCCTTCTTTTAAGCTGCCGGCATCCTGACCGCATCCTGCCAGGACAAGCAAGAGGACTAAAGCAAGCCATAAGACCTTGCGCATGGGATAGAAACCTCCCGTCGGAATAGGTTAATCTGTACTTGTCACCACGGTGCGCCAGGCCATGCGTAGAGTGCGCGGAAGCTGTAACCAGGTCTGTTTGCGCATCAGGGTGCGGGCGATGCGGTGCGGCCGCAGGTAGAAGCGGCGGTAGGCCTCGCGCCACTTTCGCTCCACCAGCTCCGCCGGCAGATCAGGCAGTTCGAAGCGCGCCTTCCCCTCGAAAAAGACGAAGTCATCCCAGGTCTCCGCCAGGATGCGCCCCTTCTCTTTCACGATCTCGTACAATTCGGTGCCGGGGAAGGGCGTGGCGATGGAAAAGTTGGCGACCAGAGGGTCCAGCTCACAGGCGAAGCGGATGGTGTCATCCATGGTTTCTTCGGTTTCGCCGGGCATGCCGATGATGAAAAACCCGATGGTCTCCATACCGACCTTCTTGGCGGCGGCGAAGGCCTTACGCACTTGGTCCAGGGTGAGCTGTTTATGGATGATGGTGTCCAGGATGCGCTGGTTGCCGCTCTCCACGCCGAAAGCGGTGCGGATACAGCCGGCCTGGCGCATTTTGCCCAGCAGTTCCTCGTCGGCCAGGTTGGCGCGAATGCCGTTGATCATGATCCAGGGCACGTGCTGGAGGCCGCGCTCGATGATGAGGTCACAGATGCGCATCACCCGCCGGCGGTCAATATTGAAGGAATCGTCCAGCACACCGATCTCCGCCGCGCCCATCTCGCGCACCAGCCATTCCCATTCGTCCACCACGTCTTCCGGTGTCCGCATGCGCCAGCGCCGCTCCATAATTTGGGAGCAGTAGCTACAGCGGTAGGGACAGCCGCGCGAGGTCATGATGGGGAAGCTGTAGCCCTCCACATGATCCACCGTAGGCTGGAGGTTGGTGTAGCGGTCCATCTTGAAGTAGTGGTACGCCGGCCGCGGCAGGGTGCTGAGGTCAAGCGCCGGCCGGTCGGGTTCGTCCACGATGGTGCCGTCGGGCCGGCGGTAAGTGATGCCGCGCACGCCGGCGAGCTCCGCCCCCTTCTCAATGCGCTCCGAAAGCTCCGCCCAGGTCGCCTCGCCCTCCCCGCGCACCACAATATCAATCTCCGGTCGTGCGGCGGACTCATGGGGCAGTACAGTAGGGTGCGGCCCACCGATGACAATGGGCACATCCCCCAGCGCCACTTTCAGACGGGCGGCCTCGCGCCAGGCGGACATGACCTGGGTGGTATTGGCGGTAATACCGATAAGGTGTGGGTGGAACTCTCTCGCTACCTCTTCGACCGGCCGGTCCTCCACGTCGCCGTCGTGGATGCGCACTTCGTCCCCGCGGCGTTCGGACACGGCGGCTAAATATGCGAGCCCCAGAGAAGGAGAAGTGCGGGTATCAATCGGCAGTTTGGACTTCGGGTTGACCAACAGTACGCGCATGGGATGTCCCTTCACCTGTCAATTCGAAAATCAGACGGGCCGGCAAGGCTCGATGGTTCCCATCCGTCCTGGCGCCATTATACCCTGATTGGGGGAAAGCGAGAAATCGGGCCGGCCGTTCACTCCACGCCGCGAGCAGGCACCAGCCACTTGCGAGGTGACTGCCACATCATCTCATCACCTGAACCCCTAATAACCCCCTTGACCGCGCCCTTATTATGGTGTATGATAAAAATGGATGCGGTCCCTTGATATCAGATCGCCTTTCTGGTAGCAGGCCAGCACGAATTGGAGGTGACCGATGGCGGTGAACAGGATCAATATCAATCGTGCTTCAGCAGAGGAGCTGGAAAGCCTGCCGGGTATCGGCCCTGTCCTGGCCAAGGCGATCGTGGAACTGCGGGAACGCCAAGGACCATTCCAGAAAATGGAAGACCTGCTTCCGATTCGCGGCATCGGTCCGGTGCTGGTGGAGCGTCTGCGCCCCCTGGTGACCTTTGCTGAGGAGGTTCCCCGCCGGCCGATGAAGGACGAGACCGAACCCGATGTGCGCCCGGTCGTCGGCCCGGAGATCATCGTCGAGGAAGAACCGGAGCTTATGCGCGAGCGCTCCGTACCCCTGGTGGAGAACGCAGAACAATCAAGCGTCAACACTACTGCAAAGGAGAAACCGACAGTGACAGGAGAAGAGTACCCACTGCCTCCCCCGCTCCAGGTTGTGGAATCTGGCCGGCTGACCTTCTGGAAAGGGCTGTTGCTGGTGGCCCTGGGGGGTCTGCTGGGCGCCGTGCTGTCCCTGCTGGTCGTCTGGGCCATCAACCGCACCCTGCTCTTCACGTCGTACGATTTCGGCAGTCATCTGAACGCTGAGGTCGTGCGCCTGCAGGGACAGGACGAGACCTTCCGCCAGGAACTGGACCTCACCAATCAATCCGTGCGGGAACTGCGCGACACGGTGCGGGTCATCCCGCAGATGCAGGCCGACCTGGCCGCCCTCCAGGGACAGACTGCCGCCCTGGAGAAAGGGCTGGAGAACGCACAGAAGCAGGTGGATGCGCTGACAGGGCGGGTTGAAGAAGTAAGCCGGCAGGTGGCCGCCATGCAGGACGAGCTGAAGGCGGTCAGCGAAAAGGCCAAGCGCTTCGACGCTTTCCTGGCCGGCCTGCTGGAACTGTTGAAGCAGACCGCGCCGGCGCCCTGAACGGCAGGCCCTTCTCTTTGAATCCTTCGCCGGCACGCGACGGGGGCTCTGTGCGAACGGAGTCCCCGTTTCGCTGACTTTGACCTAGTGCAGGGAGGCGTATGGAATCCCCGCGTCTTGGGCTGAGCGTCAGCCAACTGACCCAGCACATCAAGGCCCTGATGGACAATGACCCATTATTGCAGGACGTCCTGGTCTACGGAGAGGTGTCCAATTACAGCCGCTCCGCCGCCGGCCATGTATACTTCACCCTGAAGGATGCCGAGAGCGCCATCCGCTGTGTGATGTGGCGTTCACGTGCGGACTGGTACGGCAGACTGCCGGCGGACGGGGAATCTATCCTGGTGCGGGGATATGTCTCCCTGTACCCTCCCCACGGCCAGTATCAGCTCTACGTCGAGGAATGGCAGCCGCTAGGTGCCGGCCGGCTCTACCTGGAATTCGAGGCGTTGAAAGCACGTCTGCAGGCGGAAGGGCTGTTCGACGCCGGCCGTAAGCGCCCTCTGCCGGCGTTCCCGCGTGCCGTCGGCATCGTCACTTCCCCTTCCGCCGCCGCGTATCAGGATATCCTGCGGGTCCTGCGCCAGCGCTTTCCCCTAGCGCGGGTGGTGCTGGCGCCCACCCTGGTCCAGGGAGAGGATGCGCCCCCGCAGATCGTGCGCGCCATCGAATCGCTGAACCGCATCCGCGAGCAGGCGGAAATTGACGTCATCATCGTGGCGCGCGGCGGCGGTTCGCTGGAGGAACTGCGGGCCTTTAACGATGAGCGGGTGGCGCGCGCCATCGCATCATCTCAGGTGCCGGTCATCACCGGTGTGGGCCATGAGGTGGATTTCACCATCGCCGATTTTGCGGCGGATCACCGTGCACCCACGCCGACCGCGGCCGCGGCAGCCGCGGTGCCCGATCAGCAGGAACTGCGGCAGAGGCTGATAGCGCTGAAATCTGCGCTGACGCAGATGATGCTGAGCCGGCTGGATGAGTCCCGCCGGCAGATAGAATCCCACCGCCGCATGCTCCGACGCCTCTCGCCCGAGCACCGCATCGCGCAGGAGCGTCAGCATGTGGACGAGCTGATCCACCGCCTTCAACAGGATGTGATGCACCAGCTTGCTATGGCGCGGGAGCGGATCCAGCAGTACAGCGCGCGGCTGGAAGGCCTGAACCCGACCGCCGTGCTGGGGCGTGGGTACGCGGTGGTGCGCCGGCGCGATACAGGGCAGGTGGTGACGCATCCAGCCCAGGTGCGGGCCGGCGACCCCCTCGACATTCGGGTGAGTGAGGGCAGTTTCGGCGCCCTGGTAGAATAACATTTGCATATCCTGGACAACAGTGGAGAAGACCTTGAGCGTGAACGTGGAAAAGTCGATTGAAGAGATGAATTTCGAAGAGGCTCTGCAGGCCCTGGAAGCGATCGTCCGCGAGATGGAATCCCAGCCCCTCCCGCTGGAAAGCGCCCTGGCCTATTACGAGCGCGGCATGCGGCTGGCCCGACGCTGTGAAGAACTGCTGGACCAGGCGGAACTGCGCGTGACCGAACTGCGCCTGAACATGGAGCAGGGACCCCAGGGAGAGATGCCGTAGCCGCCGGCATATAGTACCACAGTACTATTGCGGCGCCCCGCGAACTCCCCTTATCATGGGAGTAGAGGCCGCCTAAGCTGTGGTGGGAGGGGAAATGCCCATGAAAAAGTTGGTCCTTGCGAGTCTGCTGGTCATCGCGCTGTTGTTCGCCACCAGCGCCTGGGCCTGGGGTGGGTATATCTTTCAGGACCCCCAGATCAAAATCGGAGACCGCACGGTCAACGTGCTGGTCGCGATGGATGTGCCGGAGGGAGCGGCAGTCAGCCGGCCGTCGCACCTGGTCGCTCATGTGCCGCGCAATGTGCCGGCAGAAGTAATTGACCCATTCGGCTGGCGCGTCCACGTCGTGCCGGCACCGCCGCAGGCCGGTCCAACGGTGGTGTCTGTCCTGATAATACGCGTAGCGCGCACGGATCGGGGTGATGCGTATCCGGTACAAGTGACGGTCTTTGACGACGCCGGTTTTTCCACCACTGTGAACGGCCGCGCCGGCGAGCTGATGGCGGTGCCGTACGTCCAGACCCGCTGACGACAGCAGTACATCAAAAGCCCCAGCCTGGGCAAGGCTGGGGCTTTTTTGTCGCATCCCTATTTGTCGCCCACCAGTTCCCGCTCCAGCACACCGGTCATACAGCCGATGGCGCCGGCGGCTTTCATCAACTCACTCACTGCCGCAGTGTGACATACGATGCCCGCACGCTCGTAAAACGCCTGGGTGATCGGATTGCCAGCCGGCATCAGCACGTGCCGGGGCCCCAGCGCCACGATATTCAGCGCCATCCCCTGCTCCGCTTCTCGCTCGTCCGGGATAAAAAGCACCCGAAATCCCCGTTGGTGCAGGGCTTCCACTGCGGCATACGGCACACGCCCCGGCCAGGCGAGCGCCAGGTCGCGGTCCACGATGCGCAGGGTGCCCATCAAGTGCATGGCGCCGTACGGCAGTCCGACCTGAATCACCTCCACACCCAGCTCCCGCAGGGTGCCGGCGACCTGGGCGGCGCCCTCCGCGTTGGTGCGGATGCCCGTGGCCAGCAGGACGGTGCGGGGGTCCAGCCACATGGCATCGGCGCCCTCAAAGGTGCCGCGGCCGTGCAGGGTGCGCAGGATAGGGATGCCCAATTCAGCCAGCCGGCGCGCCACCCAGCGCTCCTCGCCGGCGCGCACAGTGGAGGCGGGCCGGCCGATGATGGCGCCCTCGGGGGTCATGAAGAACAGGTCTGCGGCGAACAGGAGATTCGGCGGCGGCGTCTGGGAAGGCGCAACCAGATGGACGGTCACGCCGGCAGAGCGGTAGGCATCCGCGAGCGCGCGGTGCTGTTGCCGCGCCAGGCCGGCGTCTATCGGCGCCAGCATTTGCACGGCGTTGGGGTCGCGGATATCTTCCAGCTCCGGGCCTGGCTCATGCAGGAGCACAGCGCGCAGAGGTGCCCATTCCGAATCCATGCCGCAGGGATGCCAGAGGACGCCAACTTCCTGGCGCGCGCTCTGTCGGCGCGGAGACCACCCTTCGCCCCCATAGGCGGCGGTTTCGTACGTAGAAAGGGCCGGCCTTTCACCACCGCTCATAGCTCACCAGTTCCTCCAGCGGCTTGCGGCGTTTCGGGCGCGGTTCGTCGGCCGGGTAGCCCAGCGGGGTGAAGGCCAGCGGCTCCGCGTCCGCCGGAATGCCCAGCACTTGGCGGGCGGCATCGGGGTCAAAGGCGCCAATCCAGCAGGTGCCCAGGCCCAGGTCCGTCGCCGCCAGGATCAGATGGTCCATGGCGATAGCCACGTCCACATCCACATACGCCTTGCCATCGCGGCGCACCCAGCTCTTGCCGGGGATGCCCACCGCGGCGATGACGATAGGCGCCTGCACGAACCAGTCAGCGGGGTAAATTTTGCGCAGTTCTTCCTCGCGGCCGCGCGTGTGGATGACGATGAAGCGGAAGGGCTGACGGTTGGCCGCGCTGGGGGCCAGCCGTGCCGCTTCCAGCACTTGGCGCACCTTTTCCTCTTCCACTTCGTTCGGGCGGTAGGCGCGCACGCTGTAGCGTTTGCGGATCAAGTCGGAGAATTCCATGAGCACCTCCTTTTAGGGGATGGATGTCACGCCGGCGCGAAAGGCACCGCGCCGCAATTATACCTTATTCCGTGTGCAGTTGGGTCAGGACGGCGCGGGCGCCGTCGTACACGCTCCAGCTATCGCCAAAGGCCGTCACGAAAAGGAATCCCATAGCGAGGTACTTCTGCGCGTTATCGGGGTTACAGGCGATGCCGGGGATTTTGCCGGCCTGCCGGCAGGCGGCCAGCACGTGACGGATGGCATCCTCATGCCGGCGTTGGTCCGCCGGCTGGCGCAAATCCAGCCCCATAGAGTTGGCCAGGTCCGCCGGCCCGATCCAGCAGGCATCCACACCCTCCACCCGCATGATAGCTTCCGCGTTCTCCACGGCCTGCCCAGACTCGATCTGCACCGCCAGGAAGACCTCGTCATTGGCCGCCGTGCGGTAATCCGGACCGTACATCCGGCATCCATATGCACCTTCGGATCGGCCGCCGCGCGGGGGATAGCGCATGGCGAAGGCCGCTGACTCGGCATCCGCCGGCGTGTGGACCATAGGGACGATAATGCCGAGCGCCCCGCGGTCCAGCATGGCGCCGATGAGGTAGAAATCGTTCTTTCCCACGCGCACCATAGGCACCGCGCCGGCCAGCCGGATGCTCCGAAAGGCGTCCATGGCAGACTTGGGGTCCCAGATGCCGTGCTGGTCATCCAGCAGGACGTACTCACTGCCGGCCAGCGCCAACAGTTCCGCCGCCAGCGGCGAACCCAGGGCGGCCAGCCCTCCG
This sequence comes from uncultured Anaerolineae bacterium, assembly GCA_938049385.1. Taxonomy (GTDB): domain Bacteria; phylum Chloroflexota; class Anaerolineae; order JACIWP01; family JACIWP01; genus JACIWP01. Next base: position 46,510 of record CALIBQ010000041.1, read on the forward strand.
ATGGAAGGTTTGCCGGCCAGCATTTTTTCTTTGACGACATTCCAGCGCAGCATGGTATTGCTCCTTGCGGATGGAAGGGATAGCAACCCGCCGGCGAAATTCCGGCGCCGGTCTGGTCTATCCTAACACAGGCGGGCCGGCAGGTCAAATTTTCCCGGAAATGTGCCAGGCCCTTCCCCGGGGATGAGGAAGGGCCTGGCCGCTTGGCGCGCAGAGAAAGAGGGAAGAGAAGATGGGCTATCCTGTGACAGGTTTGGTTTCTTTCTCCAGGGCCGGCAGGATGTACTCTTCGACGAACGCCTTGACGTTGTCCGGGTCCACATGCATGACCTTATGCCGGCCAATGGTGACCGAGGGCCCGTTGGCGCAGTTGTTGGCGCAGAAGCGCGCCCGCACACGGAAGCGGTCGGTAAGGCTGCGCTGGCGCAGTTCTTCCGCCAGCTCTTCCATGATGCGCCAAGAGCCTTTCAAGTAACAGTTGGTGCTGACGCAGACGCCCAGGTCAATGACGGGCTGGGTTTCCAGCAGTTCCTCGATGGGCTGGTCGACGCGCATGGAGCGCCGGCCGTAGGTGGTGTGCAGGGCACGATGCGAGACCTCGCCCAGCGGCTCGCCCAACCATTGGCTGTAGATGGCCTGGACGGCCGGGTTGTCCTGGCTCTTCTTGACCGAGGCGGCGGCGTCCATACGGTAGAGCACCTCCAGGCGCTCCTCGCGATCGGTGGAAAGCTGAGGCGCCGGGTTGCCTGAACCGTTGATGCACCCACCCGGACAGGCCATCACCTCGATAAAGTGATAGGGCGCGTCGCCGGCGCGAATGCGGTCAATGAGCTGTTGCGCGTTCTGCAGGCCGCTGACCACCGCCAGGCGCACGGTGATACCGTCCAACTCAATGGTCGCTTCCTTGATGCCCTTGAGGCCGCGCACCTGGGTGTACTCCACATTGTCGAGGCGTTTGCCGGTGATGCGCTCCGCGGCCAGGCGCAGGGCCGCCTCAGCGACGCCGCCGCTGGCGCCGAAGATGATGCCGGCGCCGCTGACGTTGCCGAAGGGCAGGTCCAGCTCCTGCGGCTTCAGCTCCAGCGGGTCAATGCCCTTTTCGCGGAACATGCGGATGACCTCGTTGGTAGTGATGACCGCGTCGACATCGGGTACGCCGTCATGGCAGAACTCCGGCCGCCGGCTCTCGTACTTCTTGGCGTTGCACGGCATGATGGACACGAAGAAGAGCCGGTCGGGCTTCACGCCGAGCTGTTTGGCGAAGTACTGCTTCACCACCGAGCCGAACATCTGTTGCGGCGACTTGCAGGACGACAGAAGCGGCAGTAGATCGGGTGCCATCTTCTCGCAGTAGTTAATCCAGGCCGGACAGCAGGAGGTGAACTGCGGCAAGCCCTCGCCTTTCGCCAGCCGGCTCAGCAGTTCGGTGCCTTCCTCCATGATGGTGAGGTCGGCGGCCCAGCAGGTATCGAAGACGTAGGCGAAGCCCATCTGCTTGAGGCCGGCGCACAGCCGCCCCATAGCTTCCTCGCCGGTCAGTCCGTAGTACTGGGCGAAAGCAGCGCGCACCGCCGGCGCAATCTGCGCCGCGACGATAAGCGATGTGTTATTCAGTGCACGATACACGTTCGGTAGGGTGGGCTTCAGGGTCAGCGCACCCGTCGGGCAGACGGTCACGCAGTGTCCGCAGGAGACACAGCTCGTCTTATCCAACGGCCGCTGGTCAACCGGACCGATGGTCAGCGTGCCGTTGACCTCGTAATAAGTCAGCGCGGCCGAACCTTCCATCTCCCGACAGGCCTTCAGGCACAGGCCGCAGAGGATGCACTTGCCCGGATCGCGCACCAGGATAGGGTGATTCTCGTCCACCGGCACACGGCGCATGGGACGCGCTTCGGCATCAAAGGTCACCTGGTACTGGGTGGCGTACTGGCGCACCTGACAGTCATAGCGCTCAGTGCACCCACACTGGAGACAGCGCGCGGCCTCGCGCATGGCCGTCGCCACATCCCAGGTCTCACTGACCTCCATGAAGTTGACCTTGCGCTCCTCCGCCGGCACCATTGGGATGGGGTTGCGCGGGCTGGGGCGCACATTGCGGAACTCCTCCTTGGGTACCTCGTCCCAGCGCCCCTTGGAGCAGGTGTATGTAGGCATCTGCGGGGTGACCCGGCCGGTGCGCAGGTACTCGTCGATAGCGGCGGCGGCGCGGTGGCCGGCGCCGATAGCAGTTACGGCGATATCCGGCCCGGTCTGACAATCGCCGCCGGCGAAGACGCCCGGGATAGATGTTTGCAGGGTCAGCGGGTCTACCTGGATCGTGCCGCGCGGTGTGCGGGCCAGCTCCGCCGGCAGACCATCATCCTCGACTGTATGTCCGATGGCCGCCAGGATCGTACTGCAGGGCAGGACGAACTCGGAGCCGGGGATGGGAACCGGCCGGCGGCGCCCCGATGCATCCAGGTCGCCCAGCTCCATGCGCACGCAGTGGAGCTCCAGCCCCGCCGGTCCTTGTCGGATGGCGGTGGGAGCGGCCAGGAACTCCAACTGCACCCCTTCTTCGATGGCCTCTTCCACCTCGGTATCCAGCGCCGGCATCTCGTCGCGGGTGCGGCGGTATAGGATGGTCACGGAGCGACAGCCCAGGCGGATGGCGGTGCGGGCGGCGTCGATGGCCGTATTGCCGCCGCCGATAACCACCACGCGGTCGCCCAGGCGCGGCTGACGCCGCAGGGTCACCATGGTCAGCAGGTCAATGCCGGCCATCACCCCGGGCAGGTCCTCGCCCTCGATGTTCAGACGGGACGATCCCTGTGCGCCAATGGCCAGGAAGACGGCATCGAAGCCGCTGGCCTTGAGCGAGTCAAGGGTGAAATCGCGGCCAAGCTTCTTGTGATACTGGATTTTGACGCCCAGGTCGAGGATGGATTCGATCTCGGCGTTCAGCACCTCGTCCGGCAGGCGGTAGCGGGGCACGCCCCAGCGGAGCATTCCGCCGGCGGCGGAACGCATCTCGAAGATAGTGATGTCATGGCCCATGCGGCGCAGGAAGTAGGCCGCGCTGAGGCCGGCCGGGCCGCTTCCGATCACCGCCACTCGCTTGCCGGTATCTGGCGCGCAGGCCGGCTTATACGGCAGGAGCTGATAGCTGTCCCAATCGGCGACGAAGCGCTTGACCGCGTTGATGTTCACCGCGCCGTCCACGGCGTTGCGCCGGCATTCGGTCTCGCATGGATGCGGACAGATGCGGCCGCAGATGGAAGGCAGGGGATTGTTTTCCTTGATGACGGCCAGCGCCTCGGTGAAGTTGCCGGCGGCCACGTGGTAGAGATAGCGCTGGATATCCACGTTGGCGGGACAGCGCTGGACGCAGGGCGCCGCACAGTCGCCGTAGTGGTTGCGCAGGAGGGACTGCAGATAGATTTTGCGGAAGCTCTCCAGGGCCGGCGATTCCGTGCGAATCTTCATGCCCGGCGCAACTTTGGTGGATGTCGCCGAGACGAAGCGCACGCTGTCGCCATCTATCAGCTCGACAGTGGACAGCTCCGCGCCAGAAGGGGGACTGAGCCGCGGGTCATATCCCAATGCCGGGATATGAATCCCGTTTTGCCGGGCGGCTTCGATAATGGTAATACCGTCCGGCACGGTGCACTTTTTATCGTTGATGGTAATTTTGATCATGTGAGCCCTCGAGAGCCAGGATGTTCCGCTCTCATCGCCCGTGGAGCGGCTGTGTTGTACCAATTTCGTGCTTTCATTCACAATTATAACCGGGTAATGCGGATTTGTCAAGTGCTAGAATTCACAAATTGGAACTTACGTGGGGTACAGGACACGGGCATCTTTCCAAGTTTCCAGAAAGGAGTTATAATGTACGGGCGACAAGCCTGCACTCGGAGACAAACCGTATGCCTCTGCGCGACAGCCGGCGCTGGTTACCGCTCATCCTGTGCTTGGCGTGGGGATTATGGCTGTACCACCTGCGGGATATCCCCTACGGCCTGCATCACGACGCCATGTTCAACCTGGTGGACACCATCGAGGTGCTCCACGGCCGACTGCGCCTTTACTTCCCCGCCAATTTCGGGCGCGAGCCGCTGTTCATCTACTCCACGGCCGGCATGGCCCGCCTCATGCACGCCGATTGGATCTGGGTCCAGCGGCTGACTTCTGTGGTATGGGGCATGTTGGGACTGGCCAGCACCTATCCGCTACTGCGCCGGCTGATGGGGCCGCGCGCCGCCGGCTGGGGGATGGCGCTCGCCGCCGGCTCCTTCTGGCTGTTAATGGTCAGCCGGCTTGGACTGCGCGCCGTCACCCTGCTTTTCTTCGCCAACCTGACCGCCTTCGCTGTCTTGAAAGCCGTGGAGCCAGGTCAGCGCCGGCCGATTCTCTGGTGGTGTTTGGCTGGGGCCGCCGGCGGCCTGGCCCAGTACACGTATCTGGCCTCCCGCGCGCTGTTCCTTCTGCCGGCCGGCATGCTCCTGTGGGCGGCTTGGCCGCGCCGATCCCCCGGACAGCCGCTCTGGCGCCGGCTGGCAGGTCCCCTGTTGGCTATCAGCATGATGACAGCGCTCTTTCTCCCCCTCCAGATGGAAATGAGCCGCACAACCCAGCCGGCCCGCCTGCAGGAGCTGGACGCACCCCTGCGCATGGCCCTGGCCGGCCAGCCCCTCCCCCTGCTGAAGGCCATGGGTGAGACGGTGTCGGCGCTGTTCTGGCGCGGGCCGGAAGCCCCCTCGGATTATCTGTACAACGTGCCGGGCCGGCCGGCGCTCTCCCTCCCCCTGACACTGGCATTCGTCATCGGGTTGGCTTCCCTGCTAGCGGGGCGAGAGAGCCGGCGGATGGCGCCCTGGCTGGCGTTCTTTGGCCTTGCCGGCCTTCTGCCGGACCTGCTTTCCTCCGGCGGGCCGCTGTACCTGCGCGGCATTATCGTCCTGCCGTACCTGTTCGGTGCGGCCGGTGCTGGCCTCGAAGGACTGCGCGCACTGCTTCGGCAAAGGGCCGGCCGGCTGGGAAGAGCGGCCGGCGTCTGCCTAGCCCTGGCACTGCTGGCATGGCAGTACGCTGAAAGCAGTCAGGCCTACTTTCGCCAATGGGCCCTAGCCCACCAGACCCTGCGCATCTACAACGGTGACCTGCGCGCTCTGGCGGATTCTGCGCCGGATGTAGAAGGAGCGCGCACATATATCAGCACCGATTTCTGGCTCGACCTGGATCAGCAGACCTTTCAGTTTCTCTCTGCTCATCCTGGGGTAGTCGAATGGTTCCGCATCGGGTACGGCCTGCCGCTTCCCGCGCGAGGAGGCGCCGTCTATTGGATCACCCTTTCCACGCCTATGCCGGCGGAATGGCAGGAGTTCTTCCGCCGTGCCAGCCAGCAGATTGCGGTTTCCGGGCCCGATGGACACACCCCTCTCGCAATCGGGTACGTCATGGACCAGGCCGGCATCCAGGCCGGCGCCTCTGCCCTGGGACTGCAGGTATTGGACGAAGCTGTCACATATGGAGAACTGCTGACGTTGGAGTCCGTGCGAGCGGAGCAGTCCAGCAGTGAAGTGCTCCTCTGGACGCAGTGGCGGATTACCAGCGCCAACCGGCCTTCTGCGCCCGTACATATCGTTGCGCAACTGGCCGGCACGGATGGGCTGGTGTGGAATCAGGCAGACTTTCCGCTGGCCTGCGCCCATCAGTCCTGGCAGGAAGGAGATCGTTGTGTGCAGATGAGCCGGCTGTCCGTGCCCGGCGATATGCCTCCTGGCGATTACATCGCGCGAACCTATCTGTACACTGATCCGGCGGCACCGCTGGCGATGCGCGCCGGCGGCAACTTCCTGGCCGCGCCGCCGCGCGCGGCAACGGTTACCATAACGGGCCAGCCGGCCGGCCCACTGCCGGCCCCGCCCTATCCAGTCGAAACTGTGCTCGCCGGCCGGCTGGTACCCTTGGGCCGCTGGGAGAGTTGGGACAGGGTGTATGCCGGCGTGCCCTACATCGCCCATATCCGCTGGCAGGCGGTGGAAGATGTGGAACCCCAGCGTCTGCGCTTCATACTGCGCGCCCTGGCGGATGATGGAAGCACGGTGTGGGAAGGGGAAGCGCCGGCACAGAACGAACTGCCCGGGGCCTGGCCGGCCGGCCGCTCCCTGCGCCTGGCGCACCGCTTTACGATGGGCACTGCGGATACATCAGACAATTTGCCCTCGGTGACCCTGCAAATTTGTGCCGAGCCGAGCGGCGCAGTGGATAGCTGTGCCGGCCTGGGGAGGGTAGAATGGGCCAATCCGCCGCGGCTGTGGGAGCTGTCAAGGCCGCCGGCGCACCCTATTGAGGCACACTGGCCGGCCGGCCTCTCCTTGGCGGGATATGACCTTTCCATGCAAGCAGGGCTTCTGCGTTTGACATTGTATTGGAGGGTCGTTCAGCCGCTGGAGAACGAGGTGGTGCGCTTCGTGCATGTGCTGGATGCCGGCGGACAAATCATTGCCCAGAGCGATGTGCGCCTGAGCAACCAGGGCATCCCGCAGACGGCATGGCTCCCCGGCGAGTATATCGCGGACAGCGTTGATGTCCCGGTGCCGGCCAGCGCAGTGCCGGCGAAGCTCCGCATTGGCCTGTACTGGCCGGAAAGCGGGGAACGGCTTCCCCTCACCGCACCATCTGACGTGGAGCAGTCGGAACGCAGTCTCCTGGTCTCGCTTCCCTAGGCTTTCATGACCCAAATTGGAGGAATTGGGTCCGTTTACTGTTCCGGATGGAACAGCATATCCAGCGCCAGGTATATGGCGGAAAAGGCCTGGGGGCTGTGCGTCATGCTGTGGCCGAACCGCTCGATGGTCCGCCGTGCCCTCTCCTGCCACACCGGCCGGCTCAGCCATCTCCCCAGCGTCAGCAAGTTTTGTGCCATGACGGCATTGCCGGAGGGGATGGGCAGGTCGCTGAAGATGACCGGACGCGCAATAAGCGGCTCATGCTCGTCGCTGGTGAAGAAAAAGCCGCCCAGCTCATCGTCCCAGAAATGGGAGATGACTTGCTCCGTCAGCCGGCCGGCCTCTTCCAGCCAGCGCGCCTCACGATGGGCCGTGTACAGCGCCAGCAGGCCGAAGATAAGGTGTGCGTAGTCATCCAGGAACGCCAGGCCGCGTGCCTGGCCGGCGGCGAACCAGTGAGAAAGCCGGCCGGCATCATCCACCAGATAAGCCAGGATGAACTCCGCCGTGCGGCGGGCGGCATCCAGATAGTCCGGCCGGCCCAAGGCACGGCCGGCCTCCGCCAGCGCGGCGATAGCCAACCCGTTCCAACCGACCAGCAGTTTATCATCGCGCGCCGGCGGTACCCGCCAGGCCTGGCGCGCTTCCAGCAGGCGCCGGCGCGCTTCATCCACCCGCGCCCAGGCCCCTTCTTCGTCGGTGTTCAGCCGGCGCGCCAGCTCCGCGATGGGCATGGACTGGCGGAGCAAGGTCATGCGGTGGTAATTGCCGCGCGCCGTCACCCCGAAAAACTCGCGCGCCCATTCCTGGTCCGCTTCCCCCACCGCGGCATCAAATTCTTCTGCGGTCCAGGCATAATAGCGCCCTTCCCCTTCAGGAGTATCCGCGTCCTGGGCGGAGGCGAAGCCGGCCGGCGCCAGCGCCATCTCGCGCAGGAGATAATCCAGCGTCTGCTCAGCCGTGCGGCGGTACTGCTTTTGCCCGGTGAGCTGATAGGCATGCACATATATCGGTGCCAGGAGGGCTTGGTCATAGAGCATCTTCTCAAAATGGGGCACCAGCCAGCGCTCATCCACGGAGTAACGGTGAAACCCGCCGCCCACCAGGTCATACATCCCGCCCAGCGCCATCTGGTCCAGCGTGTGCAGGAGGATAGAGCGGACTTCCTCATCGGCCGGCGCCCAGCGCGCCAGTAATGCCAGCGTGGCACCCTGCGGGAACTTGGGACGCACGCTGAAGCCGCCGTAGCGGCGGTCCACCGCGTCCAGCAAGTGCCCTCGCGCCTCCACCAGCATGCTTGCGGAGATCGGGCCGGCGGTGCGTGCCGCACGGACAGTATCCCGCAGGGCGCGGGTTGTCTCTTCAGCTACCCGCTCGACATCCTGCCGGCGCTCGCGATATGCCTCGCTCAGCGCCAGGAGCAGGGTGCGGAAGCCCGGCAGGCCGTGGCGATCTTCCGGCGGGAAGTACGTGCCGCCGTAAAACGGCCGGCCGTCGGGCAGGAGAAAGACAGTGAGGGGCCAGCCGCCCTGGCCGGCGATGAGCTGTACCGCCGTCATATAAATCTCGTCCAGGTCGGGCCGCTCCTCGCGATCCACCTTGATGTTCACGAAGCGTTCGTTCATCAGGCCGGCGGTTTCGGGGTTGTCGAACGACTCATGGGCCATGACATGGCACCAGTGGCAGGAGGAATAGCCGATGCTGAGCAGGATCGGCTTGTCCTCGGCCCGGGCGCGCGCCAGTGCCTCCGGCCCCCAGGGATACCAATCTACCGGCTGATGCGCGTGCTGGCGCAGATACAGGCTGGCCTCGCCGGCCAGGCGGTTGGCATGTGCAGTCGCCTTATCCATGATGCAGTCCTTTCAAGATGGATCGCTGAATCTATGATACCCCATGCCGGCATGAACCTGTGTAATTTCCCCTACATTGTCTGCGGGGAGGGGCGGGGGTGGTATAGCCCTGTGCATGAGGAGAGGCCTGGGGTAGGAGAACCCCGTGGTGATAGAGTATCTTGACCCACAAAGTTGATAAATTTTCGAAACTATGCTATCGTATCTAAGGTGTGGAAAAATCCAAATATACAATCTATGGAAGAGCGGCCTGGCGGCTGAAGCCACGGCAACAACTGCGAGGCCTGCCTACGCAGGCTTCGTGAAGTCGGCGCCGGCCGACTTCGCAGGCGCAGCCGCAGTTTCAACTGCCAGGCGATAAGCCAATACCCGCAAATCAAATGACAATCTTGACTTTTTCAATACTCTCGTATCTACAGCTTGCTCAACCCTATAGAGAGAGGGTGATGTACAATGGCGGGAGAGACAATCCTGGTCATAGACGACGAACAGAACATCCTTGACCTCATTGGTGCCTACCTACGCCGTGAGGGCTATCGGGTGCTGACCGCGCAGGACGGCGTCAATGGGTTGAAGCTGGCGCAGTCGGGCCGGCCGGATATCGTCATCCTGGACGTCATGCTCCCCGGCATGGACGGCATTGACGTCTTGCGCGAGCTTCGCCGAACGTCCAGCACCTATGTTATTATGCTGAGTGCCAGATCAGAGGAAACGGACCGCATTGTGGGCCTTACGCTGGGAGCGGATGATTACGTGACCAAGCCCTTCAGCCCGCGCGAACTGGTGGCGCGGGTGAAGGCGGCGCTTCGCCGGTTGAGCGCTCCAGCGTCAACAATAGCGGCGCCGGCGGCGCTGGAGTTCCGCCGTCTGCGCATTGACGCCGGCCGGCGGCAAGTCTGGAAAGATAATCAGCCGGTCGAGTTGACCGAAATCGAATTCGACATCCTTTGGGCGCTGGCGCGCCATCGCGGGCTGGTGCTGACCCGTCAGCAAATCCTCTCCCAAGTCTGGGGTGAGGACTATTACGGCGAAGAGCGAGTCGTGGATGTGCACATCGGCAAGATTCGCCGCAAGCTCGAGGATGACCCGGACCAGCCAAGCTTTATCGTAACCGTGCGCGGCGTAGGATATCGGTTCGAGGAACAGGAGCGAGAGCTGTGATCGCCTGGATCCGCCGTAGTTTGAGCCGCAAGCTGTTCGTATCATATTTGCTGGTGATCGCGACCGGCATGGTGGTGCTGGCGCTGACGGTACAGCTCAGCGGCCGGCCGGCGTTCGACCGCCATCTGGCCGCCATGGCCCAGATGATGGGGAACTCGATGATGGGCCGGCCGATGATGGGCCCCATGATGAACGCCCAGGCGCTAGAAGCTGATCTATACATCAACTTTCAGAGTGCACTGCGAGAATCCCTGGCATTGGCCACGCTGGTAGGGATCATCATCGCAGTACTGGCCAGCCTGTTCATGAGCCAGCAGATCGTCGCCCCACTGCGGCATCTGCTGTATGCTACACGGCGCATTGCCGCCGGCCATTATTCTGAGCGCGTGCCGGCCCCTGAGATATCCGCCGGCGATGAGCTGACGGAATTGGCCCACAGCTTTAACCGCATGGCCGAATCTCTCGAGAAGGCAGAAGCCATGCGGAGGGACCTGGTGGCCAACGTAGCCCACGAGTTGCGCACCCCGCTGACTTCTGTGAAAGGCTATCTCGAAGGGCTGATGGATGAAGTCATACCCGCCGCGCCGGAGACCTACGAGAGGCTTCACCGCGAGGTACACCGGTTAGAGCGCCTGATTGATGACCTGCTGGAGCTGAACCGGGTGGAGGCCGGCGTGTATGAACTGCACCGCCAGCCGGTAGCAGTACAGGAGCTGGTGCGCAGTACGGTGGAACGCTTGGACCTGCAGTTTCGGGAGAAGGGGGTGCACTTGGTCCAGCAGGTGCCGGCAGACCTCCCTCGCGTGATGGTGGATGTGGGGCGTATGGGGCAGGTGCTTATGAACCTGCTGGGCAACGCCCTGCAGTACACGCCGGCCGGCGGGACGGTCACCATCTCTGCCCTGCGCGAAAAGGACTTTGTGCTGATACGCATCGCCGATACTGGCATTGGCATCGCCGCGGAAGACCTGCCGCACATATTCGAGCGCTTTTACCGCGCTGACCGCTCGCGCGCCCGCTCCAGCGGTGGAAGCGGCATTGGCCTGACCATCGCCAAACTGCTGGTCGAAGCTCACGGAGGTTTCATCCGGGCGGAAAGCGCCGGCCTTGGCAAGGGCAGTACCTTCACCCTCGGCCTACCCATCGCGTCGTAACGCCCTCGGCTCTGTGCATGCGGGAGGCAGGAAGCGCCAAATTCTTTACTAATTTTTTAAATTAGCTTAATGCTTTCTTTATATCCGGCGGTTATTTTAAGAAAGATAGGGTACAGCGGTAGCCCGCTGTCCTCACCTGTGTACTAGTACTTGACCACGTTGGTTTCATACGGTATCCTTCTCTCCATGACATTCATGTGGAGGGAAGGAATCATGCCCAGGCCCAAGGTGTACGCAGTCGAGCTGACCGGGGAACAACGATCACGTCTGCTTGAGCTGGTC
>CALIBQ010000042.1 GCA_938049385.1 uncultured Anaerolineae bacterium
GCTCTCCGACCAGGCGGAGGAGTCTATTCGCAAGGCCCTGCCCCAAGTGCGGCGGGTGTTGATTCATCTGGAGCCGGCATAGACGGTCCCCAACGTCAGCAGGAAGCGCGGCCATGCACTGGTGGGAACGCGAACGAAGCACGATTCTGCTGGGTCTGTTCAATCTGTTGGTCGTCGGTGGGCTGGTGTTCCTCCTGCGCCGGCCGCCCCCCTCCAGCGTCGAACTGGTGCTTCCGCCGCCCACCCCGACCCCACCTGCGACGGCCACCCCTGCCCCCACCGCTACTCAGGTTCCTACACCAACCCCTGGTCCCCTGCGGGTATATATCTGCGGAGCTGTACGCTCCCCCGATGTGTATGCCCTGCCGGCCGGCAGTATCGTGCGGGACGCGCTGATGGCCGCCGGCGGGCCGGCGGAAGGCGCCGACCTGACGCGAGTCAACTTGGCGCGCGAGGTGCATGACCAGGATTACATCTACATCCCGGTGAAGGGCGAGACCAGCATCCCCACGGTTGCGGTGCCGGCCGCCGCCACCCCCACATCCGCCGCGGCGGCCAAGGAAGCCAGCGCTGTCATGCCGGCGTATCCGCTGGATATTAACAGCGCCGCACTGGAGGAGCTGGAGACCCTGCCAGGCATCGGGCCGGTGCTGGCACAGCGCATCATAGACCATCGTCCGTATGTCAGCCTGGAGGAACTGCTGAACGTGCCGGGGATTGGGCCGGCGACCTACGAGAAAATTAAGGATAAGCTCGTGGTGCGGTGAAAGCCGGCCGCGCAGAGTAAGCGCGCTTACAGAAGGGGTATGGAAGGCTGGTGTATAAGAAAATTACCAATCTTCCTCCTCCTTCTTTTGTGCGGTGGGGCGGTGGTGTTCTCTGTCGAGCACTGCCGCCCTATCGTTTTTTACGGGCGGCGCCGCAGGTATCCGACCAGGCCCCGCAGTCCCAGCAAATAGCTTTCCGGCCCGAACCCGCAGATGGTGCCGATACAGACCGGCGCCAGGTACGAGTGGTGTCGGAACGGCTCGCGGGCAAAGATGTTGGAGAGGTGCACCTCCACCGCCGGCAGGCCGACGCCGGCGACGGCGTCCCGCAGGGCAATGCTGGTGTGCGTGTAAGCGCCGGCGTTGATGAGCACGCCATCCGCCCATTCCGCCGACTCATGTAGGGCGTCCACCAGCACACCCTCGTGATTCGACTGGACAATGCGCAGTTCCACGTCCAGCTCTTGCGCGAGTTCCCGCAAGGACTGGTTGATTTCATCCAGGGTGGCATGGCCGTAAATGCCCACTTCACGCCGGCCCAGCAGGTTAAGGTTGGGGCCGTGCAGGACCAGCACATGTAGCGCCATAGGAACCTCCTAAATCATCTGGTTGAAATGCGGGTCCGCCGCAGTGCCTCCAGGACGACCTCTGCCGGCACATCCTCTGCAATGTCCACTGCCCCGATGGTGCGCGGCAGGATCCAGCGCAGGCGGCCGTGCCGGCGCTTCTTGTCGCTCGCCATAGCGTCCAGCACCTGTTCCGGGGTGAATATACCGGGCCAGCCGGTTGGCAGTCCCAGATGTCGGAGCGCACCGCCGATGCGCTCGGCCAACGTCGGCGTACAGTATCCCATCATCTCCGCGATCTGCACAGCGATCATCATGCCGCCGGCTACCGCCTCGCCGTGCGGCATGCTGTAGCCGCTGAGGCGCTCCAGGGCGTGGCCGGCCGTATGCCCTAGGTTGAGGACGGCGCGCCAGCCCTGTTCATGGGGGTCGCGCTGGACCACGTCAATCTTCACCTGCAGGGCGCGGGCGATGACCTCGGACCAGGGCCAGGGCGGGCCGGCGGTCAGGATATCGAACAGCGCCGGGTCGGCGATGACAGCGGCTTTCAGCGCCTCGGCCAGCCCCTGCCGCATCTGCGCCGGCGGCAGGCTCTCCAGCACCAGCGGATCAATCAGCACCAAGCGCGGCTGATGGAACGCCCCCACCAGGTTCTTGCCGCGCGGCAGGTCCACGCCGGTCTTGCCGCCCACCGAGGCATCAATCATCGCCAGGAGCGTAGTCGGCACCTGCACGAACGGCACGCCGCGCATATAGGTTGCGGCGGCGAACCCTGCGACATCGCCGACGACGCCGCCCCCCAGCGCCACCACCAGGCCGGCACGGTCCAGGCCGGCAGACAGGAACTGCTCGTACAGGCCGGCGGCAGTTTCCAGCGTCTTGAAGGACTCCCCATCGGGTATCAGGGCCGGCCAGGCTTCCAGGCCGGCGGCTCCCAGGCTCTTCCGCAGGTGCTCGCCGTACAATCCCCACACCGTTGGGTTGCTGACGATGACGATCCTGCTCCAGCTACCCAGCCGGCGGATGAGAAGGCCGGCCTGCTCCAGCGCTCCCTCCAGAATGTAAATATGATACGCGCAATCAGTGAGTTCAACCCTGAGTAAATGGGCGCGCCAGATGCGCAGGACCGCCTCGACCACCTCCTCGATTGGCCGGCCGGTGGTATCCACGTGCCAGGTCAGGGCGGAGTAGGCGGCCCGGCGCCCTTCCAAGATGCGCCGCGCCTCCGCCAAAGGGTCGGGAGCGTTCAGGAGCGGCCGGCCGTGCTCGCCGGCCAGCCGCTTGATCACCTCTTCCGGTGGTGCCCACAGGCATACCACCCGCCCGCTGGCCTCCATCACTTGGCGGTTGGCCGGGTTGACCAGCGCCCCGCCGCCGGTGGCGATGACCAGGCCGGCCAGGCCGGCCAGCTCGCGGCAGACCTCCGCTTCTATTTGGCGGAAGGCCGGCTCTCCCATCCGAGCGAAAATTTCAGGAATGGACATCCCGGCGCGTTCTGCAATCAGCTCATCCATGTCCACGAACGGCCGGCCCAGCCGCTCCGCCACCCGCCGGCCGACAGTGCTTTTGCCGGTGCCCATGAAACCGGTCAGGATGAGGTTGCGGGAATCTGCTGTGTCTGTCATCGCTCGCTTCCCAACAGCGGATCGTCCAGCACGACGGCCTCGCGCTGGAAATGGGCGCGCACATCTTCTATGTGATCGCCGCCGAATTTCTCCAGGAAAGCGTCGGCCAGCACCCAGGCCACCACCGCTTCCCCCACGATGGATGCCGCCGGCACAGCGCAGACATCGGAGCGCTCGTACTGCGTCATGGCCGGCGCTCCCGTGCGCATGTCCACCGAGCGGCGCTGGGTGAGGGTGGTGGGGATGGGTTTCATGGCGGCGCGCACGACGAGCGGCATGCCGTTGGTCATGCCGCCCTCCAGCCCGCCGGCGCGGTTCGAGACGCGCCGCGGCCGGCAGTGTGCCCCGGGCAGGAATTCATCGTGCACCTGCGTGCCGGGCAGGCCGGCATTCTCGAAGGCCGGCCCAATTTCCACCCCTTTCACCGCTGGGATGCTCATCACTGCCGCGGCCAGCCGGGCGTCCAGCCGGCGGTCGGCCTGCACGTGGCTTCCCAGCCCCACTGGCAGGCCCACCGCCCCGACCACGAAAATGCCGCCCAGGGAATCGCCGGCGGCCCGGGCAGAATCAATGGCCTCGCGCATGGCCTGGGCCGCTGTGGGGTCCGGACAGCGTACATCGTTCTCTTCCGCGCTTGCCCACAGTGCCGGCAGAGGTCTATCCGGGATATCTGCCGCCGCCGGTCCAATGCGCTCCACATAGCTTCCCACCCGGATGCCGAACTGCCTCAGAAGCATCTTCGCCACCGCGCCGACCGCCACCCGCGCCGCCGTCTCGCGGGCGCTGGCGCGCTCCAGCACCGGCCGGGCATCATCGAAGCCGTATTTGACCATGCCGGCGTAGTCGGCGTGGCCGGGGCGCGGCACGGTAACTGCCGGCAGGGGGCGGTCGCGCCAGTTCTCCCAATCGCGGTTGGCGATAGACAGCACCAGCGGCGCGCCGCTGGTGCACCCCTGCCATATGCCGCCCAGGATGGCGACCTCGTCTCGCTCGATCTGCATGCGGCCGCCGCGGCCGTACCCGACCTGGCGCCGGCGCAGTTCGGCATTAATATCCTCGGCCCGAACCTGCAGTCCCGCCGGCAGGCCGTCAATCACTGCCACCAGCGCCGGCCCGTGTGATTCTCCGCCTGTCAGAAAACGCAGCATATCTGCCCCCTATGCTTCCCCCAACGCGCGCAGGCAGGCCTGGCGCATCACCTCAACCGGCGCATCCTGCCCGGTCCAGTGCTTGAACGCCACCGCACCCTGCCAGATTAACATCTCCAGCCCGCTGACCGCCCGTGCGCCGGCCTCGCGCGCCTGCCGTAATAAGACTGTCTCCCGCGGCCGATAGACCAGGTCCATGACTGCCATGCCCGGGTGCAGGTGCACCTCCGCCGGCAGGGGGCTTTCCCCGGCGTGATGCGGCCACATGCCGACCGGAGTACAGTTCACCACCAAGTCCACCTCCGCCGGCGCCTGCTCTACCGCCTCCACACTGCCCCCCTCTACGGTCGCGCGCATGTCATCGGCCAGCCGGCGGGCGCGCGCCGGCGTACGGGCATAGATGAGCACCTGTGCGCCGCGCAGGAGCAGGCCGTAGACGGCGGCGCGTGCCGACCCGCCGGCGCCCAGCACCAGCGCGCGCCGGCCGTGCAGAGGCACCTCTGCTTGATCCAGCGCGGCCAGGAAACCGTGCACGTCGGTGTTGTCGCCGATCAGGTACTCCCCATCCACGCAAATGGTGTTCACTGCGCCCACCGCTTTTGCCGCCGGCGAGAGGACGTCCAGGAAGGGGATGACCGTCTCTTTGTGCGGGATAGTGACGTTGGCGCCGGCCAACCCCAGCGCCCGCAGGCCTCGCACGGCATCGCCCAGATACTGCGGCGGGACCGGGAAAGCCGCATAACGCCAGTTCAGGCCCAGTGCCTCAAAGGCGGCGTTGTGCATCACTGGGGAAAGGGAATGCTCCACCGGCCAGCCGATAATGCCCGTCAAACGCGTGTTTGCGTCCATGCCGCTCATCCTTATTCATCCTCCTGACGTCCGGATTTGGGCGCCCAGCGCGGCGAGGGTGTCTATAAATCCCGGGTACGAATCAGCGGCACAGCCAGCATCCTGCACGACCGTTTCGCCGTCGGCGACCAGGCCGGCGACCATCATGCACATCGCCACGCGGTGGTCGCCGCCGCTGTCCACCACCGCGCCGCGCAGGGACGTTGGCCCTTCGATGACCATGCCGTCAGGAAGCTCCTCCACCCGCGCCCCCAGCCGGCGCAACTGCGCCGTCATGGCCGTGATGCGGTCCGTCTCTTTGACGCGCAGTTCCGCCGCGTCGCGAATGACGGTTTGGCCGTGCGCCTGGGCGGCCACCACCGCCAGGACCGGCAGTTCGTCTATGGCGCGCGGTATGAGGTCGCCGGCGACTTCCGTCCCCCGCAGTTCGCCGGCCCGCACCCGCAGGTCGCCCACCGGTTCGTCGCCGGCCGTGTGCTGGTCCAGCACCTCGATGCACGCGCCCATGGCCCACAGCGCGTCCAGCAGGCCGGTGCGCGTGGGGTTCAGCCCCACGTTCTCGATGATGATATCCGAACCAGGCACCAGGACGCCGGCGGCAATGAGAAAGGCCGCGGAGGACAAATCTCCCGGCACCTCCATCTGCAGGGGCGTAAGGTGGCGCGCCGGCCGGATGCGCACGCTCAACCCATCCTCGTAAATGTCGGCGCCCATGGCGCGCAGCATGCGCTCCGTATGATCGCGCGAAGGGGCCGGGTTATGCAAATGGGTTTCCCCCTCGGCGTACAGGCCGGCGAGCAGGAGCGCCGATTTCACCTGAGCCGAGGCCACCGGCAGGGTATAAGTGATGCCGTGTAAGGGCCGGCCCTCAATGGATAACGGCGCGCGGCCGTCTGTATCGCGGATGACCGCCCCCATCAGGCGCAGGGGTTCCGTCACGCGCCGCATGGGGCGCTTGAGAAGCTGGGGGTCACCGGTGAGCATCACATCGAAGGGCTGGCCGGCCAGGATGCCGCACAGCAGGCGCATGGTGGTGCCGGAGCGCTGGCAGTCGAGCGGCCCGGCCGGCGCACGCAGGCCGCGCAGTCCTTGTCCCCGGATGGTCAGCCGGCCCATGCCGTGACGTGGGTCGAAGTCGTGGACGCGAATGTCCACCCCCAGTGCCTGCATACAGCGCATGGTGGCGGAGCAGTCCCCCTCCAATAGGGCGCCGGCGACCTCCGACGTCCCATCCGCCAGCGCGCCCAGCAGGAGGGCGCGGTGAGAGATGGACTTGTCGCCCGGCACGCGGACGCGGCCCCTCAGCGGCTGACGAGATAGGGTGACGACGGCGTTCATAGGTTCAGCTCCCGCCGCCGGCGGCTGGCCGCCTCGATGTGCTCGCGCAGCGCGGCTTCACCGCCGGCCTCGATGAGTGCATAAAGCTGGTCGAACTGCTGTCGGAACACTTTCATGGTGTGCAAAATGTTCTCCTGATTGGTGAGGAAGATGTCGAGCATCATGTCGGGGTCGCTGGCGGCCAGACGAGTGGTATCGCGAAAGCCGCTGGCGGCCAGGGACCAGAGGTCAGGGTCCTGCTGAGCGCCGGCCATGACCGCTCCCATCAGCGAGAGCGCTACCGTATGCGGCAAGTGGCTGACCCACGCCACCATGCGGTCATGGTCCGCGGCATCCAGCACCATAGGCACCGCGCCCACCGCCTGGGCCAATGCCTTGCCCCGCGCCAGGGCCTGCGGCGAGGTGCGCGGCAGTGGGGAGAGGAGGAAGGGCCGGCCGGCGAACAGGTCCGGCTGGGCGGCTCCGATGCCGGCCTGCTCCTTGCCGCACATGGGGTGGCCGCCCAGAGGCTGAACATGGGCCGGCAGATGTTCCATGGCCTGCACGATGCGCGCTTTTGTGCTGGCCAGGTCCATGACCAGAGCGCCGGCCTGCAAATGCGGCCCAAGCTCTGGGAGCTGGCGCAGTATGACTCGCGGCGGGGTCGCCAGCACGACGATATCCGCCTGCGCCGCACCCTCGGCCAGGTCGGTGGTGCCGTGGTGGATCCAGCCGCGCTCCAGGGCGGCGCGCAGGCTTTCCGGCCGGCGTGAGACGCCCACCACACGCCGGCAGGCACGGCGCGTAGCCAAGGCACCGGCCAGCGAGCCGCCCATCAATCCCAGGCCGACCACTGCTACGCATGCGCCGGCAAAATCGGGCTCCTCGCTCATACGCCGGCCTCCAGCGTGAGCTTACGGTCCACGGCCTGGGCCACGCGTGCCAGGTCGCGCATCAGCGCGGCGAACTTGTCCGGTTTGAGCGACTGCATGCCGTCTGAGAGCGCTTCTTCCGGCCGAGGATGCACCTCAATAAGGAGGCCATCGGCGCCGGCTGCTACCGCCGCCTTGGCTACCGCCGGCACCAGGTCCCATTTGCCGGTGCCGTGGCTGGGGTCCAGCAGGACCGGCAGATGGCTGAGCTGTTTCAGCACCGGCACGGCGTTAATATCCACGGTGTTGCGGGTGTAGGTTTCGAAGGTGCGGATGCCGCGCTCGCAGAGGATGACGTTGGGATTGCCGGCGGCCAGGATGTACTCCGCGGACATCAGAAACTCCTCTAACCGGGACATCATGCCGCGTTTTAGGAGCACCGGCTTGTGTGTCAGGCCCACCTCGTGCAGGAGGGCAAAGTTCTGGGAGTTGCGGGCGCCGATCTGGAGGATATCCGCATATTCGCTGACCAGCTCTACGTCTGTGGGGCTGACGACCTCGGTCACGACCGGCAGGCCGGTCAGCGCCCGCGCCTCCGCCAGGTATTCCAGGCCTTCTCTGCCCAGCCCCTGGAAGGAATACGGGGAAGTGCGCGGTTTGAAGGCGCCGCCGCGCAGGATCTGGGCGCCGGCCTTCTTCACAGCAATGGCGGTTTCGATGAGCTGTTCGCGCGATTCCACGGCGCAGGGGCCGGCCATGACCACAATCTCCTCGCCGCCGATGCGCACGTTCCCCACCTGCACCACAGTGCGTCCCTGCACGAACTCACTGCTGGCCAGCTTGAATGGGTGCAGGATAGGTACTGCCCGCTCCACACCGTTAAGGCGCTCGATCTGGTGCACGGGCAGATTGCGCTCGTCGCCGATGATGCCGACGATGGTGCGTTCCTCACCGACCGACACATGGGTGCGCAGACCGAAGGAGTGCACTCGCTCTATCACTGCCTCCACATCTGCTTTTGTCGCGTCTCGCTTCATCACGATGATCACTTCCCTTCCTCCTTTCCCTAATTATTCACTGCCGTTATCGGTTTCCGCCGGCGTGGGGGCGGCGGGATACGAACCCAACACCTTGACGAAGGCCGCCCTGCGCAGGAGCCCCATGAGGGCTTTCTCACAGCGCGGCTCTTGCCAATGGCCCTCGAAATCCAGATAAAAGAGGTAATGCCAGGGCTTGTTGCGGCGGGGACGGGATTCCAGCTTGGTCAGGTTGATGTCCCGTTCGGCGAACTCGCCCAGGCAGTTGTAGAGGGCGCGCGGCACGTGCCGCGTGGCGAAGACCACCGAGGTCTTGCTGTGCTCCGTGCGCGGCGGGTCCTCTGTGCTGAGGACAAAGAAGCGGGTGTAGTTGAAGCGCAGGTCCTCGATATCGGCGTCGAGCACTTGGAGGCCGTACATCTCGCCGGCCAGCCGGCTGGCGATGGCCGCCATGTCCGGCTGGGGGTTCTCGGCCAGGTCGCGGGCACTGCCGGCGGTGTCGTAGTAGCTTATCGGCTCGAAGTTGTGGCTGGCGATGTAGCGCTCGCACTGCGCCAGCGCCTGCGGGTGGGAGCGCACCCGCCGTATCTGCTCGATGGTTGTGCCGGGATTGGCCAGCAAGCAGTGCCGCACCCGCAGGATGACCTCCGCCCAGATTTTCAGGTCATATTCCAGCAAGAGGTCGTAGGACTGGTTGATGGAGCCGGCGGTGGAGTTCTCGATCGGCAGCATGCCGTGAGTGGCGCGCCCGCTCTCGATAGCCTCGAAGATTTCCTGCAGTGAGTGGCAGGGCAGGGTCTCGGTATCGCGCGGAAAATGCTGGTAGACCGCCTCTTCCGAATAGGCCCCGTGTTCTCCCTGGAAGGCGACCACAATCTTCCCCATCATGAACCTCCTGTCAGGTCAGGACGCAGGGTTTGGGCGTCCCGTAGATACACATGCACGATTTCCTCCTGGCGTTTCTCGGTGTTCCAGTGCATCAGCACGCGCACACAGCGGGGCAAGCCGGCCGGCACTGGTATTTCCACGGCGCACATCAGCGGCGTGTGCCGCCAGCCCAGCTCGCGGGCCGCCTGCGCGGGGTAGGCGGCGTTCAGGTCCGGCGTGACGGTGAAGATGATGCTGGCGATATCGGCCGGCATGATGCCGTTGGCCTCCGCCATCGCCAGCAGGAGTTCCCTGGTGGCGCGCAGGATTGCCTCCGGTGTGTTGGATTCGACGGTGATGGCACCGCGCACCCCGCGACAGCAAAGCGCCATGTGTGTACCTCCTCGATGCGTGCGGTTTTGGGAAATAAAAAAGCGTGGAGCTTGCGCTCCACGCTGTATCCTCCTCGATACGCTGAGGGTAAGGCTATTGGGTCACTCCCTCAGCCGGCGTGAAGCCCTCGCGCCCCGCGCGAAGGGAAAGTAATAGTAATAAAAATACACGCCGGCAAAGGGCAGAGCGTTCACAGCGCGCGCGGACAGGAGGACTGCCGTGTCTTCCTGTTTCCAGATGTGATGCCGCGCGTCCGCTGTCATATTCCCGTGCGCCCTCAGAGTTTGATGATTACATCATAGCAAAGGGGCCAAAATTTGTCAAATGGGCAAAATTGGGGGTGTTGGGAAAAAGATTGTCATTTGTGGGTATTTGGCTTATCGCCTGGCAGTTGAAACTGCAGCTGTGCCTGCGAAGCCTGCGCAGGCAGGCTTCGCAGTTGTTGCCACGGCTTCAGCCGCCGGGTCGCGGGTAAGCCCGTTATTCTTCCGGCATCCCGCCGCCGGAGGTGGGAGTTGGGCGCCGGCGGCGCACCTTGGCCCGTTCCGCCACCCGCAGACGGGCCATCGCACGACGCAGGGCCGCCTCGGCGCGGGCGAATTCCACGTCGCTGATCTTTTGCCGCAGGAGCTCCTCGGCGCGCTCGCGTGCCTTGCGCGCCCGCTCCACGTCAATCTCATCGGCACGCTCTGCTGTGTCCGCCAGGATGACCACCCGATCGCCGCGCACTTCCATGAAGCCGCCGCCGATGGCCAGCAGGATTTCATCGCCGTCCGGCCGCACCAGCCGCACTTCGCCAGGCAGTAAGGAGCACAACAGCGGCACATGGCGCGGCAGGATGGTCACCTGGCCTGTGGTGGTAGGGGCGATGACCTCCCGCACCTCGCCGGCGTACACCCGACGCTCGGCTGTCACGATCTCACACTGCAGAACCCGCATCTGTATCACTCACTCTTAAAACGCGCCGCGGCTTTTACCACGTCGTCAATGGTGCCCTGCATGTAGAAGGCCTGCTCCGGGATGTCATCATGCATGCCGGCCAGGATCTCCTCAAAGCCGCGCACCGTCTCCTCGATGGGCACGTACACGCCCTTGCGGCCGGTGAACTGCTCCGCCACGAACATGGGCTGGGAGAGGAAGCGCTGGATCTTGCGGGCACGCGCCACGATGAGCTTGTCTTCCTCGCTCAGTTCCTCCATACCCAGGATGGTGATGACATCGGAGAGGTCCTTGTAGCGCTGGAGCACCTGCTGGACGCCGCGTGCCACCTCATAGTGCCGCCGGCCCACGATGTTGGGGTCCAGGATGCGCGAGGTGGATGCCAGCGGGTCCACCGCCGGGTAGATGCCCTGGGCGGCGATGGAGCGCTCCAGGGCGATGGTGGCGTCCAGGTGCGCGAAGGTGGCCACTGGTGCGGGGTCGGTGTAGTCGTCCGCCGGCACGTACACCGCCTGCATCGAGGTGATGGAGCCGCGCTTGGTGGAGGTGATGCGCTCCTGCAGTTCGCCCATCTCAGTGCTCAAGGTGGGCTGGTATCCCACCGCGCTGGGCATGCGCCCCAGCAGGGCTGACACTTCCGATCCGGACATGACGAAGCGGAAGATGTTGTCAATGAACAACAGGACATCGCGACCCTCGTCGCGGAAGTACTCCGCCATGGTCAGGCCGGTCAGGCCCACCCGCAGGCGCACGCCCGGCGGCTCGTTCATCTGGCCGAAGACCATCACGGTCTTGTCAATAACGCCGGAATGGGTCATTTCCAGAAGCAGGTCATTACCCTCGCGCGAGCGTTCGCCCACGCCGGCGAAGACCGAATAGCCGCCGTGCACCGTGGCGATGTTGTGGATCAGCTCCTGGATGATGACGGTCTTGCCGACGCCGGCGCCGCCGAAAATGCCCGTCTTGCCGCCTTTGGTGAAGGGTGCGATGAGGTCAATCACCTTCAGACCGGTCTCGAAGAACTCCGGTTGGGTGACCTGTTCCTCAAAGGGGGGCGCCGGCCGGTGAATCGGGTAAAACGTCTTGGCGTTGACCGGCCCCTTCTCGTCAATGGGTTCCCCGATGACGTTGAACACGCGCCCCAGTGTCTCCGGCCCTACCGGCACCATGATGGGCGCGCCGGTGTCCACCACCTCTTCGCCGCGGCGCAGGCCGTCGGTGGAGTCCATGGCGACACAGCGCACCCAGTCGTTGCCCAGGTGCTGTTGTACTTCCAGGACCAGGCGCTTGCCATCGCGATAGATTTCCAGCGCGTGGTAGATGTCGGGCAGTTCGCCTTCCGGGAAGGCGACGTCCACCACCGGCCCAATTACCTGTACGACACGACCTTTTGTCCCCCGGGCCATGTATTCCTCCACAAAATCTTGGATACTGGGTTCAGCGCCGGCCGCGCATCTTGGCCAGCGCCTCGGCGCCGCCGGCGATATCCACCATTTCCTTGGTGATGGCTTCCTGGCGCGCCCGGTTGTAGGTCAGCGTCAGCGCGTCAATCAGCTCGCCGGCGCTGTCGGTGGCGTTGCGCATAGCCACCATGCGGGCGCTGTGCTCGCTGGCCGACGCCTCCAGCATGATCTGATACACCTGCATCTCCAGGAAGCGCGGTACCAGGGCGTTCAGGATAGCTTCCGGGCTGGGTTCATAGACATATTCCAGCAGGGTGGGGGTTTCGGCCGCCCGCTGGATCGCCTCCACGGCACTGCGCGAGCGCTCCAGCGCCCGCAGAGGCAGGAGCCGGGCTACTTCTGGTATTTGCACCATAGTATTGACGAACCGCGTGTAGACCACATAGACTTCACCGAAGTGCCCGGACAGGAAGTCCTCCGTAATCTCCCGGGTGATACCGGTGATATCCATCAAGCCGGGCAGGTCGGGGATATCCTCGAAGACCGCGCGAATATGGTAGCCGGCCCGCATCATGGCGCGCCGGCCAACCCGCCCCACCGTGATAAGCTCCACCGGCATGGGAGCATGTTCGATAAATTCACAGGCCAGGTTAATGATGTTGTGGTTATATCCGCCGCACAAGCCCTTATTGCTGGTCACCACCACCAGGCCAATGCACTCCCCTGGATGGGATGCCAGCAGGGGATGCATGGCTTCCGTGGCGGTGCGTTGTAGCGCTAGATGCACCAGCACTTGCCAGGCCTTCTCGGCGTAGGGGCGCGTGGCCAGTGTGCGGCTCTGGGCGCGCCGCATCTTAGCCGCGGCCACCATTTCCATGGCCCGGGTCACTTTGGCGATGTTGCGCACACTGCGGATGCGCCGGCGTATTTCTCTCAGCGTTGCCAAGGATGTCTGCTCCCGCTGTCCACCGCGCCTCAGCTCGTCATGCGGTAGCTGATTGTGGCGCGGAATTCTTCGATGGCCAGCCGCAGGGCTTGCTCGATCTCATCCGTGAGTGCCTTCTCCCTGGCGATCATGGTGCCCACCTCGGGATGGCTGGCATCCATAAACTGCAGGAATTCTTCCTCGAACTGGCGCACCTTGTCCACCGGGATATCATCCAGGTAGTCGTGTGTGGCGGCATATAGGATCATGACCTGATGCTCCAGCGACATGGGCTGGTACTGGGGCTGTTTCAGCACTTCGGTCAGGCGCTTGCCGCGCTCCAACTGCATCTGGGTAGCCTTGTCCAGCTCGGAGCCGAACTGGGCGAAGGATTCCAGCTCGCGGTACTGGGCCATTTCCAGGCGCAGTCGGCCGGCCACTTGGCGCATGGCCCTGGTCTGGGCGGCGCCGCCCACGCGCGACACGGAGATGCCGACGTTGATGGCCGGCCGGATGCCGGCGTTGAACAGGTCGGTCTCCAGGTAAATCTGGCCGTCGGTGATGGAGATGACGTTGGTCGGGATATAGGCGGAGACGTCGCCGGCCTGCGTCTCGATGATGGGCAAGGCGGTCAGGCTTCCGCCGCCGTGGGCTTCGTTCAGCTTGGCAGCGCGTTCCAGCAGGCGCGAGTGCAGGTAGAAGACGTCGCCGGGGTAGGCCTCGCGTCCGGGCGGCCGGCGCAGGAGCAGGGAAATCTGGCGGTAGGCCCAGGCATGTTTGGTCAGGTCATCGTAGATAATGAGCGCCTCTTTGCCCTGGTGCATGAAATACTCGCCCATGGCACAGCCGGCATAGGGCGCGATGTACTGCAGGGCCGCCGGCTCGGATGCCGTCGCCGCCACCACAATGGTGTGCTTCATCGCCCCGAATTTTTCCAGCGTGGCCACCACCTGGGCGACGCTGGAGCGCTTCTGGCCGATGGCGACGTAAATACAGTACAGGTCTTTGTCCCGCTGGTTGATAATGGTGTCAATGGCAATGGCAGTCTTGCCTGTCTGCCGGTCGCCGATGATCAGCTCGCGCTGGCCGCGCCCAATGGGGATCATGGCATCAATGGCCTTGATGCCGGTCTGCACCGGGTGCTTGACCGGCTCGCGTGCCACCACGTTGGGCGCGATGCGTTCGACCGGGTAATAGTCGGCCGGCTCGATGGGACCTTTGCCGTCGATCGGCTGGCCCAGGGCGTTGACCACGCGCCCCAACAGCCCCTCGCCCACTGGCACGGACACGATGCGCCCGGTACAGCGCACCAGGTCCCCTTCCTGAATTTTGGTGAAGTCGCCGAGAATGACGGCGCCGACGTTGTCCACCTCCAGGTTCAGCGCCAGGCCATACACACCGCCGGGAAACTCCAACAGTTCGTTGGCCATGGCGCCGGACAGGCCGGAGATGCGCGCGATGCCGTCGCCCACCTCGATGACGGTGCCGACATCCACCGCCTCTACTGGTGCCTGAAATGTCTCGATCTGCTTTTTGAGTGCTTCAACAATATCCCTTGCTTGCAGGGCCACGCATATACCTCCTTGCCGACGATTCAGGACATAATCCGATGGCCGGCCGCGCCATCAGGTGGAGAGTAGTTGCTCGCGCAGGCGTTCGAGCTGGCTGGCGAGCGTGGCGTCGATGACGGTGTCGCCCACCCGGATGTGCAGACCGCCCAGCAGAGCGGGGTTCACATGGAACTCGCAGTCCACGTCGGCCCCAAAGCGCCGGCGGATCAGCGCAGTTATGCGCTCGCGCTCTTCCTCGCCCAGCTCCACCGCGCTGGTGACATGGGCGATCTCTCGCACGCGGCCGCGTGTCATCAGACGCTCGAATGCGGCGCTGATATCCGCCAGCATGGGCAGATGGCCTTTGTCCAGCAGGAAGCCCAGGAAGCGGCGGAATCGTTCGCTGGCGCCCTGCGGCACCGCCGCCTGCAGGCGCTGGTACTTTTCCGCCGGCGCGGCCTCATCGCTGGCCAGGAAGTCCGCCAGCGCCCGGTTCTCGGCCAGGGCCTGCTGGACGCTCTTCAGCCAGGATGCCCATTCCTCGAGCGCCATCTCGTACAACGTTTGAGCGTAGTGCAAGGGCAGTTCTTCGCGTCTCACGACAGCGCCTCTGTCTCAGCCAGGAATTTCTCGATCAGCTTGCGCTGGGTCTCCTCATCCAGGGTGGTGCCGATGAGCCGGCGCGCGATGGCCACTGACAAGTCGCCCACCTCGCGGCGGAGCTCCTGAGCCATTTGCTCGCGCATGCGTTCGGCCTCCTCGCGAGCACGCTGGCGGATTTCCTCCGCTTCCGCCTCGGCTTTCGCCCGTATTTCGGCGGCCACGCGCTGGCTCGTCTCGGCGGCCTGGGCGATGATGCGCTGACCCTCGCGCCGGGCCTCGTCCACGATGCGCTCGTACTCCTGCTCCGCTTCGGCGCGCCGGCGGGCCGCTTCCTCGGCATCCTCCAGCCCCTTGCGAATGCGCGCCTTGCGCTCCTCGAACATCCGCAGTACCGGCTTATAGAGCAGGAAATACAGGACGACGAGGAGCAGGGTATAATTGAAAATCTGGGAGACCAGCAGGCCAGGATTGATCCCGAGTTTTTCCAACGGTATCTCCTCCCAGGTGCATACGCAGGCGAGATCAGAATAACGGGTGCCGGCTTCCAGCCGGCGTCACTTCCCTCATCCTGGTATTACACGAATTTGATGATGAGTGCCACCACCAGGGCATAGATGGCGATCGCTTCGGCGAACACGATGGCCAGGATCATGTTGTTGCGGACTTCGCCCGAGGCTTCCGGGTTGCGCCCGATGGCTTCCATAGCTTTGGAACCCATCCAACCGATGCCCAGAGCCGGCCCGATGGCCCCCAGGCCGATTGCCAAAGCCGCCGCGAACTGCTTTGCCGTCTGAAGATCCATGGTACCTCATTGCCTCCTGTCAATGTGCATGATCGAGCGTGAAAACGATATTCGTTATGTCAGGCCAGGACGCCGGCCTTATTCCGCATGCCCGCCTTCCTCGTGCCCCAGGGTGGCCATAGTGAAGAAGACGGTGCTCAGCATCATGAAGACCAGGGCCTGCACAAAGCCCACGAACAGCTCCAAACCATAGAAGGGCAGGGAGACGATGTAGGGGATCAGGAATGCCAGCACCCCCAGCAGGACCTCGCCGGCGAAGATGTTGCCAAATAGACGGAAGGTGAACGAGATGATCTTGGCGAACTCACTCACCAGCTCCAGCAGGCCGACGAACATGTTGACAAAGCCCTCAAAGGCGCCGTGGCGGAAGTCCACATGGATAAACTTGGAGAAGTAGCGCAGACCTAAGGCCCGGATGCCGAAATACTGGGTCATAAAGACAGAGGTCAGTGCCAGCGCCAGCGGCATGTTGACATCCGTGGCGGCCGAGCGCAGGAAGGGCACCAGGATATAGCCGTGGCCGTGCTCTGCCGGCTGGCGCGTGATCAACGCCAGGCCCTCGGAAATTTCTTTGATCTGGTAGCCAGTGGCCCCCTCATGCGCCTCGTGGAGCCAGCCGATACTGCCGTAGAAGGGCAGGATGCCGGTCCAGTTCGCGATGATGATGTAGAGAAAGATGGTGGTCACGATGGGGAAGAATTTGGGCGCCCATTTGGGGCCGGCGACGCTCTCCACCAGCCCGTAGATCAGCTCCAGCACCCATTCCATGACGTTCTGCAGGCCCTTCGGCACCAGGCTCATGTTCCGCGTGGCGAAGTAGGCCAGCAGGAGCAGGACAATCATGGCGATCCAGCTTGCGATCAGGGTGTTGGTGACCGGGAAGCCGAACAGATGAAAGACGACTTCAGGAGCGATCTCGATGGCTGGCAGAACCACCGGAGGAACAAGCAGAGAGAAGATGACGATAATGGCGATGATGATCAACGTCGGGAGCAGTACTTTGCGGGATAGTAATCTCGACACGATGTCGGTTCCTCCCGTAGAATATCTAGCACCATGCTGGGAACAACAGAACTCGTGCCTGCAACGCACGATTGCATACATTATATCGAAATGTAGTCATCCGCGCAAATATGAGACAGCAAAGGTTCGCGTGCTATATCACGAAGTGAAACCGGCGGGTTGTCCG
This sequence comes from uncultured Anaerolineae bacterium, assembly GCA_938049385.1. GTDB lineage: Bacteria > Chloroflexota > Anaerolineae > JACIWP01 > JACIWP01 > JACIWP01. The sequence continues at coordinate 16,853 of CALIBQ010000042.1, forward strand.
AAATAGGGCAACCCGCCGGCTCGCTCACGGCAGGAAGCTGGCCACCGTGCCGGCGTCCAGCCGTTTGGCCAGCGCCACCACCAGCTCCAAGGCGTGGTCGTAATCGGTCCGGTGGATGATGCCCACATGGCTGTGAATGTGGCGTGCCGGCACACCGATGACCACCGTTGGCACGCCGGTTCGATATACGTGGATGTATCCGCCGTCGGTAGCGCCGCCCTCCATCGTGGAGAGCTGGAGGGGAATATCCAGCTCCTTGGCCGTCTCGATGACCAAGTCGCGGAACTTCAGGTTGGGGATCATCATGGCGTCATAGAGCATGAGGCTCGGGCCTTTGCCCAGCTTGATGGCGCACTCTTCCGGCTTGATGCCCGGTACATCGCTGGCGATGTCCGATTCCAGGATGACAGCGACATCCGGCTCTACCAGCGCCACCGAGGTGCGGGCGCCGCGCAGGCTCACCTCTTCCATGACTGTGGCGGCGGCGTAGACCGTGTTGGGATGCGAATCGCCGGCCAGGCGCTCCAGCGCCTGCACCATTAGCGCGCACCCTACCCGGTCATCCCAGGCCTTGCCCAGGTAGGCCTTCGGCACGGGTAGGATCGTGAAATCGCTGACCGGCACCACCGGGTCTCCCAGGCGCACGCCGGCCTCCTCCACCTCCTGGCGCGAAGTGGCTCCAATGTCAATGTACATGTCGCGCTTTGCCACCAGCTTATCGCGCTCTTCCTTCGGCAGGATGTGGGGCGGTTTGGCCCCGATGACGCCGGGGACATCCCCCTTATAGGTTTTGATGATGACGCGCTGGGCCAGGAGCACCTGGTCCCACCATCCGCCCAGAGGCACGAACTTGATGAAGCCCTCGTCGGTGATATGGCGCACCATGAAGCCGACCTCGTCCATGTGGGCGGCCAGCATCAGCCGGGGCGCCGGCGTGCTGCCTTCCAGGCGCGCTACCAGACTGCCGATTTTGTCCTGCTCTACCTGAACCGCCGGCGGAAGCGCTTCGCGAATCAGCCGGCGCACCTCATGCTCATAGCCGGGTACCCCCGGCACTTCCGTCAGCCGCTTCAGCAACAGTTCGGTCTGGTCCAATGTCCTGCCTCCTTGCAAAACGGATATGTCCCTGTCCAGGGGAAAGATCACCAGGGGTTCGTCCAGCCGGCCGCCCCCATGATATCCAATTTATCCCGAAAGGCAAACTGGGGGAGGCAGGTGATCGGGCAGTGAAAGCTACAAGCGAATCTGCGAAGCCGGCGCCGGCCGGCTTGCCAAGGGCCTGTACCGGGTAACAGCCGCCCGCTTCGACGGGTATAACGCAACAGGCCCCTCCGCGAGGGAGGGGCCTGGTCTGCGTCAGGAAGGTGGTATTAATACTCTGGCGGCGTCGGCGTGCCCGCCTTTTCTTTCTCGGGGATGTCGGTGATGAGCGCCTCGGTGGTCAGGATCATGGCGGCGATGCTGGCGGCGTTCTCGACGGCCGAGCGCGTCACCTTGGCCGGGTCGATGATGCCCCGCTCCACCATGTCGGTGTACTCGTTGGCGATGACGTCATAGCCGATGTGCGGGTTGTTCTTCTCCCGCTGGAGCCGGCGCACCTCTTCCACGACCACGGCGCCGTCCATGCCGGCGTTCTCCGCAATCATGCGCATGGGCTCTTCCAGCGCGCGGCGCACGATGAGGACGCCGGTCTGCTCATCCGGATACTGCATCTTCACGTTGTCCAGCGCCGGGATAGCGTTCAGCAGGGCCACACCGCCGCCCGGGACAATGCCCTCTTCCACCGCGGCGCGGGTTGCCGACAGGGCGTCCTCGACGCGGTGCTTCTTCTCTTTCAGCTCGGTCTCGGTCGCGGCACCCACGCGGATGACCGCCACACCGCCGGCGAGCTTGGCCAGGCGCTCCTGCAGTTTCTCGCGATCATAGTCAGAGGTGGACTGCTCGATCTCCGCCTTGATCTGCTCGATGCGCGCCTTGATCATCTTCTCATCGCCCTTGCCGCCGACGATGGTGGTCTCTTCCTTGGTGACGCGCACCTTATCGGCGCGACCCAGGTCGCTGATCTGGGCGGTCTCCAGCTTGCGGCCCATCTCCTCGGTGATGACCGTACCGCCGGTCAGGATGGCGATATCCTGGAGCATGGCCTTGCGGCGATCACCGAAGCCGGGCGCCTTGACCGCCACAACGTTCAGCAGACCCCGCAGTTTGTTCAGCACCAGCGTGGCCAGCGCCTCGCCGTCCACATCCTCGGCGATGACGAGCAGTTCGCGCTTGCCAATCTGCACCAGCTTCTCCAGGATGGGGACGATATCGGTGGCGGCCGAGATCTTCTTGTCGGTGATCAGGATGAAGGGCTCCTCCAGCTCGGCGGCCATCGCCTCAGGATTGGTGATGAAGTAGGGCGAGATGTAACCGCGGTCGAACTCCATACCTTCGACGTACTCGGTCTCGAACTCGAGGCCCTTGGACTCTTCGACGGTGATAACGCCGTCCTTGCCGACCTTGTCCATCACCTCGGCGATGAGGTCGCCGATCTCTTTATCCGCGGAGGAGATGGCCGCCACGTTGGCGATCTCCTGCTTGGTGGTGACGGGGATGCTCATTTCTTTGATGGCCTTGACCACGGCCTCGGTGGCCGCCTCAATGCCGCGTTTGAGGAGCATGGGGTTGGCGCCGGCGGCCAGGTTCTTCAGGCCCTCGTTCACGATGGCCTGTGCCAGGACCGTAGCGGTGGTGGTGCCGTCGCCGGCCACATCGTTGGTCTTGGTGGCCGCTTCTTTCAGAAGCTGGGCGCCCATGTTCTGGTAGGGGTCCTGCAGTTCGATCTCTTTGGCCACCGTCACGCCGTCATGGGTGATGGTCGGGGAGCCCCATTTCTTGTCCAGCGCGACGTTGCGGCCCTTGGGACCCAGGGTGGTCTTGACCGCGTTGGCCAGGGTGTCAATTCCGATCTTCAGGTTTCGGCGAGCTTCGTCGGCGAATACCAACTGCTTAGCCATATGTCATACCTCCTTTGTGGTGTATGTGCGATAGAATGGGATTTTGCGAGAAAACGGGGAATTACTTTTCCACGATCGCCAGCACGTCGCTCTCTTTGAGAATGAGATACTTCTCGTCCTTGATCTTGACCTCGGTGCCGGCATACTTGGCGAACAGTACGATATCGCCGACCTTGACTTCCATGGGGATGCGCTTGTTGTCCTCGCCCATGCGGCCAGGACCCACTGCCAGCACCTCACCCTCCTGCGGCTTCTCTTTGGCCGTCTCCGGCAGGATGATGCCGCCCGGGGTCCGCTCTTCCTGCTCGAGCGGCTTCACTACGATGCGATCCGCCAGTGGCTTGAGATTGACTGCTGCCATTTGTACCACCTCCTTTGGCTGTGAGATAGCGTTACGGCGTTCATCGTGTCTAGTGAATAGCACTCTCCAAAGCGGAGTGCTAATTCCAAGTGCCTATCATACTCAAACTCCGCCATCTTGTCAAATTTTGCGGGGCGCGTTTAGCACTCTCTGTTTTTGAGTGCTAACAATGGGGATGGAGAGGGGGAACTGGACCGCCGGCAAAACCGGCATCACTGACCGCACAACCGCAGGCCCTGCAGTGCCGGCTCCGCATAGGGGTCCCGTTCCAACGCTTTCTGCAGCCAGGGCACCCCCTGGTCGCACTGGCCCAGATAGGCGTAGGAAAGCCCCAGTTCATAGTAGTATTCCACGGAATTCAGGCCCAGCTCAATGGCCTTCTCCAGATGGGTGATGGCCGATTCGTAATTGCGCTGGACATAGTACACCACGCCCAGATGGCCGTAGGCCGGCGCGTACGTCGGGTCCAGCTCGATCGCGCGCGTCAAGTTGACTTCCGCCAGCTCATAATCCTGCAGGGAATAATATGCCCAGCCCACCTGGTCCAAGACGTGGGGGCTGTCCGGGGCGATGGCCAGCGCGGTCTTCAACCGCTGCAGAGCGCTGTCCTTGTCCCGCAGGAGGAGATAGTTGCGGGCCAGGGAGATGTGGAGCAGGACCCATTTGGGGTGCACCTCCAGTGCCTTTTGGTAGTACTCGACCGCCTCCTTGTACCTGCCCTGCGACTCCCGGACATAGCCGGCCGTGCGCAGGACGATCAAGTTGTCGCCGTCCAGCTCCAGCGCTTTCTGGATGGTCTCCCAGCCTTTATCGGCGCGCCCCTTGTCCGTATATGCCTCCGCCAGGAAAGCATACGCCTCGGGCAGTTCCGGGTCCAGGTCCACCGCCCGCAGGCCGTGTTTGATGGCCTCGTCCACCTGGCCGGCCCAGTCCAGCACCATGCACATGGTCGCCTCAAAGAAGGCGTTATCTGGCTCCAGCTCCAGCGCCTGCTGGGCGCGCTGAATCGCCTTTTCTGACTCTCCTTCCCAGGCCAGCAGGCGGGCCTGCTTCGCCAGCACTTCGGCGTTGGCCGGCTCCAACTGCAGGGCCTGATCGTAGGCCTCGATGGCGGCATCCATCCGTCCTTCCGCGTAGTAGCGGTCCCCCTCTTCCAGATAGGACGCCGCCGTGCGGGTAGGCGTGGGAGTTGGCTCGAAGGGACGCACCCACTGCGGTTGCTGTGTGAAAATGTAATATCCCAGCCCGATCAGGACCAAGTCCAGGATCAACAGCAGAAGGACCCGGCCGGGACGCGACCGTCTGCGCCGGGGGCGGCCGATGTACATTGTCTCGCTCCTGCAGTGCATGGATCATCCGCCGGCATTATAACACGGCCGGCGCCCTTCGCCAAAGCTTCCCTCCGCTGAAGGTGTTGAAAAAGCGGGTATTGGTTCATCGCCTGGCAGTTAAAACTGCGGCTGTGTGCCTGCGAAGTCGGCCTACACCGGCTTCGCGAAGCCTGCGCAGGCTTCGCAGGTGCTGCCGCGGCTTCAGCCGCGAGGCCGCTCTTCCACAGATTGTATGTTTGGACTTTTTCAACACCTTCCTGCTTCGCATTGCCAGGATGCGAAAAATATGGTATTATGTGTTGGAGCTATCCTGTACATAAGGACGGAACCTTCTGACCATGGAACGTCTCTGGTCACCCTGGCGCATGGCATATCTCACCAACGCGGAGAAGCCAGAGGGATGTGTCTTCTGCCGCAAGTTGGCTGAAGAGAACGACGCGGAGAACCTGCTGTTGCATCGCGGCCGGCGCGCGGCCATCATCATGAACCTGTACCCTTATAACACCGGCCACTTGATGGTTATCCCCTATCAGCATGCCTCCAGCACCGAGGAGTTGGACAGCGACACGCTGACAGAGATGATGGAGCTGGTGAACGTGTCAATACGGATTCTGCGCCGCACCATGCGCCCTGATGGATTCAACGTCGGCATCAATATTGGCCGCGCCGCCGGCGCCGGCATCGCCGAACACGTCCACATCCATATTGTCCCCCGCTGGGCGGGCGACTCCAATTTCCTCACCATCCTCGGCCAAACGCGCGTCATCCCCGAACTTCTCGAAGACACCTACCAGCGTCTGGTTGCGGCACTGCAGGAGGAGCTGGGCACTCCACCCGAACGTGCCAGCTAGTCCGTATTCCCTTGCGCGAAGGTGCGGGGCATCTCATACCCAGCCGTCATTCCAGCCGAGTGGTTGTGTCTTTCATCCGTTCGTCAGCCGACTGCCAGGACGGCGGCCGGCACCACCCGAAGGAGGGATGCGCGATGCTGTACCTGCTAGATTTCCACGTCGAGTACCCCGAGACCATGACGCAGAAGGACCTGTTCACCATCTGGGCGCGCGAGGCCGATGCCGCGCTGGGCGCCAAGCAGGCCGGCGTGGTCGTTGACCTGTGGAAGTGCGTCGGTACCCGGCGCGTGGTGGCCGTCGTGAACGTGGACAGCCCCGACACGCTCGACCAGATCCTCATGGACCTGCCCATCATGAAGGAGCACGGGCATCACGTCTTTGTCGAAGTGACGCCCCTGCGCCGCTATGAGGATTTCGCGGCCGACGTGAAGAAGCGCTTGGCGGAATAGGCCGGCGGACTGGCGAGACAAGAGAATCTATCGGATAGAGGCTATGACGCCGAACCTCTGGCCGGCATAGCATGTTTTGCTGCGCCTGCCGGCCCATCGTTCGGTAGGCTCGGAGTTTCAGCCTCTGTGGTATGCGAAGCGTTCATGGGGTGGGGCGTGATGAAAGTCTGGCGAGCTGTGCGCAAGCTCCTGTTGGCGATAGCTGTTCTCTTGGGCGTGTGGGTCCTGCTGGAAATCATCATGCGCCTGTACGTGGACCTGCCGCTGAAGACCGACTTTTACGGGTCTATCTCCAGAGAGGAGGTTTTGGCGCGTCAGGCCGCGGCCGGCGTGAAGGTCGCCGCCGGCCCGGGATGGATTCATCTTGGATGGATCGCCGATCCCGAACGCGAATCATACCGCGTCGAACGGTTGGCCGCCGGCCAGTGGACCGAGATTGGCCACAGTCAGTTCGGCTCTTTCCTGTGGCGGGGAGATGGCGGGGCATTTCGTGTCTTTGCTGTGCCGAAGGGGAGCGGCCAGCCTCGGCTCATCGGTGAGGTTTCCGCTCAGCCGGCATCCGGCTCTCCGCCGCTGTACCGCCCTGTCATCGCCGGCCCGTGGCAGTTCCTCTTTCAACCCCGCGCCTCCGGGTACTACATCAACGACCACACCATCTTCCACGACGCGGAAGGGAACTGGCGGCTGGTGGGTATCACTTCCAAAACCGACGGGGATTACAACCAGGAGCGGTATTTCGCGGTGGGGGTGAGCAAAGAGTTCCCTCCGTCGGCGGGGATGACCGAAGAGGCGCCTATCGCCGACTTCGGCGAGCTGGCATGGGCGCCGCATGTCATCAAGGCCGGCGGTTCCTATCACATGTTCTGGTCACCGCACAAACTTCATCAGATGGACTCGGCTGATGGCATTACTTGGGCCAACCACCGCATCACCCTATCCGCCCCATATCACCGGTTCTTCCGCGATCCGATGGTGCTCCAGGTCGCCGAGGACCAGTGGCTGTTGTACACCACGGCGCGCGGCGCCTATTTCTCGCAGGTGGATGTCTATCAGTCCTTTGACCTGGAGGGGTGGCAGTACATCGGCACTGCTCTGCGCAGTGGTTGGGGCAGTGAGCGCAACTCCCACTTTGCCTCGATGGAATCGCCATTTGTGATGCATTATCAGGGGCGGTATTACCTCTCGTTTACGTATAACAACGATTCCTTCTTCTGGCCTGGGATTTTGCTCCAGTTCCATATTTGGTTGAACCCTGCCAGCTACAACGAGACGCTGGTATTCCACTCCGACAACCCGTATGACTTTGGGGTATACCGCGGCCGGCATCGTTCTCCCACGTTTGTCGCCTCCTTATCGGCGCATGCCCCCGAATACGTGCTCCATCCGGATACAGGCGAATGGTACATCACCACCGCCGGCTGGCCGTGGGTCGCTACCCTCACCGCCGGCGAGGTCGCCGTGGCCCCACTGAAATGGGAGCTTGTGTCGGGGCGGTGACCCCACAGGCTTCTCCTGGCCCCAAGATGACGGGCCGGCGAGAATGTGGTAGAATCGGATGAGACCCGCTCAGGAGAGGTGGTCGAATGCCGCGTCTGCACCGTGCCTGGCTCCGAGCGTTGTTTCGCGCCTGGCTGTTCTGCCTAATCACGATTCTGCCGGCGTGCCGCGTGCCGGCACCTGCCCGCCCGACCCCTACCATGCCGCCGGCCGCTACCGCGCCGGCGGTTTCCCCGACCCCGCCGGCACAAGCGGTAGGCTATGCCCTGTCTCAACCGGTCTCGTATCTTGTGGACCGGCCGGACGGTTCGACGGAACTGCACATCATCAGTGGGCAGGGGGATGTGGTGCTGGGAACGGACCTGGATCGGTTTGCCTCCCTGCAGTGGTCACCCGATGCCCGCTACGGCCTGGCGGCAGTGCGCACACCGGCGGAGAAAGCGCTCCTCTGGATCGATGTGCCGGCGCGCGCCTCCCGTCGACTGTTGAGTGCCTCGCTTGCCGAGCCGCTCCGTTTTCTGGTGGCGGCGGGCTGGACCCGTCTGCTGGCGGTCGGCGGGGAAGCCGGCGGGCGCCGGGTATGGGGTGTGGACCTGCCCAGCGGCGAGGTGCGTCCGCTGGCGGCGCCGGCCGGCGAGGTGGCCGTGGGGGCGATCTCCCCGGACGGCAGATGGGCGCTGATCGGTGCGGAAGCCGGCGGCCGCTTCGTCTCGACCCTGTTCCGCCTGGACACCGGCGAGAGCTTTGACCTGGGGGAGATGCCTCATCCACTGGTTGAGTTCTCGCCCGACAGCAGATGGCTGGTGATGGTGGGGCGCGGCGCCGGCGAGGACATGGACAAGATGCTGTTGTACGACCTGAACGCTGGCTCCCCGGGCGCAGAGGGCAGGGTAGTGGCGCGCGCCGGCGCTGTCCGGCCGGTCCTGCCTGGCCCGGGCAAGCCGGCGGGGTTTTTCAGCGAGGATGGCGCTTGGCTGACGGCGGAACTGCGCCAAGGGGCCGAAGGGACCCTGCGACTGCGGCGCCTGGACGACGGCCGGCGTGTAGAGATATCCTTGGGAACCGATGTGCTGGAATGGGTGGCGGTGGCGCCGGGCATGTCGCGCGGGTTGGTGGCGCGTTCGGATGGCGGTGGGGTGCGCCTTCTGCTGTGGTATTTTGACCTCTCGGCTGAGATCCCGTTCCTGGAGAATATGCGCGCCATCGCGCCGGCCTCCCGCTGGCAGGACGGCCGGCTGGCGGTGCAGGCGGAACTGATGGATGGCCGCATGCTGGTGGCGTTCGAGGACGTGCCGGCCGGCAGCAGCTACATCGTCCTGCGGGGATGGATGCGTCCGCTGGCGGTGGACCTGGCTGGCGGGAGGGTGATGGCCGGCCTGGGCCGCGCCGGTCAGGAGGATGTGCACATCCTCGATGTGAAGGCCGGCGGAACGATGGTCTACATGGGGTTCTCCACCGGCGATGAAAGCCGGCTGGCGCGCGGCGGCTTCGCGCCGTTTGGGCCGGCGGCATGGGCGCTCCTGTGGGAAGGCACCGGGGAGAGCCGGCTGATGCTGTCTGCCGAACGGCGCGGCTTGGGTGTGGAAGCCGCCAGGAGCGTGGATGATGTCTGGTTCGCCCCCTCCGGCCAAGCGGTGCTGTTTACCCGTACCATTGGAGGGGAGCCAGGGATATATGCCGCCGGCGCGGATGGGGGTGGGGTGCGCCGGCTGGCTGTGGGACACAGCCCGCGCTGGCATCCCGGTCCGTGAGGCCTTATTCTGTCTCCGAATCGGGGGATAGCCCTTCCTCCCAGGGTGCCTCGCTGGCATCAGCGGCATCAATGCCGCGGCTCAGGACCCCCAACGCCAGGCCGAGACTGCGGTGCATGAGGCTCAGCAAGAATGGATGTTCAGCCGGCGGGATATTTTCCAGCCCGATGGCGGCGGACAAGGCGAGCAGAGCCAGGTCGCGCTGATTGCTCAGCCACAGCCATTCCGCCATACGCCGCAGGCGAGAGGCATACAGGGTACAGCGTTCTGGATCGGAGAAGAAGCGGTCGGCCAGTTCTGCTAACCAGGTGCGGGGCACCGCTACAATGCCGCCGGCGGAGACCAGCCGACGCAGATGCTGGGCGTAGGTCAGGATCAGTTCGCTCTGGACGAACCAGGTGGAAAATGCCGGCGATTCCAACAGTTGGCCGGCACGCGCCAGGGCGTGCTGACGTTCCTCTGGCGAGGGTTCCGGGATGGTGGGAGCGGCCTTATCCAGCCCCTGCGCGTCATATCCCCACAGCGCGTCGTTGTAGAGCCGGTAGGCCGTAGGGGTCGGGTGGCTGTCAGCCTCATGAAGCTTGAGGGCTTGGCGCACCAACAGCCGGCCGTAATCATACGGGGCTTCCAGCAGGTACAAATGGGGGCCTTCTGGGCGCAGGGCGATAAGGTGCAGTTGGCCCAGGGGGGAAGGCGGCGGGAACGGCTTGTCTTCCACCCGATCACTGCCCACCGCCTCGATGATGCCGGCCTGATCGTTCATATGCAGGCCGAAGAATCGCTGTGGCTTGCCTTCCGCCGTGTCCTGGATAAACCAGATGCTCTGGTTACCGCGGCCATCTACCGGGCTGAGGAGCGCACGCCAATCTTTGCCGGCGGGGGGCAGTGGGGGGACAGGCACGCCGGCGAACTGGAGCTTGCGCAGTGCCCGTTCGACCATCGGTTGGAGCGAGGGGCGGATGGTGGGAAGGAGCATCTGGAGCGCTCGGGCGGCGGCCGGCGTGCGGAGCTGGGCCAGCATGTCCACGGCGCGCTGGGAAATCGCCGGCGAAGGGCTTTGCGCCAGCATGCGCAGAAGCTCGACAGCCTCATCGTCCGGGAGGAGGCTCTCCAGCGTGTCCAGCACCAACTGCTGGATTTCAGGTGCCTGCTCCTCGAATGCCTCGATGTATTCGATGAGTATGGCGCGCGAGCGCCGGCTCTCGCTGATGACTTCTCGCAGAGATTGGAGCGCCACCTGGGAGGGATTGGAGAGATTTGCCACCGCTTCTGGCGGTACAGCTTCCTCCAAAAAGCGCTCCAGAATCAGCGCGGCGGTCAGGCGGGCATGGTCGGAGAGAGACGCATCGCGCAGGGCACCCCACAGGGCCGGCGCGATCTGGTCGCGAGGGAGGTGTTTGGCTACCAGCCCCAGCGCGCCGCGAAAATGGGGGTCGGTGGTGCCCAGGTTGGCCAAAATGGTGGGGATGACCTGCTCGCCGTGAGAGAGGATATCTGCGATGATGCCGTTCACCTCGGCGTCCGAACGGGCGTCGATCAGCCGGCGCATGAGCGTTTCCACTGTGCGCCGCTGCCACAATGTGGTGATGATCTTGCCCTTTTGCGGTCCCTCTTCCATCGCTCGCGACCCCGCGCGTGTTTCCGTCACTGGTACGCGGATTATAGCATACGCCGGCGCCGCCGCCAATTTGCCGGCGCACGGCAATCTTATAATATCCTGACCATGGGGGTGCACAAATGCCTGTCAACATCAGCGAACTGATCCCAGTCTTGCAAATGTCGGTCAGTCCGGTAGTGGTGATCTCCGGCGTGGGGCTGTTACTGCTGACTTTGACGAACCGCCTTGGGCGGGTGATTGACCGCTCCCGGCAGTTGGTCCAACAGCTTGCCACGGCTTCGGAGGAAGAGGCGGCGTTCCTGCGGGATGAGATCGCCGTCATCGTGCGGCGGGCCGGCTTCATCCAGCGTTCGGTCTTCTTCGCCCTGTTGTGTGTGCTGATGGCCGCTTTGCTGGTGGTGACGCTGTTCATCACTGCGCTGTTCCGACTGCAGACCGCCTGGTTGATCGGCGCGCTGTTCGTCGGCAGTATGATTGCGCTCAGCATCTCGCTGGTGGAGTTCATCCTGGACATCAATCAGTCTCTGCAGGCGCTGTACATCGAGCTGAGGCATCGGGGCGCCGGCCGGCTGTGAGGGACGGACTGGGGCTGGAAGGTTTTGCGTGAAACGCGCTTCGATGCTACACTTATGGGGTGAGCCGGCACTGCAGGCCGGCGATGTCAGTGGGAGAGGGTAAGCCGCATGTCCAGGCGTGCCTTGTACCTCAAATGGCGTCCCAGCACGTTTGAAGAGGTCATCGGGCAGGAACCGGTGACCCGCACCCTGCGCCATGCGGTAGACCAGGGGAAGATTTCGCATGCCTACCTGTTCTGTGGGCCGCGCGGCACCGGCAAAACCTCCACTGCCCGCATCCTCGCCAAGGCGGTCAACTGCATCGGCGAGGGGACGCGCCCCTGCAACGCCTGCGCCATTTGTCAAGCCATCAACGACGGCTCACTGATGGATCTTATCGAGATTGACGCCGCCTCTCATACGGGCGTGGACAGCGTGCGCGAACTGCGGGAGAAGGTGAGTTTTCGTCCCAATCAGGCGCGCTACAAGGTGTACATCATTGACGAAGTGCATATGCTTTCGAATGCCGCTTTCAACGCGCTGTTGAAGACGCTGGAGGAACCCCCGCCGCATGTGATCTTCGTCCTGGCGACGACGGAACCCCATCGCGTGCCGGCCACGGTCATCTCCCGCTGTCAGCGGTTCGACTTCCGCTACGTGCCGGCCAGCACGATTGCCGCCCATCTGCGCCAGATCGCCGCGGTGGAAGGCATGCGCATTGATGATGAGGCGGTAGAGCTGATCGCCGCGCACGCCGCCGGCGGCGTGCGCGATGCCCTCTCCCTGCTGGACCAATTGACGGCCTACGGCGATGCGGAAATTGGCGCTGAGCATGTGCGTGCCCTGCTGGGCATCGGCTCTACCGAACTGGTGGCGCGCTTCGTGGACGCCCTGCTGACGCGGGACCTGCGCGCCGGCCTGGAGGTCATTGACACGCTGGTGGACCAGGGGGTGCCCTTGCGGCAGTTCAACGCCGAACTGCTCGAATATCTGCGGGGCATGCTGTTGGTGAAGGCCGGCGGGGAATCGCGCCTGCTCCATATGAACCCGGAGGCCCGCCAGCGGCTGGCCGAACAGGCGAAGCAACTGGAGCTGGCCGGCTGGGCACGCCTGGTCGAACTGTTCAGCCAATCCGCCCAAGGGTTGAAGACCAGCCTCCAGCCCCAGCTCCCCTTGGAGCTGGCCCTGGTGCAGGCGCTGAGCGAGGGACGGGGCGTGCCAGAGCCGGCAGTCGTCAGGCCTGCGTCGGCCGCACCGCCGGAAGCATCGGCGAAAGCCCCCGAGGTATCCGAAGCCCCGGCCGCGCCGGCAGTCGCCTCAGCGCCGGCGACCGATGACGCCCTGCTCCAGCGCCTGCGGTCTCGCTGGCAGGAAGTGCTCCGGCTGGTGCGGCCGATGGACAAAGATGCCGAGGCCTTTCTGCGGGGGGCCGAGCCGGTGCGGGTCGAAGATGGGCAGTTGGTGCTGGCGTTCCGCTACGAGTTCCACAAAAAGCGCTTTGAGTCGCAGGGCTGTCAGATGGTCGTCTCCCAGGCGCTGGCACAGGTGTTGGGGCAGGCTGTGCCGGTGAAGTGCACCCTGCTGGGGGAGCAGGGGAGAGCGGCCAAGCCGGCGCGTCAGCCGAGCACGCCGGCCCGCTCCCCGGAGCCGACACCGCCGGCGCCTGCTGTGGAAGAATCCACCCGGACGGAGAGCGGGCAGGACGACGTGGCGGAGGACCCGCTGATTCGCACCGCGGTGGAGAAATTGGGGGCGCGAGTCTTGGAGGTGCGGCCGGCGGAGGAGCCGGCCGGCGAACCCCCATGGCCGGAAGACATATCGTGGGACGATGAAATGATGCCGGAGGACGAATAGCGCGGAAGTACAGAGGAGGCGAACGACATGAGCAAAGGATTGGGTGGCAAGCGGGGCATGATGCCGCGCGGGGGCGGTGCCGGCATGGCCCAACAGCTCCAGAAACTGCAGGAAGAGATGATGAAAGCTCAGGAGGCGCTGGGCCAGGAAACGGTCGAGGCCAGCGTCGGGGGCGGGGTGGTCAAGGTCGTGATGACCGGCCACCTGGAGGTGCGATCGGTGGAGATTGCGCCGGAGGTAGTGAACGCCGATGATGTGGAGATGCTCCAGGACCTGATCGTGGCGGCGGTGAACGAAGCCATCGTTAAGGCGCAGGCATTAGCGGCGGAGCGCATGAGCGCGCTGACCGGTGGGCTGAACCTGCCGGGGCTGTTCTGAGGGGATGGTGGGGGATGGAGCTGGCGAAGCCGGTTGCGAGGCTGATTGAGGAATTTGCCAGACTGCCGGGCATTGGGCCGAAGACGGCCTCGCGCCTGACGTATTATTTACTGCGGGCGCCGGCGGAGCAGGTGCTAGCGCTTTCCGATGCCATCCGCCAACTGCGCGAGCGTATTGTCTACTGCCAGGTGTGCTACAACATCAGCGAGGAGCCGGTCTGTCCCATCTGCGCCAATCCCCAGCGGGACCACAGCCAAATTTGTGTGGTGGAAGAGCCGCTGGATGTGATGGCCATTGAGCGCACCGGCGAATATCACGGCGTGTATCATGTCCTGCACGGGGTGCTGGCGCCAATCGAGGGTGTGGGGCCGGAGCAGTTGAAGATCGGTGAGCTGGTCCAGCGCGTGCGGCAGGGCGAGGTGCGGGAGGTCTTGCTGGCCACGAATCCCAACCTGGAAGGGGAAGCGACGGCGATGTACATTGCGCGCCTGCTGGCGCCGCTGGGGGTCAGGGTGACGCGGCTGGCGCACGGCCTGCCGGTGGGGGGTGATCTGGAATATGCGGATGAGGTGACCCTGCGGCAGGCGATTTTGCGGCGTGCGGAGATGTGAAACGCGGGGCATGTGGATTTGACAATTGGGGTGGGGCGTGGTATATTCCGCCACCGTGCTCGGCGATGAGGCAGTACCCACAGGGGTCACGAGGCTGGAGATGGCGTCGGGCTTGCTGATGGGGAAGGTCTCGAAGCTGGCACGGATGGAAAAGCGGCCGATGGAGATTTGACAAGGCCGGCGCTGGTGAGTATAATAGGCGCAGGAATCTCCGAGAAAGCTTAAAAAACCGCAAATACAGTTCCAGCAGGTCTTGACAAGCGGGGCATGAACTGCTATAATATACGATGATGAAGCTGTTCATGCCAACAAGGTGAAACGCTGCGGACGCCGACGGGATCGCCGGCGTTTGTTATCCCCTCTGTCCATGGAAACGGTGGGGAGGGGGATTTGACAAAAGCAGCGGACCGTGGTAGACTCAAACCTCGCTTGAACCTTAACAACTGAAGAGTGATAGGAAGCTTGGCGTGACTGGGCCCTTATGAAACAACACACCCATGGATAACCCTTCTCTATGGAGGGTTTGATCCTGGCTCAGAATGAACGCTGGCGGCGTGCCTAACACATGCAAGTCGAACGGACCTGATGCCTCGACTAGCAATAGGAGAGGCGCAGGTTAGTGGCGAACGGGTGAGTAACACGTGGGTGACCTGCCCTGAAGTGGGGGATAACTACCCGAAAGGGTAGCTAATACCGCATGTGGTCTGCCATTCGGTTGGCAGATTAAAGGCCTGTATAGGTCGCTTCAGGAGGGGCCCGCGGCCGATTAGGTAGTTGGTAGGGTAATGGCCTACCAAGCCGATGATCGGTAGGGGGCGTGAGAGCGCGGCCCCCCACACTGGCACTGAAACACGGGCCAGACTCCTACGGGAGGCAGCAGTGAGGAATATTGCGCAATGGGCGAAAGCCTGACGCAGCAACGCCGCGTGGGCGATGAAGGCCTTCGGGTTGTAAAGCCCTTTTCTGGGGGACGAGGAAGGACGGTACCCCAGGAATAAGTCTCGGCTAACTACGTGCCAGCAGCCGCGGTAAAACGTAGGAGGCGAGCGTTATTCGGATTTACTGGGCGTAAAGCGCGTGCAGGCGGCTCTGTAAGTCAGTCGTGAAATCTCCCGGCTTAACCGGGAGGCTGCGGCTGATACTACAGGGCTAGAGGTCGGGAGAGGGAGGTGGAATTCCCGGTGTAGCGGTGGAATGCGTAGATATCGGGAGGAACACCAGTGGCGAAGGCGGCCTCCTGGCCCGCACCTGACGCTCAGACGCGAAAGCGTGGGGAGCGAACGGGATTAGATACCCCGGTAGTCCACGCCGTAAACGATGGATACTAGGTGTCGGTGGTGTTGACCCCATCGGCGCCGTAGCTAACGCGTTAAGTATCCCGCCTGGGGACTACGGCCGCAAGGCTAAAACTCAAAGGAATTGACGGGGGCCCGCACAAGCAGCGGAGCGTGTGGTTTAATTCGATGCAACACGAAGAACCTTACCTGGGCTTGACATGCGCGTAGTAGTGAACCGAAAGGGGAACGAGCCTTCGGGCAGCGCGCACAGGTGCTGCATGGCTGTCGTCAGCTCGTGCCGTGAGGTGTTGGGTTAAGTCCCGCAACGAGCGCAACCCCTGCCGCTAGTTACAAGTGTCTAGCGGGACTGCCGGCATATCGCCGGAGGAAGGTGGGGATGACGTCAAGTCAGCATGGCCTTTATGCCCAGGGCTACACACACGCTACAATGGCCGGTACAATGGGTTGCCAAGCCGCGAGGCGGAGCCAATCCCATCAAAGCCGGTCTCAGTTCGGATTGGAGGCTGCAACCCGCCTCCATGAAGCCGGAGTTGCTAGTAACCGCCGGTCAGCCATACGGCGGTGAATACGTTCCCGGGCCTTGTACACACCGCCCGTCACGTCATGGGAGTCGGCAACACCTGAAGCCGGTGGGCTAACCCGTAAGGGAAGCAGCCGTCGAGGGTGGGGCCGGCGACTGGGACGAAGTCGTAACAAGGTAGCTGTAGCGGAAGCTGCGGCTGGATCACCTCCTTTCTAGGGAGTATCGGCGAGTGCCTGCGGGCAATACGCCGCACTCCTAGGTCAACCACAGATGCGCAAGCATCTGTGCCGCGGCCCAGAAAGCCGGCTTCCTATCACTGCTCAGTTGTTAAGGAAAGCGTGTGGGCCTTTAGCTCAGTCGGTTAGAGCATCCCTCTGATAAGGGGAAGGTCTCTGGTTCGAGTCCAGAAAGGCCCACCTGCTGGATAGAGACAGCAAGCCAGTCGAGGGGATGTAGCTCAGTTGGGAGAGCGCCTCCCTTGCACGGAGGAGGTCAGCGGTTCGAATCCGCTCATCTCCACCAGATAAGTGGGCTACATCCGAGAGCGAAGAGGAGCAAAAGCGGCTTGACAGGTTTGACAATCGAGAGCGGCATTCCATAGGCATGTATGGTGTTACGGGGTCGGGTGAATTACGGCCTGCGTACGCCAGGCCGATTTTTATGCCTGTGGAGTGGGTTGACAGCTGATGAGCATCGGGCAGGGAGCTGGCCGGCGCTGATCAGCGGTCAAGGCCGCTGAGGTGGCACCAGCCACCGCAGCACTTTAACAACTGAACAGAATGCGCATCCAACACCGTAAGAGCATGGATCAAGCTACTAAGGGCATACGGTGGATGCCTAGGCGCCAAGAGCCGATGAAGGACGTGGATGGCTGCGAAAAGCCTCGGGGAGCTGCCATCAAGCGTTGATCCGGGGATTTCCGAATGGGGTAACCCGCTCAGGTGAACCCTGAGCACCACTGGCTGAACACATAGGCCAGTTGGAGGGAACGGGGGGAACTGAAACATCTTAGTACCCCCAGGAAAAGAGATCATTCCCTGAGTAGTGGCGAGCGAAAGGGGAAAAGCCCAAACCCGCTGCATGCCAAAGGCTGCAGCCGTTGTGCAGCGGGGGTTGTAGGGCCCGACAGGGGCTGCTGCAGCGGCCCCAGGGAGTTACAAATCTGATTCCTAGCGGAACCGTCCTGGAACGGCGGGGCAAAGAGGGTGAGACCCCCGTACGCGAAAGGGATCAGACTCCCGTCGGTGACCCTGAGTACCGCGGGGCACGCTAATCCTGCGGGAAGCCGGGAAGTCCACTTCCCAAGGCTAAATACTCTTGGCGACCGATAGTGCACAAGTACCGTGAGGGAAAGGTGAAAAGAACCCCGGTGAGGGGAGTGAAATAGAACCTGAAACCGTATGCCTACAATCAGTCGGAGGACTATGCCAGCGCAAGCTGGAAGGTCTGACGGCGTGCCTCTTGGAGCATGAGCCGGCGAGTTACTCTCTGTGGCGAGGTTAAGGGAGTCACACCCGGAGCCGCAGCGAAAGCGAGTCTGAATAGGGCGCTTAGTCGCAGGGAGTAGACCCGAAACCGAGTGAGCTACCCATGGCCAGGGTGAAGCGGGAGTAACGTCCCGTGGAGGCCCGAACCCACTAACGTTGCAAAGTTAGGGGATGAGCTGTGGGTAGAGGTGATATGCCTAACGAACTCGGAGATAGCTGGTTCTCCCCGAAATAGCTTTAGGGCTAGCCTCAGGCGTTCAGTAGCGGAGGTAGAGCACTGGATTGGCTAGGGGGCTTCACCGCCTACCAAACCAAACCAAACTCCGAATGCCGCTACTCGAGAGCCTGGGAGTTGGACTGCGGGAGATAACTTTCGTAGTCGAGAGGGAAACAACCCAGACCGCCGGATAAGGTCCTCAAGTGTGAGCTAAGTGGGAAAGGAAGTGGGACTACTGAGACATCCAGGAGGTTGGCTTAGAAGCAGCCATCCTTTAAAGAGTGCGTAATAGCTCACTGGCCTAGTGGTCCTGCGCCGAAAATGTAACGGGGCTCAAGCTCACCACCGAAGCCGCGGGTTGCTGTCCTACAGAGGGCAGTGACGGTAGGGGAGCGTTCTGTCCAGCGTTGAAGCCCGACCGTGAGGACGGGTGGAGCGGACAGAAGTGCGAATGCCGGCATGAGTAGCGTGAAACATGCGAGAAACATGTTCGCCGTAAGCCTAAGGTTTCCGACGGAAGGTTAATCCGCGTCGGGTTAGTCGGGCCTAAGCCGAGGCCGAAAGGCGTAGGCGATGGACAACGGGTTAATATTCCCGTACCACCTGGGTGGAGCGATGGGGGGACGCAGAAGGGTAGGCCAGCCTGCGACTGGAAGTGCAGGTGCCACGCTTGTAGGGAGATGACGGCGGCAGGGAAACCCGTCGCCCGATCCTGAGGAGCAGTGGGGGGCCGCAAGGCGAACTGGCTGAGCCCATGCTGCCGAGAAAAGCCTCTAAGCGATGAAACCCAGGTGCCCGTACCGCAAACCGACACTGGTAGGCGGGTAGAGTATACCAAGGCGATCGGGAGAACCCTCGTTAAGGAACTAGGCAAAATGGCTCCGTAACTTCGGGAGAAGGAGCGCCCTAGTAGGGTGAAGCAGCTTGCCTGCCGAGCCCGAGGGGGCCGCAGAGAAATGGCCCTACCGACTGTTTAACAAAAGCACAGGTCTCTGCTAAAGCGTAAGCTGAAGTATAGGGGCTGACGCCTGCCCAGTGCCGGAAGGTTAAGGGGAAGGGTTAGCCGCAAGGTGAAGCTCTGAACCGAAGCCCCGGTGAACGGCGGCCGTAACTATAACGGTCCTAAGGTAGCGAAATTCCTTGTCGGGTAAGTTCCGACCCGCACGAATGGCGTAACGAGTGGGGCACTGTCTCAACGAGGGACCCGGCGAAATT
>CALIBQ010000043.1 GCA_938049385.1 uncultured Anaerolineae bacterium
CTGGACGTGATTGCGCGCGAGACGCCGGGGTTTGTGGGTGCGGACCTGGAGAACCTGGTGAACGAGGCGGCTATCCTGGCGGCGCGGCGCAACAAGAAGGCCATTGGCATGGCGGAACTGCAGGAGGCCATCGAGCGCGTCCTCACCGGGCCGGAGCGCAAGAGCCGGCTGTTGAGCAAGCGCGATCGAGAGATCGTCGCCTACCACGAGGCCGGCCACGCCGTAGTCATGCATCACCTGCCCCTGGCCGACCCGGTCCACAAGGTCAGCATCATCTCGCGCGGCATGGCGCTCGGCTACACCATAGGGCTTCCGGAAGACGACCGTATTCTCATGCCCCGCTCCAAATTCCATGACGAGATCGCCGGCCTGCTGGGCGGCCGCGTGGCGGAGGAACTGGTATTTGGCGATGTGACCACCGGCGCTAGCAACGACCTGGAGAGGGCCACCGAATTGGCGCGCAAGATGGTCAAGGAATACGGCATGAGCGAGAAGCTCGGTCCCATGACCTTTGGTCAGAAAGAAGAGCTGGTTTTCCTGGGGCGCGAGATCGCCGAACAGCGCGATTACAGCGAAGAGATCGCCCAGGAAATTGACCAGGAGATCCAGAACATCGTGCACAGCGCGTACCAACGGGCACGACAAATCCTGACGGAGAAGCGGGATAAGCTGGAAGCCCTGGCGCGCACACTGCTGGAGAAAGAGACCATCGAGCGCGAGGAATTCCTGGCGCTGATGGCGGCGTGATGGGTTGGGACCACGAGAACGGGCAGGGCATTTGTCCCTGCCCGTGTATCTTGTGCGGCGGTGAACACTTGTGAGGAGAACGAGAGGATGATCCTTGTCCTTGCCCTGTTCCTGGCGCTGTTGGCCGCCGTGCTGACCGGCGGGAAACTGCGCCGGCTGGCGAACCTCCCTCTGCACGCCGCATGGCTGGCCCTGCTGGGCTTTGGCCTCCAGATATACATCATTTATGAGCCGGAGACCACGGCGCGCGGCTGGCTGAGCATCCACACCCTGGCCCTGATATTCTCGTACCTGCTCTTGCTGGCCTTCGTATGGCTGAACCGCCGGCTCCCCGGCATGCCCATCATTGCCCTGGGCCTGCTGATGAACCTGACGGTGATGCTGGCCAACGGCGGCTATATGCCTATCTCCCCGGAGGCGGTCCAGCGCGTCGGGCATGAGTACGAACTGCAGAGCACCGAACCCGGCGCGCGCTTGAAGTACACCAAGGACATCCTCCTGCCGCGCGAGCAGACGCGGCTCTGGTTCCTGTCGGATGTGTTCGTAATCCCGCCGCCTTTCCCCATCCCGACCGTATTCAGCCCGGGCGACGCTGTGCTGGCACTGGGCGTCTGGCTGTTGGTGCTGACGGCGAGCCACTCCGCCCGATGGGATGCCCCGCCGGCGAAAGCGGCGTGACCCAGGAGCAGGCACACAACAGTCCCCTCCTTTGTAACTGTGGTTCAGCGGCGGTTTTTGTCTCTGGTTGGAACGCCAACTCTATCCTTGGGGGTACATCGGCATGGCGAACGAGACGCCGGCCCCATCATTGTGGCTGACCCGGGATTTACCCGGCACGGGCGGCCGCATTAAAGTGGAATACGAGGACTTCCAGGTGACGGAAATCCCCCTGTACGATCCCTGCGGACAGGGGGAGCATACCTTTTTTGAGATTGAGAAGCGCGGCCTGCCAACAATGCGGGCGGTGGAGGAGATCGCACGGGCACTGCGGGTGCGGCCGTTTCAGATCGGCTTCGCCGGCCTGAAAGATGCCCATGCCGTGACCCGGCAGGTGCTGTCGGTGGAGCGTGTGCCGCCGGAGCGCGTGCTGGCGCTGGAACTGCCCAGCATTCGCATCTTATGGGCCAAACGGCATACCAACAAGCTCAAGCAGGGGCACCTGGCCGGCAACCGTTTCGTCATCCGCATCCGGGATGTGCCGCCCGATGCCCTGGAGCGGGCGCGCCCCATCCTGGAAACGCTTCAGCGCCGCGGGGTGCCCAATTACTTCGGCGAACAGCGCTTCGGCCGGCGCAGGGACACCCATCTCCTGGGCCGCGCCATCCTGCGGGGGGATGCCGAGGCATTCCTGCAGGAATTCCTGGGCCGGCCTCAACCGGACGAACTGCCGGCCGTGCTGGAGGCGCGCCGGCTGTACGATGCCGGCCAGCTCCAGGCGGCTCTGCATGCCTGGCCGCCCCAGTTCCATGAGGAGCGCCGGGCGCTGGAAGTGCTCCTGCGGTCGCCGGCGGCCGAAGCGCCGGAACGCGCCCTGCATTCGGTTTCCAAGCGCCTGCGCCGTTTCTTTGTCTCCGCCTACCAGTCCTACCTATTCAACCGCGTCATGGCAGAACGCCTGGAGACGCTGGATATTTTGTTCGCCGGCGATGTGGCCTACAAGCATGACAGCGGCGGCGCCTTCCTGGTGGAGGACCCGGCCGCGGAACAGCCGCGCGCCGACCGCTTCGAGATCAGCCCCTCCGGGCCGCTGTACGGCTACCGCATGCTGATGGCGGAGGGCCGGCAGGGAGAGCTGGAGCGCCGGGTGCTGGCCGAAGAGGGCCTGACGCTGGAGGACTTCAAACGCGCCGAGGGACTGCGGCTGAAAGGCGGCCGCCGGCCCCTGCGCTTCCCCATCCAGGACGTTGAAATATGGTATGATGAGGGCCTGATGCTGGCGTTCACCCTGCCGCCGGGCTGTTACGCCACCAACGTGCTGGCCGAAGTGATGAAAGGCTCTGGAGAGACAGGCGCAGAACAGGAGGAGATGGGGCCGGAGCTGTCGGAGGAAGAGGGCGAGATATGACGACAGAGCTTCCCTTGTTCCCACTACACACGGTCTTTTTCCCGCGCATGCTGATGCCCCTGCATATCTTTGAGGACCGCTACAAAGTTATGGTGGAATACTGCATGCGCCATGGGCGGCCGTTCGGCATTGTCCTCATCCGCTCAGGCCATGAGGTGGGAGGGCCGGCGGAGCCGTTCGATATCGGCACGCGGGCCAAAATCCTGCGGGTCATCGAGATGGAAGACCATACCAAGCATATTATCGTGCGCGGCCTGGACCGCTTCATCATCCGCGAAATCCGGGAAACGGAGCCCTACCTGGTGGGTGAGGTGGATGAGTTCCCCCTGCTCACGGAAGGTGTGGACGAGGCTCTGCTAGCACGGGTGGAGATCCGCTTCTACCGCTATCTGCGCCTGCTCAAAGAGGCGCAGGGGCTTTCCATCACGATCAGCAACCTGCCTGAGGACGCCGAAGGGGTGGCGTGGATGGTGGCCTGGGGACTGCAGGTGGACCTGGCCGAACGGCAGGCCCTGCTCAGCCTGCCGCGCTTGCAGGACATCCTGCTCAAGGAGGAGGCTCTCCTGCGCAAAGAGGTCGAAATCCTGCAGATGCTGACGCTGGAGCAGGTGAAGCGGCGCATGCCGCCGGCGGAAATGGGGTATCTATCGTTCAACTGAACGCCTATATTTCCGAGAGGAAGCAGACCATGCCGCTGGAACGGGGATTGGTGCAGGTGTATACTGGGGACGGCAAGGGCAAGACCACCGCGGCGCTGGGGCTGGCCCTGCGCGCCGCCGGCCACGGCCTGCGGGTGCACATCGTGCAGTTCATGAAAGGGTGGATGGAAGCCGGCGAGCACCAGGCGGTGGAATACCTGCCGACCATCACCCTGGCCCGTTTCGGGCATCGCGGGTTCGTGCATCCCAAGCATCCCCGTCCTGAGGATTTTGCGCAGGCGCGGCTGGCGCTGGAGGAGGGCCGGCGGGCCATGCAAAGCGGCGAGGTGGATATCCTCATCCTGGACGAGGTCATCACTGCCCTGTCGTTCGGCCTGGTGTCACTGGAAGATGTCCTGAGACTGCTGGATGAGCGTCCTCCGCATATGGAGCTGGTGCTGACCGGCCGCGACGCGCCGGAGGAGCTGTGCCGGCGTGCCGACCTGGTCACCGAAATGTGTGCCCGCAAGCATCCCTTTGCGCAGGGCATCCAGGCCCGGCGGGGCATTGAGTACTGAGGATTCTGAGGCAACTGCTACCAGTATGGGTCGTGCACGGGGGCCGGCCTGGTTTCGCCGAAAGCCGCCCCTGATGGTATAATATCATTTGGAAAGCGAGGCCGATGGCGGCTTTCGAACGGGCGTTCATTATATGGAGGATACCCTATGTCGGGACATTCTAAATGGTCTACCATTAAGCGGAAGAAGGGCGCGCAGGATGCCAAGCGCGGGCAGTTGTTCACCAAGCTGGGGAAGGAGATCGAGATAGCCGCCCGCGAAGGGCCTGACCCCGAGTTTAACTTCAAACTGCGCATGGTGATTGAGAAGGCCAAGGCCGCCAACATGCCGCGCGAGAACATCGAGCGGGCCATCCGGCGCGGCGCCGGCCTGGAGAAGGGCGCGGCGGCCCTGGAAGAGCTGGTGTACGAGGGCTACGGTCCCAACGGGGTGGCCCTGATGATGAGTGTGGTTACCGACAACCGCAACCGGGCGGTGGCGGAAATCCGCCGGCTCCTCACCCGCAGCGGCGGAAGCTTGGGCGAGTCGGGCTGTGTGGCTTGGCTCTTCGACCAGAAGGGCCTCATCACCGTGCCGCTGGATGGCCAGGACCCCGACGAAGTGGCGATGATGGCCATTGACGCCGGCGCGGAGGACGTCAACATCAGCGACGACGTGGTGGAAGTCTATACCAAGCCCGATGAGCTTCACAAGGTGCGCGAGGCGCTGACATCCGCCGGCCTGCAGGTGGAGAACGCCCAGCTCCTGATGAAGCCCAAATCCACTGTTACGCTGGACGAAGAGGCCGCACTCAAGACCCTGCGCCTGATCGAGGCTCTCGAAGAGCTGGACGACGTGCAGGAAGTATATTCCAATCTGGAGCTGACGGACGAACTGCTGGCCAAGTACGAGGAGCAGGGATAATTGCGGGTGCTGGGCATTGACCCGGGCACGGCCATCACCGGCTACGGCGTGGTGGAGGAAAGGGCCGGCGAGCTTTCTCTGGTGGAGTACGGGGTGATCCGTACTTCCCCGGAGGAAGAACTGCCGGCCCGGCTGGAAACGATTTATCAGGCTGTGCAAGGGTTGATTACTCGGTTGGCGCCGGCGGCTGTGGCGGTCGAGGCGCTCTTCTTCAACACCAATGTGCGCACTGCGTTTGCTGTGGGGCAGGCACGGGGAGTCTGCCTGCTGGCGGCCGCGCAGGCGCACCTGCCGGTCTATGAGTATACACCCCTGCAGGTCAAGCAGGCCGTGGTCGGCTATGGGCGCGCCGAAAAACAGCAGATTCAAGAAATGGTGCGCCTGATACTGCACCTGGAAGATATCCCGCGCCCGGACGATGCGGCCGATGCCGTCGCCGTTGCTATCTGTCACCATCACATGTGGCGGATGCAGGCGCTCACCGACACCGCACTGCACGAAATTGAGTAAGGGGTCAGCATGGCCGGCAAGTATCGCCTTCTGGTGGTGGAAGACGAGCGCCCACTGCGCAACCTGGTGGTGAATGCCCTGATCTCCGCCGGCTATGAGGTCTTCGGCGTCCCCGACGGCCTCCAGGCCATGGAGTTTTTCACCCAGAACCATGTGGACATGGTCATCCTCGATATCATCATGCCCCATGTGGACGGCATCCAGGTCTGCCACTGGATACGTCAGCGTTCGGACGTGCCCATCGTTATGCTGACGGCTCTGGACCGCACGGAGGATGTGGTGGCGGGGTTTGAGGCCGGCGCCGACGATTACATCACCAAACCTTTCACCTTCGAGGAACTGCGGGCGCGCATCGAGGCCATTTTCCGGCGCATGGAATGGATGGCGCGCCGGCGCCCTCGCAGTGTGCTTTCCTACGGGACACTGACCGTGGACCCCAACGCACACCGCGTGATGCTCGCCGGCGAGGAAGTGCATGTTACCCCGATGGAGTTCGAGCTGTTATATTATTTGATGGGCCGCGCCGGCGAGGCGGTCCCCAAGGAGACGCTCTTCCGCGAGGTGTGGGGCTACGAGTACGTGGAAGGCCTGAACCTGGTGGAGGTGGCGGTACGCCGGCTGAGGGAAAAGA
Source organism: uncultured Anaerolineae bacterium (assembly GCA_938049385.1). Lineage (GTDB taxonomy): Bacteria > Chloroflexota > Anaerolineae > JACIWP01 > JACIWP01 > JACIWP01. The sequence goes on from CALIBQ010000043.1 coordinate 6,073, forward strand.
TCGAACCAGACCCTTCCCGCCCAGCATATATTCAGACGGTGCGGGGCATCGGATACCGCTTTGTCCCGCCGGAAGCGCAGGGAGCGTCGTCATGATTCACGCGATACGCGGCCGGCTCCGGGGTCGCGGCCGGCAGTACATGGTGGTGGACATTGGCCCGTTGGACCTGGTGGTGCACGTGCCGGCCTCCCTTCTGGAGGCGGAGTGGGACATCGGCGACGCCGTTGAGCTGTTCACCTACCTCCATGTGCGGGAGAACGAGTGGACGCTGTACGGCTTCGAGTCTCAGGAACAGCGCCGGCTGTTCGAGCTTCTGCTGGAAGTGAACGGCATTGGTCCCCGCCTGGCCCTTTCCATCCTCTCGTCTTTCTCGCCGGAGGTGCTGGTCAGTGCCATTGCCCAGGGAAATGCGGATGTCATCGCCCGCGCCCCCGGCGTCGGGCATAAAGCGGCACAGCGGGTAGTCCTGCATCTGCAGGATAAGCTGGAGTTGGTAGGCATCGCCGGCGCGGAGCTGGCCGGCGGCGAAGCTGATGCCGAACTCGTGGAGGCCCTGCGCTCGCTGGGCTATAATGTGGTGGAAGCCCAGCGGGTGGTGCAGATGCTCCCCAAGGATGTCACCGATTTGGAAGAGCGTCTCCGGCTGGCATTGATGCAGTTGGGACGCTCCTGAGCCGATTCACTTCCCGATGCAGAACTCGCTGAAAATGCGATCCAACAGTTCCTCGTCCGCTGTCTCCCCCGTGATCTGCCCTAACGCATCCAGCGCTTCCGACAGGTCAATACTGATGCAGTCTGCCGGCAGGCCCTGCACATAGGATGCGCGCGCGGCGCGCACGCTCTCCAATGCAGTGGACAGCGCCTGCTTGTGGCGCGGACTGCTGACCACGGCCTCGTTCTGCGGCATGACATGGCCGCCGAGCACCATATCCAGGATGCGCTCTTCCAGTTCGGGCAGGCCCTGGCCGGTGAGAGCGGAAATATGGACGCGCGGCCGACCAGCGGGCAGGGCACTTTCGTCCAGCGCTTGCGGTAGGTCGCATTTATTGATGACGATGAGCGCCGGCCGCTCCCCCAACAGCTCCAGGATAGCCTGGTCCTGGGGCTGGAGGGGCATACTGCCGTCCACCACCGCCAGCACCAGGTCGGCCGTCTCCAGGGCGGCGCGACTGCGCTCCATGCCCAATTCCTCGATGGGATCGCGCGGGGCACGGTCCAGGCCGGCGGTGTCCACCAGCACCAGCGGGATGCCCTGCAGGTTCAATGTTTCTTCGACGGTGTCGCGTGTTGTGCCGGGGATGGGGGTAACGATGGCGCGGTTGGTGCGCAGGAGGGCGTTCAGCAGGCTGGATTTGCCCACGTTCGGCCGGCCGATGATGGCGGTGCGGATGCCCTGCCGGTAAATGATGCCGCGGTCGGCCGTTTCCAGGAGATGGACCAGCTCCCGCTCGATATGCCCCAGCTCTGTGCCTACATCTATCTGGGGTATCTCGTCTTCCGGGAAATCTATGCTGGCGACCACATGCGCTTGGACGCCCAGCAGACGCTGGCGCAGGGCGCGGACCCGTCCGGAAAGCGCGCCGCTGAGCTGTCCGACAGCCACCTGAAGGCCGGCGGAGGTCCTGGCCCGCACGATGTCCAACACGGCCTCGGCCTGGGCGAGGTCCATGCGGCCGTTGAGGAAGGCGCGCAGGGTGAATTCGCCAGGGCCGGCCAGCCGCGCGCCGGCCAGCAGACACAGCTCCAGCACCCTGCGGGTGGCCACAATCCCTCCGTGGCAGTTGATCTCGACGACGTCCTGCCGGGTGTAAGTATGGGGTGCCGGCATGAAGCTGACCAGCACCTCGTCCACTTTCTGACCGCTGGCCGGGTCAATGATATGGCCGAGGATGAGCTGGCGCGGCGGCAGGTCGGCGTCGGCGCGTTTGCCGGCCGGCCTGAACAAGCGCCGCAGGATGCCGGCGCTCTCCGGGCCGCTCAGGCGCACGATGCCGATGCCCCCCTCGCCCAGTGGTGTGGAGATGGCAGCAATCGTATCATCCAGGCTGTAGGACAGGCCGCGAGCCATGATTATCCCCCCAATTGGTGTGGTGCACCCATGCAGGGTTGAAACCGATGACCCTATCCTCCGGCCCCTTCCCCGCATAAGGAAGGGGAACGCCGGCGGGTGGAGATGCAAGCCTCCGCCAGACGGCTGTTACCAGCAGTCTCATGCTCCAAGCTCCGCTTCCTGCGAATCATTATACCATTGGCCGGCGTTTCGCCGAAGCCCGCGCCTTGGCAACTGCCGCACGATGGAACTATGCGAGATTGATACATCACGTAGAAATCATTGACTTATCCATGATAATATGCTATAATTGTGCCGGCATTCACATTCTGGGCGGCCGCTGTGTATCACCAACCAAAAGGAGCAAGAACATCATGAGCAGTTCCCTCCCCACGCTGTTGGTCCTCACGTTGATCGGCCTGCTGTCCCAATTTATCGATGGCAGTCTGGGCATGGGATATGGCGTATTTTCCACCACACTGCTGGTCGCCGCCGGCCTCCTGCCGGCCGTTGCCAGCGCCTCGGTCCACACCGCCGAGGTCATCACCACCCTGGTCTCCGGCATCTCTCATCACAGCTTGGGCAACGTGGACTGGAAGCTAGCCCTGCCCTTGTCCATCAGCGGCATCATCGGGGGAGTGGCCGGCGCCGTACTGCTCTCGAACCTGCCCGGCAGTCAGATCAAACCGGTGGTCAGCGCCATTCTGATATGCATGGGCGTGTTGGTAGTGTGGCGCTTCGCGGTGAAGTACCGTGAGGATGCCCATGCGGAAGCGGACCCGCCGGCGGTGGCTCTGGCGGTCAGCAAGCCGGCGGAGGAAGGTCTGCCTACCTGGCGCATTGTCCTGGTGGGGCTGGTTGCGGCGGCCTTCGATGCTTTCGGCGGCGGAGGATGGGGCCCCATCACTACCCCTACCCTCATCCTCACCCACAACGTCAAGCCGCACCGCGTCGTGGGTTCGGTCAATGCCTCGGAGTTCTTCGTCACTCTCGCCATCACCATTACCTTTATTATCTCGCTGGGGGCGGAGCAGTTCGATTGGATCGTGGTGGCCTGTCTGCTGGTGGGCGGGGTGATTGCGGCGCCGCTGGCGGCCTGGCTGTGCAAAAAGATACCGCAGAAGTGGCTGGGCATCCTAATTGGGTTACTGCTGATCGGCACCAACCTGCGCACGCTGGTACTGTCGCTGAAATGAGCGCCGGCTAGCGGCGTTCCGGCGCCGGCTGTCGGCGGCACGCTTCCCAGTAGGCGACGAGGTCCTCAATGGTGCGCTGCATGCGGTCCCAATGGGTGCCCTGCCAGTAGACCCGCTGGCAGTCCGGGCAGAGGCGGAAGCGATCATGGCGCACAAAGACATACGGGGGCACCAGCCCCCAGGCCTCACTGCGCAACATGTCTTCCAGCGGGGTGTTGCATTCCAAGCAGCGGGTCAGGGGTGCCGGCGGTGGGAGGGGCAGTTCCCTCAACACTTGACGCACCTGCTCCTCCCACTGCTGGCTGGTAATGTACAGCACCTGGAGATTGCGCCGGCGCAGGAGCGCCGTGTCCCGGGTCAGCAGTACCCGCCCCTCCGCCCGGGCAGTACGCACCAGCGCATCATCATCGAGAGATGGGTCGAACAGCGCATCATACCCCAGCGCCCTCAGCCACTGGGCCAGGGTCCCCAGCATTGCATCCACGACAAAGCGCATTGTTACTATCCCATCCATTATCAGGCCCAATATTACCCTGCGCAGACGGGCGGCCGGCGGTCGAACCACGGGCGCGCCTGCTCAAGCTGGGCGGCCAGCCGAAACAGGGTCGCCTCATCGCCGTACCGCCCGACGAAATGCATGCCGATGGGCAGTCCTTCAGCGTTCCAGTACAGCGGCACGGACATGGCCGGCTGGCCGGTGACGTTGAAGACCGGCGTAAAGGGGATGAAGGCGAAGACCTGTTCGGCCAGCTCCTCGATGCCGGCCAGGACATTGAGCAGGGCGCCGGCGTTCAGACTCCCCAACAGCTTCAATGCGAAAGCCTCGAATCCCTTCGGCTGGAGCGCGCCGGTCTTGAACGGCGGCATGGACAGCGTCGGGGTCAGGAGCACGTCGTACGCCTCAAAGAACTGCCCGATTTGGCGGGCGAAACGCTGGAGCGTCCGCACGGCGCGCGTGAACTCGCCAGAGGAAATCTGCCGGCCCAACAGCATCAGCGCCCAGGTGGAAGGTTCGAAGTCCCGAGACGCCGCTTTCCGCCCTACCAGCTTCTCACCTTCCTCGATATCCGCCTGCGTCTCGCCGCATACCATGGTGAGAAAGGCGCGGGCGAAGGCACTGCCGTCTATCTGCGGTGTAGCCTCTTCGACGTGGTGGCCCAGGTCAGCCAGCAGTTTGGCCGTCTCTTCCACCCCCTTCACGCAGTCCGGATGGACGGCCGCCGGCAGGAGCGGTTTGGTGGTGAAAGCGATGCGCAGTCGGCCGGGGTCTTGCCCTACCTCTTCGAGGAACGGGCGCGCCGGCGGCGGCGCGAAATAGGGCGCGCCCACGTCCGGGCCGGCGGTGGCATCCAGCATAGCGGCGCTGTCCCGCACCGACAGGGTCAGCACATGGTCAATCGCCAGGCCCTGCCAGGCCTCGCCCAAATCCGGGCCAATGGGATTGCGCCCGCGCGTGGGTTTCAACCCGAACACCCCACAGCAGGAAGCAGGGATGCGGATGGAACCGCCGCCGTCGTTGCCGTGTGCCATGGGCACCATGCGGGCGGCCACGGCCGCGGCCGAGCCGCCGCTGGAACCGCCGGCGGTGCGGGACGGCGCCCAGGGGTTGTTGGTGGGGCCGAACAGCTCTGGCTCGGTAAAGGGCACGAGGCCCAGTTCCGGCGCGTTGGTCTTGCCCAGGACGATAACGCCGGCGGCCTTATAGCGCCGCACCATCTCGCTGTCATGGTCGGGGACGAAGTCCTTGAAAAAACGGCTCCCACAGCGGGTGGGGACGCCGGCATAGTGCACCAGCAGGTCCTTCAGCAGAAAGGGCACACCCTGAAACGGGCCGGCCGGCAGTTCGCCCTGTGCCTGCTGGCGCGCCAGGTCGTACATGGGGTGGATGACCGCATTGATCTGCGGGTTGACCTTCTCGATGCGGGATACCGCTTCCTCCACCAGCTCCAGCGAGGAGACCTCTTTGCGGCGCACCAGCTCCGCCAGTCCCAGCGCGTCGTACTGATCGTACTCCCTGAACCCTCCCATGGCATCCTCCTTTTTGAACCTCGTCGTCTGGCGGACATCAGCGTCGGATGGCCGGCGGCAGGATGTACGGGTAATGCCGGCCGGTCAGATGATGCAGTTCGCGGTCCACTGTACGAAAGGCCAGGTACAGCCGCCAGATCCAGGCGTCCTCCTGGTAATAGGAGCGGATCTCCTGCACCCTGAGAGGACTGAGCTGGAAGTCGGCGGCCTCGCCGGCCAGGAACTCATTGGCGGTCTCCACCAGCGCCGGCACCATCTCCGGAAGCTGCTCCTTGTAGAAATTGGCGATGAGGTCAATGATGACCTTGCGGAAATCATAATACCGGGTCATCACATCCTGCAAGAAGAGCAACCGCAACAGCCACACCAGGAACGAAGGGGCACTGCGCAGGAACAGCTCGGGGTTCAACTGCTCCACGCCTTCGCGGGTGAGCAGGGGAGTAGTGGTATCTAGGTATACCAGGTGGTACGGGCCGGCAGGCCGGCCGGCGGCCTCGTCGAACGGCTGTACGGCCCAGTTGGATATCTGCCCATCAATGCCCAGTTCCAGCCGTCCGCGGTGCTCGCGATTGAAGGCAAAGACCTTCCGCAGTTCGCGCAGTACCGCCAGCACTAACTGCCGGCGCTCTTCCGCATCCAGCCGATGGATGATGGCGTTGCCGATGGCGCCGGCGGGGAAACGTTCCTGCACCAAGTACACCACCAAATGGCCGGCATGGGTGCGGGGCAGGTGCACCATTTCGCCGGCGGCCACCCGCAAGCCGACGTCCTCCTGCAGGACCCGCACATATTCCTCATACAGCCGCGTGTACTGCACAATCTCTTCCTCATCGCGGAACATGGGCATGCGCTTGAAGGCCAGGTCCGCCTGTGCCGGGTGATCCATGGCGATGACCGTGCTGATCTCGCCGTAGCCCAGCACGCGGGCGGGGATGGCGCTTCGCTCCGGGCGGCGGGGGTCCAAGCCGGCTTCAAACTGCTGGAGCAGTGCAATATCTACGGCGATCTTTCCCATACGCTTCCCTCCTCATGCCTGCTCGGCCAGCATGCGCTCGACCATTGTCAGGCTGGCGTCGACGCGCTCCAGGATTTCGCCGGCCAGCGCCTCGTCAATGATGAGCGGTGGGAGAAGCTGTGCCACGCGGGTATCGTTGTTGGCATAGACAGAGAGCAGGCCGTTGTCGTAGGCGGCCTTGCTGAAAAGCGGGCCGGCGTATGGGCTGGCCATCTCGATGCCCATCATCAGGCCCAACTGCCGCAGGCGCACCAGCACCTTCGGGTGACGCGCTTTCAGGCGCTGGAAGCCCTCGGCAAAGATGCCAGCTAGCTCCCGCACATGCTGGAGGAAGGCCGGCTGGAAGGAAATCTCCAGCACCTTCAGCGCTACCGGACAGCCGGCCTCTGCACCGCCGAAGGTCGAAATATGGATGAAGGGGTCGGGATGAAAGACCGATTCCAGCTCTGCCCGGAAACAGGTGGCGGTGATGGGGTATATGCCGCCGGAGAGGCCCTTGCCGATGACCATGATGTCGGGCACAACGCCGTAGTGCTCGATGCCCCACAGCCGGCCGGTACGCCCCAGGCCGGTCTGCACCTCGTCAGCGATGAAGAGCGCGCCGTACTGGTCGCACAGCTCGCGCACCTTGGGGAAGTAATCGGGGTCCGGCACCGCGATGCCGTAGGTAGCCGGCACCGTTTCCATGATAACTGCCGCTGTGTCGGTATCCATCTCCTGGCGCAGGGCATCCACGTCGTTGAAAGGCACCTGGACGAAACCCGGCGCCGGCGGGCCGAAGGGCGCGCGGTACTTCTCATCGCCGGCGGCCAGTGCCAGGCCGGTATGCCCATGGTAGCCGCCGCGTGCCGAGATGATTTTCGTGCGGCGCGTGAAGCCGCGCGCCACCTTAATAGCCAGGTCAATGGCCTCGCCGCCGCTGACGCCGAACACGGTATAGCGCAGTGCACCGCCCGGGCTGAGCTCCGCCAGGCGCTGGGCCAGCAGGGCGCGCTGGCGGCTGATGAGATGATGGTTGCCGATATCCAGCGCCGCCAGGCTGTCCATCAAGGTCTGGATGATGGCGGGGTGGCGATGTCCCAGGTTGAAGACGCCGCCGTTGCAGTGGCAGTCAATGAGCCGCTTTTCGCCGGCCAGGTCCCAGAGGTACGGCCCCTCTCGCTTGCCCAGCACAAAGTCAATGCCGGCGGACTCGAAGAACGCCACCTTGCCGGAAGAGACATGCTGGGCAAACAGCTCTATGACGCGCGCCTTTTCCTCTGCGCCGGCACCGATGAGACCGGATGCTTCCATCTTTTCCTTCTCTCCCTCAGGTGGATGAGCGGACCTTGCTCAAGAGAACACCCGGCCGGCGAAGGGGTGACAGGGATGCTGGGATGGGACGCGCGGTTAATGGCGGAAATGACGCCGGCCCGTGAACACCAATGCCATGCCCAGCTCGTCGGCGGCGGAAATCACCTCGTCATCGCGCACGGAGCCGCCCGGTTCAATGGCGGCGGTGGCGCCGGCCTCTGCGGCCAGCCGCAGGCCGTCGGCGAAGGGGAAGAAGGCATCGGAGGCTACCACACTGCCGCGGGCGCGCTCGCCGGCCTTGATGCTGGCGATGCGCACTGCATCCACCCGGCTCATCTGGCCGGCGCCGATGCCCACCGTGGCGCGCTCCTTGGCGAAGACGATGCTGTTGGATTTGACGTGCTTGGCGACCTTCCAGGCGAAGCGCAGGTCATCCCATTCCGCCGGCGTCGGTTCGCGCCGGCTGACCACGCGCCACTCCTCGCCCTCCCAGCCCTCATCGCGAGTCTGCACCAGCAGGCCGCCGCGCACCGCCCGCATCTCGAAGCGGTCCTCCACTGGCTGGGAGGGGTCCAGGGCGATCAGCCGGCAGTTGGGGCGTGCTCTCAGCAGTTCCAGGGCGGCCGGCGTAAAGGAGGGCGCAATCACCGCTTCCACGAACAAATCGCCCATGGCATGCACGGTTTCCGCGTCCATAGGGCGGTTGACGGCGATGATGCCGCCGAAGGCCGAGACCGGGTCGCAGGCCAGCGCGGCGCGGAACGCCTCAGAGAGGGTCTTACCCACCGCCAGGCCGCAGGGGTTGGTGTGCTTGATGATGGCCGCGGCCGGCTCGTCAAAATCGCTCGCCGCGCGCCAGGCGGCGTCCAGGTCCAGGATGTTATTGTACGACAGCTCCTTGCCCTGAAGCTGTTGTCCGCCCAGCGGAAGGCTGTTCCCGCCGAGGCCGTACAGCGCGGCCGCCTGGTGTGGGTTCTCTCCATAGCGCAGGAGGCTGATGAGCCTGGCCGGCAGGGGGAACCGCTCGGGGAAAAGCTCCGGCGTGCCGAAGCGCTGGGCCAGGGTGCTGGCGATGGCGGCGTCGTAGCCGGCGGTATGGCGGAACGCCTTCAGTGCCAGGTGCTGACGCCGCTCCAGCGGGACTTCGCCGTACTGCTCCAGATCCGCCAGCACTGCCTCATAATCATCAGGGTCGCACACCACCGTCACGGACTCGTAGTTCTTGGCGCCGGCGCGCAGTAAGGCCACCCCACCGATGTCAATCTGCTCCACCAGCTCTTCAAGGGGCACGCCGGCGCGCGCCGCTGTCGCCTCAAAGGGATACAGGTTCACGACGAGCACCTCAATGGGCGCGATGCCCAGCGCCTGAAGCTCCGCCATGTGGCCCGGGTGCTGGCGGCGGGCCAGCAGGCCGCCGTGAATATGGGGATGCAGGGTTTTGACACGCCCGTCCAGGATTTCTGGAAAGCCCGTCACGGATTCGACGCTGATAACAGGCAGGCCGGCCTCCCGCAGTATCTGTGCCGTGCCCCCGGTGGATACCAGCTCGAAGCCGTGCGCCGCCAGCCCCTGGGCGAACGCCGGCAGGCCGCGCTTGTCCGACACGCTCAACAAGGCCCTTCGGGTGACCATACCGCTTCCTCCTCCACAATGCTGTCCGATTCGGTGGTTCAGGGATGATACCGCTCGCGCAGGGCCGCGTCTATCTCTTCCCATCCAATATCATATGCCAGCAGGGCGACATGGAGATGGTACAGCAGGTCAGCGGCCTCTGCGATAAGACGCTCACGGGGTTCGTTCTGGGCGGCGATGATGACCTCGACGGCCTCCTCGCCGACTTTCTGCAAGATGCGTGCGGTGCCGGCCTGGAACAGCCGGCTGGTGTAGGATGTCTCCCGAGGGTGGGCTTTGCGGCCGGCCAGCAAATCGCTCAGCCGCTGGCGGAAAGGCTTGGCTTCGGGGTCCTGCTCCCCGTCCAGCCGGCGGTAGAAGCAGGTGCGGCGGCCGGTATGACAGGCCGGGCCGGCGGGATCCACCAGCAAAAGAAGCGTGTCCCCATCGCAGTCTATGTGTACAGCGCGCACCCGCTGGACATTGCCGGAGCTTTCGCCCTTATGCCACAGCGCCTGCCGACTGCGGCTCCAGAAATGGGCCTCGCCAGTCTCCAGCGTGCGCTCCAGCGCCTCGCGGTTCATATAGGCCAGCATGAGCACCTGGCCGGTGAGGTCGTCCTGGACGATGGCCGGCACCAACCCCCGCTCGTCCCAGCGGATCTGCTCCATCAGGGAGGATGATGCGGTCTCCGGCACATCAGAGGATGAGGGGGTAGAAGGGGCCATATTTGCATCACCTTTCCGGGAGCGGTTCGGTCAGCCGGACCGGCACGCCGCGCTCCGCCAGATAGCGCTTCACCTGGCCAATGCTCAACGTGCGGTAGTGGAACAGGGAGGCGGCCAGCGCGGCGTCCGCCCCGCCGGCGGTGAGCACCTCGTGGAAATGCTCCAGCCGGCCAGCGCCCCCAGAAGCGATGACCGGGATGGACACCGCCTCAGCCACGGCGCGGGTCAGCGGGATATCATACCCATCCTGGGTCCCGTCGGTGTCCATGCTGGTCAGCAGTATCTCGCCGGCGCCCAAACGTTCCGCCTGCTGTGCCCAGGCTACGGCTTCCAGCTCGGTGCGCACCCGGCCGCCGTCAATATACACATCCCAGCCAGAGCCATCCGGCCGGCGCTTCCCGTCAATCGCCACAACAATGCACTGCGATCCGAAGCGCCGGGCGCCTTCCGTGATGACGGCGGGATTGCGCACGGCCGCGCTGTTGATGGAGATTTTATCGGCGCCGGCCATCAGGATGGCGCGCATATCCTCCACGGTGCGGATGCCGCCCCCGACCGTCAGGGGGATGAAGACCACATCGGCCACTCGGCGCACCACATCCACCATGATATCGCGGCGCTCCGGCGAGGCGGTGATGTCGAGAAAGATCAGCTCGTCGGCCCCTTCCTGGTCGTAGACGACGGCCTGTTCCACCGGGTCGCCGGCATCCCGTAACTGCAGGAAATTGACGCCCTTCACCACGCGCCCGTCGCGCACATCCAGGCAGGGGATGATGCGTTTGGCCAGCATGTCAGTCCTCCAGGCCTAGGCCCACACGGATAGCCTGGGTCAGGTCAATGGCGCCGGTGTACAGCGCGCTCCCGATGATGGCGCCCTCAATCCCATCCCCCTCGTGTTCGCGCAGGGCACGCAGGTCGTCCAGGGAGGAGATGCCGCCGGAGGCGATGACCTTGAGGCCGGTCTGGCGGGCCAATTCGGCGGTGGCTTCCACGTTGACGCCGGCCATAGTCCCGTCGCGCGTCACATCGGTGTACAGACAGCGGATGACGCCCCGCTCCGCCATGCGTCGGCCCAGCTCCACCGGGCTGAAAGCCGAAGTCTTTTGCCAGCCGTGGGTTACCACCTTGCCCTCGCGGGCGTCCAGGCTGACCACGATGCGCTCCGCGCCGAACTCCCGCACAGCGCGCTCCACCAGCGCCGGCCGGCGCACCGCCGATGTGCCCAGCACCAGGCGGTCCACCCCCTTCTCGAACAGCAGTTCCATGTCTTCCAGCGAGCGGATGCCCCCGCCGAACTGCACCCACACATCCACGGCCTGCAGTATCTCCTCCAGGGCGCGCAGGTTCGGGGCATGGGCGGACCCCAGCCGGCTGGTCAGGGCGCCGTCCAGGTTCACTACATGGAGCCAGAAGGCGCCGGCCATCACCCAGCGGCGCGCCATCTCCGCCGGCTCGTCGCAGAACACCGTCTCCTTGCCCGGGTCCCCCTGGAAGAGGCGCACACAGCGGCCCTTCCGCAGGTCAATGGCGGGATATACGATCATCTTGCACCACCCACTCCACGAAATTGCGCAGGATGCGCAGTCCCACTGCCTGGCTCTTTTCCGGATGAAACTGCACCCCGAGCAGGTTCTCCCGCCCGACGATGGAAGCGTAAGAGATGCCGTAATCCGTGGTGGCGAGGATGTCGTCAGGGTCCGCCGGCTCCACGTAGTAGGAATGGACGAAATAGGCGTAGGCGCCGTCGGGGACGCCGGCCTGAAGCGGATTAGGCCGGCGCCAGAAAAGCTGGTTCCAGCCGATCTGCGGCACCTTTATACCGCCGGCGAAGCGCCGCACCCGTCCTCGCAGGAGGCCCAAGCCCCGGTGCAGGCCCATCTCTTCGCTTTCCTCGAACAGCAACTGCATGCCCAGGCAGATGCCCAGCAGGGGCACGCCGGCCTCGATCGCCTGGCACAGTGGCTCCACAAATCCCAAGCTTTGCAGGTTGCGCATGCCGTCTCCGAAGGCGCCCACGCCCGGCAGGACGATGGCGCGGGCACCCTCCAGCTCCGCCGGCGAGGAAATCAGCCGCACCGGCGCGCCCACCTGCTCAAAGGCTTTCTGCACACTGCGCAGGTTGCCGATGCCGTAATCCACGATGACGATCATAGCACCCCCTTGGTGGAGGGGACGCCGGCGCGCCGCGGGTCGGTTTCGACGGCCTGGCGCAGGGCGCGTCCCAGCGCCTTGAACAGCGCCTCCGCCCGGTGATGGTCATTGCTCCCGTACAGCACCCGGGCATGCAGGTTCATGCGGGCATGGAAGGCCAGTGTCTCCAGGAAGTGGGGGATCATGTCCGTACCCAACGCGCCGATGGCCGGCCGCGCGAACGCGGCGTCCACCACCGCATACGGCCGGCCGCTCAGGTCCACCGCGACGAAGGCCAGCGCCTCATCCATGGGAACATGGGCCTCACCCATGCGGCGGATGCCCTCCCGCCGGCCCAGCGCCTGGTCCAGCGCCTGCCCCAATACGATGGCGATATCTTCCACCGTGTGATGCTCGTCTATCTCCAGGTCTCCCTGGGCCTGCACCCGCAGGTCCAGCAGGCCGTGGACGGCTACGTGGGAGAGGAGATGGTCAAGAAATGGGATCCCAGAATGGATGTCGACCTCGCCGGCGCCGTCCAGGTTGAGCCATACTTCCACGTGGGTCTCGCGGGTCTGACGCTGGACATGGGCGGTACGCGCGCTAATCATTCTCCGCCTCCATTATAACCTTCGCAAGGCATCGAGCAAAATATCGGTGTGCTCCGGCCGGCCAACGCTGAAGCGCACACAGTCGGACACGCCGGGCTTGTCGAAATGACGGATGAGGATGCCCTGCCGGCGCAGGGCCAGCTTGACCTCGACCGCCGGCCGGCCCAGCACCCGGCACAAGATGAAGTTGGCATGGCTGGGGAAGGGCTGGAGCCAAGGGATGGCGCGCAGGGCGGCCAGCATGCGCTCTCGCTCCTGAACCATGATGCGCACAATGCGCAGTAATTCGTCAGCATGTTCCAGCGAAGCGATGGCGGCGGCCTGCGCGGCGGCACTAATGTTGTAGGGCTGTTTGATTTTCCACAGGTGCGGCATCAGCGCCTCAGGGAACACGCCGTAGCCAACGCGCAGGCCGGCCAGGCCAGCCCACTTGCTGAAGGTGCGCAGGACGATGAGGTTCTCGTGCGCCGGCACCATGTTGATGAAGCTTTCGCCGCGGAACTCCGCGTAGGCCTCGTCCAGCACCACCAGCACGGGGAGGGCCAGGAGCCGGCGCAGGGTTTCGGCGTCGAAGACGCTCCCGTCCGGATTGTTGGGGCAGGCCAGGAAGAGCAGTTTGGGATGATGTTCCGAGACAGCGCGCTCGATGCCGGCCAGGTCCAGGGAGAAGTCGGGCCGGCGCGGCACGGAAACCACCCGGGCACCGTGCAGGGCGGCGTCGAAGGCATACATGCCGAAGGTCGGCGGACAGTTCAGGATGCAGTCGCCCGGCCGGAGCACCAGCCGCATGATGAGGTCAATCAGCTCGTCAGAGCCGGCGCCGGCCAATATGATCTCGCGCGGCAGGCCCAGGAAGGCGGAGAGGGCATCGCGCAGGCGGTTCTGCATAGGGTCGGGGTATATGTGCAGGGCATCGCATTGAGCCAGGGCCTGGCGCACCGCCGGCAGGGGGCCGTAAGGGTTCTCGTTGGCATCCAGCTTGACCAGCTTCTCCATCGGGATGCCCAGCTCCTGGCTGAGCACGTCCAGCGGCACCACCGGCTGGTACTCTTCCATGTCGAGGATGTCCGGTCGGATAAGGGAGAGCGGCATATCAGCCTTCCGGTTCTGAGGATGAAGGGCTTGGCCGGCGCACATAGACCGCGTTGGCGTGGGCGGTCAGGCCCTCCGCCTCGGCGATGCGCGCCGCGGCCGGCCCCAATATATCCAGTTCCGAGCGCCCCAGCGCCACCAGGCTGGTAACCTTGACGAAGTCCATGATGTTGAGCGGCGAGGTGAAGCGCGCCGTGCCGCCGGTAGGCATGACATGCGAGGGGCCGGCCACGTAATCCCCCAGCACCTCGAAGGAGTTTTCCCCCACGAAGATGCCGCCGGCATTGCGGATTTTCCCCACCCAAGCCCATGGCTCTCTCACCAGCAGGCAGAGATGCTCCGGCGCGTACTCGTTGGCCAGCTCGACAGCCTCATCCAGGTCGCGCACCAGCACGATGCCGCTCCGGCTGGACAGGGAGCCGGCGATGGCCTCCTGGCGGGAAAGGCGTGCCGCCTGCCGGCGCACCTCTTCCTGCACGGCGCGCGCCAGCCGCTCCGAAGGAGTGAGCAGTACGGCGGATGCCAGCACGTCATGCTCCGCCTGGGCGAGCAGGTCAGCGGCGGCCACCGCCGGCACGGCGCCCTCGTCCGCGATGACCAGCGTCTCCGTCGGCCCATATATCCCGTCAATGCCCACCTGTCCGAAGACCATGCGCTTGGCCAGCGCCACGAACAGGTTGCCCGGGCCGACGATTTTGTCCACACGGGGGATGGTCTCTGTGCCGTATGCCAGCGCGGCGATAGCCTGTGCCCCGCCGGCGCGGAAGACCCGGTCCACGCCGGCAATGGCGGCCGCCGCCAGGATCACCGGTGCGATCTCCCCCGTGCGGCGGTCGGGCGGAGAGACCACCACGATCTCCTGCACGCCGGCGGCGCGCGCCGGCACCGCCGCCATCAGCAGGGAGGAGGGCAGAGGAGCCGTGCCGGCCGGCACATATACCCCCACCCGTTGGAGCGGCCGCACGATCTGCCCCAGGATGCCGCCGGCGTCGAATGCTGTCCAGGAGCCCACATGTTGCCGCTGGTGAAAATCGGCGATGCGCTCCGCCGCCAGCTCCAGCGCCTGGCGCAGGGAAGGCTCCAGCGCGTCGCGCGCGGACAGCCAGGCTGCGCGCGGCACCTCCAGCGTGGGAAGTGCTGTGCCGTCAATGCGGCGCGTCCATTCTATCAGCGCGGCGTCCCCGAGCTCCCGCACGTCCCGTAGGATGATCTGTACCGCCTCTACCGGCGAAACGGGCCGGCCGAACAGGCGCTCCAGGGAAGCGACCAGAGCCGGCGGTACCTCCATCTCCTCCATATCCGTCCGCCGCAAAATGGTGCGACGCGCTTCTTCCACATCGGTGTATATCCGCATCACGTAATCCATGATCCATTCTTCCCCAAACAGTGTCAGCCCCTGCCCAATGCTCTGTGCAAACGCTTGACGGCCTCTGATTCTGCGCCGAAGATATATTCCACGGGCGAGACGATGACCTCGGTACTGCCCAGCCGGCGGAACTCCTGGATGGCCTGATGGAGCTGTTCCTCCCACACCACGATGCTGACCGTTACCGCCACGCAGTCGCCGTTGGCGTCGTAGATGGGGAGGAATGATGGCCCGCGCAGGCCGGCAATGGCCGGCCTGCCGAGCATCTGCCGTGCCAGGGCGGCCGGCTCATGACAAGGGATGTTGGCCAAGATGGAGCGGTAGCGCCGGCCGCGGTGGTGCGCCTCGATGAACTCCAGCATCTGCTCCGCCACCGCCAGGGCCGGCCCGCCCCGCGCCAGCTTGCTCCGGTTGCCGATGAAGCAGGCCTCCGAGTGCAGGATGACGCCGTCGTCCAACTGCTTCAGGCGGTTCTCGCGCAGGGTCGTGCCGGTGGCGGTGATGTCGGCGATGAGGTCGGCATAGCCGATGGCCGGCGCGGCCTCGATGGCTCCCGATGCCTCCACCAATGTAAAATGATGGATGTCCTTGCGGTAGAGGAATTCCCGCACCAGGTTGGGGTACTTGGTGGCGATGCGCAGGGGCCGGCCCTGTTCCCACCATTCCAGCGCCAGGTCCGCTAAATCCGCCGCGCAGTTGACGTCCAGCCATCCCTCCGGCACCGCCAGCACCAAGTCGCACCCGCCGTATCCCAGGTTCTCATACAGCACCAGGATCTCATCCCCGTCCGAGCGGCCCTCCGCGACGATGTCAAAGCCGGTGATGCCCAGGCAAACGTCGCCGTCGCGCACCTTGGCGAAGATATCCGCCGGCCGCTGGAAGAGCACCTCCACCTGGGGGAAGGCCGGCATGCGCGCCAGATACTGGCGCGGGTTGGTCTTGGAGACGCGCATGCCGCACCGCTCCAGGAAGGCCAGCGTCGGCTCTTCCAACTGCCCCTTGCTGGGCAGGGCCAGCCGCACCATCTCTCCCGTTCCTCTAACCATGGGGGGTCTCCTTCTCCCCGCCAGCCCGGCCCTGGCCCAGCAGTGCGTCCACCAGCTCCTGGGCATGCGAGAAGGACACGGACTGCCTCGGCGAGCTGAGAAGCATGAGATGATACTGCGGCGCTGTGGGTGTGCCGTCCACCACGATAAGATGAGCTAGGCCCTTTTTCATGGCGTAATCCATGTTGGCGCGCTGGGAGCGGTTCCGCAGGTCCAGCTCCACGCACAAGCCCTCCTGGCGCAGTCGGCGCATCAGCGCCAGGCTCTGGCCGTGGAGCGCCGGCGATGCCGCACACACCAGCGCCTGTGGCGCCTCGCTCTTCCACTGCTCTTTGGTGCAGGCGGCCAGACGCTGGATGCCGTAGGCCAGGCCGCACGCCGGCGTCCTCTGCCGGCCTCCCAGCGCGGCAATGAGGTCATCGTAGCGGCCGCCGCCGCAAAGTTGTTGCTCATCGCCCTGCGGCAGGGTGGGATATATCTCGAAAATCATGCCGGTGTAGTAATACAGCCCACGCCCCATGCCCAGGTTGACGATGATGCGCTCCTCGGGCAGGCCGGCGGCCTGCAACAGCTCGACGATGTCGGTCAGGTTGCGGAGCGGTTCCTGGCTGAGGTGGTGCCCTTCCAGCAGGGCGGCGGCCGCCGGCAGGGCTTTCTGGGGCGGGCCGGCAGCGCGGTGGAGCTGTTCCGCCAGGGCCAGCGCCTGGCGGATAAGCGGCACCTGGTCAGGGCGTGAAAGCTGATTCAGCACGCCGTCCACCACCTCATCCACGGTGCGGCTTCCCAGGGCGGATTCGGCGTTCAGCCGGCCCAGCAGGGCGCTCAGCACGGCGCGCGCATCCTCCCGTCGGGTTCCGCTCACCAACTGCTGGTGCGCGGCACTGCGTTCCGCCGGCGGGTACAGCTCCTGCAGGCGCTCCTCCACATAAGGCAGGCCCCGGTCGGGCCGGCCCAGGTTTTCCAGGTTGCTCAGCACGAAATTGCGCGCCCGCCGGTCCAGCTTCAGCCGCTTGAGCAGGTCCAGCATGGCGCCGATATGCCCCAGCACGATGCAGTAACTCGCGATCCCGACCGCCTCCAGCCCCTCACAGGCAGTCAGGATCAGCTCTGCGTCTGCCAGGGGGCTTTCTCCCCCGATGATTTCCAACCCGAACTGGGTGAACTGGCGCCGGCGCCCTCGCTGGGGCTTCTCATAACGGAACACCGGGCCGTGATAGTACAAACGCTGGGGAAGCGGCTCGTCCTGCAGGCTCTCCACATACAGCCGGCCGACCGAGGCGGTGAATTCTGGCCGGGCACAGATACTGCGGTTGTAGAAGGTGAAGGAATAGAGCTTGGGAGCCAGCACTTCCCCTGATTTGCGCAGGAACAGCTCAGTGTATTCGAACACCGGCACATCCACGGGACGGAACCCGTGGGATTCCGCGACCTGACTCAGCCGGCCGATGATGCCGCGCTGGCATACCGCGGCAGAGGGGAGGACATCGTCCATGCCGCGCAGACGCTCGATGCGCCGGCTCCGGCCCAGCGGTGTTTCGGGCCGGCGTTCCTGTTCCATGCTCTGTTCTTCCTCCAATTCCTGCACCATCATTCCCTCGCTGTGTGCACCGGGGAGATATCCCCATCCCCCTTCCCCGCGTGCGGGGAAGGGGGATAAAATAAAGGTTGAATAACGACTTACCGGCGTTCCTGTGCCAATACTCTTGGCCGTCCCTGCGGATTGTCAAGCGCGACAGAAAAGGTTATAATGCCGCTGTAGGCATCAGGATATTCGGGTTCGCCGCATGAGCAAACGCCAGCTAGCACTGGTCATCCTCATCAACGCGCTGGTGGCGGCCGGCGTTAGCTTCGCCGTGGTGCAGATCACCCTGCGGCAGTGGGAGCAAAGCCGGCCGGCCTATATGGCCCTGCCCTGGCCCAGCCCCACCCCGTCGGCCACACGGCCCCAGAGCGAGATACTGTACGTGGTACAGCCCGGGGACAGCCTGACGTCCATCGCCCTGCGCTTCCGCGTGTCCTTGGAAGATTTGATGCGGGCCAACGGCATCACCGACCCGGATTATATCAGTGTGGGGCAGAGACTGCTGATCCCCGCCGGCGCTTCCGCGGTCATCACGCGGGCGCTGGAACCCACGCATACGCCGGCCGCTCCGCCGACGCCGCTGTCCACCCGCACATTGGCCGAGCCTACGCCGTCCCCTGCCGGGTCGTCCCTGCGGATCGCCGCCGTCATCGGCGCCGGCGACGTCGAACAGGAAGCGCTCTTTCTCACCAATGCCGGCGCGGCCGCCTTGGAGCTGAAGGACTGGACGGTCAGCGACGGCCTCGGCCATGTATATCGTTTTCCGGCCGTGACGCTCAAGGGCCACGGCACGATCATCTTACATACCGGCGCTGGTCAGGATGATGAGGACGACCTCTATTGGGGGCTGGACGCTGCCCTATGGGAAGAAGGGACCACCGTGCTGATCAAGGACGCCGGCGGCCGCTGTGTCGTGCAGTACGAGGTGCAGTGAGCGGGAGAATGCTGGCCGGCGTCCCTAGCCCAGATGTGCCAGATGGTGGGTGTCGTTCAAGCGTTCGACCGTGAACCGATAGGCGGCTGGATCGTAGTGAAAGATGTTGATACAGCAGGTGTCCTGGCTGATGCGCCAGTAGGCATCGGTGCCCAGGCCCAGCACCGCCGTTAACAACACCCGGTTGACCGCCTGGTGCGCGACCAGGCAGACCTTCTGCTCCGGGAACATTTCCGCTACCTTCAGGACGCCCTGTACGAAGCGAGCGCGTGCCCCTTCCAGGCTCTCGCCGCCCGGGAAATGCACCAGATGAGGAGCTTCCAGATAGCGGCGGTACAGTTCGGGATAGGCCTTTTCCACTTCGGCGGGACTCATGCCCTGCCACTCGCCGAAGTCAATATCAATGAGGTCTGGCAGGGGGCGGGCGATAAGGCCGGCGGCCTGAGCGATCAGCTCTGCGGTGTTGAAGGCCCGCTTCAGTGGACTGGCAAATACCGCCGCCAGGCCCACATTGGCCAGCGCCTGTGCAGTGGCGCGGGCCTGCGCGAGGCCCGTTTCATCCAGCGGAAGGTCCGTGCGTCCACGGAAGCGGATGTCGCGGTTCCAGACGGTATTCCCATGGCGCACCAGGTAAAATGTGGTCATCTGCAGTGCCTCCCGCTTCGAGATAATACCATTGTACCCAAAGGGTAGGGAGATGTCAAACCTGTGAGAAATTTCGCAGGGTATTGGAAAGGTCTCGACATGTCTTGGTTTGTTGGCGGCCTGGGGCCGCCCGGACATTCCACGTCCGGGCTGAACACGCGAAGCCCTGCGGGCTTTTATCTCGTCCTCGAAGGAGGGCTTTGCCCGCTGAGCCGGTGGTTCAGCGCTTGGCGGGGAGGGCAGACTGTACCAGCTCCAATGGGAGACTACCTGACGAAAATCAAATGCGCCGGCAGGAGACTGAATGAACCGTATGAATACAGACCAATCACGGGAACATGATACAACAGAGACTGGCTCTGAAGAGGAGCTTCTCGAGGAGGGCATCCGGAAAATCGTGACCGGTCGGGAGCGCACGCCGCGCAGTCCTCAGTGGAACCGCGCCTGGTGGCGCACGCTGATGCGTTATACCTCGCGGCTTTCTGAACTGCGCCGGCAGGCACCGGCCGCTGATAAACCTACTGACCAACCCGCACAGGAGGACGAACCCAACCGATGAACATCGAAATCTCCGAACGCGCTCGGAACCTGCATGCATCCGCCATCGTCTTTGATGGGCACTGCGATACACTGCTCGATATCCTGGCCGGCGAACGCCCCTGGGACCGCTGCGAGGGCAAGGGCCAGGTGGACCTGCCGCGCCTGCAGGAGGGAGGCATCACGGCGCAGATTTTCGCCGCCTACGTCCGTCCCGAACTGCGCCATAAGGCCGCCTGGGAGACCCTGCGGCTGATTGAGACCATGTACGAGATCGTCGAGGGATGGCCGGCGCAGGTGATGCTGGCCACGCGCGCCAAGCATGTGCGCCAGGCCAAACGCGAGGGCAAAATCGCCGGCATCCTGGGCCTGGAAGGCGCCGACGGCCTGCAGGGCGACCTGACCGTTCTGCGGGCCTTTTACCGGCTGGGCGTGCGCAACATCGGCCTGACCTGGAACCACCGCAACGAGGCGGCTGACGGCGTAGGAGAGGAGCGCACCGGCGGCGGGCTGACCGAGTTCGGCGTGCGGCTGGTGCAGGAGATGCGCAAGCTGGGCATCATGGTGGATATCGCCCATCTGGCGCCGGCCGGCGTGGCCCATGTCTTTGAAGTGTATGAGGGGCCGGTGGTCTGCTCTCACGGCAATGCCCGCGCCGTCTGCAACCACCGCCGCAATCTTACGGATGCCCAGTTGGAGCAGATCGCCGCCAGCGGGGGCGTGGTCGGGGTGACGTTTGTGCCGGCCTTCATTGCCGAGAACCCGGACGAGGCTACTCTGGACAGGCTTATTGACCACATTGATCACATCGTGCACGTCGCCGGCATTGACCATGTCGGCCTCGGCTCCGATTGGGACGGCTTCTTCCAGCCGACGGCCGAATTTCCCCAGCACGTCGGCCACACACCCATGATCACCGAGGCGCTCCTGCGGCGCGGGTATTCCGAAGAGGCGGTGCGTAAAATCCTGGGGGAAAACTGGCTGCGCGTCTTCGAGCAGGTGGCCGGCTGAGATGAAACTGCTGATGTTCACCGCGCGGCGCTTCTGGTACCGCACGTTCGAGAAGACACTGCCCGAGGCGCCGGACCATGACAAAGAAGAGGACCTGCGCGACGTCGTGCTGGCCTTTATCCATATGGAGCCGGCGGACGCCGAGGATTGGGCCGGCGTGCGTACCAAGCTGGTGAAAAATATCAAGTGGCTCGCCAACAAATGGGGGTTCCGCAAAGTACTCCTGCATTCTTTCACCCATCTGGCGGAGGAAAAGGCGGAGCCGGCGCTGGCCCAGCGAATGATTGAGGAAACAGCGGAGCGTCTGCGCGGCGCCGGCTATGAGGTATCCATCACGCCCTTCGGCTATCTGTGCGAGTGGGACCTGCACGTCTACGGAGAATCGCTGGGGCGGGTCTTCAAATCTTTGTAGGACAGGATAGACGGTATGGAATCACTGCGGGAGCTGTTTCGCATCGGCACGGGGCCTTCCAGCAGTCATACCATGGGGCCGCACCGTGCGGCGCGCGCCTTTCGGCAGGAGTATCCTGCGGCGGCGCGCTATCGGGTCACGCTGTACGGCAGTCTGGCGGCCACAGGCAAAGGGCATCTGGCGGACCGTGCGGTGCATGAGGCGCTGGCGCCGGCCGCGGTGGAGATCGTCTGGAAGCCGGAAGAGTTTCTGCCGGCGCATCCCAACGGCATGCGGCTCGAAGCGCTGGACGACGCCGGCGGTGTCATCGGCGCCTGGCAGGTCTACAGCGTGGGCGGCGGTGCCCTGCGCGGCGACGGTTTCCCCCCAACGCCAGAGATGTATCCCCTCACTACTATGGAGGCTATTCTGAACGAGTACTGTGCGCGCGAGGGCCAGCCGCTGTGGGCTTATGTCGAAGCCTGCGAGGGGAAGGAAATCTGGGATTTCCTGGCGGAGGTGTGGAGGATGATGCGTGCCGCCATTGCCCGCGGTTTGGAGGCGGAAGGTGCTCTGCCGGGTGGGTTAGGGCTGATGCGGAAGGCCTGGTCCATCCACCGCAAGGCGATCACCGGCGGCCGGCACTTCCGGCGCACCGGCCTGCTGGTAGCCTACGCCCTGGCAGTGGCGGAGGAGAACGCCGCCGGCGGCATCATCGTTACCGCCCCGACCTGCGGCTCCGCCGGCGTCCTGCCGGCAGTCCTGCTCTACCTGCAGGAGGTCATCGAGCCATCCGAAAAGGCCATCCTGCGCGCCCTGGCCACCGCCGGCCTGGTCGGCAATCTCATCAAGGAAAACGCCTCCATATCAGGCGCCGAGGTGGGCTGTCAAGGCGAGATTGGGGCGGCCTGCGCCATGGCCGCCGCGGCCGCGGCACAACTGCTGGGCGGCACGGCGCGCCAGATTGAGTACGCCGCCGAGATGGGGCTGGAGCATCACCTGGGCCTGACCTGTGACCCGGTGGCCGGCCTGGTGCAGATTCCCTGCATCGAGCGCAACGCGCACGCCGCCACCCGCGCCCTCACCAGTGCGGATTATGCCCTTTTCTCGGACGGCACCCACCTTATACCGTTCGACGCTGTCGTGGCGGTCATGCGCGAGACCGGGCACAACCTGCCCTCTTTATATCGGGAGACAGCCGGCGGGGGACTCGCGGCGGCATATACCCGCGAGCGGCGTGCCGGCGCCTGAAGCGGGGAAGCATCACTCATGGCCGGCGGCGTCACTGCATCCCATGCGGCCCGGCGCACTGCACCGGGACAAGCCGTACTGCTCTGTGCCATCATCCTGGCCGGCTTCTGCCTGCGGCTCGGCCGGCTGGGCGCGCAGAGCATCTGGTACGACGAGGGGGTCAGCCTGTACCTGGCCGGCCTGGACATCCCCGCCATGATCCGCCACACCGCCGGCGACATCCACCCGCCGCTGTACTATGCCCTTCTGCATTTCTGGATCGGGCTGGCCGGCGACGGGGAATTCGCCGCCAACTTCCTCTCGCTGATCTTCGGCGTCATGCTCATCCCTATGGTCTACCGCGCGGCGCGCGCCCTGGGGTACCGGCGCGCCGGCCTGTGGGCGGCCTTTCTGGCCGCCATCTCCCCGTACCACATCTGGTACGCGCAGGAAGTGCGCATGTACACCCTGGGGGCCTGGCTGGGGCTGATGGCCGCCGGCGGCCTCTGGCTGGCCTTGAAATCGCCGCGGCGCCGGCTTCTGGGGTGGGCGGTATATATCCTGGCATCCGCGGCCGGCCTGTATACCCTCTACTACTTCGCCTTCCTGCTGATCGCGCTCAATATCTGGGCGCTGGCGGAGATATGGGCACAGGAGAGGGCACGCCGCTGGCCGGCGCTGGCGCGCTGGGGAACGGCCCAGGCCGGCGCCCTGCTCCTCTATGCCCCATGGCTGCCGGTGGCGTTCCGCCAGGCGGCGAACCCGCCGGTGCCCCCCTGGCGAGAATGGACACCGGTCGGAAAAGTACTGCTGGAAGCGCTGACCGCGCTGAGCTTCGGGCAATCGGTCGAGCCGGCGCAGGCCTGGCCCTTCCTGCTGGTGGTGCTCGCGCTGGCGCTGGCCGGCGCATGGAGCCTGGCGCGGCGCGGCTGGCGGCATCTTCTGCTGGTCAGCGGGTATTTCCTGATTCCCCTGGCGCTCATCGAACTGCTGTCTATCTGGTCACCCTTGTATCATGTGCGCTATCTGTTCACCTGCGCGCCGGCCATCGCTGTCTTGCTGGGCATCGGCCTGGAGGAGGCCGGCCGGAGACGGCGGTCTGCCCCCTGGCTGGCCGGCATCCTCATCGCCCTGGTCAGCACCTTTTCCCTGGCGCAGTACCATTTCCTGCCGCGCTATGCCCCCGACGACCATCGGTCGGCGGTGCGTTTCCTGGCGGAGCACTGGCGCCCGGGCGATGCCGTGCTGGTGAACGCCGGCTATGCCTATCCGACCCTGCTCTATTACCTGGACATGCCGGTGGCCTGGCGCGGCCGGCTGAGCCAGTACGGCACAGCGTTCCAGCGTGCCGATGACCCGCAGGGCCTGGTGCTGGTGCAGACCGGCACGGTGGACGGCCCGCCCTCCCTGGGATGGGGGGACCCCCGCTCTGATTTTTACGCCATTTCGCGCGCTGAAACGGACGCGGCGCTCCGCCGGCTCTTTGCCGATTACGAGCGGGTATGGGTGTTCCGCATTTACGACACCGTCACCGACCCGGGTGGGTATATCCGCGCCTGGCTGGATGCGCATGGGCACAAGTTCGAGGAGACGCCGGCCTTCGCCGGCCTGAGCAATATGCGGGTGCAGGGCTACCTCACCCATGCCGCGCCGGCCGCCCTGCCGGCAGACGCCTCGCCCGTGGGGGCGGCGTTCGCCGGCCGGCTGGAGCTGGCCGGTGTGGGGGCGTCGGCGGCCGAGGTCCACGGCGGCGTGCCGCTGGATGTCGTCCTGTGGTGGCGCCCGCTGGAGCACAATCTGCCGCGCCTGGCGGTCACTGTCCGGCTGGTGGACGAGGCCGGCACCGTCTGGACGCAGAGCGACGAACAGCCGTTGGGGTCGCTGTACTTCACGGACGGGTGGCCGGCCGGCGGCCTGGTGCGCCATCCGATGCGGCTGTATCCTCCGCTGGGCTTGCCTCCAGGCACGTACCGCTTGATGGTGGGGGTGTATGAGGCGGGGGCCGGCGCGTCATGGCCGGCTGGCGATAGCCAGGCGCTGGTCAGCGCGGCGGCATTTAGCGCCCCGGGGGACCGAATGCCGGCGGAAATCCGGCCCCAGGCGGTGTTCGATGGCCGCATTGCCCTGTTGGGCGCCGAACTGGGGGGCCAGGAGGTGCCGGCCGGCCGCTACCTGCACTTGGCCACCACCTGGGGTGCTCTCCAGCCGCCGGCGTCTGAAGAGCTGGTGCTCTTCGTCCAGCTCCTGGACCATCATGGAAAGCTGATCGCCGCGCAGGAAGGCCCACCGGCCGGCGGCCTCTTCCCGACCTCTCGGTGGGTCGGCGGGCAGGCTGTGCGCGACATACGCTCCCTGCATGTGCCGGCCGACACGCCGGCCGGCCGCTATCGGCTCATCATTGGTTGGTACCGGGCGGCGGACGGCCGGCGCCTCACCGCGCGGCTATCGGGCTGGCTTGTCCGCACGCAGGATTACCTGGAGCTGGAACGCATCACGGTGACAACCCGTCAGCCCCAGCGCGCCATGCCCATCACGCCGGCGGAACCCTCTGGCGCTCAGCCGGCGCCCGGCATTGAGCTGGCCGGCTTCACCCTTTCATCTCGCACGGTGCGCGCCGGCGAGGCGATGGAGCTGACCCTGGTGTGGCATCGCGTTGGCCCTATCCCGGGGGAATATCACGTCTTCTGTCACCTGGTGGACAGCGCCGGCACCATCTGGGGACAGGCCGATGGGGTGCCGGCGGGTGGGGAAATGCCCACATTATCCTGGATGGACGGGGAATATATCCTCGATGGCTACCGCATCCCGGTGCGGGACGATGCGCCGCCGAGGACGTACCGTTTGCTGGTGGGGTTCTACGACCCGCAGACCGGTCTGCGGCCGGCGGAGCCGGCGGACCTGGGGGAAATCACCCTTCGGCCATAGACCGGGCGCGCTCTGCCGCCGCACCGCCGGCGGCGTAGCCGGTGGAAAAGGCCGCCTGCAGGTTGTAACCGCCGGTATCCGCATGCACGTCCAGCAGTTCCCCCACGATGTACAGGCCCTTCACCAGCCGAGATTCCATGGTACGCGGGTCCACCTCGTTGAGGTCCACCCCGCCGGCAGTGACCATGGCCTCGCGGAACGAACGCGAGCCGGTGACCGTCAGGCGCAGGTCACGCAGGACGCCGGCCAGCCGCCGGCGCTCTGCGGCGGTGATCTGCCCGGCGACCTTATCCGGGGGGATGCCGGCCTGCTCCAGCACCGGTGGGATGAGCCGTTGGGGCAGGAGATTCTTGGCGATGGTCTTGATGGCCTGCCGGCCGTGTTCGGCCAGCTCCCGCTGGAGGCGCGCGTCCAGCTCCTCGTCGCGCAGGGCCGGCTTCAGGTCAATGGACAACTGCAC
Organism: uncultured Anaerolineae bacterium; assembly: GCA_938049385.1. Lineage (GTDB taxonomy): Bacteria > Chloroflexota > Anaerolineae > JACIWP01 > JACIWP01 > JACIWP01. Next base: position 31,954 of record CALIBQ010000043.1, read on the forward strand.
GCGTCCCTCTGGCAGGGCATCTACCGCCAGTGTGCTCATGGAAAGAATGATGGGGCCGGAGACGCCGAAATGGGTGAAAAGCATCTCCCCGAACTGGCTGTGCCGCTTCTGGTCATTCACCAGCAAGGTGACGCGCACATTGCGCAGGGTCAGGCCGGCCAGGGCATGGGACCAGGATTCCTGGGTTTCCAGCGGCACCAGCGCCGGCCGCAGAGGGTGGATGGTGTGCCCCAACGCTTTCAGCCAGGGATAGGCGTCGCCGGTGGAGCCGGTGCCGGGGTAGGACATGCCGCCGGCGGCCAGAATGACGGTCCGGCCGGCGATAGGGCCGGCGTCGGTCTGCACGCCGGCGATGGCATCATCCCGCAGGAGCAGGCCGCGCACCGGCGTGTTCAGGCGGATTTCCACCCGGTGCGCCTTCATGTAGCGCTCCAGGGCGATGACCACATCCACAGCCTGGTCGGAGAGGGGAAAGACACGCCCGCCGCGCTCCACTTTGGTCGGTGTGCCAAAGCGCTCCAGCAGGGCGCGCAGGTCCTCGGCGAAGAAGCGGCCGAAGGCGTTGTTGAGGAAGCGTCCCTGGGGACCAAAGTGGGAGATGAACACCTCTCGGCTGGCGATGTTGGTGAGGTTACAGCGGCCTTTGCCGGTGATGCGGACCTTGGTGCCCAGGCGGGGCATTTTCTCCAGCAGGAGGGTGCGGGCGCCGCACTCGCCGGCGCGGCCGGCGGCCATCATGCCGGCGGCGCCTCCTCCCACTACAATCACGTCGTATATCGGTTGGGACATGGCAGGGTTCACTCGTGCAGAATGCCGGTTCGCCGGCAGAAAAATGTGGTCGTGCACCCCTCTTCGAGCCATATCCCCTGACTTGCCGCAGGCACCCAGCTCAGACCAGGCTCCCCTGCGGCACCCGGAAGTGACCGCTTACCGTTGCTTCCTCTCGGACCTGGCGGGGTTCACGGGCTTCCGCCGCGCAGGACCCAATCCTCAACGCCAGATGCCAGGGCAGTCTCAGAAGCATCTGGCCCTCGGAGGGGAATTCGACCCCGCTGTAGCGGATTGCGGGTACAGGGCACCGCTAGCTCCCCGTCTAGCACGACCACATCTTATATTATGCCCGCCGGCGCCGTTTTGTCAAACGGGGCGCCGGGACAAATGGCGCAGACGACATTCACCTTGCCGGCCTCCACGCACAGGGAGAGAACAGCACGTCGGTCCAATGTCGGACGAAAGCGGGTTGACCCCCGCCGGCCGGTGTGTTATAGTGATGGCCGGGAATGTAAACTGGGAGGTGCGGCATGCTTAAGCTGGGCTTTCACGTCAATCGCGTCAGCGAAGAGGTCTTTCAGGCCATCCTGAAAGTCCGCCCGCCGGTCATCAAGACCCTGGACCATGATGTGGGCTTCTGGCGCAGGGTGCGGGAGGCCTTTCCCGATGCGTTCATCATCGGCCGGCTGTATGAGCCCAACCAGGTCTTCATGCCCGACCCGGAGGAGCGCGGCCGGGCCTTCGCCGAACGCGTGCTGAACATTGAAGCCAACCGCTACAAGCTTTTCAACGCCTGGGAATCCTTCAACGAATGCCTGGCCCACTCCAGCTCGCCGGCAGAGTACGACGCCTATGACCGCTTCCAGGTGGCTTTTGGGGAACGCATCCGGGCCGCCGGCATGGAACCCATCGCCATGAACTTCGGCACCGGCCAGTACCTGGGCGAGGACTGGCTCCGCTACTTCCCGCGCACCCTACAGTTCTATAAATATCTCGGCTTTCATGAGTACGACTGGCCGACCATGTGGCGACTGCATCAGGAAGGCATGCAGGCCGGCAACGGCGGCATGTGGCTGGCCCTACGTTACCGCCGCATCATGGAACCTATCCGCCAGACCATGGGGAACAAGCACATCGCCATTATTACCGAATGCGGCCTGACCCAAGGGGTCTATCCCGGCCGGCCCGACGTGGGCTGGCGCACCGGTGTCAGCGAGGAGCAGTACTGGGAATCCCTGAAATGGTACAACGACGAGCTGGCAAAGGATGACTATGTGCTCGGCGCGGCCATCTTCGTCGTCGGCGCTGTCGCCCCCTGGCACTCCTTCGAGACGCTGGGCGGCATCATTGACCGCCTGGCGGCGCTGACGGTCAAACCCACGTCTTACCGCAGTCACTACGTGCTCTTTCCGCAGGGAACGCCCTGGGCATGGTACGACGCCTGCCGGCATTACTTCCTGCGCTTCCGCTGTACCCGCGGCGAAAGCCCGGACGATGCCGCCAAGGTGCACGGCGACCTGGGCCACACCATCACCTGCATCAACCCCTCAGAGGAGGTGCTGGCCTATTTGCGCCGGCTCAATCCTACCGCCCAGATCGACCGCATTGACGTGCAGTCGGTGGCGGAGCTGTTCGCCATCATGAAGTGGCGCGCCGACAACAACCGCCGCTTCGGATAAGGGTTACTGGCCGATCAGCCAGCGTGCCGCGGCGATAAAGCCGGCCGCTGTCTCCTCGGACACGCCCAGGATTGCCGCGATCTGGCGCGCTTCCGCGCCGGCCAGTGCCGCCAGGTCCGCAATGCCGGCCTCCGACAGCCGGCGCGCCCGCACGGCCCCGATCCCCGGCACCTCGGTCACGGAGCGTGCCGCGGCCGGCTCCTGAGGCGTCGGCGGCCCAGCCGGCACTGCCGCCTGCCGCACATCCACCAGCGCCGTCATGATGATGCCGGCGTCGCTGATCTCCCGCACCGATACGAACGTCGGCGCTCCTGAATGGGCGCGGCTGGATGGATTCGATGAGTCGTCAAAGGTGCGGTTGCCGGTGGTGCCGGGATAGGGGTCGCCGGCGTCCCCGCTGTCTGCCTTCGTCTCCAGCTCCATCAGCCCATCCGCCTGCATCAGCGCGACCTTGTAGTGCGGCTCTTTGGCGTTAGAGCTTTGGGTCTCGTCCACGTGATAAATCAGCAGTCCCTCGCCGGGCAGGTAGGCGTCGAAACCGTGCCGAGCGCGGTTTTCCAGCAGGAAATACTCGGTCTGCGGCAGGCCGTCGGTCCACAGCTTGTAGATGCGCTGGTACTCCGAGGCGCGGGGGATGGCGATGCGCTCCTGGCCGGTGATGACGGCGGTATCGGTCCAGCCCTGTGACATCCTGCACCAGGCGGAGGGGAGCGCCGGCGTGCGGCCGCCGTTGTTCCAGCTCCCGCCAGCCATCAGGCACCAGTTGCCCAGCCCGGAGGAGGAGTAGTCAGTGTCGTACAAATCGGGCCACTGGAAGAGCAGATGCCCCAGCTCATGCGCCCAGACACCCAGCCGGCCGTCCTCCGGCACGGTCAGGTAGGCGTACAGGTTGACGCCGTCGCGCGACTGCGCCCGGCTCAGCACCCATTTATGCGACCAAATATGGTGAATGCGGTCTGCGCTTGGGATGGATTCGGCACCCGGGCCAGCGTGCACAATCACCAAAGCATCCACATAGCCGTCGCCGTTGGGGTCAAAACGGGAGAAGTCCACATCCGGGTCAATGATCTCCAGCGCGTCCTCAGCCATGCGCTGCGCGTTATGGGGGTATTCCCCCATGCCGGAGCGCTCGCCGGTGTAATAGCGGTAGGGGTTGGGCAGAGTATAGGGGCCGATGATCGTGCCGTCAATGAGCACCTTGCCGTAGGAGGCCTGGGTGTAGTAATCCCGCAGACTGCCGGTCGGGAACGTGCCGCTGGAGAAAAGCAGGGAGCGGTAGTACGTTGGGTCCACGGAGAAGGATAGGTCGGGGAACTGCACCAGCGCCGCGAGGATGTTGACCACACCGCGCACCGGCCCGGGGCCCAGGGGCGCGCCGGCCGGCGCCGCCGGCGCCAAGCGCAGTACTCGCTCCGGCACTTCCCCGGGCGGATAAATCACACCATCGGAAAATCCCGGCCCGCGCGGCTCAAACTCGCCCAGCCGGATATGCGCCCGCAGGCTGAGCGGCGCGCTGTCCACCAGCGCGCGAAACTCCTCCCGCATGGCCTCCAGGACCTCCGGGCTGGGCGCCACCAGCGCCGGCCGCACCGCATCATACACCCTGCCGCGTGTCTCCATGCGCCCCCTCCTTGTTGGGTGCTGATTGGCCCACTGTCACATGCCTGCACAGGCGGACGATTCGCCTTCCGGCCCCAGGACTCGACATTCCCAGGCATTGGCAAAGAAGCCGCCGCCGAACTCGTCCCCCTCGAAGCGCACGGTGAGCTGGACGCGGTCGCCGGCGCGCAGGCCGGCCCTCCCGCCGCGGCGCAGTACGACCTCTACCTCTTTCCCCACCTCCGAGGCGACGAAGTTGGGCAGGTCGGGCAGGTCCTCGGCGCGCTCCACATGCAGGCGCAGGATCAAATCCTGCGCCCGCCGGGGATGCGCCGCCAGAGCATGAATATGGCCAGTGACTAGGCCGGCGTTGGGCATGGCCCGCACCGGTAAGAAAGGCCCTTCCATAATCCCTGCTCCTTCGGGCATCCGCCCGCTGTTCTGGTACCACCCTGGTTCGCGCCGGAGGGTTAGGCCTGGACCGTGCCGCACCCGCAGGCTCTCCGTCGGGGCAGGCACTCGAATGGAGGAGATGGGATGAGAGTAGGGTATGGGGCTGTGGTCAAGGCCGGCGCCGCCGTCGGGCTTGTTGGGGCGCGCGTCCTCCGCCGGCGCGGCATTTCCCTCACATGCGCTGGCGCAGTTTCGCGATCTGCTGAACAAGGGCTACTGCGGACATCAGCACCTTGAGGATGTCGCTGGGGGCCACCGCGCGCTGGCCGTGACCTCTGCCGGCCGGCCCCACCTCCACCCCCTCTTTCTCCTCCAGGATGATCCAGGCCGCCAGTGCCCCCAGCAGGGCCCCTACCAATCCGCCGATCAAGACGCCAGTCGTTCGGGTTCGCACGTCTTCCTCCTCGATGGTATCTGTACCCGCGTAGGGATTTTGCCGCCGTTCCTCAGGAGAATAGGCCGCCGGCGAGCCATCTGCGCACGCCCCTCCACATGCCGCGCGCTTTCGCCAACGCCGATTCCACCGCAGTAATCGGTGTGATCACGATGCGGCAGAACAGTTCAACGTAGCTGCGCGCCTGCTCCAGTATTTGGTGTGCCTGCCGCAGGTAGGCCGGCACAGCCTTCAGCACGGCGTTCATCCCCCGCACCAGGAAATAGGCGATGAGCAGTATGAGCGCCAGGAGTACCAGCGCTTCTAGGCTCAACACGAGTTCGGCGATGTAGCTCCATCCCCGCAGGTTCACGGCTGTGCTCCTTTCCTACTCCGCATAGGTCAGGACCTCCACGAGCAGCGCGCCGGCATCCGCACGGAAGAACAGCTTGGCGAAGCGGCCCGCGCCGGTGCGCACGGCCACCAGGGTATGGATCGGTGTGGAAGTGCCCGGGCGCGGTCCGACGGCAACCTGAGGAAGCCAGCCAGCAGTATTTCGCACATCCTGATAGCTCACTGCCTCGATGGCCGGCTGAATGCCCATCCCCGCCACCTGCGCGCCGTTCACGCCCTGCACAATCCAGCCATCCACCGCATCATAGATGTATCGGATGTCCGCCGCCGGCCCGCATTCCCCGACAGCGGCATTCTCCAAGTCCAGACACCCCTCCCCGCTGACGCGCAGGTCGCGCACCCGCGCCAGCACCCGGACCACCCGCACCTGCGCGGAAGGCAGTGCCCCTCCCTGGTCGGCCTGCACGCCGGCGTTGGAGCGGGCATTGGCACGGAACGTCAGACTGCCACCCACATCCGTCCGCACATCCCAACTGTGGGCGCACTGGCCGGCGCCCTGGCAGGGATAGGCGTGCACGGCATCCAGCTCCACATCGCCGATTCCTTCCCCCCACCACCAGATGGAGTTCAACCCGCCTTCGGCCTCACCGGAAACCGTGATGCGGAACGGTTCGCCCTGCCCGACAGTGTCCGGGAAGACGGTCATGCGCACGATGGGCACGCCAGCGCTCCCAGCGCGCACTGTCACCGTGACGCGCGCTTCCACCGTCCCCAGCTCATTGACTGCCACCAGCCGATAGGTCGTGGTCTGTGTAGGAGAGACCTCCATCTCGCCCGGGGCGACCACACCAGCCTCGCCGCCGGGGAAGATGCGTGCCTCGCGTGCCCCTTCGAGGTCCCAGCGCAGGAGCGCCTTCTGGCCGGCCAGGATTTCCGCCGGCTCTGCAGTAAAGTAATGGATGACCGGCAGGCCAGCGGCACAGTCCGGTGTCTGGAAGGTCACACTGGCGCTTGGTTCCGACTCGCCGGCCTGGTTGTAGGTTTTCACCACGAAGCGCACTGCCTGCCCGCAGGGCACATGCTGGATGCGGGCCTCGGTGATGTCCGGGGTCGGGATTTCGGCCAGGAGCGTGCGGCCTTCGTCGGTATAGATGCGCACACCCTGCTCGTTATCGGCCTGATCCACCCAGCGGAGCACCACAATATCGGGCGGTTCGAATGCCGCCCGGAGCTGTGCCGGCGCGGCCGGCGGCGTCAGGCCGGCGGGGATGACGACGATGACAACCGTCGCTCGTTGTCCAAAGGGCTGGCCGTCCGGCCCCTGCATGCGCCATCGGCCGATGTAGCGGCCGGGCTGGGCCGGCGCCGTCATGCGCACAGCAATATCGGCATCCGCCCCAGGGACCGTCGGCGGGACGGCGACCGCACGCTGAGCGGTCATGGCATCGCCGGACTCGAACACCCAGGCGTAGCGGCTGTTCCAGGGACAGGTGCCGCTGTTGCGCATACGCCATATTTTCTCGAAGCTGTCACCGGGGCGGAAGGGGGTTTCATCAGGTATGGTGATATCAGCGACGAAGGTGGCGTTGTTCAGACAAAGCGCCGGCAGCGGTGTGGGGGTGGGCTGTTCTGCTGTGGAAGGGGACGTTGGGGTCGGTGTGGGGGTGGCCGGCATGCCGATAGCCTCTGCCGGCACTACATCCACCACGATGGCAAAGGGGGCGCTGGCTACGCCGGCGCGGTTCACCGCCTGCACCGCCAGTTGATGCCGGCCGGCCGCCGCCGGCGTCCACCGCAGGCTCACCTCCCAGGCAGTCGGCTCCTGGCCGGAGTCTGGCGATGCGCTCTGCACCCGCACCCCATCCACCCACAGCTCAATGTGGTCAATGCCCCGCGTGTCCAGCGCCACCGATCTGACCTCGATCTCCTGGCCGGCGGTCAGGCGCTGGCCGTTCTGCGGGGCGAGGATGGTAACGGCCGGCCGAACGGGGCCGCGCCCCAGCGCGCATCCGCCGCTGATGACCGCTGTGATGACCAGGCCGATGAGCGCCATGAACAGGCGGGGATGGCCACGGACCATGCGCTTTCCTCCTGAGCGGATAGCCCTCCATGCGCGCGTGTTCGCCGGTGCGACGGGTGCATTGTAACACAGGCCGGCGAGGCTGTCCAATCGCCGGCGAAAATAAGGGCGCAGCCTGGCGGCTGAAGCCGCGGCAACAACTGCGAAGCCCTGCGAGGCTCAGCGCCAGGCGAGACGTTTCACTCCCATGCCTGTAAGGCCAGGCACCCGTTCTGGCCGCCGAAGCCGAAGGCGTTGACCAGCACGCGGCGCAAGGCCGCCGGCCGGCCTCTGCGAGGGACATAATCCAGGTCGCATTCGGGGTCCGGGTTCTGCAGGTTGGCAGTGGGCGGAATGATGCCGGCGTTGATAGCCTGCACGGCAATGACTGCTGAGAAGGCGCCGGCGGCCCCCAGCATATGCCCCACCTGCGCCTTGTTGGAGCTGACAGCCGTGCGGTAGGCGTGTTCACCAAGAGCCTGCTTGATGGCTTGCGTTTCGGCGGCGTCGTTCAGGGGGGTGCCGGTGCCGTGGGCGCAGATATAGTCCACCTGTGCCGGCTCCCAGCCGGCCTCTTGCAGGGCCAAGGCCATGGCGCGGCCTGCCTGTGCGCCTGTCGGCTCGGGCATTACCTGATGATACGCATCGCAGGTCAGGCCGTAGCCGACCACCTCGGCTAGGATGCGGGCACCGCGCTGTTGGGCATGCTCCAGCCTCTCCATGATCAGGATGGCCGCCCCTTCTCCCACCACTGTGCCATCGCGCTGGGCGTCAAAGGGCTGACAGGCCAGCTCCGGCTGGTCGTTGCGGGTCGAAAGCGCGCCCAGCCGGCCGAAGCTCGCCAGGGCGATGGGGGAGATGGCCGCTTCGGTGCCGCCGGCGATGACCACGTCCGCCTCGCCGCGCTGGAGCAGGCGCAAGGCGTCTCCGATGGCCACGATGCCGGTCGTGCAGGCCGCGGCCGGCGTCAGCACAGGCCCCGAGGCGCCGGCCTGAATGGCAAGCTGGCACGCCGGCATATTCACCAGCACCGCCGGCACGAATGTCGGGTTAATGCGGCGTGGACCCTGTGCATGAAGGATAACGGCCTGCTCCTCGATGATGGGCGTGCCGCCCAGCGCAGAGCCTATGGATACCGCCAGGCGCGCCGGGTCAGCCAGGGGGAAATCCAGGCCGGCCTGCCGGCGCGCCTCTTCGAACGCGGCCAGCGCGAACTGCGTTTGCCGGGCAGTGCGGCGCGCCTCCTTACTGCTCATGTACTGGGTAGGGTCGAAATCGCGCACCCGGGCGGCCAGCCGGCAGGGGAAATCCTCCAGGTCTAGGTCCTCGATGGGAGAGATGCCGCATTGGCCGGCGAGCAGGGCATTCCATGTGTCGGGCAGGTTCAACCCCAGAGGGGATACGACACCAAGGCCGGTGATGACCACGCGGTACTGCATGGGCTAGCACTCCTAGGCGGAATGGATACCATGTACCTCTGCCATTATACCTGTACACACCTTGCGGCCAAAATCCTATGCCAGTGGTGGCAATCCCGTTCAAGGGACAGTCTCCTAATCAATGAGCGGCGCTCCCATGCGCTGGAGGACCTCCCGCACGTGCCGGCGCTCCTCCTCGTTCAAGGTGCGCATCGGGCCTCGATCCGGGCCGCCGATAAAGCCGGTCAGCTCCGCCGCCCGCTTCACCAGGAAGGATTCCCCGCTGGAGATGTGGGTGCCGGCCCATACCCGCAGTGTTACCCACTGCCAGTACACCTGCGTATATTCCCGCAGGGCGCCGGTCAGGTCGCCCTGCTCCAGCATCTCCCAGAAGCGCACCTCATGCTCCGGCCAGACGTTGGCCAGGTGCGAGACATAGCCCGTGGCGCCCAGCAGGAAGCTCTGCACCGGTTGCCAGGCGTTGTCAATGATGGCCATGTGCGGTGCCAGGCGGACATAGGCATCCACATGCTGGAATTCGTTCACGCCCACCCATTTCAGCGCGCGTATGTTGGGGAAATCGCCGGCCAGCCGCTCGATCAAATTCACTTCCAGCGTGCACCCCAGCCAGGGCGTGTGATATACCATGACAGGGATATCCACACTGGTCGCCACGGCTTGGAAGAACTCGTATACCTGCTGAGGAAGGGGGGCGTAGTACCACGGGGGGCTGAGCTGAACGGCCTGACAGCCGGCATCCTGGGCAAACTGCGCCAGCATGACCGCTTCACGGGTAGATGGGGACTGCGCACAGCCGATGACGACCACGCGGCCCTGGGCAACCTCGCAGACGGCGCGCATGATTGCTTTGCGCTCGTCTGTGGTCAGCAGGGGGAAGTCTCCGCCGGCGCCGGCGGCCAGCAGGGTCCCCTTGCCGGCGACCATGCCCCGCCGAATCTGCTGGTCCACGTTGGACTGGATGGCATCCAGGTCGACTTCACCGTCCTCCTTATAGACGGTGAGCACCGGGGCGACCGGTCCTCGCAGGAGGGATTTCACCTCTCCAATATCCATGTTGGGCTCCTTTTGTGGGAAATGAATGCGGCAAGCCGGCTGTATGGTCAGACCATCATGCGAAAGTGTATGTCAGCCGGCGCGCTTTGTCAATCCCAAGCGCACGCAGGTGTTGAAAAAGTCGGGACCCTCATTCGATTTGCGGATGCGGTTCATCGCCTGACAGTTTCTCTACCGAAGTATCTGTGAACTATTTCAACACCATAGGAGTACGGCACTTTGAGAATCTGCCAATCCGGGTATAATATGTTTGACTATGGCCTATCCCCAAGCAACAGAACCACACAAGGAGGTGAGAAGATGGCGCGTGTGATTCGGGCGCCGCGCGGCACACAGATAACCTGCAAGGGCTGGCTCCAGGAAGCCGCACTGCGCATGCTGATGAACAACCTGGATCCGGAGGTGGCGGAGAAGCCGGATGAGCTGATCGTCTACGGCGGACGCGGCAAAGCCGCTCGCTCCTGGGAGGCGTTCGACGCCATCGTCAAATGCTTGCGAGAGCTGGAGAACGACGAGACACTGCTGGTGCAGTCCGGCAAGCCGGTAGCGATATTCAAGACGCATCCCGACGCGCCTCGCGTGCTCATCGCCAACGCCAACCTGGTGCCCAAATGGGCGACCCAGGAGCATTTCGACTGGCTGGACCAGCAGGGGCTGATCATGTACGGTCAGATGACCGCCGGCTCTTGGATTTACATCGGCACCCAGGGCATCCTGCAGGGCACTTACGAGACGCTGGCCGCCGTCGCCAACAAGCACTTCGGCGGGAGCCTGCGCGGCCGCTTCGTGCTGACCGCCGGCCTGGGCGGCATGGGCGGCGCGCAGCCCCTGGCTGTCACCATGAACGAAGGCGTGGCCCTGGTGGTGGAGGTGGACCCCGAACGAGCGCACCGCCGGCTGGAGAAAGAGTATATTGACGTGGTGGTGGACGACTTCGAAGAGGCCCTCGACCTGGTCATGGCCGCCAAGGAGGCCCGCGAGCCGAAGTCCATCGGCCTGGTGGCCAACGCCGCCGACATTTACCCTGCGCTTTTGGAGCGCAACATTATCCCCGATGTGGTCACGGACCAGACGCCGGCCCATGACGTGCTGAGCTACGTGCCGGCCGGCATGTCCCTGGAAGAGGCCAACCGCCTGCGCCAGACTGACCCGAAGGAGTACGAGAAGCGCTCCATGGAATCTATGGCACGGCAGGTGCAGGCCATGCTCGATTTCCAGAAGCGGGGCGCGGTGGTCTTCGATTACGGCAATAACATCCGCCAGCGGGCCTATGATTACGGCGTCAAGGACGCCTTCAACTTCCCGGGCTTCGTGCCGGCCTACATCCGCCCGCTCTTCTGCGAAGGCAAAGGCCCCTTCCGCTGGGTGGCGCTCTCGGGCGACCCGAAGGACATCTACAAGATTGACGAAGTGGTGATGCGCGAGTTCTCCTACGACGAGCACCTGGTGCGCTGGATCAAGATGGCGCGCGAGAAGGTGCGCTTCCAGGGCCTGCCGGCGCGCATCTGCTGGCTCGGCTACGGCGAGCGCGCCCGCTTCGGCCTGCTCATCAACGACATGGTGGCCCGGGGCGAGGTCTCCGCACCCATCGTCATCGGCCGCGACCACCTGGACTGCGGCTCCGTGGCCTCGCCGCGGCGCGAGACCGAGAGCATGCGCGACGGCACCGATGCCGTGGCCGACTGGCCCATCCTCAACGCCCTGATCAACGCCGTGGGCGGCGCCACCTGGGTGAGCTTCCATCACGGCGGCGGTGTCGGCATCGGCTACAGCCTGCACGCCGGCCAGGTCATCGTCGCCGACGGCACCCCTGAGGCCGCCCGCCGGCTGGAACGCGTCCTGACCACGGACCCGGGCATGGGCATTGTGCGGCATGCGGACGCCGGCTATCCCGAGGCCATCGCCGCCGCCCGCCGGCACGGCATCAAAATCCCTATGCTTCCCGAGGAGTGAACCATGCCCAATGACCACAGCCTATGGGACCTGGCGCACCGTCGGCGCTCCGTGCGCCAGGTCCTCCCGGTCGAAATTCCTGATGAGACCATTGAGCGCATCCTGGAGATCGCGCGCTGGACCCCATCCTCGTACAATTCACAGCCTTGGCACATTGTGGTGGTGCGGGAGCGGCTGGCGGAGCTGTGGGATGCTATCGAGGCCGCCGGCCGCCAGGCGCGCGCCGGCCGGCCGGTCGAACACTTCATCAACCGGCTCAACGGCTATCGGGGGGCCGGCGCGGTCTTTTTCGTCTTCCTGGATCGCGCCGTGGTGGAGGAGCAGGTGCGCACTACCAGCTACGCATCGGCTCAGCGCGTGGAGGGCTGGGCGCTGGAAGCCCTCGGCATGCTTCAGTTTGCGATCTGGCTGGCCGCGGTGGATGCCGGCCTGGCCGCCTCACTCCATCACTTTGATTCCGAAGAGGAAGCCATCTGTCGCTTTCTGGAAATCCCCTATCCCCGCTTCCGCCTGATGGGCACTATGCCCGTCGGACTGCCGGCTCATGAGGTCGCGCCGCCGGGACGCCGGCCGCTGGAGGAAATCGCTTCGTTCGAGCGCTGGCAGCCGCCGGCGGAATCCACCCCGTGACGCGGAGGAAGGCCATGCACGCTGACCTGCTGATCCACAGTGCGGCCCAGCTTCTCACCCTGGCCTCGCCGGCCGGCCCCAAGCGCGGCCCCGCCATGCAGGACCTGGGCATCATCGAGGATGGCGCCGTGGCGGTCATGGATGGGGAAATCGTCGCAGTGGGCACCACGGCGGAACTGCGCGCGCAGGTCCAGGCGAAACGGGAGATTGACGCCGCCGGCCGCGTCGTGATGCCCGGCTTCGTGGACCCGCACACCCACCTGGTCTTCGCCGGCTCCCGGGAGGACGAGTTCGAGCTTCGGCTGAAGGGCGCTACCTACATGGAAATCATGGCCGCCGGCGGCGGCATCATGAGCACGGTGCGCCGCACGCGTGCCGCTTCGGAAGAGGAGCTTGCCGCCGAAGCCCTGCCGCGCCTGCGGCGCATGCTGGCCCACGGCACCACCACCGCTGAGGCCAAGAGCGGCTACGGCCTGACGACGGTGGATGAACTGAAGATGCTGCGCGCTGTTGATATGCTGGCTCAGCGCCAGCCGGTGGAGCTGGTGCCGACGTTCTTGGGAGCACATGCGGTGCCGGCGGAGTATGCCGGCCGCACCGATGCCTACGTTGATCTGGTGGTGGAGGAAATGCTGTCGGCAGTGGCCGCCTACTATCGCGAGCAAGGGCGCCCATTACCCTTCTGCGACGTGTTTTGCGAGGAAGGGGTCTTTTCCCTGGAGCAGAGCCGGCGCGTCCTGGAAGCCGCCCGGGACATGGGTTTCCCGCTGAAGATTCATGTAGACGAGTTTCAGCCGTTGGGCGGCACGCGGCTGGCGGTGGAGCTGGACGCGGTCTCGGCGGACCATCTGGTGTGCACGCCGGCGGAGGAGGTCGCACTCCTGGCCCGCTCCGACACGGTTGCGGTGAGCCTGCCGGGCACGCCCTTCGGCCTGGCGCATCCCGCCTACACGCCGGCGCGCGCCATCATTGACCAGGGCGGTGCGCTGGCGCTGGCGACCGACCTGAACCCGGGCACCTGCTACTGCGAATCCATGCCCTTCATGCTGGCGCTGGCCTGCCGGTATATGAGGCTGTGGCCGGCAGAAGCTATTGCCGCCGCCACTATCAACGCCGCACATGCCATCCGTATGGGCCATCGGGTGGGGAGCATCGAAGTGGGGAAGCAGGCCGATATCATCATCCTGGACCTGCCGGATTACCGCCATCTCCCGTACCGCTTCGGCACCAACCCGGTCAAATTGGTTGTCAAGCGCGGGCAGGTGGTTGTGGAATAAACAACCGGTGACAGTCACTTTTATGGATGAAGCGCCCCGCAGGGGAGGGTGTGGAAAAAGTCAAGATTGTCATTCGATTTGCGGATATTGGCTCATTGCCTGGCAGTTGAAACTGCGGCTGTGCCTGCGAAGTCGGCCGGCGCCGACTTCGCGAAGCCTGCGCAGGCAGGCTTTGCAGTTGCTGTCGTGGCTTCAGCCGCCAGGCCGCGTGAGCCGGCGGCTTCCAAGCCGCCGGCAAACTTGCTGGCGAGTTTCAATTTGAAACGTAATCCAGCTAACTGTCAGCGATCCATTCCGCGTTCACCCTTCACGTTCACTCCCCGCTGGCAACCAGCACCTCCCACTCCCCCTTCTGGGCCACACTGCCGTCCTGCTTGAGGACCTGCACATCGAACACGACGATGCCGCCGCCCAACCGGGGCATGGCGCGCTTCGCCTTGACCGTGGCGCGCAGGCGCACGGTGTCCCCGATGAAAACCGGGGAGCGGAACTTCCACTCCAGGCCGAGGAAAGCCTTGACCGTCTCCTCCATAAAGCCGAGCCGCATGGCCAGCCCGGAGGCTACCGAGAGCACCAGCAAGCCGTGCGCCACGCGCTGGCCGAACAGGGTGTTCTTGGCGTACTCGGCGTCGGTGTGCATGGGGTTCCAGTCGCCGCTGAGCGCGGCGAAGGCGACGATGTCCGCCTCGGTGATAGTGCGGCCGGCGCTCTCAATCGTCTCGCCGATTTGAAACTGCTCAAACGTCAGGCCCTTCTGTCGTTCCATTTTTCGTCTCCGGCTGTTGGGATGGATGCGCTTCCCCCTTGTCGAAATATTGTGGGGTCAGGCTCAGCAAGACCGGCATGCCCAGCAGGATGCCCTGCCGGCGGAATTCCTCCACGATGCGCCGGCGCAGATCGGACGGGACGGTGAACATGTCTGCCGGCCGCACGTAGCCGTACCACTGGAGCACCACCATCCCGTCGCGCACGCCCTCCACGTACAGGGACGGCGCCGGCTCCCTGACCACGCGCTCATCGCGCTCCGCCAGCTCCGCCACCAGCGACATGGCGCGCTGGATATCACTTTCATGAAACACCGGAATGGTCAATCCCACGCGCCGCAGTTCCGCCACCGAGAAATTCGTGACCGGCGTGGTCGCTGCCAAGCTGTTGGGAATGAACACCGCCGGCCCATCAAATGTCTTGATGGTCGTGGTACGCAGGGCAATCTTCGTCACAGTGCCCGTGAATTCCCCAACTCTAATAATATCCCCCTCGACGAAGGGCCTGTCGAGCAGGACGAAGAGGCCGGAGATGAAATTAGCGGCCAGGTCCTTGATGGCGAAGCCGATGATGATGCCGGCGACGCCGGCGGCGGTCAGCGCGCTGTACAGCAGGGATGTCAGGTTCGCCAGAGCCAGGGTTACCAGGATGCCGGCGGTGATCAGCGCGTACGTGACCAGTGTGCTCAACGGCTGTATCTGGCGCTCCGGGACGCCCCGCTTCTCGCTCAGCCGGCGCCGCAGGCGCGGCCGAAGCTGTCGGTTCACCATCCAAACGACCAGCCAGGTCAGCGCAATGCCGGCGCCCCGCAGGCCGATCTCCAGCCAGGGCCAGCCGGCCAGCGCATTCGTCAGGGATGCCAGTTGATTGCTCATCATCATATCACTCCACTGTCGTGCGGACGTTCCTCACGGTATGTCTAATTCCATCCGCTTGGCCGGCGTAGGGCCGCCGGTGCTGGGGTCCCAACCGCGTGTCGCGTAATATGCCGGCAGGAGCAGTTCCATGTTCGGCACCACGCCAGCCGCGCCTCCTTCGGCCAGGGGCTGGAGGAGCAGTTTCGGCAGGCGGTCATGGGCCGGCGTCAGTCCCCAGCGCAGGTTCAGCAGACGCTTGAGGTTAAAGATGCGCTCGCCGCATACGCGCAGTTCGCCGGCATCCATGTCCCAGCCGGCGGCCGTGTTCAGCATGGTCAGCACCAGCTCCAGCGGCGGATGCACCAGATGGCACTGGATGAGGGCGTTGGTCACACAGCGCCAATCCTGCCGCAGGGCTGCCATGCGGGCCTTTTCGGCGGACTGCTCGTCCCGTGCGCCGGCCGTCATGCCCCATTCGGGCAGTTCATCGCCGCTGTCCAGCATGTACATATCCCCCTGCATGTGACAGCCGGGCCGGGGCGAGGTGGCATAGGTCAGCGC
Organism: uncultured Anaerolineae bacterium; assembly: GCA_938049385.1. GTDB lineage: Bacteria > Chloroflexota > Anaerolineae > JACIWP01 > JACIWP01 > JACIWP01. Next base: position 47,777 of record CALIBQ010000043.1, read on the forward strand.
CATGCCGGTATAGGCGCGCGGGTCGTGCATGGCCACTTCCATGCCGGCGACGTGCACGGCCAGCTCCGGCACGCCGAAATGCTCCGCTACAGCGCGCGAACCCTGGGCCAGGAGGCCGCCGATGCCCTGCCGGCGGGCCATCCATTCGGTCAAGGTGATAGCCGGCCCGATATCCCCCCAGTGGGGTTCCAGGCCGTCCAGGTCCTGGGCACTGACAACGCCCTGTTCGAACAAATAGTACACGAAGGCAATGGTATTGCCGGCGCTGATGGTATCCAGGCCATAGACGTTGCAGAGATGGCCGGCGTAGGCTACCCCTTCCAGGTCATCGGTCAGCAGTTGGGTGCCGTAGCTGGCGATGGTCTCGTACTCCGGCCCATCCGCCGCATCCACCCCAAAGCGGGGCAGGCGCGTCTCGCGACCGCAGGCCACCGCACACCCGAAGCAGGTGCGCGCCCGGCGCAGGATGGTGTCCGCCATGGCCGCGCCGCTGAGCCGCTCCGCGCCCTCAAACTGCCCCTGGGTATAGTACCGCGAGGGGACATCGCCCTCCAGCATGCCGATATCCACGTAGAAGGCGGTGCCGCCCAGATGGAGCATCTGGGAGGAGATGTCTTCCTGCAAGATGGCCAGTGCCTCCTTGGCCGCACGGTGAAAGCGATCTGCGTCGGCCAGGGGAACGCTCTGCCGGCCGCCCACGGCGATGGCCTTCAGCCTTTTCGACCCCATCACAGCACCCATGCCGCCGCGGCCGGCGGTGCGCCCATGCGCGTTCACAATCACCGCCAAGGGAGAGAGCTTCTCGCCGGCCAGCCCGATGGCCGCCACCTTTAGCGAGCTGTCGCCCGCTTCTTGCTGAACAGCCTGCTGGACGGCATAGGTGTCCATGCCCCAGAGATGCGCCGCGTCGCGCAGTTCAGCCCGGCCTTCCCGCACCAGGAGATACACCGGCCGTTCGGAGGCGCCCTGGACGATAATGCCGTCGTAGCCGGCGAAGCGCAGGGCCGGCCCCCAGAAGCCGCCGGCGTTCCCCTCGCCCCAGAAGCCGGTCAGCGGCGAGCGGGCGCAGACCTCAAACCGGCCGCATGAAGGGGCACGCGTCCCCACCAGCGGCCCGGTCATGAAGATCAGGGGATTGGCCGGCCCCAGCGGGTCTGCATGTACATCCACCAGGTCATACAGGTAGCGCGCCGCCAGGCCGGACCCTCCCAGGTATTGGCGCGCGTATTCAGCCGACAGGGGGATATCCTCCAGCCGACCGGCGGTCAGGTCCACCAGCAGTATCCTGCCCATGTATCCGTACATTGGAGCATTCTCCGCGGCTAAAAGTCAATGGGACGTCCTTCGTAGGCATAGGTGAAGAGACGCGCAAACTCACCGCGATCGGGGACACGCGGGCTGGTCACCGTCTGCGAATCGCTCTCGGCCCGGTCCACCAGCGCCTCCAATTGGGCATCAAAATCGGCGCGGGCGATGCTCAGCGCGGCGATGGACTGCGGCTGGTCAATATCATGCAGTAACTGCCGGACCCGCGCGGAGAGTGCCCAGGCGGCGGTTTCCTCGTCGTCCGCCGGCAGTCCCAGGAAGCGGGCGATATCGGCGTAGCGCGCCGCGCCCGAAGGTGCCGAGTACTCGATGGTGTAGGGCAGGAAAAGCCCCACGGCGCGCCCATGCGGGATGTGGAATAGGGCGCCCAGGGAATGACCCAGGCTGTGGGCCAGGGCAAAGAGGGAGTTACTGCACGCCAGGCCGGCGATGGTGGCGGCATTGTGCATATGCTCCCGCGCTTCCATGTCCTTCCCATTGTGGTAGGCACGCGGGAGATAGGTGAAGATAAGCTTGATGGCTTGCAGTGCCAGCCCGTCGCTGAAATCGTTATGCCAGGTGTTGATATAGGCCTCGAAAGCATGGGTGAGGGCGTCCATGCCGGTATCGGCGGTCAGGCGCGCCGGCATGCCCTGGACAAAGTACGGGTCTACGATGGCCAGGTCCGCCACACACTCGCGCGTGCCCAGCCCCAACTTGCGCTGTTCGGCCGTATCGGTCAGCACGATGGCCCAGGTGACTTCCGAGCCTGTGCCGCTGGTGGTCGGGATGGTGATGAGCCGCGCCTTCTGCCGCAGATGATAGGTGTCGAAGGGGTTGATGGAATCCGGTGCCACATCCGGGCGCTCATAGAGGATCCACATGGCCTTGGCGGCATCCAGACATGACCCGCCCCCCAGCCCGACGATCCAGTCGGGTTCAAAGGCCCGCATGGCCTCGGCGCCGCGCAGGGCGGTCCGCAGGGATGGCTCGGGTTCCACCTCGCTGAAGACGGCGACCTCCAGGCCGGCGCTTTGCAGGCGCCGGCGCACCTCGTCCACAAACCCCAACTGCACCATAGTGGGGTCGGTGACGATGAAGGCGCGCCGGCCTTCCACCGTCTCCAGCACACAGCGTGCGTCCTCCCCATAGACGATATGGGGGCTGTCGAAATACCACATAGGCGCCTCCTTTGGCGTGGTAGGTTGGGTGGCTGAGTGTGCCCGAGCGGCTCAGGCGGGGAACTCCGTTTCCACCTTGGTACAGCAGGCGACCAGCTCCTTGGCGGCCTGCGGCGCACGCATGATCTTGTTCATGTTGCCCTTGAGCTTCAGCCGGCGCGAGATAAGCCCCTTGATCGGGTCCAGCTCACCCAGCACCACTTTTTTCCAGTCCGCGTAGGATGCGGACATGACGAATTCGGGGGATTTGCTGGCGGGGTCGGTGACCTCGAAGGCCTCGCGGCACTTGCCGTGCCACAGGTCCATGTACAGCCATACGTCTTTCTCCAGCGGGCCGCCGGCCTCAACGATGAAGTAAAAATCGCCCTCCCAGTTCTTGGCCGCGTTGGCGTAGGCTTCGCTGGCATTCAGCTCGGCACATAAGGCCTTGATCCACGCATCTGAGGGGAAACGATGAGCCATCTGCAACCTCCTGTGCTGGAACTTGTGAGACGACGATGGCGCCGGCCCAACGGAGCATGGGCAGTGCCGGTAGTACGGCCCCATTATATGCGATGGGCGGGATTCTCCGCAACCTGACAGGGGTAGTAAGGTTGCCTCACTCCTTGGCTTCATCTGGGTGATAGTCTCCTCATTGAGCAGAGGGCGTTGAAAAAGCCTGGCAGTTGAAACTGCGGCTGCGCCTGCGAAGTCGGCCTGCGCAGGCTTCGCAGTAGTTGCCGCGGCTTCAGCCGCCAGGCGTTGACACCCCATCCCTAACGTGCTATACTCTGGACGTCCGCGTTACCAGGCTTGAGGGGGAATTTCCACGCGATGAAAGATGAGCACCTGCGCTGGTTCGCCTGGCAACCCAGATGGGAGGCCTGGTTCCCACCATTATTTGCCCTGCTGGTCATTGGCGCGATTTGGCTGGGGGGACGCCGGCTTTCTCTAGCGGATCTGCAGGCCCTGTTCTGGCTGATGGCGGCGCTGTGCATCCTTCTGCCGGGCGTGCACGCGTGGTGGGTTAAGCGCCGGCCGCCGGAGTTCTTGGGCATCAGCGAGCAAAACTGGCCCCAGGCGCTGGGCGCCGGCCTGGTGCTGGGGATTCTGCTGGGTGCCGCCCAGGTCTACTACGGCCTTTTCGCCCGACACGAGCTGTTCATCCCCGAGCTGAACCTGGAGCTGGTGGTGATGATGCTGGCACTGCTCCTGGTCGCCGCCGGCGAGGAGATGCTCTTTCGCGCCTGGTTTCAGCGCCTGTGCGAGCCGGCCTGGGGCCTGGTGCCAACTTTCTTCCTGGCCTCCCTGGCATATTCCGCCCTCCTGCTGGTGTTCTGGGACAGCAAAGTGACGCCACTGCCCATCCTCTATCTGCCGGCCGGCCACGTGCCAGGCCTGCCCTTCCTCACCAACCTGGGCATTGTCTTCTGTGTGGCGCTGGCGCTGAACGTGCTCTATCGAGTAACTCACAGCCTGTGGACCAGCATCTTGGCGAACGTGCTGGGCCGGTTAGCTCTCCTGTTGGTCTGGCCGTATCAGACGCTGGTAGTGGTGCCGCCGGCGCTGATGGCGGCAGTGGTCTGCGCGCTGTGGGCTGTGACCATCGTGTTCCTGATGCGCTGGCGGGCGAGCTTCGCGGCCCCGCCGGCACCGGCTCCCACGCCGGCGCCGCCAGCGCGCGCCAAACCAATGCCGGCCCCCCACCATCCTGCCACGACCAAACGCTCTAGAGGAGGAAAGCGCAAATGACCAACTCACACAAGGTAGGTGCCTTTACTTTCGTCCTGCACTCCCATATCCCGTACTGCCGGCGCGCCGGCCGCTGGCCGCACGGAGAAGAATGGCTCCATGAGGCCGTCACCGAAACCTACATCCCCCTGCTGAACGCGCTGTATGACCTGCAGGAAGAGGGCGTTCCCTTTCACCTGACCATCGGCCTGACGCCCATCCTGTGCGAGCAGTTGGCGGACCCACTGGTGTTGGAACACCTGCGCGCGTACCTCCAGGAGAAGCAGGAGGCGGCGGAAGCGGACCTGCGCCGCTTTGATCCGGTGAGCGAGCGGCAGTTGCACTTCCTCGCCGGCTTTTACGCGCAGTGGTATGCGCATATCCGCGCCAGCCTGGACGAACGCTACGGCGGCGACATCATCGGGGCATTCCGCCGACTGCAGGACGCCGGCTGTATCGAAATCCTCACCTCGGCCGCCACGCACGGCTATCTGCCCCTGCTGGCGCGCGATTCCTCCATCCACGGACAGCTTGCCACCGGCGTGCGGAGCTACATGCGCCACTTCGGCCGCCGGCCGCGCGCCATCTGGCTGCCGGAATGCGCCTATCGGCCGGCGTACTATGTGGACGCGCCTGGGGGACGATGGCGCAAACCCGGCCTGGAGGAATTCCTGGCGGAACAGCGCCTGGGCCTGTTCTTCTGCGAGACCCATGCCATCGAGGGCGGCACCCCTATCGGCAAGGCACGCGAGGGTGTCATCGGGCCGTATGGGGAGGTGCCTAAGCGCTACCTCGTGCCCATCGCCGGCTATACCGAGCCGACCCGGCGCACCACGTACCGCCCCTACTATGTCGCCGGCACCGAAGTGGCGGTCATGGGCCGCAACAACCATACCAGCATGCAGGTCTGGTCCGCCGATTGGGGATACCCCGGCGACGGCGACTACCGCGAGTTCCATAAGAAGGACGGCGTATCGGGCATGCAGTACTGGCGCGTTACCGGCCCCCGGCTGGACCTGGGCCAGAAAGACCTGTACCATCCCGATTGGGCCGAATACAAGGCGTATCAACACGCCCGGCATTTCGCCGGCCTGGTGGAGCAACTGCTGAACGAATATGCCCGCGAGAATCAAGGCGATTTCGGCATTATTGTCTCCATGTACGATACTGAGCTGTTCGGCCACTGGTGGTTCGAGGGAGTGCTGTGGATACGGGAGGTCCTGCGCAACCTGGCGGCCTCGGGGACAGTCGAGCTGACCACTGCCTCCGATTATCTGACGGCGCATCCGCCGGAGGATGTGCTGGCCCTGCCGGAATCCTCCTGGGGCGCCGGCGGCAACCACTTCACCTGGGACAACCCCGACACCCATTGGATGTGGGAGCCTATCCATCAGGCAGAACTGCGCATGGAGGCGCTGGTGGCGCGCTATCCGGAGGCGGAAGGGCCGGCGCGGGAGATCCTTGAGCAAGCGGCGCGGGAACTGCTCCTCCTGCAGGCAAGCGACTGGCCGTTCCTGGTAACCACCGGTCAAGCGCGCGCCTATGCCATCGAGCGCTTCCAGGGGCACCTGGAGCGGTTCGAGGAGCTGGCGCGAGCGCTGGAGGCCGGCACGGCGGAGGCGCTGGCCGCCGGCGCGGAGCTGGCCGGCCGCTACCAGGCCCTCGACAACCCCTTCCCGGATGTGGACTATCGGGATTTTACAGAACGAGAAAGGCGCATATAATGTCGCCATTGTAAGCCCATCACATTGGCATGGAGGACCATCTATGACCGCTGAGAGCAAGAAGGTGCGTGTCGCCATCATCGGCGTCGGCAACTGCGCATCCGCCTTTGTCCAGGGCGTGCAGTATTACAAAGATGCCCCAGAGGACCAGGAAGTACCCGGCCTGATGCACGTCAACCTGGGCGGCTATCACATCCGCGATATCGAATTCACTGCCGCCTTCGACGTGGTGGATACCAAAGTGGGTCTGGACCTTTCGGAAGCCATCTTCGCCCATCCCAACAACACCATCAAATTCGCCGACGTGCCCAAGCTGGGCGTCAAGGTGTATCGCGGTATGACCCACGATGGGCTGGGAAGATACCTCAAGAACGTCGTGCGCAAGGCCCCCGGTTCCACAGACGACATCGTGCGAATTTTGAAGGAGACACGCACCGATGTGGTGGTGAACTACCTGCCGGTGGGATCAGAGATGGCCACCAAGTGGTACGTGGAGCAGGTGCTGGACGCCGGCTGTGCCTTCGTCAACTGCATCCCCGTTTTCATCGCCAGCCAGGAATATTGGGATCGGCGCTTCCGCGAGCGCGGCCTGCCGGTCATCGGCGATGATATCAAAAGCCAGGTCGGCGCCACCATCACCCACCGCGTGCTGACCAAGCTGTTCCATGACCGTGGTGTGCGCCTGGACCGCACCTACCAGTTGAACTTCGGCGGCAACATGGACTTCTACAACATGCTGGAGCGTGAGCGTCTGGAATCCAAGAAGATTTCCAAGACCGGCGCGGTGACCAGCCAGCTCCCGTATGAGCTGGAAGAGGGGAACATCCATGTTGGCCCCAGCGACTACGTGCCCTGGCTGACGGACCGCAAATGGTGCTATATCCGCATGGAAGGGCGCGCCTTCGGGGATGTGCCGCTCAACCTGGAGCTGAAGCTGGAGGTCTGGGATTCGCCCAACTCCGCCGGCGTGGTCATTGACGCCGTGCGCTGTGCCAAGCTGGCGCTGGACCGCGGCATCGCCGGCGCCCTCAAGGCCCCTTCCGCCTATTTCATGAAGACGCCGCCCATCCAGTTCAGCGACGATGAGGCGCACCGCTTGACCGAAGCGTTCATCGCCGGCGAAATCGAGGACGTATAACGCTTCCGCATGCCGGTACATGAGGGGCGGGGGCCAGACCCTGCCCCTTTTTTGTTTCCCCACCCCGCCGGCAGCGCAGTAAGTTGCGGTCGGGACAGAGGACAGGTATAATCAAAATGTAGGGCTGTTGCAGGTAACGGAGGTTTGCCAGGCGCGGAAGCCCCTAGCTGGGGGGCAAAGCCCATCGGGGCTTCCGCCCCGTCCGCGCGGATCATCCCTTCCCTAGTATTTATGGGGGTTGGGTTCGGGACAGGCGCGTATAAGGAGCAGAGGGCGTGGACCTGCATGAGTTTCCCCGGCCAGAAGGGGATACCGGCATCGGCATACACTGGTCATTCGGTGAGCCGGCGGCGACCGGCCTGCGCCGCCTGCGTCAGCGCTGGCTCCCCCTGCTGAAACTGCTGGGCGTCAAATGGGTGCGCTTCCGGCATGCCGGCGGCGAGGCGCTGGCAGAACTCCTGCTGGAAAATGACATCATGCCCATCGTCCAGCTCCGACGCTTCGCGCCGTACCCGGGCCGGCCGGCGGAGGGCCTGGAGGAAGTGATACGCGGCTACATCGCGCTGGGCGTGCGCTACTTCGAGCTGGGGGAACGCCTCGACGACCCGCACGCCTGGCAGGAAGCGCATATCCCCAGCGATGCGGTTTCCCTGCTGGTGGAGCCGCTACGCGCCGACCTGGAGATAGTGCTGGAGGCCGGCGGCCTGCCGGGCCTGCCGGCGTGCCTGCAGATGAACGAACAGTGGGACATGGTCGGGGCGCTGTGCAGGGCCGGCCATGCCGAACTGCTGCGCGCCGGCGTATGGCAGGCCTATTATATGCACGTAGGCAACCTGCCCCTGGAGTATCCTGATGACCCGGTGAACCTGATGGGGCAGGCACTCTCGGCGTATGAGTACGAGGAGGCTCTGGCGGAGGAATGGCCGGGCCATACCTGGGGCGGCCTGCGCCGGCAGGAGGTGAACCAGGAGCGCCAGCGCCGGCGGGACCCCGACGCCACAGTGGTGAGCATCTCCGCTGGCTGGCGGCGCTATGAGGCGCTGGACCTGCGCATCCGCCGGCATCTCGGCCGCTCCATCCCCATCCTGGGCACCTCGGGCGGCCCGCGCGTCGGGGACCATTTCGACCCCCGCTATCCGGCGATCAGCCCACGACGTCATGCCGAGCAGGTGCTGGCCATGGCACAGGCGCTCATGGGTACCAGCGGAGAGCATCGGCCGGCGCCCGGCTATCTTTTCTGCGCGGCCTTCTCCGTCCTTGGCAATTACGCGCTGGGCCATTTTGAGCCAGCCTTTGAGGAATGGGCATGGGTCAGCCCCCGCTGGGAGCGCGGCCGTCTGCCGGTAGTGGAAGCCCTGGGCGCCGAGCCAAAGCGCGCCCGCCTGCTCGCGGAACCCATCGGCCCGGCTTCTGCGGAAGAAGCCGCCGCGGTGATGAGCGGCGTGGCCGTAAGCGCCGGCGGTTCCCGGACGGACGACTTCGTGGAGCCGGAGGTAGGCCGGCCGTTGTACGAGCTTTTACGTCCGCTCGGCGATGCAGAAGAGGAGAACTACGTCATCCCGCCCACCTTTGCCCCGGAGCCGTTCGCCTTCTGGCCGCCGGCCAGCCTGCAAGGTAAGCTGAAAGGCGGCGCCGGCCGCAAGGTGCTCTTATCCCTGGCCCGCGATGGAAGCTGGCAGGAATTTGTGGTGGGCCAGGACGAATCCTTTGCCTTCCGCAATCTGCGCCCGGGGGTATATGCTCTGCGCGTTGACGGCACCAACCTGGAAATATCCCGCATCACCTTGGCCTCGGGGGATGAGAAATATCTGGAACTGGAGATGCCGGCCTGGCGCTGGCACATCACCCGGCGGCCGGCCAACCTGGGCTTCGCCATGGTGCTCTGCTCTGTGGAAGGCAGGGCGGGTTTGCCCGTGCGCATCTGGAACGACGTATGGGAAGGTATGGAGCGGCTGACAGGGTCCAAACCGGCCCTCGGGCCGTACTACTGCGAGCTGGCACCGCTGGCCGCCGGCCGTTACTGGCTCCAGCCGCGCGGCATCACGCCGGCGGTGGAGCTGGAGCTGGAGACGGATGCCGTCTTCGAGGTGGTTTTCACCCCCATTTGTCGGGAGGAGCCACTGCCGGCCGCGTCCGAGGCTTCGGTGCCGGCCGGCGAGGCGGAACCCGCTCCCTCCACCGCCGGGCTGGACCTCTATCTCCTGCTGGCCCGCCCGCTGGCCAGCAAGGAGGAGCTGTCCGCCGTCCTGCGCTTCCTTCAGCGCCATACGCCGGCGTGCGGCTTTTCCGTGGAGGAGGCCAGTTGGGCCAGGCGAGTGCTCATCGTCGGCGGCGCCAACCTGCGCGTTACCGAGGATGATGAGCAGTTCCTGCGCCAGAGGGGGTGTCAGGTGCGGCGGGTGACGGAGCGCGTGGCGGAGACCCTGGCCTTTCTGGCGCGTCAGGGAGATCCAATGAGCGATGTCACAGTGGATATCACAGCCTGAGGTGCAGGGGACATCGGTAGGGCTGACGTCCTCTGCACTCGATGAGCATCGGGGAGCGCTTTCGGTGAAGCATATCGGCATTCTGCATCATCCGCGCCTGCCGGCGGCGCGCCTCCTGGCGGAGGAGATTGCCGCATGGCTGGCAGAGCGCGGTATTACCTCGCGCATTGACTCGGCGCTGGAAGAGGGCGAGAAGCTCGCCCATCTGAATCACCAGGATATGGTGATTACCCTGGGCGGCGACGGCACCATCCTGCGCGCTGCCAGGCTGAGCGCCGTGTACAACGTCCCGCTCCTGGGCATTAACATGGGACGGGTGGGCTTTCTGACGGAATTTACCCCGCAGGACTGGCGCGAGCGCCTGCCGGCAGTTCTGGAAGGGAAATACTGGGTGGAGGAGCGCATCATGCTCCGGGCTTCCGCCAGCCGGCAGACACAGCCGCTGGGCACCTTCGACGCCCTCAACGACGTAGTGGTGGGGCGCGGGGAGCTGGCGCGCGTCCTGCATGTGGAGGCGGCCGTGAACGGCACGCCGCTGACCACCTATGTGGCGGATGGAGTCATCGTCGCCACGCCGACCGGCTCGACCGCCTACGCGCTTTCCGCCGGCGGCCCCATCCTCGCGCCGGACCTGGAGATAATGCTCGTCATACCGGTGGCGCCGCATTTGGCCTTTAACCGCGCCCTGGTCCTGCCGGCTGATTCCCAACTGACCTTTACCGTCCATACCTACCATCACGCCCAGCTTATCCTGGACGGCCAGGGCGAGGCGCGGCTGGTGGATGGCGATGTGGTGCAGGTGGGCATCAGCCCGTACCGCTGTCGCTTTGTGCGCACACAGCCGCGCACCTATTTTTACGAGAGTTTGGTGGAGAAGCTTCATTGGCGGACATGAACACAGGGGTGGATGAGCTGATCCGTCAGGGGGTGGCCGCCGCCCGGGTCGGGGAAAAGGAGGAGGCCCGCCGGCATTTTGAAGAGGCTCTGCGCCGCGATCCCGATGCAGTGGCCGCCTGGTTGGGATTGAGCGGCGTGGTGGATTCGCCCGAGGAGAAACGGCGCTGTTTCCAGAGAGTGCTGGAGCTGGAGCCGGAGAATGCCGAGGCGTTGGCCGGCCTGGCCTGGCTGGACCGTCAGCAGACGCCGGCACCGCCGGCGGAAGTGCTGTACTGCGCCAATCACCCGAACGTCGAGACCGTACTGCGCTGTAATCGCTGTAACAAACCCATCTGTGTGAAGTGCGCCGTCCAGACGCCGGTGGGCTACCGGTGTAAGGAGTGCGTGGCAGAGCTTCAGGCCCATTTCTTCAACGCCCAACCCTGGGACTATCCCATCGCCGCCGCGGTGACATTGTTCCTCAGCATCTTCGTCGGCGCGTTCCTGCCCTGGCTGGTGTCCATGTTGCCCTATGGCTGGCTGTTCATGTTCTTCCTGACGCCGCCTATCAGCGGGAGCATCGCGGAGGCGGCACGCCGTGCCGTAGGGCGCCGGCGGGGCAGATACACATGGCTGGTTGCCAGCGCCGCGGGCGTCTTTGGCGGAATGTTGGGGCTGGTCATCCTCTGGTGGCAGATCGGGGTTCTGCCCTGGCTGACATTTCTGATTTTCATCGTCCTGCATGCCAGCACATTGTCCATGCGGCTGAGGTGAGCGGCAGAGGAGACCGTGTTAGTTGAGCTGACGATCGAGAACTTCGCCATTATTGAGCATCTGCAGGTCAGTTTCCACGAGGGCTTTAACGTCCTGACCGGCGAGACCGGTGCCGGCAAGTCCATTATCGTGGACGCCGTGGCCGCGGCACTGGGCGGCCGGCTGGAACAGGACCAGATTCGCGCCGGCGCACCGCAGGCCAGCGTCGAAGCGGTGTTCGAGGTATCCGGCCCGGCCGGCCGGCGCATCCTGCCCATCCTGCAGGAGCATGACCTCCTGGATGAGGCCCCCGCCGGCGACCGCTTCACCCTCATCCTGCGGCGGGACCTGCGCCTGGGCGGCCGCTCCGTCTGCCGGGTCAACGGCCGCGCCGTGCCCCTTTCCCTCCTGCAGGAGATCGGCCAATATCTGGTGGATATCCACGGCCAGGGGGATAACACCCTGCTGTTGCGCCGGCAGGAGCAGTTGGGCTTCCTGGACCGCTACGGCGGCCTGGTCGAACTGCGCGAACAGGTCTCCGCCCTGGTGCGGGAACTGCGCCGCGTGCGCCAGGAGCTGGAGGCCCTGCGGCAGGACGAGCGGGAGATTGCCCGCCGCGTGGACCGCCTGCAGTACGAGCTGCAGGAGATTGAGGCTGCCAAGCTCTACCCGGGCGAGGAGGAAGAGCTGAAGGTCGAGCGCGACCGTCTGGCCAATGCCGAACGCTTGGCGGAGCTGGCCGACGGCGTTTGTAAGGCGCTATACGAGAGCGAGGGGTTGGAGACCCTGCCGGCGGTGGACCTGCTCGCGCGAGCACTGGAACATCTTGCTGATATCGTGCGCTTCGACGCCAGCATGGAAGAGCCGCGCCGTCTGCTGGAGACCGCGCTCTACCAGATAGAGGATATTGCCCGCACCATGCGGGAATATCGCGACAGCATCGAATTCAACCCCCGCCGGCTGGAACAGATCGAACAGCGCCTTTCCCTGATTTATTCCCTGCGGCGCAAGTACGGCGATACCATCCCGGATATCCTGGCCTACGCAGAGCGCGCCCGCCAGGAGCTGTCGCGCATCGAACACGCCGGCGAGCACATCGAGGCGCTGGAGGCCAGGGAGCTGGAGCTTCTGCGCGAGATTGGCCGGGCAGCCGGCGAGCTTTCCGAACGCCGGCGCGCCGCGGCGGCGACCTTATGCCACGCCGTGGAGCAGGAGCTGGCCGAACTGCGCATGGAGAAGGCGCGCTTCGCCATCAGCCTGACCCAGCAGGAGGACCCGGCCGGCGCCTTCGTTGGGGATAAGCGCCTGCGCTTCGACGCGACTGGCGTGGACCAGGTCGAGTTCCTGATCTCTGCTAACCCCGGCGAACCCCTGCGGCCGCTGGCACTGGTGGCTTCCGGCGGCGAGACATCGCGGCTCATGTTGGCCCTCAAAAACGCCCTGAACCAAGTGGATGAGGTGCCCACCCTGATATTCGATGAGATTGACACAGGCATCGGCGGTGCGGTGGCCACACTGGTGGGGCAGAAACTGCGCCGGCTGACCGGCTTCCATCAGGTGCTGTGCGTGACCCACCTGCCGCAGTTGGCGGCCGCCGGCGATGTCCAGTACCTCGTGACCAAGGCGGAGCGCGCCGGCAGGACCGTTACCTTCATCCGCCCCCTCACCGATGCGGAACGGCTGGAGACGTTGGCCGGCATGCTCGGAGCGGTCAGTGCCGCCACGCTCCAGAGCGCACAGGAAATGCTCGAGCGGGCGCGCACGTAGTCTGCTTTTTTCGACTGGCCGTCATCCTCTCCTCAGGAGCTGAAAATGTCCCATTCTCACCCTACATCGGTGAACCCTGACCGCCTGCTGGAAACTTTCCTTGCCTTGCTAGGTATTGACAGCCCATCCGGCGAGGAATCCGCCGTGATACAGGAGCTGGCACGCCGCCTGGAGGCGCTGGGACTGGAGACAGAGGTGGACAGCGCCGGCAATCTGATCGGCCGGCTGGAAGGGGCCGGCGAACCCCTCCTGCTGTGTGCCCACGTGGACCATGTGGACCCCTGCCGCGGCATCCGACCAGTGGTGCAGGATGGGGTGGTGCGCAGTGACGGCACCACCATCCTGGGCGCCGATGACACCTCCGGCGTGGCGATCATCCTGGAACTGCTGGCAATCGCACGGGAGCGCGCCCACCGGGGGCAGGAGGTGCCGGCGCTGGATGTAGTCTTCACCGTCAGCGAAGAAACCGGCTTGAAAGGCTCGAAAGGGCTGGACATCTCCCGTCTGCGCGCCCGGCACGGCATTGTCCTCGATATGGGCGGCCCGCGCGGCTATATCACCGTCCAAGGTCCCTCCCATGACCATCTGGAGATCGTGATTCACGGCAAGAAGTCGCATGCCGCCTGCGCGCCGGAGGAAGGCGTCAACGCCATCCGGGTGGCGGCGGAGGCCATCGCTGCCATGCCTCTGGGGCGTATTGACGAGGCGACCACAGCCAATATCGGGGTCATCCAGGGCGGGACAGCCACCAATGTGGTGCCGGACCGGGTGGAGCTGAAAGGCGAGGCGCGCAGTCTGGAGGAAGAGCGCCTGCGCCGGCAGGTGGATGCCATGCTCCGCTGTCTGGAGGAGGCCGCCGGCCGGCACGGCGCGCGCATCGAAGCCCACGTCCAGCGCAAATACGACGCCTTCCGCGTGCCGGAGGATGCTCCCATCGTGCAGATGCTGTGCAGGAGCCTGCGGGAGTTGGGGGTGGAACCAACCTTGATCCCGACCGTGGGCGGCAGTGATTCCAATATTTTCAACGCGCGTGGGGTGCAAACGGTAAACATCAGCACTGGCATGGAACACGTCCATTCCACCGATGAGTACATCGCGCTGGATGATATGGTCTTCTGTGCTTCGGTGATCGCGCATATGCTCAAGCTGTGAGCAAGCACGCCGGCGGGAGGTGATAAGACGATGCAGTCCTGGCTTCTTTCACTGACGGACTGGGGAACAGGGGTGCTCCTCTGGATTCAGAGGCTTCGCGCGCCCTGGCTCGATGTGCTCTTCCAGGGATTGAGCGGCCTGGGCACCACGTATGCCTATCTGGTGCTCCTCCCGCTGGTCTACTGGTGCTTTGACCGGCTGGCCGGCATCGGCCTGGCATACGTCGTCCTGCTGTCGGGCTGGCTGAACGCCGGCCTGAAGGCCCTCTTCGCCATCCCGCGCCCTTCCGACCCCCGCATTGTGCGCCTGGAAGAGGTCTCCGACCCCTCATTCCCCAGCGGCCATGCGCAGAACGCCGCGGCGGTTTGGGGCTATCTGGCCGGCAGAGCACGTCGCGCCGGCTTTTGGCTCCTGGCGGTGCTCCTCATCCTCGGCATCGGCTTCTCGCGGCTTTATCTGGGAGTGCATTATCCCCAAGATGTGCTGGCCGGCTACCTGGTAGGCGCCGCCTTTTTGCTCATCTTCGCCGCCGCCGAAAGGTACCTGACGCGCCTGGCTGGCCCGCTGACGATGGGGGCGCAGTTGGTGCTAGCTTTGATAGTGCCGGCCCTGCTGTGGCTCGGCTCGTGGGCGCTGGGGATGCCGGAAGGGCAGGGGGATGTCAGCCCAGCCGTGGTGGCCGGCGCGCTGTTCGGGTTGAACCTGGGGATCGCGCTGGAACGGCGCTTCGTGCGCTTCTCGCCGGCCGGGCCAGTGCCTCAGCGCGCTGCCCGCTTCCTGTTGGGCCTGGTGCTCGTGTTCGCCTTTTACCTCGTCCCGCGCTGGGCCGCCCAGCAGGTTTTGCCGGCGGGCTATGAGAGCGCGCCGGTGCGCCTGCTGCGCTACTTCTTGGTGGCGCTGGTGGTGAGCTGGATCGGGCCGTGGCTGTTCGTGAAGGTCGGGCTGGCCCGCTGGCAGTCCCGCTGACGCGAAAGCCCCCGCTGTGCTGGACAGCGGGGGCTGTTCATGTGCATCTGCTTCAAGATCACTGCAGTTCGAAGGTCACCTGAATCTGGTAGGAAATCTCGAGTTCGCCGGGGGAGATGGGGCCGGCACCGCCGCCCATTTCTGCCGCGGCCGCTCTGACGGCAGAGGGCATAGGGTAATATCCTCCGCCGGTTCCGATGACTTCGGATATCTGCACCACCCCACCGACCTTCACGCCGGCCAGTTTGGCCAGCTCTTCCGCACGCAGACGGGCATTCTCTACCGCCTTGGCGCGCGCTTTCGCTTCCAGCTCCGTCCGGTCCTCCAGGTCAAAGTTCACGCCCCAGAGACTGTTGGCGCCGGCTGTCACCGCCGCGTCGATCAGCTCACCTACCTGGTCCAGCTTACGGATTTTCACCGTGACCATGTTGGACACCCGGTACACGCCGGCCGGCGTTTCGCCCGTGCCTTCTGTGCCCTTGGACACTGCCGGCATCTCGTAGCGCGGCGGCTCTTCGTAATAGATGCTGTAGTTGCTGGTGGTGATATCCTTGTCGGAGATGTTCAGCTTCTTCAGCGCCGCCATGATCTTATCCATGCGGTTCGAGGCGTCTTCCATGGCCTGCTCCACCGTCGCGGCGGAGACATTGACGCCCAGCACGACCGCGGCGATATCTGGCGCGGCGGAGATACTGCCCTGCCCGACTACCGTGATAGTCCGGGGCAGGCCCGAGGCCGCCGGCTGGGTCTGGGCAGATGTGGTCACAGGTAGCGGCGTCGGCGTGGCCGCGGCGGCTTCGGCTTCCGGCATATTGAAACTGCCGGCGAACTGCGTGCCGAACATGGCAACAGCCGTCAGCACCACCACCGTGATAATCAGCGCGAGCATGTTATTCTTCGACATCCGGCACAACCTCCTCATGCGTGAAATGGCTTGTTTCCCGCGGCTAGGACCGCTCACTCACGCCTATTAGACGCCCTGGACGCGTGGATGGTTCCCCAGGATGCGTACAGATGCAGTTCCAGTGTAGCATATTCCGGACGGCGCGAACAGGGGTCATGGGCGGTCTCTTTGGGATTTCAGGTTAAAGCTGTGGCTATTTCACCACCTGCACGACGGTCTGGCAGGGTGGGGGGAAATTACCGGTCTGGTCCACGACGACCAGGCGCAGGGAGTAGGTGCCGGCAGGGAGCGGCCCAGTATCCCACTGTCCCAGGACCCCGTTGACCACCGGCGACTGATTGGCGAAGAGGAAGGACCACTCCGCCGGCTGAGCGCCGACCCCCATCTCGACCTTGTAATACTGGAAGCGGTCAATGGAGGCAGTGCCAATGAGCGTCACCACGCCGCTGACCGCCGCGTTCATCCCCGGCGCGGTCAACTGCACGCCGGGATTGGGGCAGGCCGGCGGACGCACAACCGGCGTCGGAGTCTCTGTGGGTGTCGGTGGGGTAGCAGGTGCCGGCGTGGGACGCGTGGGGCGCGGCGTGGGGGTGGAAGTTGGGGTAGGAGGCGCCGGCGTCGGTGTAATAGTAGGAATAAAGATGGGAAGCGGTGTCGGGGTTTCCTCCTCCGCAAGCGGTATATTGGGCGCCACCTGATGCTCGATCAGATAGATTACGCCGACCACGATCAGCAGTACAATGGCCAGGCTGAAGATGCGCATTTCACGGTTGCGTGCCGCCTCTTTCTCCAGGGAAAAGATAGCCTGCAGGCGTTCCCGGCGGGCCAGCCAGGCCGCCCGCAGTAATATCAGGGCAATGACGGCGCACACCCCATACAGCCAGGGGCTGTACTGCTGAACCAGGCGGATGAAGACAGCCATTCCGTCGTGGGCCTCCCACGGGTATAATGGACGCTTTAGCTCGGGTACAGCCGGCGCAGGACCCCGCGAATGACGGCGCGCAGGCGCGGGGCAATTTGCCCGCCGGCCTCCAGCACCTCCTCATGGCTGGCCTCGCGCCGCTCATCGGGGTCGAAAATGGCGATGTTGCTGATGCCCGAGATGCCCAGCACCCGCATGCCGGCATGCCGGGCCACCGTCACCTCCGGCACGGTAGACATGCCCACGGCATCCCCGCCGATGGCGCGCAGGAAGCGCAGTTCGGCCGGCGTCTCGAAAGAGGGACCGGACAGCCCGACGTATATCCCTTTGTGCAAGGGGACGCCGGCCTCCCGAGCCGCTTCCATTGCCAGCCGGATCAGCTCTCGGTCATAGGCATGCGTCATGTCGGGGAAGCGGGGCCCCAGGCGCTCGTCATTGGGGCCGCGCAAAGGGTTCAGACCCGTAAGGTTGGTGAAACCGATGTGGTCGGTGATGACCATCAGGTCCCCGACCTTGAAATCGGGGTTCAGGCCGCCGGCGGCATTGGTGACAATGAGGGTGTCCACTCCCAGAAGCTGGAGCACCCGTACCGGAAATGTCACCTGCGCCATGGAGACCCCCTCGTAATAATGGGCGCGGCCTTGCAGACAGAGGATGGGCACGTTCTCCAGCGTCCCGCACACCAGCCGGCCCACATGTCCCTCGATCGAGGGCCGGGGGAAATAGGGAATCTCTGCATAGGGGATGACAGCCTGCGCGGCGATATCATCGGCCAGCGGATTCACACCGGAGCCCAGGATCAGCCCGACGCGCGCCGGCAGTGGGAAGCGCTCCCGGATGACGCCGGCGGCGCGCTGGTAGTCCTCGTATGTGAAGTGTTCTGTCACGCCTCGCACTCCTTCTGTACCTGCGGCAGTACATCCAGCCCCATTATACGGGACAGGCACATGTGGGTCAAAGCGAAGGGCGCGCCGCGGCGGCCTGCCCCTGCTGGCGCTGTACCATAGACGCCGGCGGCGCCTATTTGGCTGCCAATTTCCGCACGAACGCCTGCACCGCCTCCAAGAAGGCGTCCGGGCATTCCTCATGCGCCACGTGGCCGCAGTTCGGGATGACGACCAGTTCGGCATGCGGTAGTTCGCCGGCCAGCCGGATGCTCTGCTCCGTGGGCACCACACGATCGTCGTCGCCCGTGATGACCAACGCCGGCATCGTTAGCGCATGCAGTCTGCGCTCCAGCCCCAAGGGCCGGCTGGCGGCCGTCAATTCCCACAGCGCGCGGTCCCAGTTCTGCGCGCGCAGGGGTTTGGTATAGCCTTCGAGGATTTCAGGTGTGAGCCGGCCCGGGTCATGCCAAGCCAGTTCCAGCAGTTCCATGCCGCCCTGTCGGATGCGGCGCACCAGCAGTGGGCCGAGATGGCGCGCTTGGGGCGTGCGAAGCAGAGGGGACAGCCAGGCCGGCGCGCCCCCGCCAACGTAGACGGCCGGGCTGACCAGCACCAGTGCCTGCACCCGTTCCGGATGGGTGAGCGCGAAATGGACGGCTACGGTACCGCCGGCGGAATTGCCGACCAGCACGGCCCGCTCCACGCCCAACGCATCCATCAGGGCGCGGGTCAGCTCCACCTGCGCCTCCGGCGTATAAGGGTTGAAATCCCCCCATTCGTCGCGCATGGGGCGCTCCGTCAGCCCGAACGCCGGCCGGTCAAAGGCGATGACCCGCCCCATAGACGCCAGGGGTGTCATCACTTCCCGCCAGGAGAAGGTGCTGGCGCCGAAGCCGTGCAGGAGCAGGAAGACCGGCTCGCCTGCGCCCTGTTCCTTATAGTGCACGCGAATGCCGTGTAGTTCGATGAAGCGGCTGTCGGGGTCCGCTAGTTCCTCCGGCGGCACGGTATCCGGGAGCGGCGGCACCGGCACCAGGAACGGCCCCACCAGCAGGAGGATGAGGAGGCCGGCGCTGGCCCACAGCAGTGGCTTTCGCATGATAGCTCCCCCTCTCATTCGACCTCTCGGTCTTTGCCCGAATCCGCCGGGCTGGCCAGGGCGATGGGGTATGGCTCGAAGAAGACCTGACGCGCCAGGTACGGCTCCTCGAAGCGGGCGATCCAGGAACGCAGGATGTAGACCGGGGTGCTGAGCGGCACGCGGCGGGCGCGATAGCGCTCCAGGGTATCGAGGAAGAGGGCTTTTTCCGCCGGCGTCAGCCTGGCCGAGAAATAGCCCATCGCATGCATCAGCACGTTGATGCCGGCGGTGCGGCGCGGCGGCCGCGCCAGGGCCTCCCAGAGCAGGCGTTCGTAGTCGGTGAAGACCTCGGCCGCCGGCCGGCGCGCTGGGTTGGCCGCAACCCTGCCCATGGCCTGCAGACGCGACTGGTTGTATGCCATCAACAGGAGCTTGTGCTCGGTGTGGAAGCGCACCAGCTCGTCCATGGTGCCGGCGGCTTTGGCCCGGCGGAAGCGAGCCAGGGTGAAGAGCTTGGTGAGAAAGTGGTCCCGCAGGACGAGGTTGGTCAGCCGGCCTTCATCCTCCACCGCCAGATGGCCGAAGTGCTCCAGCACCGCCTGACCGAAGAGGCCGGGCCCCTTGCCCACCGGTGATTCGCTCGCCGTATCGGCATACAGCTTGACGTCTTTGATGCCGCAGGAAGGGGAGCGGTTCTTGAGGATGAAGCCGTCCACCGCCGGCAGGCCGGCCAGGAAGGACGCCGAGAAGCTCTGCATGGCTTCGGTAACATCGCGGCCAGTCTCGGGCTGAACCAGCCGGCGCTCCCCGTCGCGCTGGATGACGCGGATGGGCGGGCGCGGCACGCCCAGCCCTATCTCCACCTCCGGGCACACCGGAAGAAAGTCCACAAAGGGACGCAACTGCTCGACAAAGGGATCGGGGATCACCTGGCCGTTGTAGCGGCAGGCGGCAAATCCTAGGCATTTGCTGACCACCACCTGGGGATGAACCGGTGTGAGCATGGGACGCCTCTCCTGCAGTAGCGAAAGTGCTGACAAGACGCTCAACAGCTCCGTTGACCTGACCAACACGACAGTGATTGGGAGGCCAGCACCGGCCTCGCAATTGCGGCCGCAGTTTCAACTGCCAGGGCATGCTGTGTCACCACCCTCTCGGTGACCCTATTGACAGAGTTCCCGCAGGGTGTCTGTCCTGCGGGAACTACCATCATCGCGCCATGGATGTGCCGGTTATTTGGCCCGCGGGTGGGACTCGTCGTAAATCTCGCGCAGGCGTTCGCTGGAGATATGGGTGTAAATCTGGGTGGTGGAGATATTGGCGTGCCCCAGCAGTTCCTGCACGTGACGCAGGTCGGCCTTGCCGTTCAGCAGGTGGGTGGCGAAGGAATGGCGCAGGGTGTGCGGGGTAACCTCAGTTTTGATGCCGGCCTCCCGCACGTACTGTTTGATAATCAGCCAAAGCCCCTGGCGCGTCAGCCGCTCGCCCCGATGGTTGAGGAACAGGGCGCGCTCGTCCGGGCTTTTCAACAGCATGCGCCGCGCCTTGGCAAGATACTCACGCAGGGCTTCCACCGCCCGGCTGTGGATGGGGATGATGCGCTCCTTGCTCCCCTTGCCCTGCGTCACCCGAACCGTCCCCGAAGCCAGATTGATATCCTCCAGGTCCAGCGATACCAGTTCGGTGACGCGCATGCCGGTAGCATACAGCAGTTCCAGCAGGGCCTTATCGCGAATGGCCTTAGGGCTGGAACCTTTGGGCGCTTCCAGCAGTCGTTCCACTTCCTCGTAGGAGAGGGTGACCGGCAGGCGCTTTTTGACCTTAGGGGAATCCAGGTTCAGCGTCGGGTCGTCGGAGATGATTTCCTCCGCGGCGAGAAAATGGAAGAACGATTTGAGCGCGGCGATTTTGCGCGCCACCGTGGAGGAGGCGTATTCCCGCTCGCGCAGGCTCATGATGTAATCTATGATGACATCCTGATTGACCTGCTCCCAGGAGCTTATGCCCTCTGCCTCCATAGCCTGAGCGAACTGCTCCAGGTCGTTGCGGTATGCCGCCAGCGTGTTCCCCGAATATCCCTTTTCCAGTTCCAGAAACTGCAGAAATGCTTCGATTGCATCGCGCATAATTATCCTCCTGCCGGCTCACGCGCTTGGTGAGCCATGCTGAGAGCCGGCACGCCGCCGGCTCCTCGCGGCGCCAGGATCACGTGGAAAGCACCAATGTTTTGTCTGGGCAGTGATAGAGGCCGCTTAATATTAACTCGCCTGGTTATATTGTACCACAACTTTGCATAAAATCAAGTATTATTTGGGGGATGTTGAAAAAGCCATTCGATTTGCAGGTATTGGCTCATCGCCTGGCAGTTGAAACTGCGCAGACTTCGCAGTTGTTGCCGTGGCTTCAGCCGCCAGGCCGCATGCTGAAAGAGCGAAGCCCTTCTGCTGTTCATCACTAACCTTTTTGTTAACATATTGTTAACATGCTGTTCATGTAGCATTTACAAGAAGCGTATATCATTTTTCAGAGGGGTGAAAGAGGGTATTGAAAAAAACTGTTGGTGACTATGGCCCAAAACATCCCTTTCATCTACACCTTCCTACGCGGGGAAGAGGACAGGGATTGGGGTTTCTGTACCTTACTTGGCTGTTCTCGACTTGGCCGAGAAGGTCGGTCGCCCGCTTGGCGGGGGTTCGCCGGCGGCTGGAAGCCGCCGGCTCAGGAAGCGAAGCCCCGCAGGGGCTTGGCACCGTAAGCTTGGTGCTTCAACGCCAGGCGAAGAAGCTGGCGCCGGCTTCGCAAACACCGCCGCCGTTTCAACTGCCAGACTTTTTCAACACCCTCAAAAAAATCCCTTGACAAACCCCAGGGATGATGGTATACTATGATTGGTACCTGGTATATACCAGAAGGAATGGCCGCGATGCCCCAGGCGTTCGATACGGTCCATAACCAGGTTCAAAATTACCTCCGAGAATGTATCCGCGCCGGCACCTATAAACCCGGTGACCGCCTGCCCTCGGAGCGCGACCTGGCCCGCAGTCTTGACGTCAGCCGGGGAAGCGTGCGCATCGCTCTGCGCAATCTGGAGCAGGAAGGGATGCTCCTCCGGGTCGAACGCGTGGGGTATTTTGTGGGACCTTCCAGGCTCGTCTATGAGCCGGGCCGGCTGGCCACCTTTACCGGCACCATCCGCGGCGAAGGATATCGTCCCGGTGCGCGAGTCTTGCAAGTGCGGGAGGAACTGCCCAGCCGGGAAATCCGCGAGTATCTGCACCTGCCCGTGGGCAAAACGATCTACCTCATCCAGCGCCTGCGGCTGGCCAGCGGCCAGCCGGCCATTATCGAGACCGTGTACCTTCCGTCAGACCTCTGTCCCGGCATCATCTCGATCGATCTCAACGACCGCTCCCTGTGGGGAATTATGACCGGCCAGTACGGGGTGGAGCTGGGGCGCGCGGAGATTCGCCTTTCGCTGACGGCCTTGGATGCGGAGCAGGGCCGGCTGTTAGAAGTGCCGGCGGGTTCACCGGCGTTTCTCCTCACTCGATTGACCTTTAACCGGCAGGATGTGCCCATCGAATTCGACCATGAAATTTACCGCGGCGATATTTCCGAGTTCCATATCCAGGCCGTGGCGGGACACGGCGTCGGGGGTCTGCACAACGGCCGGCCGCAGTGATGGCCGGCACACTGCGGTAATCATTTCCGCTTGGCGCGCAGAGTGAATCGGACATGATACGCATCGGAAACCTAGAGTTCCACCCGTCCTTGATCGCTTTCGATAAGGACGGGACATTGGTTGACCTGCACAGTCAGTGGGTGCCATGGACAATACATCTGCTGGAAAGGCTGGAAGCGCAGATGCCCGGGAACCATGCGCTGGTGGAGTATGTCGCCGCCAGCCTAGTACTTCACCACAATAATTATTGATGATATAGGCGATGGAACTTAAGCCGAGCATCGGTCGTGGTAAAGCGCCATTCGACGGTGGCCTGCGCCGCATTGCGGGTCTTCGCCCAGGCCTCTACCTCCTGCTGCACACG